>JAKSRS010000023.1 GCA_024403515.1 Lachnospiraceae bacterium
CTATTAAGTAACGGAGATGTATCTGTAAGATTAACAAGCACACAAAATTGAAACCGGTTATTACGAGTAAAAAAGCACCGGAACTTAATCATATGGTTACAGCAATGATTGAAAAGAGTGCAGAGCTTGAGCAATAAATTTTACACCCGCCATGATGACAAAGACATTCGCAGAACACTTTGTGTTCTTGCTCATATCGTTTGTCGCCCTATGAGTCTTCGCGTGAATATGCCCGATTGTGAGCAAGCTACCATCGGTCAATTCACACAAATCCTCGCATGGCTCGGTCGGCGCTAAATTCTTAGTATTAAAAGCCTTGAGAATTCAACCTTCTTGAGGCTTTTTTCTTTTGGGAAAGTGAAAAATGTCCTTTATATGTTTGCGAGTTGGTGGTAGAATCTTCATGAGTTTTGCGTGTTAGAGTGATAGAAATCGTATTTTTCAGTGAAGGAATGGTTATGATATGAATCGCAGATTAGGCGTGAAAGATGATATAGAAGCGATTACTAAACTGGTTCAGGAAGCAATAAAAGAAATGGAAAAGCACGATATATTTCAGTGGGATGGAATATATCCGACAGCCGAAGACTTCAACGAAGATATTATTAAAGGCAACTTATATGTTGTAGAAAAGAACAAAGAATTGGTTGCCGTTTATGTGATAAGTGATGAGTCTGATGATGCATATAAAAAAGCGGATTGGAAGTATCCGGATATGACGGCATATATTCTTCATAGGTTCTGCGTATCTCCCAAGTTTCAAGGGAAAGGAATCGGCAAACAATTACTTTTAGAAATAGAAGCACAAATTAGAAACATGGGATATGAGTCTGTTAGGCTTGATGTATTTACTCAAAATCCCTTTGCTCAAAAACTTTATCGCCATAATGGGTATGAAGTCAGAGGAGTGGCCAACTGGAGAAAAGGGTATTTTGAATTAATGGAAAAAGGATTATGATTAATTCTTTCTTTTTTATTTATAACACTTAGTAGTTGTAGGATTAATAAAATTCCTATATTGCGGTGAAAGTACTTTCAGAACATGAATACTAGGAGGATATACCATGCATAAAGTATATTTTGTTCGACATGGTGAGAGTGAGTGGAATATTGAAAATAAAATATGTGGTCAAACGGATAGTCCTCTGACTCAAAAAGGCCATGAGCAGGCTATTGAAACAGGTAAGATTATTCTTGAGAAACAGATAAAAGCGGACATGATAATTGCTTCACCATTATCTAGGGCGTATGAGACGGCGAAGCATATATCCGAGATAACAGGTATACCAATGAAGGTGGACGAGAGAATAATTGAGCAGAATTTTGGCGTGTGGGAGGGTACTACACCTAGAAATGCTCCCGCATTTCATGAGGCCAAAAAGCAATTTATTGATAGCCATGGTACAGGAGAAACTATGCTTAAATTAGCTCAAAGAATATATAATTTGCTTGATGAAATAAAAGCCGATAAAGACAAGACATATATTTTAGTAGCTCACAATGGGATAGCCAGAGTAGTTAAATCATATTTTGAAGATATGACAAATGATGAGTATGCCGGTTTTGGAGTACAAAACTGTAGTGTAACTGAATTTGATTTCAGGTGAATCCATGCAATATCAAATAAGGGATGAAGATTATGATTTTTGACGTAATGCATACACATTTTGATAATCCGGTGCAGTAAGGAATCTATATGAATATAATAAAAGAATTTGATTACAAAGATTATAAAGAAGATGGGAGTATTGGAATTAGACCATCAGTACGAGCAATTATTATAAGAGGCAATAAGTTGGCTCTGGTTTACAGTGAAAAATATGATTACTATATTTTTGCTGGTGGTGGAATTGATCAAGACGAAACAAATGAAGATGCACTTGTCCGGGAAGTGCATGAAGAATTAGGCCTCGAAGTTGTTAGGGAATCAATACGGGAATATGGATTAATTGTTAGAAAAGAACAAGGAAAGTATGATGATTGTTTTATACAGGAGAATTACTTTTATATTTGTAATGTAACTGATAATATCTTGTATCAAAAGTTAGATACTTATGAAGAGGATGAGAGATACACACTAAGATGGGTAACTGCAGAAGAAGCGAAAAAAGTTAATTGCTTACATGACCATTCACAGCAAGAAAATGGCTTGTATTGCAATCGATTAATGGAAAGAGAAAATTGGTTAATAGATAGGTTAGTATCAGAAGGTCTACTGCAGCCATTATAATATGCAGCTGTAGACCAACGACAGAATTATTTAAATATAGTGCGCGGACTATAGGATTTGGTGAGTTGTCACCAAAGTTTGATACGGGTTGGTATTATGATTTTGATAATATGGTCTATATATAAATTTCAAGTTTCATACGCCTGTGCAGTATTCTGATAATTCGGGCTATGTAAATTCATGTTTTTTATTCGTTAGGAGGAGAACACTAATGGAAACTGTAGAAACTAATAGATTACATATGCGTCGACTCATGCCTGATGATTACAAGGCAATGGCAGCATGGGATATGGACGAGCGCGTATATAAATACCTGTTGGGTTCGGCTTGTAAAACAGTTGAAGAACCGCTGGTGTGGTTACCTAAAAAAGACCCTAACTCTAAAACTAATATATTAATGCTTGTTACAGACAAAAGCGATGGACATGCTGTTGGAATATATGCCTTAAATTACATCCAAGAGCATGATTCTTATTCATTATCGTATGTTAATCGTTACGATGATTGGGGGAAGGGATATACTGTAGAAGGCATGAAAGCGCTAATAAATCATGCGGTTAAGGTATATGGAGCACGCAAGTTTGAAGGTGAGTGTGCCAAGGAAAACTTAGGCAGTGCGAGAGTCATGCAAAAATTAGGTATGGTATATGCTCATGACTCTTCATATACAAAAAGCGATGGAAGTAAAACATTTGAATCAGAAGTTTATACGCTTTCGATCGATTAGGAAATCTTGCAAATATAAGAAAACTTCATTAGCTGTTCAGAAGCAGAATTACGCTGTAAGAATGTATAAAAATGTGGGATTTGAAATAGTTGATGAAAATGCAGAAGAATACATTATGGTTTGTCAGTTGTAGTGGCAAATTCCGATTTCAGTGCAAAGGAGATAAATCTTATGATTCAAGAAATAAAGAAAGAAGATATATCACAGTGTGTTGAGGTAATAAGAAAAAGTTTTGCAACAGTAGCAAATGAATTTGGAATTACTGAGGAAAATGGTGCAAGATTTACGGCTTTTGCTACTGATGAAGGAAGAATCGAGTGGCATATGTTTGGTGAGCATAGACTAATGTATGGATATTATGAAAAGGATCGTCTTATTGGCTACTATTCTTTGTTGATTAAGGATAACGAAGAATGCGAATTAAATAATCTAAGTGTGTTGCCAGAATATAGACATAACAAGATAGGTTATTCATTACTGGAGCATTCTTTTGAAAAGGCAAAAGAACTCGGATGTACTAAAATGAACATAGGTATTGTCGAAGAAAACACCGTATTACGAAGTTGGTATGAAAAATATGGATTTGTGCATACAGGTGCCGAGAAGTATGATTTTTTTCCGTTTACTTGTGGATATATGGAAAAGGTATTATAAAGAAAAAATCTATCTTATAGGTTTGTAGGGATGATAGAATTCCGAATTTACGGAGGATTAGTATGAAGATAATTGATTTAGATAAAGAACAAATTGAACAGCTTGAAGAAGCGCTTGAAGCATATGATGAAAAGCACATTACATATTCTTTGGATGGTAGAATATCTATAGGAATCGTGATAGGAGGCGAAGTTGTTGCTGGTTTGGACGCTTGTATGACTTGCTTTAAAATACTATATGTTTCCACAGTATTTGTGGACGAAGCGCACAGAAGAAAAGGCTATGGCAAGGAACTGCTGATTGAACTTGAGAGTCGAGCTAAAAAATTAGGAGCAAACACAATACGATTAGATACATTTGGTTATCAAGGAAAAGAATTTTATATTGCTATGGGCTATGAACAGGCCGGCTTCTATCGAAATGACGAAGATGACTATGAGGAATATTTCTTCGTAAAAAGGATTTAAGCGTTCTCATGACTTTCACTGTGAAATACTTGCTGAAATCGATGAGAAGTGGATTAACTAACCATATTTTACAAAAAAGAGTCTGCAACCAATAAGCTATCATGAATTATTGAGTTGACTAGAGGTATTTATGAAAATTATTGAAACAAATGGGATTACCTATTTAGAACTTTTAGAAGAAAACAGTGAATGGTATTTCGGTACAGATTATTCATGCGGAGATTTGTACGAAGCAGAAGAAGCATATAAGGAAAAGGGCATGGTTAAGGCTAACAGACTGATATTCGTTCATAGGCCGGATGGAAAGCTGGTTGAGCCGTTAAAATTAAGCGAAAACCAGTATTTTGGGAGACCGGCTCAGATAGATGGAAACATTTACATTTTGCTTGTAGACTTTGGTAAACAAAATATACAGGTGCTTGACTGCGGTGGGGAGTTTCAAAAAATAACCCTTTATGTGGAACTACCATTGTCAGAAGTAAAAGACTGCTATAACCTTTTTTTGAAAGGCAGACCCTTGATGATAACCAGGCAAGGTGCTGAGAATGATTTTGAAGTTATTTGGCCCGAAAAAGTATCATATGAAATAGGCGACACAGAAGCTTTTCTTTTTAGAAAAGATGAAAAATGGGTGTTTTCAAAATGGGAGGAAGAGCCCGATTATAGGGAAGAAGTTGTTTTTAGAAACAAAAGCGGTGTAATCACGGAAACGATTCAGGGCGGAAGCTTTCTTTTGCCAACCGGAGAAACCTGGATACTACAATAAAGCTACTTCGGATGCAAAGAAATTTCGATGATTCGGGAAATCAAGGGGTAATTTAAATGACACATGAAGAAAAAGCATTATCATATTTCCAGGATAAGTTCCATTGTTCTCAGTCTGTTTTGGCAGCATACGCTGAAGAAGTAGGACTGACAGAAGAACAGGCTTTGAAAGTAGCATATTGTCTTAACAGTGGAATGAGAAAAGGAGAAGTATGTGGAGCCTGTTCGGGTGCATTACTTGTGCTTGGAATGAAATACGGACAGAGCCAAAAGGACGATTTAGATAGCAGAACACGAGCAAATCAGAAAACGGTTGAATTTCTGGAACAGTTTAAAAAGGAAAATGGCTCGTATATTTGCAATGAACTTTTAGGATGTGATATATCAACTGCTGAAGGCGCTTCGTACGCGATGGAGCATAATTGTTTTACACAAGTATGCCCTAAAATGGTGGCTTCTGCTGTAAAGATTTTAGAGGAAATGGAAAAATAGAAATCTAAAATCGAATAACAAAGTAGTGTTAGCTTTAATGCCACGCGAAACTTTCTTTTGCCTAATATTGATGCCAAAAGAAAGTTCCCGTGGCTATTCTATATGCATCGTTAAGAAATATAGTAGCAACGATAAATAATTCTTTCTTGTAAAGATAAAGCAATCTTAAAGATGATTTAAAGAAATTCAATAGAAACGATGAGTATATTTGAAGGAGAGATACAGAATGCAGCTTACTTTAGAAAAAGGAAGTCCTAAGGACTATTCAGACAGATTGGACAAGGAACAAAGATGTTACGCACTCCTTGATGAACTAAATCTTTCTTACTGGAGATGTGATCATCCTGATGCTAATGCTAATACTATGCAGGACTGCCTTGAGATAGATGGAATATTGGAAGCTGTAGTTTGCAAAAATCTTTTTTTGTGTAACAGACAGCATACACAGTTTTATCTTTTAATGATGCCGGGCGATAAGGTGTTTAAAACTAAAGAGTTAAGCGGGCAGCTTGGCTGTGCAAGACTTAGTTTTGCTGAGCCTGAATATATGGAAGAACTTTTGGATATTACTCCGGGTTCGGTAAGCGTACTTGGCTTGATGAACGATAAAGAAAACAAGGTCCAGTTAATAGTTGACGAAGACGTATTAAAGGGTGAGTTTGTCGGATGCCATCCATGCATAAATACAAGTAGCCTGAAGTTATATACACAAGATATATTTGGCCCTCTTTTAAAGGCTATGCATCATGACATGATAAAAGTGCAGCTTGTCGGCGAATAATATCAAAGGTCATCAGTTTCTAAAGAATCAGATTCTTTTCTGTGATGGCCTTGGTTTGAGGTGAATAGTGAAAAGAAGCGACTTATCATATGGTGAATGGAAATGCATAACTAAAAAAGAAACAAACAGGAAATTTGTTAAGACAGATAATTTTGAAGGTTATGTCGAAGTAATTGATATAAAGGAAGTAACGACGCCACAGATTTGGAAACATAATGGCGAAGACATTGTTGTTTGCGATAAAGGGCTTAAGTGGATTTCTATGCTGCCCCAAGATGATTATTATTGTATTACGGCAATGCTAAATGAGAATGGTGAGATTATTCTTTGGTATATAGACATGATTGCAGGCCAGGGGCTACTTGATGACGGGACCCCGTATTTTGATGATTTGTATTTAGATTTGGTCGTTTATCGGGATGGGACTATAGTCGTTGACGATATGGATGAACTTCAAGAGGCTTTAAAGACTAAAGATATTACATTAGAGCAATATAATCTTGCTATATGTACGAGCAGAAAACTTCAAGACGGACTACTGAAAAATATTGATATGTTCAAGCAATTCACATATGAACTGGGGGGACGGGGTTAGCGGTTCACATGTGAACCGCTAACCCGTCCTTGGGGGCAATAGGCAACGGAAAATGAACCACTAACCCCGTCCCCTGGGTTCGCTTTCGTATAGAAAGTTTCGAAAACGTTAATAATATGTTCATAGCGTATCGTGCTTTTATGTATTATAATAAGTAAATAAATGCAAAAATGTTGAGTGCTTTTTAAGCAGCGGAAGAACCAATTATTGGGGCGTATCCTTTACAGGAAGGCTACCTCAGCCTAGCCCGTCAGCTAATTTCGTCAGGCAGAGGATTTGCAGCATCATATGCCATGAGTGCTTTTTATCCTGCCACCGGAAAGGTGGTTTTTTGCGTTAAAGACACCGATTATCAGGAAGGAGAAAACACACATGGCCAAGAAAAACATATCGGATTATTCAACAAAACAGAAAGAAGTTTGCCTTGAAACCGACAACATCACAGAAGATTTATTTAATAAGTACTCTGTTAACAGAGGTCTTAGAGACCTTAATGGTAAGGGTATATTAACCGGCCTTACCAACATTTCTAAAATTACATCAATGAAAAATATCGATGGAGTAAATACTCCGGTCGATGGCGAATTATGGTACAGAGGTTACAAGGTTAATTCCTTGATAGATGAGATAAAACCCGGGGAATTCGGTTTTGAAAGAATTGCCTATCTTTTGTTATTCGGCAAAAAACCTACAGATAAAGAATATGAGGACTTTTTCAAGATTATTTCTGAAAATCGCACTTTGCCGACCAACTTTACCCGCGATGTAATAATGAAAGCACCGTCCAAAGACATCATGAACAGTATGACAAGAAGTATACTTACGCTTGCGTCTTACGATGAAAATATATCTTCGACAGAGCTTGAAGATTCAATAAGACAGTGTCTGTTATTGATTGCTCAGTTTCCGATGCTTGCAATATACGGCTATCATGCCTATAACCACATCGAAAACTATGAAAGTATGTTTATCCATAGGCCCAATCCAAAACTTTCCACAGCCGAGAACATTCTTTTGATGCTAAGACCTGATCAGAAGTACACTCCATTAGAGGCTCACATTCTCGATATTGCTCTTATTCTTCATATGGAGCACGGCGGCGGAAACAACTCTACATTTACCACCAGAGTAGTTACATCTGCGGGAACGGACACATATTCTGCCATAGCAGCGGCAATGTCTTCACTTAAGGGCCCCAAGCACGGCGGCGCTAACATCAAAGTGATGGAAATGATGAAGAATATCAAAGACAACGTAAGCGATCCTTCAGACCGCGACGAAATCCGCGCTTACCTCGTTAAAATGCTGGCGGGAGAGGTTTTCGATAATAAGGGACTTATATACGGATTAGGTCACGCTGTTTACTCTTTGTCCGATCCTCGTGAGATTATCTTCAAAGAGTATGTTAAGCAGCTTGCCCACGACAAGAATAAAGATGATGATATGGAACTTTATAATATTGTTGAGGAGGAAGGCTTGAAACTCATCAACGCCAGCCGACACATTTATAAAGGCGTATGTCCAAACGTGGATTTTTACAGTGGATTTGTTTATGATATGTTAGGTATTCCAACCGAGTTATACACACCATTGTTTGCAATTGCAAGAATAGTAGGGTGGAGCGCTCACAGGATTGAAGAGCTTATCTGTATGAATAAGATTATTCGTCCTGCATACATGAGTGTAATGGAAGAACTTGAATGATAGTTATACAGCTGAAAACGAGTTTATATATTTGGAAAAAGAAAGGGACCTGATTTACTACAAAACCGAGGTGGCGTAAAAAATGAACCGCTAACCCCGTCCCTAGGGCTCATTAAAAGTGCTTTGAACCTCAATGAAACATATGACAATATATTTATATTGAGTCTTGATTCTGGTAATCTTAGTTGCTAGAATGCTTGCTGGAATAAATATGAAAAGAGAGTATGTTATGAAGAGATTTATCATTGGGGGATTAGTTACACTTAGTTTTATCTGCCTTTTCGGATGTGGGGCCAAAGAAGGTGCATCGACGAGTGAGGGCAGCGCGTTCTTAGAGGTATCAATAGTAGATACATCAACTACTTCGTCGACAGCACCGGAAGATTTTTCGGATGTATCAGCGGGTGATGAAGAATATGAAACACCTGCCAGTGCATCAATAAGTTCTGAAACTGAAGATGAAGAAATAATTGCAGGAATCGAAGACTATAAGATTGTAATGAACGATGTTTCGGCTGAAGATGAGAATCATAAAGTCCTCGCTTACGTGGAACTTCCAAGATTTATAGGAGAAGCAGATAGCGTAGACGAAGTAAATGCAATGCTTCAGAAAATCGATGATGACTATTGTAAAGAGTATGAAAAAGATGCCAAAGAATGGTTAGCTACTATGAAAGATTACCCTGAGAAGGAAGAGTTTCAGGACAATACTATTCATGCTCCCAGGGTATTTTGGGATGCGGATGGAAACATCAGCGTTGGTATGATTAGTGGCTGGTATATGGGTGGCGTTTATAACTGTAACTACAGCGCAATAAACTACAATCACATCACTAAGAAGTTTGTTACCATCGAAGAAGTCTTAGGCATAAGCCGCCAGGAAGTAGATGAGCTTATACTTAGTCAGATAGGTGACAAGTGGGATGGCGTCGATTTAGAAGCGCTCAATAATATAGAAGCATATGATTTTTGTTTTGACGAAAAATATGTCTATGTTGGCTTTGACTCATATACTTTTTCAGAATGGGCTGATTATTACCAGATAATCGTAATACCAAGATAAGAAGATGAAAAGACTCAGGTTTTACCTGAGTCTATTTAATAAGGTTAAACGTACCAGGAAAAACCGCGGAGGTAGGAAATGGTTAGGTATTTTGATATTAATAATCCGGGATATAGCATAAAGTGCAAGATATTTACGGAATCGATGAGAGATATAAATAAGGTTATTGTCTTTATGCATGGATTTGGTGGGCACAAGGATAATAAGGCATGCGAGCATTTTGCTGAGGCCGCTTTATCTAAGATGAAAAAGGCAGCAGTAGTGATATTTGACTGGCCTTGTCACGGTACAGATGTAAGGAAAAAACTTACACTTGAAGACTGCGATATCTATCTTACGATGGTGCTTGACTATATAAAAGATACGTGGACTGATGAAATATATGCCTATGGTACAAGCTTTGGCGGCTACCTTGCCTTAAAGTATATTCATGATCATGAGAGTAACCCGTTTAAAAGAATTGCATTAAGGTGTCCTGCTATATCAATAGGAGAAGTGATGTATAGCCGAATTCTATCAAGAGAAAGTGCGGAAGCTCTTGAAAAGGGTAAGGACGTTGAAGCAGGTTTCGATAGAAAAGTACTTATAAACAAAGCTTTTTTGGATGAGCTTATGGATAAGGACATTCGAAAATGGAGCTATCTGGATTTTGCAGATGATATTCTGATTATCCACGGAAATAAAGATGAAATTGTATCAATAGATGAAAGCCGCAATTTCTGCGATAATAATGTTATTGAACTTATTGAAGTTGAAGATGCCGACCATAGATTTCAGGATTTGAATAAAATGAAACTGGCACATAGTCACATGATCGATTTTTACACAGGTAAAATATAATCTGTATGTATAGTATGTTTTGAAAGGCAGAAGACATGTTTAAAGAATATCAGGACTACAAAAAGAAATTAAGTTACTACCATAGAATGATTAATCTCATGAGCTGGGATTTAAGAGCCAAGGCCCCTGAAAACTCAAGAGAGAATAAATATGAAGCCATTGAGTTTTTCGGAAATGAAATTTTTAAGCTTGAAACAGATCCTAAGTTTGGAGAGCTTCTTTATAAATTAAACGATAGCTCTGATGATTTAAATGATGCTCAGAAACTTTCAATAAAACGTGATCTTAAAGGCTATGAGCGTTTTATTAATGTTCCGGGAACTTTTGAAGCACAGTACAATACCATGCAGGCTAAATGCGAAGCAACCTGGGCCAGGGCCAAGGCCGAAAATGACTATGCTTCTTTTGCCCCTGCATTGGCTAAGAATATAGAAATGACCAAAGAACGTATGGGGTATATCTTTCCGGGAAAAGATACCTATGATGCTCTTTTGGATTTATGGGATTACGGCCTTAAGACCGAAGATTTGGATAGAATTTTTAAAGGCGTAAAAGATGGAATCGCCCCTTTCATAGATGATATTAAGGGTAAAGAAGTTAAGAAAACAAAGTGCGACGAGCTTACAGCGTCACCTGAGACAATGGAAAAAGTCCAAAACTTTCTTCTTGACTATATAGGATTTGATTTTAAAAGAGGGACAACAGGTGATAGTCCACACGCTTTATCAAGTGTTATTGATCCACACGATGTGAGAATTACAAACCGACTTTATGGAAGACATCCGCTTGAGGTATGCCTTAGTGCTATTCACGAAGGTGGCCATGCCCTTTATCAGCAAAATGTCGATCCTTCATATATAGGTCTTGCACCTAACGATTTGATTTACAGTGATATACATGAAAGTATGTCCAGATTTATGGAAAATACTCTTGCAAGAAATGTAGAGTTCTGGCTTCCTGTATACGATGATTTATGTAATATATGGCCTGAATTTAAAGGCGTAGAACCTGATGATTTGAACCGGTTTTTAAACCGTTGGGCGTGTAGCGAGGTGCGTACTGAAGCCGATGAAATGACTTACTGTATGCACATCATACTTCGTTACGAAATCGAACTAATGATGTTTAGAGGAAACGTGTCAGTAAATGAACTTTCGGACATTTTCTCGGACAAGATGAAGCAGTATTTAGGAGTTACCCCCAAAGATCAGGCGCACGGTATCTTACAGGACATGCACTGGTCATCAGTATTTTACGGCTACTTCCCTTCATATCTTCTTGGTTCAATCTACGACGGAATGTACTTAGAAAAGATGACTGATGATTTGGGAGATGTTAAAAAGCTTCTTTTAAATAAAGAAATGCCAAAAATCAATAACTGGCTTAATAAGAATATTAGAAGCCACGGCAGTTTATATGATGCTCCTACTCTTATAAAGAATCTCACGGGTAAGGAAGTATCTTCAGATGCGATGATTCGCTATTTTGCATCCAAGCGTGGAATGCAGATTTAATAATAAGGACAAAAGAAAAAGAATGGGTGACGCTAACGATAACAAAAACAATTTAGATACGAAAAACTCTGGCGTGGCTTATTTTCACCTGCCCGGACTTTTTGAATTTTATGATTTTTACAGTCTCTTTTTACCCTTATTTGAAAAGCATCGTGAATATTTCTATGACTGGTGTGAGATTGGCTCCATATATGGTTCGCCCGCGGACTGCCTATGGGGTGGTGGAAGAGTTGGTTTTGGCTATGCTGATTCGGATGATGTACTTTTATTAATGAAGAAGTATGGAATCTCACCAAGACTGACCTTTAGTAACCTGCTTTTGGAAGAAGAGCACTTATCCGACAGAAAGTGCAATCGCCTTTGCAGATTGTTTGAAGGTAACAGGGAAGTAAAGACGGGAATAATAGTCGCTAGTGACATGCTTCTTGATTACTTAAAATCAAATTATACTGATTTTTATTTTGTTTCTTCAACAACCAAGGTTATCACAGACTTTGACGGTTTTTTAAAAGAACTTGAACGGGAAGACTATAGTTATGTAGTTCCTGATTTCAGGCTTAATAAGTCTATGGATAAACTGTATATGCTTTCTTTAGAACATAAAGATAAAGTCGAATTTCTCTGTAACGAGTGTTGTGATATATCCTGCAGTTTTAGAAGAGCCTGCTACGAAAATGTGAGTCGCAAAAATCTTGGAATTGATTGTGAAGACCATATCTGTAGTGGTAAAAACGGTGCAGACGGATATCGCTTTTCAAGGGCTATGGAAAACCCTTCATTTATAGGAATTGAAGATATTAAAAATACATATCTTCCGATGGGATTTAAAAACTTTAAGATAGAAGGACGAGGACTTGGAAGTGCCTTACTATTAGAGTTTATACTGTATTATATGACTAAACCTGAATACCAGCTTAAGGTAAGAGAAGAGATATATTTAGACAGTCAACTCGATTTGTTTTAAAGAAACATAAGCTGGATTTGTAAAAAACAGCAGGTGGATTATTCCTTGAAGATTAAGAAATTGAATAAAGAGGTATTGACATTTTTTTATTCAGGGTTCATTATGTGAATGAAATTAAAAAACATTCACATAATGAAAGGGGTGAAATTGTGAGTAATACTATTTTGGCATTTATCGGCATAGCAGGAGGTATTATTTGCGCTATTGCCGATCTTTTTTTGGACTTAAAAGGACCGGATAACAAGAAAATGGGTAAGCTGAAAGTTATAGACAGCAAGTGGGCGACTATGCCTCACTACAGATTTGTAACTTCGACAATCCTTGCAACTTTTGCAGTGCCAATGTACTGCTGCGGAATGTGGGCATTATCCTTAAATATGCAGTCCGAAACGTTCGCACTTATTTTCAGAATAGTTGCATTAGTTGGTGCTATGGGTGGGTTTATGATCCATACTTTTTTAAATATTTGCCCGACTATATATCAGTTAATTCTTAAAAAGGATAAGTTTGAACTTGCTGAAGAAGTAATAGATACAATATTTAAGCAGATTTATTTTCCCTTCTTTGCGTGCTATACTTTACTTGTTATAGTTACTTCGGGAATGGTAATTTTTGCAATCATCGCTGGAATAATACCGGCACCAATGTGGTGCTTAGTTTTTAATCCTGTAGTATTTCAGATAGTTGGGCTTCTTTTTAGGGCTACGAAACTTAAGTGCTTTATTGATGCTCCCAGCTGCTGTGCTGCGAGCTTAGGACTTGCTTCTTTTGGCCTGCTTGCACTGATTATTATGTAAGGGGTAACCTGTATGCCTGTTAGAGTTTTTAAGGAAGAAGAAAGAAAAGCAATTAAAGAGCAACTTTTAAGTGTTGGTTTTCCTATGCTTAAAGAGTATGGGATGATTCACATGTCGATTCCTAAAATTGCTAAAGCGGCTCAGATTGGAACCGGCACCTTTTATAGATTCTTTGATTCCAAAGAAAGCTACATATATGAGTTGATTCGGTACAGACGTAGTAAGTTTATGGAAGAGTATATTCCGGAAGATGTTAAAAGTGGTAAAAGAAAACTTACCAAAGGCGAAGTCAGAGCGTTCATCGAACTTGTAGTTGATAAAGAGGAAAGTGTTTACGCCAACCTTGACCTTGCTGATTCTAAAATGCTTTTTGATAAGGTACAGAGTATATCACCGAATCTTGACAGGGAAAAAGCTTTATCATCGGTTTTTTTTAAGATGATTGATAAACCTAAAAAAGACGTCAATTTTCCGCTTCTTGCCAATCTTATGAAGGTTCTTGCCATAACATCGCAGGCAAGAGAGGAACTTCATCCCGAAGGATATGAAGAGACAGTTAGGCGCATTATTGATATGATAATGCAAGAGGTTTATGGATAAAACTAAATTGCTTATAAGCGAGAATCCTCAGTAACTGTATTACTGATGTGGTTAAAAATTTAAAGGGGGATGTATATGCAGAAGAAAGTTTTAGCAATACTTTTATGTGGGCTTTTGGGACTTTCATTATTTGCCTGTGGTGCAAAGGGCAATGATGGTGCTACTAGTGGAGTGGTAGCTTATACTGAAAGCATTGAAACAGAAAATAAGAGTAATGAAACAGTTACTGAGGCTGAAAACTCAGATGAGAGTAAAAACGAGACAGATATGACTTCGGAAATTTCAGGCGAAGCTAAGAAAGATACTTCAAGTGAAAACGAAGGCTCTGATGAGTTATATTCTGACGAAAAAGACCTTGAAGAATACTCAAATGCATTCATAGCTTACAGAGGCATCTTACAGGATATGTTCAATGTTCTTTACTACTGTGCAATGCCTGTAAATGACAGACTTGAAGTCTTTGGTGGCATTGCCACATATATGACAGATGACGAAAAGGCCAAAGTCGGATATACATATTATGATATTGATGCTAACGGTACTCTTGAACTTATAGTAGGCGACAGCAATAAGATTTATGCAGTAGCAAGTCATGACAAAGAGGGTTCTGCCAGGGTTTTAATCGCCGGTGGTGAAAGATCGACAGTTTGTGTTTATGAGAATGGATTTATTAATTCATTCGGCTCAGCAGGTGCCGCATCTGATCTGGTGACCTTTTATTCATATAAGGATGGCGACCTTATAACAAACGATTTTTACTTTACTGATTTTGATCCTGAAGATGATACAAAAATAGCCTACTATCATAGTAAAGACGGTAACTGGGATACCAGCGAAGAGTACCGCATTTCAGAGGCTGAATACAATGTTGGCACGGAAGTAGGGCTTGAGGAGCTTTCTTTTGCCGATAAGTATTTACCTTTATACGAAGACGGTTATATGAGCCTTGCGGGCAAAGCAGAAATTACGCTTGAAAGCCTTAAGGGAACTGCCTGGGATATCGAGTACATTACGGAAAACGAAGATGTATTTTACGACGTTGATCCTGAAATGGTAACAGATATTTTCACTTTCTGCGAAGACGGTCTGATTACTTATCAGCATTCTGATGGTGGCCATGACTTTTTTACCAACGAAATTGACGGTGAAGACAGCGAGTATAACCACAGCGTATATCTTAATTTCGTCAATTACGATGGCGAATTTGCAGACATTTCAATTGTAGGAATTACAGCTGAGGGCAAACTCATTGTTCAGCAGGGCTACTACGATAATGTCGAGGGCATGGGAGTATACAAGGTTAGAAACATGTACTATACACCTTCTTGTGGCTAAACTAATAAAAATATAAGGAAAAAGAAGTGATATGCGAGTATTTTAATGCTTCATATCACTTTTTTTAATTTGCGATTAACTTTCTTTATGTAATCTTGCTATATAGTGTTACATATAGGGGAATTGTAATGATTGTTAAAATGATGATAGAAAAAATGGTTAAAAGCATGTCCGGGCGCGCGCTTAAAAGGATTACTTTAAGCGTGGGTCTTGTTTTGTCTGCTGTTTTGTGGCCACTATATACATACGCTGAAACGGAACCTAAGACGGTCGTTGTTGGTTACTTTGAAAACGAAAATTTCCAGGAAGGTGCCAGAGAAGGTGCCGTAAGGGGAGGATTTGCATACGAGTATTATCAGCTACTGTCTGAATACACCGGATGGAAGTATGAATATGTATATGGAGATTTTGCTGAGGTATACGAAAAACTATTAAATGGCGAAGTTGATATGGTTGCCGGAATGGCCAAAACCGAGGAACGAATCGGTATCATATCTTATCCTGACCTTGCAATGGGTAGTGAGACTTACACAATTTTAAAGAAAAGCAGTGATACTTCAATAAACTCATCAGCTTCATCACTTAGTGGTAAGTCAGTCGGTACTGTGGAAAGTGCCATGGTAAATGTCCTTAATAACTATATTGAGGAAAATGATATCAAAGATGTAGATGTCAATATCTATAAGAGTTTTGAAGATCTCTACAGAGCTTTTGATAATAACCGCCTGGATGCTGTTTTGGTTGAAAATGCAGGACCAGGTGCTAAAAAAGACTATGAAATAGCCATGTCTGTAAGTGGAATTGACTTTTATATTTGTGTAAATATCAAAAGAAAAGACTTGCTGGATGAACTTAATAAAGCTCAAAGCAGCATGATTACAGATAACATCAATATCGGCAGTGAACTTTTTAAAGAATATATGTTAAAAAGTCCGACTTCCACAACACTTTCTGAGGAAGAAGAAAAGTGGCTTAGAACACATAACACTATCGCTGTAGGTTATCTTGATAATTATCTTCCTTACTCAGATATGGATGAGGATGGAAAGGTTGATGGTGTTGTTAAGGATATCGTTCCTGCTATTTTTGGTGAACTTGGACTGGAAGATGACATAGAAATAGAATATGTTCCCTATTCAACATATAGCGAGATGTTAGATGCCCTCAATGCCGGTCACATTGATACACTGTTCCCGGTGGGATCAAATAAGTATTTTTCTGAAGAAGACGGAATTTATCAGTCAGTAGAAGCAATTAAGACCTACGCAAGTATTGTGTATGTAAACAATTATAATGAGTTTATGTACTCGTCTATCGCAGCTGAGACAAGTAATAAATACACGATGTATTACATTTCAGAACATTATCCTAATGCCCGTATTGTCGAATGCAACTCGACGGATGAGTGTTTAATGGCTGTTAAAAACGGCGAAGCCGAGTGTACTCTTATCGACGGATTAAGAGTAAGTGCTTTACTTAAGAATAGTAGATATAGAGGTCTTATTTCTCAGATGCTTTCCGATGAAGTAAATCGTTCTTTTGGCGTGAAAATCGGAAATACAGGCCTTATAAGACTTTTAAATCGTGGACTTAGTCTTCATGGTGTAAACCGTACGCTAAGTATTTCTTATAAGTATGCTGATAAACTTTTTACGTATAAATTCAGTGATTATATAAGAGACAACTTTTTACATGTTTCAGTCATAGTTCTTTCTTTTGCATTAGTTATCGTAGTTTTATTACTTACAGATACCATCAATGCAAGAAAGCGTAACAAGGAACTTGAAAGTATTAGTTATAACCTTGAAAAGAGTAGAAGAAAACTTGCTGAGACTGACGATATTATGACAAACGCAGGTATCGGTATCTGGCATATCATTCTTGAAAAAGAAAAAAAGCCAAGAATGAAGGCCAACAAGCGAATGCTTGAACTTTTGGGAATAGAAGAAAATAATTTAAGTGAAGAAACTGTTTATGAAAAATGGTTCAATAACATTAAAAAGAGCGAGCTTTCGGAAGTAAATAAGGCCGTTGAGGAAATGATAAGCGGTAAGAAATCCGAAGTAACTTATAAATGGATTCATCCTGTATTAGGAGAGCAGTATGTAAGATGTGGAGGTACCGCTCAGGAAACTGAAAACGGACATATTTTAAGAGGCTACCACTACAACGTAAATGATGAAGTAACAAGAGAGCAGGAAGTAAACCGCGAAAGAAAACTTTACAAGGATGCCATTGCAAATGGTGCAACATTCTCATTCCAGTTTGACTTAACTGAAGGAATGCTCACATCAGATTTCAAGGGAATGTACGATGAAAAGGCTCTTGAAGCAATGAATCTAACTGTTCCTGTTGCTTACGATACATATGTTAAGGCATTTTATGATCGATTCAGAAACAAAACACTTTCTTCTTCAGATGACAAAATCTTTAGAAAAGACCTTCTTGATAAGTATGAACGAGGCGAAAATGTAGTTACTACAGAATATTACTGCGGAAAGTTAAATCAGTATCACAGAAACGAAATTTACATGAACGAGAACAAGGAAAACGGACACATCTACGCCCTTGTTATCGGTTCAGATATTACAGTACAAAGAGATGCAGAAGAAAAGTTCAAGCAGGAGCTTACTGATGCCATTGAGGCTGCACAGGCTGCAAACCGTGCCAAGTCATCCTTCCTCTTTAGTATGTCTCACGACATAAGAACACCTATGAACGCAATCGTAGGTTACACAGAACTTCTTAGCAAGAACCTTTCAGACGAAGAAAAGGCCATGAGCTACATTAGTAAGATCAAGTCTTCCAATGAATTTTTGCTTTCACTTATCAATAACGTCCTTGAAATGGCAAGAATTGAAAGTGGTAAGGAGTCCTTGGATGAGTCGCCATGGAATATTACAGAACTTAATGATTCAATCATGGCAGTATTCGATGGTCAGATGAAGACCAAAAACATCAACTTTGTAAAAGAGGTTGATATTAAGCACACAGATGTAGTCTGCGATGCCACAAAGGTCAGAGAAATCCTTCTTAATATCATCGGTAATGCCTGGAAATTTACCCACGAAGGTGGAACCATTAGCGTTAGGGTTAATGAAATCCTTTCGGAAAAAGAAGGCTACAACGCCTACAAGTACGAAATCGAAGATACCGGTATTGGTATGACTGAAGACTTTATACCTCATATCTTTGAAGAATTTTCAAGAGAACGAGATTCCGTACACAGCAATATCTCAGGTACCGGACTTGGAATGCCTATTGTTAAGCGCTTTGTGGAACTTATGGGCGGTACAATTGAAGTTGAAAGTGAACTTAATAAAGGAACTAAGTTTACTGTTATAATTCCTCTTAAGCACGCATCTGAAGACGACATAGCAACTCTTACTTCCAAAGACGAGGAAGTGAATTATGAAATCTTTGTAGGCAAAAGAATCCTTCTTGCAGAAGATAATGAACTTAATGCTGAAATTGCAATGGCTGTTTTGGCAGAGTTTGGACTTGAAGTCGACAGGGCTAAAGATGGCATGGAATGTATAGAAATGTTAGTCGAAGCCGATAAAGACAGGTATGATTTGATTCTTATGGATATTCAGATGCCTAACATGAACGGCTACGAAGCAACAAGAGCTATAAGAGCAATGGATGAAGAAAGATTTAGAAAGATTCCTATCATTGCCATGACAGCAAATGCATTTGATGAAGATAAGAAGAACGCCAAGGACGCAGGAATGAACGGACATATTTCCAAACCATTTGCGACCAAACAGTTAGTTTCAACTCTTGCAGCAAACCTTTCTTCGCAGGAAATATAGTTTCGTCATTTGTGGCAGGTAAAATAGTAAAAGTAATTCAAGCAAATCTTTGATTTAATCGCTTTAAAGTGATAAAATGGGACCGATGGACTCGGTTCCATTTTTTGTGTATTAAAACTGGGTTATATTGCTGTGGTGGTTATGGGTATTTCTTACGAGGATGCGAAATGGAAAAGAAAAAAATAGCTGTTTTTGCAAATGGATGGAGTAATGAGTATCTTGAGGCTGTTCTAGAGGGAATAAGAGCAGAGGCTAAAAAAGACGGGGTAGATATATTTGTATTTTTTACCTATTCATCCTGGGGCGATGGATTTAGCGCAAGTAAGTCGACATTAAATATATTTCATCTTGCAAATCCGTCGGACTATGATGGCGCAATTATGCTAACAAATACCTTCAATTTTTCGGATGAGCAGGAGCGTGTTTGCAGTCTTTTTAAAGATAAAGGGATTCCTCTTCTTTCTACCGGTGTAAAGATTGATGGATTACCATTTTTTGGAAACTCAAATTATGAAGGAATGATGGAACTTTCAAACCACATCATTGAAAAGCATAATGTAAAAAAGGTTGTGTATTTAAGCGGAATTGACGGCAATCATGAAAATATTGAAAGGAAAAGGGCTCTTGAAGATTCACTAAAGGCCCACGGTCTTTCTTTATTAGATACAATACAGGGAGATTTTAGTTTCTATGGTGCCTACAACAGTGTGGGGGCCTGGCTTGATAAGCATAGTGAACTACCGGATGCCTTTGTATGTGCTAACGATCATTCTGCGATAGGAACTTGTACGATTTTATGTGATAAAGGATACAGGGTGCCTGAAGATGTAATTGTTACAGGATACGACAATATTTCCGTGGCACAGGTTAATGTACCTATGATGTCTACTGTTGCCATGGATATTTCAAACTCAGGTAGAGATTTATACATTGAATTGAAAAAGCAGATAGATAATCCGGATCCTTCTTTTGAAAAATTGTATCCGACACACTTCGTGCCTGCTGAAACCTGTGGATGTACTCCAACAAAGCAGCAGCTTGATATACGACTTAAAAAACTTCAGAAAAGGTATTACGACAAGACCTTTGATGATATGAAGAATATTTTCTTTCAAAATATTCGTTTTGCCCTGGCTAAGGTTGAAAGTAAAGAGGAATTTTATGAAATAGCCAAAGAAAGGTTTGATGAGCTGATTGCCATAGGACCTGACTATTCCATGTGTATTGAACCTGATTTTTTCAAACTTGATGATGAACATTACCCTGAAAGAATTCGTGGTTACAGCCACAATATGGATATTATTTACCATAAAGAGAATGGAAAGCCTGTTTCTCCTTTTTCTTTTGACTCCAAGTATGTTGTGCCTCATTACAGGCATGAAGAAGGCGAGTCGAACATCTACTTCATATCGCCTTTGTCAAGCATGAATTACGTGATTGGTTACTGTGTGATTAAGAATTCGACAGAAATGGTCTACGATCTTTCTTTTAGAAATTATCTGACCAACATGAGTACGCTTTTATACAATATACGTCAGTACATTTTTGCACAGGAGACCAACCGAAAACTTAAAGAGGTTTATATGAGCGATTTTCAGACCGGTATGTATAACCGAACCGGTTGTGAGAACGTTTTATATGAAAGAATAAAAACTAATCAAAAATCAGGTCTTTTATCCATATTGTTGTTTATCGATATCAACAGGATGAAGGTTATAAATGATAAGTTTGGGCACTTGAACGGTGACCTTGCAATAAAGGCGACATCGGATGCTATAAAGGCTTCGCTTACCGGTGACTGGCTCTTTGGACGATATGGTGGAGATGAGTTCATTGCGCTTGGCTATCTGCCAAAAGAAAGTGATGCGAAGGGTATTTGTGATTCGCTAAATGCTTCAATGGAAGAGTATATTGGAAAACTGAATCTTTCTTTTGACTTATCTGCGAGTGTAGGATATACGATAATCGACGGGGAATCGTCACAGGGAATTGAGTACTACATTAAAAAGGCTGATGACGCAATGTATGAAGCCAAGCAGGAAGCACACAGGAGAATGGGGAGTAATTAATGAAAATAAAAACAAGGGATATGTCATATGATGAGGTAATTAAGCTTCCTCGCCACAAGCATAAGAACCCTAAAAGGCCTTCTGCTTTTTTCAGGTGGTTACTTAAGTTTATTTCGGAAGGCGATTTAAAGAAGGTAAACTTTTCTTATGAGTCCATAAATATGGATGATATTAAGGATGAGCCTTGTCTTGTGCTTATGAATCATTCAAGCTTTATCGATTTGGAAATTGCCGAGAAAATCTGGTATCCGAGACCTCTTCAGATTGTGTGTACTTCGGATGGATTTATCGGAAAAGACGGCCTTATGAGAGCTATTGGCTGTATTCCGACTCAAAAGTTTGTAACCGATTTGAATCTTTTAAAGGATATGAAGTATTCCTTAAAGACACTAAAATCATCAGTTCTAATGTATCCTGAAGCAAGCTATTCTTTTGACGGAACAGCAACGCCTTTACCTGAAAGCCTCGGGAAGTGCGTTAAGCTTTTAGGTGTTCCTGTTGTAATGATTAAGACCTTCGGAGCATTTGCAAGAGATCCTTTATATAACATGCTTCAGATAAGAGATGTTGATATTTCGGCGACTGTCGAGTGTGTTTTAACACCGCAGATGGCTAAGGACATGTCAATTGAAGAGATAAACGAGTTGTTATGTAAACTATTTTCTTTTGACTATTTTAAATGGCAGCAGGATAAAAAGGTTAAGATAGATGAAACTTTCAGAGCGGACGGACTTAACAGAGTTCTTTACAAGTGTCCTCACTGTATGATTGAAGGCAAGATGCTTGGTAAGGGCACAAAACTTACCTGTAAAGCCTGCGATGCCACATATGAACTTGATGAATATGGCTATTTAAAAGCTGAAAATGTTGAAGGTAAGTTTAATCACATTCCTGACTGGTTTAGGTGGGAAAGAGAATGTGTTAAAGAAGAACTCATTAATGGAAGCTACAGTCTTTCTGAAGACGTAGATATCAGGATGATGGTTGATAGAAAGTCAATCTACAATGTAGGAAGCGGAAGGCTTTTACACAATAAGGATGGTTTCACACTTACCGGTCTTGATGGAAAACTTTCTTATAAGCAGACACCGCAGTCATCATACAGTCTTTATTCGGATTATTACTGGTATGAGCTTGGTGATATGATCTGCATCGGTGATATGAAAACTTTATATTATTGTTTTCCTAAAAGTGGTGCCGATATTGTTGCCAAGACTCGAATTGCTGCTGAAGAACTATACAAAATAGACCGTAAAAATAAAGGCTTTAAGTAAAGAATATAAGGTTTTAAGGGTTTCTTTTATGGACCTTCGATAAAATTGACAATTTGCCATTTTGAATGTAAAATGGCATTTGCATGCAGGAATGGCGGAATGGCAGACGCGCACGGTTCAGGTCCGTGTGAAGTAAAATTCATGTGGGTTCAAGTCCCATTTCCTGCACTAGAGTGGCAGCAGGATAAGTTTTACTGCTGCTATTTTTTGTAGTGCATAAGTTTTATGACAGGCAGTTTTTTAGCCTGTAAATCAGGCGGGTGCACTGTGAATGGAGAATGGAAATGAAGAAATTGAACAACTTTTTAAAATCTAAAGGAAAGCTTTTAATAGCTCTTTTGGTTTCTCTTGTTCTTTTGGCTATATTAATTGTTTTCTTTAATACTCCTGAAAGAAAGATAGAAAGAGGGTTAAAGAAGGCGGATGCGGCTTTTTCAGAAGGCTCTTTCGTTTTAGCCGGAAGCTTGTATGACAAGGTTATTGAGATTGATAATTACAACATAAAAGCATACCTTGGTTTGGTTTCATCCTACGCTTTATCAGATAATGAAGAAGCTAAGGCTTTAGGAGCATCAGCATATGAAAGAGCTGTAATGGCCTTTAAAGCGTTAGACACTGAAACATACAATGCCAATAATGAACTTATTGTTTCGACACTTAGATTCGGAGAAGACCTTTTAAAAGAAAGTGACGGTTATCTTTCTCTTATGAAGCTAAGTTATGATCTTTCTTTAAAAGATACAACTGTAGGACTTGGCCTTAGTGATGCATACATATTAGATGCGCAGGCAGCCGTTAAAGAAGAAAATTACAAAAGGGCCATGGATGATTATCTTGCAGCCGAAGAACTCAACAGTAAAGATGAAAGAATAAATGAAGGCGTTTCCAAGTTTATTGTTTCTTATTTAAGACAGCTTTCAAGAGACGAAGAGTATACACTTGCCAAAGATTTGATTGCTAAATTTCAGCCTGTATTATCCGATGTTGACTTTGTTGATGTAATTAACGAGGTTTTGGAAAGAGAAGAACTTAGCAAGACCAAGGAACGCCTATTAAAGTCAGTATATGATTCGCTTATTGATTACTACAATTATTTCGTGGAAGAGACTAAAGACAGTACAACTTTTGCTAAAGACATTAATGCAACAAGAGGATATGACTGTGATTTTTCAGCAATCATGGCACTTGACGGTGCTGATGATGCCAACCTTCTTTCGCAGTCATTGGCAGCAGGAAGATATTTATACGCACCTGATGGCTTTAATGATGATTACACAGGTATAGCGGCAGGTCTTTACCCTTACGGAAACCTTTGGGAAAACGAAGAGGGTAAGACAATGATTGCCTACTATTTCTTTATAGGTAATTACGTAAATGGCCAAAGAACGGGTAAGGGTGTTTCCTTTATGAAGACAGGGGATATGACTTACGAATTGTTTGAAGGTCAGTGGGTTTCAGATGCACCTGAAGGAAACGGTATCTTCTACATTTCAGGACTTGATTATAAGAGAGCAACCTTTGGTGTATTTAAGGCCGGATATGCTAACGGAACAATGACTGAGGTCATTAGAACAAGCGATTATCCGGATGAACTTTTTGTCGGCACTTATGAAGCTACTGACGGTATTCCCAAGGAAGTTCCTGCTAAGACCGATGAATACGAGATATTTTTCCCGGAAGGCGACGCCAAGCTTATTGACGTTCTTCCAAGTAAAACTGCCGGATACGACTTATATCTTACTTCAACCTGGACAGAAGGCGTGAAGATAGGAGCAATTGGTTACAGGTAAATTTCAGCTGTAAAAACTCATTAAAAGAGTTTTTACAGCTTTTTTATTTTGATAGGATAAAATCGCATAAGTTTATATAAATTTGTGACCACAAAATGAAAAAATAAAAAAGGAATTGTAAAAGAGGCCTAGAATACTAATATTAGGGTTAGTTTAGTCGACTTAAGATGAGAAAGGAAATCATATGCTTATTAGAGAAAGCCTTGAACAGTGGGAAAAGGATTTTTTAAGCCCTTATGCCATGCTTAGCATGAACTCCAAGGGACGACTTAAAGATGAAGAACCTTGTGATATTCGTCCGGTATTCCAAAGAGACCGAGACCGCATCATACACAGTAAATCCTTTAGAAGACTTAAGGATAAGACCCAGGTCTTTCTTTCGCCTGAAGGAGACCACTACAGAACGCGACTTACTCACACTTTGGAAGTTTCGCAGAATGCAAGAACCTTGGCAAGGGCTTTACAGTTAAATGAAGAACTTGTTGAAGCAATAGCGCTTGGCCACGACCTTGGACATACTCCCTTTGGTCATGCCGGTGAAAGAGCATTAAACAGAATCTGCCCCTTGGGTTTTGAACACGCAGCACAGAGTGTAAGAACAGTTGATGTACTTGAAAAGGACGGTCAGGGACTTAACTTAACCTATGAAGTGCGAGATGGAATTTTAAATCATCAGACAGCCAGTACACCTTCAACTTTAGAGGGAAAGGTTGTCAGATTTTCAGATAAAATCGCCTACATTCACCACGATATGGATGATGCGATAAGAGCAGGTATTTTAAAGGAAAGAGATGTTCCTAAAGAGATTGGGGATGTCATTGGATATACCTGCGGTGAAAGACTTGATCACTTCATTCACGACATAGTTATTGCATCAACCGATAAAAACGATATCGTGATGAGCGAGGAAGTTGATGCTGCCATGAAGGCAATGAGACGTTTCATGTTTGAAACTGTCTACCAGAATCCTGTTGCTAAAAGTGAAGAAGGTAAAGCAGAGGAGTTGATGGAAACTTTGTATAACCATTTTTACAATAACTTCGACTTGCTTCCTGAAGAACTTAAAGCAAGAGCTGATCTTGGTGATCCCAAGGAAAGACTTGTATGCGACCATGTGGGCGCTATGACAGACAGATATGCCATTTCACTTTATGAGGATGTTTATATTCCTAAATTCTGGATTGGATAAGTCTTATAAACTTTGATTCTATAAACAGTTGGTTTGTTGGGAAATGGAGAAAAATGCGATATCCTGAAGAACTCATTGAAGAAGTGAGAATGAAAAATGACATAGTGGATGTTGTGGGAAGTTATGTAAAAATCCAGAAAAAGGGTTCTTCATACTTCGGTCTTTGCCCTTTTCACAGTGAAAAATCCCCTTCCTTTAGCGTGTCGGGAAGTAAGCAGATATACTACTGCTTCGGATGCGGCGCAGGTGGAAATGTTATAAGTTTTATAATGAACTATGAAAACTATAACTTCCAGGAAGCGGTTAAGTTTTTGGCTGACAGGGCAGGAATAAAGCTTCCGGAAATAGAATACTCGCAGGAAGCTCAGAAGAAGGCACAACGTAAAACGCGACTTTTGGAAGTAAATCTTGAAGCCGCCAAATACTATTTTTATCAGTTAAGACAGCCCAATGGAAAAATCGGTCACGATTATCTTACGGGACGTGAACTTACTGAAGATACAATTAAAAATTTTGGTCTGGGGTTTGCAAATATTACCTCGAATGACCTTTCTTTATACCTTAAGTCCAAAGGCTTTGAAGATGATTTGATTATTGAAGCCGGTCTTGCAACCTTTGATGAAAAGAGAGGATTGCAGGACAAGTTTTGGAACCGAGTGATGTTCCCTATTCAGGACATTAATCACAGGGTTATAGGTTTTGGTGGCCGAGTAATGTCGGATGCCAAGCCTAAGTACTTAAACTCGCCTGAAACACCAATCTTTGATAAAAGCCGAAACCTTTTTGGACTTAACTTTGCACGTACCTCAAGAAAGAACCACTTTATCCTCTGCGAAGGATATATGGATGTAATAGCAATGCATCAGGCCGGTTTTACTGAGGCGGTAGCATCGCTTGGAACAGCCTTTACTTCAGGCCAGGCAAGTTTACTTCACAGGTATACGGATAACGTATATCTTGCCTACGATAGTGATGGCGCAGGTACCAGTGCAGCCCTTAGAGCAATCGGAATTTTAAGAGACGTAGGAATGACCGGAAAGGTTATTAACCTAAAGCCTTATAAAGACCCCGATGAGTTCATAAAAGGCCTTGGTGCCGAAGAATTCCAGAAGCGAATCGATGAAGCTGAAAACAGTTTCTTCTTTGAAATCAGGATTCTTGAAGGAAACTTTAATCTTAAAGATCCGGATGACCGTACCAAATTTATCCGTGAAATAGCGGCCAAGCTTTGTACCTTCGAAGATGAGATTGAAAGAGATAACTATACAGCGGCCATAGCGGCCAAATATACCATTAGTCAGGACAGCTTAAAAAAGCAGGTGGCCATAAATGCAGCCAAGGGAACTACGGATTATAAGCCCTTAGACAGGCCCAAGTCACTTATTAATCCTAAAAAGGACCCGGACGAAAATGGTAAAAAGGTTCAAAGGATTCTTCTTACATGGCTTAGCGAAGAACCAAGAATCTACAAACAGATTAAAGAATTCATTTCGCCCGACGATTTTGTCGACGATGTATATAAGGAAGTTGCAACTAAACTTTTTAAAGACCTTGATGAAGGTAAACTAAACCCGGCAGCAATAGTAAGCTGCTTTGAGGATGAAGAACAGCAAAGAACCGTTGCAGCTATCTTTAATACCAAGCTTGAAGATATTGATGGCTTGAAGGAAAAAGAAAAGGCACTGCATGATATTGTATTAGCGGTTAAAAAGAGCGCAAACGAGGCACTGAATGCCAAACCTGATCCTACAGTCGAAGAGATTATGAAGGCACTTGAAGATAAGAAGGCTTTACAAAAGCTTTCATCAATAACATTTCATTTAGAATAAACAATACTCGTTATTGGTTTAGGAAAATACAAGAGGGATAAGAACATGGACAAAGAATTAAACAAAGATGTAGAAAAGAGCCCTGAAGAAATTCAGGCTAAAGTTGATGAGAAAATTAAAGATTTTGTTTCTTTAGCAAAGAAGAAGAAAAATGTAGTTGATTACGCTGAATTTAATGACTTTTTTGCAGAACTCGGACTTGAAGATGAGCAGCTTGATAAAATCGGCGAATATCTTGAGTCATTAAACATCGATATCATCCGAATTCAGGAAGATGATGATGAAGTTGATGAAGAATTACTTCTTAGCGATGATGATGACGTTGATGTTGAAAATATTGACCTTTCAGTTCCTGAAGGTATCAGCATCGAAGACCCTGTAAGAATGTATCTTAAGGAAATCGGTAAGGTACCCCTTCTTAGTGCTGAAGAAGAAATCGAGCTTGCCAAAAGAATGGAAGAAGGCGATGAAGAAGCTAAGAAGAAACTTGCAGAAGCTAACCTTCGACTTGTTGTAAGTATTGCTAAGCGCTACGTGGGACGTGGTATGCTTTTCCTTGATCTTATTCAGGAAGGTAACCTTGGTCTTATCAAGGCAGTAGAAAAATTCGATTACAGAAAGGGTTACAAGTTCTCAACCTATGCGACATGGTGGATCCGTCAGGCTATCACAAGAGCTATCGCTGACCAGGCTAGAACAATTCGTATCCCTGTACATATGGTAGAAACAATCAATAAGCTTATAAGAGTATCACGTCAGTTGCTTCAGGAACTTGGCCGTGAGCCCTTACCCGAAGAAATTGCAGAAGAAATGAACATGCCTGTTGAACGTGTTCGTGAAATCTTAAAGATTTCTCAGGAACCCGTATCTCTTGAAACACCTATCGGTGAAGAGGAAGACAGCCACCTTGGAGATTTCATCCAGGATGATAACGTTCCTGTACCTGCAGATGCTGCAGCATTTACTTTACTTAAGGAACAGCTTGTTGAAGTACTTGGCACATTAACAGATCGTGAGCAGAAGGTATTAAGACTTCGTTTTGGTCTCGATGACGGCCGTGCAAGAACACTTGAAGAGGTTGGTAAGGAATTTAATGTTACACGTGAACGTATTCGTCAGATTGAAGCTAAGGCATTAAGAAAGCTTCGTCACCCCAGCCGCTCAAGAAAACTTAAGGATTACTTAGACTAATGAGTGTATCGTTTATTCTTTCAGAAAGACTTAAAACAGTAAAAAACGCAGTTGATAAATGTAACTGCGTGGCCGATATCGGCTGCGACCACGGATATGTTTCAATATCGCTTTTAAAGGATGGAGTAGCGTCCAAAGTTATCGCTTGCGATGTAAATGAAGGCCCACTTAAGGCGGCAAAAGAAAATATTTCAAACGCCGGTCTTTCTGACTGTATTGAAACGAGACTGGGCGATGGTTTACATAAGATAACCACAGACGATAAGGTCGACGTGCTTGTAATAGCCGGAATGGGCGGAAGACTGATGGCAAGAATCCTTGATGAAGGCCTTGAAGTTGTTTCAAACTGCTCTCAGCTGGTTTTACAGCCTCAGTCCGAAAACTTTCTTGTAAGACAGTGGCTATATGAGCATGACTTTATCATTGAAAGAGAATTCATGGTAGAAGATATGGGGAAATTCTACTGGATTATCGATGCAAAGAAGGGAACTTACGTAGGACCTTCTGAAGAAGACTTAAAGATGATTTACGATGAGTTTTCAGAATATCTGTTAAATCAGAAGAATCAGGTCCTAAAGAAGTATCTTGATAATCAATTGTTGCTTTGTAATCAGTATCTTAAAGGTATTGAAGAAGGTAAAGGCGATAACCTTAAAGCTACAATCGAAAAGCTCAAGAAGGCATTAGAGCTATATTAAACTAGGAGGACGGAATATAAATGGCTAAATTAGAGATTAACGGTACCATTTATGAGTACGCAAACGGTACTACTTTTGAAGATGTTGCTAATGATTTTCAAAAGGACTATGACGGAAACATCGCTCTTGTTATAGAAGATGGCAAGATGCGTGAATTATTTAAGAAGGTTGAAAAGGATGCTAAGATTTCTTTTGTTAAACTTTCTGATTCAATGGGCCATAAGGCATATTCAAGAAGTGCGATAATGATTATGCTTAAGGCCTTTGAAGATGTTGTGGGAAGAGACAACATTGAAAATATTAAGGTTGAATTTGTTATTGCTAACGGATTTTACTGTACACCCGTAATGAAAAATCCCGTAGACGATGCGGTTATCTTAAAGGTTAAGGAAAGAATGCAGCAGATTATTGACGAAAATCTTTCTTTTGCCAAAGAAACAATTTCAAGAGAAGCTGCAATCGAGCTTTTCACCGAAAGAAAGATGTTCGACAAGGTTAAGCTTTTTAAATACAGAAGAAGTTCAAGCGTAAATATCTACAGACTTGGTGACTATGTTGATTATTTCTACGGATTCATGCTTCCTTCAACAGGATATGTAAAGTGGTTTGATTTATTTGCATACGATGACGGATTTATGCTTACTGTTCCTCGTGCCAATAATCCAAGAGTTGTTGAACCTTTTGACGACAGAAGCACATTATTTAAGACCTTAAAGACTACAACTGAGTGGAGCTCCAAGCTTGATATCAGTACTGTAGGTGATTTAAATGACGCAATCTGCAAGGGTCAGATTAATGACCTTATTCTTGTTCAGGAAGCTTTGCAGGAACGTAGAATCGGCGAGATTGCTCAGGAAATCGTTAATCGTGGCGGAGTTAAGTTCGTTATGATTGCAGGTCCTTCCTCTTCAGGAAAGACTACATTTTCACACAGACTTTCTGTTCAGCTTCGTACTTACGGGCTCAAGCCTCATCCTATTGCCTGCGACGATTATTTTGTTGATCGTGAAAAGACTCCAAGAGACGAGAACGGTGATTACAACTTTGAGTGTCTTGAAGCTTTGGATGTTGAACAGTTCAATAAGGATATGACAGCTCTTTTAAATGGTGAAAGAGTTGAACTTCCTTCGTTTAACTTTAAGACAGGAAAACGCGAATATAAGGGTAACTTCAAGCAGTTAGGACCTGACGATGTACTTGTAATCGAAGGTATCCACGGCCTTAATGATAAGTTTTCATATTCACTTCCTGTTGATAGTAAATTTAAGATTTACATCAGTGCTTTAACAAGTATCAATATCGATGAGCATAACAGAATTCCTACAACAGACGGACGTTTACTTAGACGTATGGTTCGTGACGCCCGCACAAGAGGAACACTTGCTCAGAGAACAATTCAGATGTGGCCAAGCGTAAGACGTGGTGAGGAAGAAAATATCTTCCCTTTCCAGGAAAAAGCAGATGCAATGTTCAATTCAATTCTTCTTTATGAACTTGCTGCATTTAAGACATACGCTGAACCCTTACTTTTTGACATTACTCCGGATGAACCTGAGTACCAGGAAGCCAAGAGACTTCTTAAGTTCCTTGAATACTTTGTGGCTTTAGATCCCAAGGTAGTGCCTAATAACTCAATTTGTAGAGAATTTATCGGTGGAAGTTATTTCCCTGTTTAAATTACTTTACAAAACGTGGCAAAATTAGTAAATTGATAAGCAATGAATTAACCGAGACAGATGATCGCGGCTGCCGTAGTGCAGGTGAGGAAAGTCCGGGCTTCATAGGGCAGAATGCCGGATAACGTCCGGTGGAGGCGACTCCAAGGCTAGTGCAACAGAGATATACCGCCCGGTTTTACCGGGTAAGGGTGGAAAGGCAGTGTAAGAGACTACCGTCCTTGCGGTAACGTAAGGAGCCATGTAAACCCCATTCGAAGCAAGACCAAGAGGTTTTCGGTTCGCCGAAACAGGTAGCGATAAATCGGCCCGATTTGCTACCAGGTAGGTCGCTTGAAATTATTGGTAACAATAATTCTAGATAGATGATCATCCAACGACATAACCCGGCTTATCGTTTCGGTTAATTCTATTTTTTAAGGAAAAAGAAAATGATTAAAAAGATTGGTTTTTTCGCATGCCTTCTTTTGACAGCATCACTTACTGCGTGTGGAAGTAAGGCTCATCCTACCGAGGCACCTGTTTCAGAAGAAACTCAGCAGGTAGAAGAGACAACTTCAGTTGAGAATAATGAAGAAGTTACTGAGTCATCAGCCGTTTATATGGAAAAGATGACCAGGGATAATGTAAAACTCTTTACTAATATCGACTACGACCTTGCAAGGATAGAATATCTTCCGGGTAAGGAACCTGAAAAGATTTACGCAAGCGAACTCGGAGAAGGTAAAGATAATCCTCTTAGCTACTACGACGGATACTACTCAACAGTAGATGAAGACGGTTACTTATGCTATCTTTCCATTAAGGACGGCTTTTTGGACTTTATCGTTAGAGGCATATATTCAGAAGGCGTTGTAACCGAACTATATATTGAAAATAATCATGCTTACGTTGAATATGATGGTGAAATTATTCAGTTAGGTGATAAGAATAGAACAACGGTTGAATATGCCAAAGCAGGCGATAATTTCCCTTCTTATATGCAGGTTTTTGCCGGTGTCGATGCAGAATTCTTTGAAGCTGATGTAGCAAGAATTTTAGCAGAAGAAGCAGACTACGAAGCACAGCGTCGTGAAGAAATAGAGAGAATCAAAGCTGAAACTGAAGGCTATTCAGATGACGACGATGATGAAAAATCTCCCTTCGGAGTTGGAAACGATAAGAAGGAAGATGTGGGCGATAAAGATGCCCTTTTAGCACAAAAGCGTCGTAAAGATGGCTGGATTAAAGGTCAGATTGCTTCCTGGGATGTTTCAGAAGGCTATGCTCACTTCGTAATTAATATAGAAGAAGCCAATGACTCCAAGATTTTTATCGCGGGCGTCATTGAAATATTCTGTGATGAGTTTGACACATGCACTAACAACTTTTCAGAACTTTACAACTACTGCTCAGACAGCATGTATAGCGGCACTGGAAACGGAGTTTCTTTTGAAATGATAATTGCTCCCCACAGTTGCTCTATGTCAGGCTACAC
>JAKSRS010000024.1 GCA_024403515.1 Lachnospiraceae bacterium
GATGTTATGGCTAAGTATACAGACATGATGGAATGGTTAGCTGATGTATATGTAAATACACTTAACGTTATCCACTACATGCATGACAAGTACTGCTACGAAAGAGCACAGATGGCTCTTCATGACAGAGATGTTCGTCGTTACTTCGCAACAGGTATGGCTGGACTTTCTGTAGTAGCTGACTCATTATCAGCAATTAAGTACGCTAAGGTTAAAGTTATCCGTGACGAAGATGGTATCATCACAGATTTCGAAACAACAGGCGACTTCCCTAAATACGGTAACGATGATGATCGCGTAGATTCAATCGCTACAGAATTAGTTTCTAAGTTCATGACAATGATCAGAAGACACCACACATACAGAGATGGCTTCCCTACAATGTCAGTTCTTACAATTACTTCAAACGTAACTTACGGTAAGGCAACAGGTAACACACCTGACGGACGTAAGAAAGGTCAGCCTTTCGCTCCCGGTGCTAACCCTATGCACAACCGCGATACTCACGGTGCTGTTGCTTCCCTTTCTTCAGTTGCTAAGCTTCCTTTCATGGATTCACAGGATGGTATCTCAAATACCTTCACAATTATCCCTGGAGCACTTGGTAAGGAAGATCAGGTATTTGCCGGAGATATCGAACTTGATCTTAACAAATAATAAGACTTTTTAAGGAGGTACTTCACATGAATAATGAAGCAATGATTGAAGACTTAGTTGCTATGCTTGATGCTGATATCAATAATGGTGTCGGACACGTAAATGTCGACTTTGATGCAACTTCAAATGTTGCTAAAAGTGTTCAGACAATGGGTTGTACCGACTGTTCCAGAACACCTTTGGCTTGCAGTGTTCCCACACTGCACCAGGGACTGGACGATTACGAATAAATCAGGAGGAAACTAATATGGCAGCAAACACACAGCAGGTTGATAACCTTGTTGCATTACTTGATGGTTATGTAACAAAGGGTGGTCATCACCTTAATGTTAACGTATTAAACAGAGAAACTCTTCTTGATGCACAGGCTCATCCTGAGAACTATCCTCAGCTTACAATCCGTGTATCTGGATACGCTGTTAACTTCATCAAGTTAACACCCGAGCAGCAGGCAGACGTTATCTCACGTACTTTCCACGAGTCAGTTTAATTCTTAGGAATTATACTTAATAGAAAGTTACGAAGGCCCGGAATAATTTCCGGGCCTTATTTTTTAAGAGGATTAAACAATGCAAGGTAAAATACATTCTTTAGAAAGTTTTGGTACAGTCGATGGTCCCGGCGTAAGATATGTTGTCTTCGTTCAGGGTTGTCCTATGAGATGTAAATACTGCCACAATCCCGATACCTGGGAAATGAATGCAGGTACACCCACAGACACCGACTATATCATCGAACAGTATGAAAGAAATCAGGGTTTTTATAAAGACGGCGGAATTACCGTTACCGGTGGCGAGCCTTTAATGCAGATTGATTTCCTTATTGAGCTATTCGAAAAGGCTAAGAAGAAAGGAATTCACACCTGTATTGATACTTCCGGAATCGCCTTTAATCCCGATAACGAAGAATTACTTGCCAAGTTTGATAAACTCTGCACTTTAACCGATTTGGTTATGCTTGATATCAAGCACATTGATCCCGAAAAACATCTTGAACTTACAAAGCAGCATAATGACAATATTTTAAAATATGCCGCTTATTTAGATGAAAAGAATGTTGATATGTGGATTCGTCACGTCGTAGTTCCGGGTATTTCTGACGATGAAAAAGACTTATATAAGTTAGGTTATTTTATTGGTCAGTTTTCCAATCTTAAAGCACTTGATGTACTTCCTTATCATACTATGGGTAAGACAAAGTATGAGAAATTGGGTATCGATTATGTATTGAAAGATACTCCTGCTATGGAAAAGGCGCTTGTAGTGGATAAGAAAAAGGCCATTATTGATGGAATTAAAGCAAGACGTGCTGAAATGGGCAAATAATTAATTTGCTATTAAATTGCACATTTTATTCTTGTGCAATTTAAAAAGATATAGTACATTTATATCGAGAAATAAAGAAAACACCAAGGAGGATTTGACAATGGCATTTTGTATTTCTGATTCATGTGTATCATGCGGTTCTTGCGAATCACAGTGCCCTGTAGGAGCTATCTCTGCTGGCGATACAAAGTTTGAAATTGATCCTGATGTATGTATCTCATGTGGCGCTTGTGCAGCACAGTGCCCTGTAAGTGCTATTTCAGAATAATTACTAAGAACAAAAAGACCGTATCTCAATGAGATATGGTCTTTTTTTGTTACTTTTCTCTTGTTTTATTTTGATAACAAATTGCTAATTTATACGTACTATATTGACATCATCGATTATACAACGAGGGGACGTCTTGAGATGAAGATTAAACGAATTAGCATTAAGTTATTAGGAACTATATTACCCATTATGATTATTTCAATGATTTTGCTTACTGTAATCAGTGCCAAATCAAGTGAAAAAATCATAAACGAGCAAATCGGTAACAGAATGGTTGCCGAGTTATCTTCCAGTGATGGAAAAATGGGTGAGTATTTAGATTCTGTTTCTAATATGGCTACAACAATTGCCAGAATTGTCGAAACAGGTTACAGAGATATTTCCATGGATGAATATCTTGCTATGCTCACAGCCATTATACAGGATAACGACATAGTACTTGGTAGTGGTCTTTGGTTCGCACCAAATACATATGACCCTGGCGAAACATATGTTGGTCCTTACGTTTACAAAGATACCAATTCCATCGAAATTACATATGATTATTCAAACGCTGAATATGACTATTTAAATCAGGAATATTATCTCATGACAGTAGATGCAACTTCAGCAAAGTTTACAGATCCTTATTATGATGCTGTATCTGGAATGATAATGTCCACATGTGCAATGCCCATGAGAGTTAATGGACAGTTCGTTGGTTGTGTTACAGTAGATATCGAAATAAGTACTATTACAAAAATCGTAGACGAAATTGCTGTTGGTCAAACAGGAAAGGCATTTTTACTTTCTGGTTCAGGTATTTATCTTGCAGGTGTTGACTCAGAAAAGATAATGGCTGAAGCAAATATTCTTGATGAAAGCAATCAGGCATTAGTAGCCGCAGCAAATACAATTCTGTCTACAGAATATGGCGATACAAAGAGCCTTGTAGATGGTACAGTAAAGAATCTTTATTACTGTACTCTTGATACAGGCTGGAAGCTTGTTATTGCAATGAATACATCCGAATTATCAGGACCAATCAAACAGCTTACAGCTCAGCTTGTTATTGTTGCGACTATCGCAATTATTATTGCTGGAGCAATTGTTCTTATGCAGATTCTTTCAATGTCAAAGAGTCTGAAAAATGTCACAGCTTTCTCTTCTTCACTTGCAGAAGGAGACTTCACTATCGACTCACTTGCAGTTAGAACAGCTGATGAAATTGGTCAGATGGGTATATCACTTAATAAGATGTATGCAAGCAATAAAGACGTTATTTGTGAAATCAAAAACCATGCTGCAGATGTTAAAGATTCAGCACTTAAGCTCAACGATTCAGCCAAGGTACTCAAAGAAGACTTTGCTAACATCCAGGGCTTCATGACTGAAGTTAATGAAGCAATGCTTACTACTTCTGCTGCAACAGAAGAAGTTAATGCATCAACAGAAGAAGTATTAGCCAATACAAGTATGTTGGCAGGTGAAACTGATTCATCCTTAAAGATGGCTGCTGAAATTCGTGACAGAGCTTCTGATGTTGGAAACAACTGTAGAAAAGCTTATGATTCGGCTATTTCTCTTGCTAACGAATTTGAAAAGAAGCTCGAAGAGTGTATGGAAAATGCCAAGGTTGTAGATAATATCGAAATCCTTGCTCAGGCCATTTCAGGTATCGCAGAACAGATTAACCTTCTTTCGCTTAACGCTTCTATCGAAGCAGCAAGAGCTGGTGAAGCAGGTAGAGGATTTGCTGTTGTTGCTACAGAAATCGGTAACCTTGCAGTTTCTACTTCAGAATCTGTACAGCAGATTCAGGATACAATCCAGGAAGTACAAGGCGCATTTAAGTCACTTTCAGACGAAGCTTCAGGTCTTGTTTCTTTCCTCCAGGATACAGTTGCTCCTGACTATTCAAGTTTCGTTGGTGTGGCTAAGCAGTACGGAGATGATGCTGAAGCAATTGAAACTTCATCTAACAAGCTTGCCAAGATGGCTGATACTATCAAGCACATCATGCAGGAAGTTACTGATGCAATCCAGTCAATCGCTGAAGCAACACAGGATACAACAGAATTATCCACCAAGATTCTTATTGCAGTAGACGATGTATCAGACAGTGTAGAAGAAATATCCACTATGTCGGGTGCTCAGGATGAAATTTCAGGAAATCTTAATACTGTAGTAAGCAAGTTTAAGTTATGATCCTAAAAGATTAATTCATATACAACATAAATTGCCTCGGAAATGTTGAAAAACAATTCCGAGGCAATTTTAATTTTATTATTTTAATTATTCATCATTTCTATTATCACGCTGCAGGTTAGCAAATTTTGTAAGATTGGGTAACCATGCAAGTTCTACAGTTCCGATAGGACCGTTACGCTGTTTAGCTATAATGATTTCTGATATACCCTTTTTCTCACTATCATGGTTGTAATAATCATCACGATAGATGAACATTACAACGTCGGCATCCTGCTCGATAGCTCCTGATTCACGAAGGTCAGAAAGCATAGGTCTGTGGTCAGGACGCTGTTCAACAGCTCGGCTAAGCTGTGAAAGAGCTATAACAGGAACCTGAAGTTCACGTGCCAGCGACTTTAGGGAACGTGAAATTTCTGAAATTTCGTTCTGTCTGGACTCACTCTTACCTGATCCGGTCATCAACTGTAAGTAGTCGATGATAATCATGTTAAGTCCCATTTCCATCTTATATTTACGGCATTTAGATCTCATTTCACCGATACTGATACCAGGAGTATCATCGATGATAAGTTTGGACTGGCCGATAGTTCCTGCGCCTTCCATCAGATCTTCCCACTCGGATTCGTTAAGATTACCGGTACGAAGTTTCTGTGCATCAACACCTGTCTGAAGAGAGAACAGACGGTTAACGAGCTGTTCTTTTGACATTTCCAAACTGAATATAGCAAGGCAATTATTGGCCTTAAATGCCACATGCTGGGCTATATTAAGAGCAAACGCTGTTTTACCCATTGAAGGTCTTGCAGCTATCAGAATCAGGTCAGAAGGCTGCATTCCGGCGGTCTTATAATCAAGATCAATAAACCCTGTTGCGTAACCTGTAACAGCTCCATTATTCTTGGCTGCAGATGCGATCTTATCAAGGGCATTATTTACGACCTGACTGATGGGCACATATTCTCCGGCACTCTTCTTCTGTGTAACCTTAAATATCTGCTTTTCGGCCTCTTCGAGGATAACCTCAACATTATCCTTTCCAAGATAGCAGGAATTGGCTACTTCTTCGTTTACTCGAATCATTTTACGAAGTGTAGACTTTTCCTGAACAATCTTGCAATAATGCTTTACATTAGCTGCAGTAGGAACTGTATCAATAATGTCTTTAATGTATTCAAGGCTTGTTGCTTCGGGTGGTAAATCTTTTTCGCGAAGCTTGTTCTGAAGAGTGACAATATCTACAGGTAATCCTTCATTATTAAGTTCAACCATAGTGTCGAATAGAATTTCGTTCTGCTTTATATAAAAGTCAGAACCGATAACCTGCTCTGAAGCAATTGCAATGGTTTCCTTATCCATTAACATCGCACCAAGAACAGACTTCTCTGCTTCAGCACTATAGGGCATTACTCGTTTCTGCCATTCCTCAGCCATTTTCTACTACCTTCACAATCATTTTAGCGGTTACTTCGGGGTGAATCTTTATTGATATTTCGTAGCTTCCAAAGTTCTTTAATGCTTCAGGAAGTACGATTTTCTTCTTGTCGATTTCAATATTGTGCTGTTTTTTAATTTCTTCAGCGATTTCTTTGGATGAAACTGAGCCAAAGGCTCTTCCGCCTTCTCCTGCCTTCATCTTTACGATAACTGAAAGCTTTCCAATATCTTCAGCAAGCTTTTTAGCTTCCTCGAGTTTTTCTTTGGCCACCTTTTCTTTATTGGCGTTCTGAAGTTTAAGGTTATTTAAATTCTGGCTAGTTGCCTCAAGTCCAAGCTTTTTGGACAAAAGAACGTTTCTTGCATAGCCATCGCTTACTTCAACTATCTGCCCTTTCTTTCCAAGAGCTTTTACATCCTCAAGTAAAATAACTTTCATTTTACAATTCTCCTCCTTCTATCATAGCGTCGAGGGTCTCTTTAAGCTTATCAATCGCTTCAAGGAGTGTTGTTTCTTCAAGCTGACAGCCCGCAACACTCATATGTCCTCCGCCACCCATTCTTTCCATAATAATCTGTACATTTACTTCATCAATTGAACGGGCACTGATATATATTTTGTTCTGGTAATCCGTAAAGACAAAGCTTGCGCGGATTCCGCGAATATTCAAAAGTTCGTTGGCTGCCTGAGCACCTACTACTGTAGGGCTTGCAACACCTTCAGTCTTGCAAACTGAAATAGCGTAATAATCCTTGTAGATTTCAGCCTGACTTACAGCATCGGCTCTTACTCTGTATTCGTTAGCATCCTCTCTAAAGAGCTTACGTACACGAGTAACATCTGCACCATTTCTTCTAAGAAAAGCGGCAGCTTCAAAGGTTCTTACACCGGTTTTCTGCATAAAGTTATCTGTATCAACCATCATACCTGAGTAAAGTGTATCTGCTTCTTCAGGCTTCATCTTAATATTATCGGTCGTATACTGCATAATTTCTGAAACCATTTCACAGGTTGAAGAAGCATATGCTTCAACATATGAAAGAGTTGCATTTTCAATTGTTTCACTACCCTGTCTGTGGTGATCTAATACAACAATAGACTTACACTTTCCAAACAATTCAGGGCATTCAGTGATGCTTGGTTTATTAACATCAACGATTATTAAAACCGCATTGTTTCCAATTTCTTCAAGGGCTCTTGCACTCGAAAGAATCATATCTTCGGGGTAATCAGCATTTGACTGGTAAATATCAACCAAAGGTCTCATTGAAGCAGTAATCTCATCAAGAACGATATGTGCCCTTCTTTCAAGGGCTGTAGCAATTCTCCAGATACCGATAGAAGCACCGAAGGAGTCCACGTCTCCCATTCTGTGACCCATAACAAATACCTGGTCTTTACTGGATATAATTTCCATTAAAGCATGAGCCTTAACTCTTGCCTTAACTCTTGTATTCTTTTCAACCTGCTGACTCTTTCCACCGTAATATGTTACTGAATCAGAAGTCTTAACAACGGCCTGATCCCCGCCTCGTCCGAGGGCAAGGTCTATGGCAGCACGTGCAAATTCATAGTTCTGTGAATAAGATAAACCATCCACACCAACACCGATACTAAGGGTAACAGCCATTTCATTACCGATATTAACTGTCTTGGCATCTTCAAGAAGGTCAAACTTCATTTCCTTAAGCTTGGTTACACAGCTTTTCCTAAGAACAACCATATACTTATCTTTCTCAATCTTCTTGGTAATACCATCAAGAGAAGACATGTACTTATTAATCTTTCTTTCGATAAGAGCAGTTAAAAGAGAGCGTCTTACTTCTTCAACGCTTTCCAAAGCCTCGTCATAGTTATCAATGTAAACTAAGGCAACGCATAAACTTTGGTCATCAATTTCTCTAAGAGCAATTTTTAATGCTGTATTATCGTAAAGATATAAGCCAATCAAATAGCCGTCATAGCCGTTTGTTGTAAGCAAATTGGAATGTTCAGCCATTTCAGTTAAGGGAATAAGCTTTAACTTGGCAGTAAACTCCCCGTTTTCTCTTTCAATATCGATTTCGTTTTCATTTATATCATCATGAATTGAAGCAAGTCTTTCTTTATTGATTTCAGGGAATAATGATGAAATGTGCTTATTGAAGTTTTTGGTTGAACCGCTGACTTTTTCAAACTCTGAGTTATCCCAGATAATACGACCATTTTCATCTAATACCGCATGCGGAACATCAAGACTTTTTAAAAGTTGCTTTTGGATCTGTCCATACTGGGTAGCAAAGCTGACAAGCTCAAACATAATCTTTCGGGATAATTTGAGCTGAATTCCACCGACTATGCACAAGTAAAAAACTGTAAACACAGAAACAACCAATCCGGCGGACACGCTTTCGAAGTATACATATACATTAATGACAAGAAGTAAAACTCCCAGCCACATAAAAGTCATCATAAAGGACTTAAGTCTTCCACTAATCTTTACTTTATTGTTCATAAACCCCTCCGATTTAAGGTTGAAAACATATCAGTTTGATTAATCATTGGTATAAGTATCTAAACCCAACACTCCATTTGATTATAGCAAATTATCGCGTTAATCTCTACTACTTTTAAGCCTGACGGATATTGCCTGACCCTCAAATGCAGCAGCAGTAATGATTTGATACTTATTGTCATAAAAAATATCTTTATGGTAAAAATGAACGTGACCTGCTAAAATTCCATACACGTTCTTGGAATACGCTAAAAGCTCTGCAAAATCCAGAGTGTTCGAATTAGGATAGCAGCCATTAAATCCCATTGTAACTCTCGACTTTCCGTCCGAGCTTTCACCCCAAGTTTCTTTGCAAAGTTCGTTTAACGCCAAATCGCCTGTAAGCGGCTCAAATGGAACATGCGTAACAACTATAATTGCCTTATCCTTCTTCACTATCTCTGCAAAGGCTTCAACCGCTTCTTTAGGAATCTGGTTGGCCTCATCATCTACAGAAAATATGATAAGGTCGTCATATTCTTTGATATCATAAAATTTCGGGCTGTGAATCACTTCAAGCCTTGGCCGGTACTTTTCATAAGCAAGGCTTGAAAAGTATTCATCTCCATACTCAAAGTCGTGATTTCCACTTGCATATATATAGTCCAGGCCGGATGAATCCAACTGTTTTTTTACAAAATCAATAGACGCATACATTGCAGAATCCACAATATCTCCGCCCATTACTATCAAGTCGCTTTTACGATTCTTCGCCTCTTTAACAAGCTCTTTAAAATACCAGTCTGAGCTTTTACCATTTCTTATGAAAGACTCTTTTCTGGCATTATTCTTTTCAATCAGTTCGCTGTCTTTTTTATCACACAGCGTAACATGTGAATCGGCAATAAAGAAAAGTTCATAATCCCTTTCAAGCGTCGGAATTATAATCTCTTCTTCCCTTATATTCAGTAAGTTTTCCTCCTTCCGACATCCGGTCAAAAGAAAGCTCATGGCACATACCAAAAGTAACGTCAGTTTTCCCCTCATTTATTATCCTCTTACTTTTAAAAATTCACCTTTACCATGTATCAAAATTTTCTCGCAGTCGGAAGGAACAAAAATACAACTGCCCTTTTTAAACTCTATCGCCTCATCCATGCAGACGATTTTTCCTTCTCCATCAATGCACAATAAAACACTATAGCTTTCAAGGTCATTTTCATACTCCACGAATGAATCAAATCCTGTATTTACTATGAGTCTATGCACCTCAAAATACTTGCATCTGCAAAGGACCTCGCTAGCCTGGCCTTTGGAGTATTTTAGTACTCTTATTGGCTGTTTGGGGTCCGTAGACCTGTTAAGCTTAGAGACTTCTAAGGCCTTATCTATATGTAATGTTCTTTTGACTCCATTCTTATCGCTTCTGTCGTAGTCATATAAGCGGTAGGTAAGATTTGAGTTTTCCTGTATTTCAGCAAGAACTATACCTGAGCCTATTGCATGGATTGTTCCGGGCTCAATAAAGAAAATGTCACCCGCTTTGACCTTAACGCTGTTTAGGTATTTTGATATGGTTTTATCCGCGATAGCCTTTTTTATGTCTTCTTTGGTGCAGTCAAAAGAAAGACCATAGACAAGTCTTGCATCTTCCTTGGCATCAAGTACATACCACATCTCAGTCTTTCCAAGCTGTCCATTTTCATTAACAGCCGCATACTCGTCAGACGGATGAACCTGAATCGAAAGATCTTCAGATGCATCTATAAGCTTCACCAAAATAGGAAGATTCTTAGAAGCGCTGGCCTTACTACCAAGAAGTTTTGGATTGCTTTCAAGTACTTCTTTAAGGGTCTTTCCCCGATAGTTTCCGGAAGCGATTACACTAGGTCCGTCAGGATGAACACTGCACTCCCAGGTCTCAGCTAAAGGAAACATGTCAATATTCTTTTTATATTCATCATTGAGCCTCTTACCGCCCCACAGATAGTCTTTCCCGCAGGGTTTAAGAGAAAATGGCACATTTCCCATTTAAATCACTCCGTTAAACCGGGCTCGCTTAATATCTTTAATCAAGCTCGTGCTTTTCTTTATCTTCTACCGAGATTGCTTCTCCAAGCTGTACCTCAATAAGCTTAAGTTCTGTATCTGCTACAACAGTATGTTTGCAGCCGGCATTCATTGCTATTACATCTCCGGCCTTAACCTTCTGCTCAAAGCCGTCAACTATTGTTCTTCCCTGTCCCGAAAGAACAACCCACACCTCATCACGGTTTTTATGACTATGATAGTTCATCTTGTTTCCGGGATTTAAGGTAACTTTAATTGTCATTGAGCCTGACTCAACATCAATTACCTTATAACTTCCCCAGGATTTTTCAGCAAACATTATCTGCTGAACAAAACTGTCAACGTATGGCTTAATATATGAGCTTTGCTCTTTATCAGATACTAAAATACCCTCTGAAGAAGCACAGATAACAACATCCGAAAGTCCCATTGCAAGAACAGGAACATCCATTTCGTTAATGATCTGAACTTTGCTGCAGGTATCATTCATTACACCTTTACCGATAATTGACTCTTCCATAGCTTCGGTAAGTGTATTCCAGGTTCCTATATCCTTCCACTCTCCGGAAAATCTCTGAACCTGAATCTTGTCTTCTTTTTCTACAACTGCATAGTCAAAAGAAATCTTTGTAAGACTTTCGTATTTAGCGAATAAGTCATAATAATCTTTAAAATCAATAAGCTCGTGAGCCTTATTTAAAACATATCCAAGCTTATAAGCGAAGACTCCGCCGTTCCACAAAGCGCCCTTACTTATATACTCTTTGGCCACATCTACTGTGGGTTTTTCCTTAAAGGTTGAAACCATGGAAGTAAAATCCTTGCTTTCAGGAATGATGTATCCGTATTTTTCGGAAGGATATGTAGGTTCAATACCCATTAGTACCAAATTAGCCTCACCCTTCCCAGCCTGTATGGAAAGTTCCTTTAAGGCTTCAAAATAGTCATCATTAACATAAGGATCTACAGGGCAGACAACAACGGCCTCTTCGGGACTTACCTTCATTACATCAACAAGATAAGCAGTTGCAAGTGCTATTGCAGGGAATGTATCACGTCTGCAGGGTTCAACAGAAATTCCAACCTGTGTTCCAAGCTGATTATGGATTGAAGAAACCTGTGTAGATGAAGTTGCGATTGTTACCTTGGCTTCACTGTCAACCTTCTTTATCTGTCCGTAAACTTTCTGAAGCATTGACTCATAGCTTCCATCCTCTTTTTTAAATATCTTTATAAACTGTTTGGATCTAATGTCGTTTGATAAAGGCCATAGTCTTTTACCTGATCCGCCTGAAAGAAGAATTATATTCATGATTTTACCTTTCTTTTGATAAATCTGTGATTAAACCAGATACTTATTAACTACCGGAATATGGCTTAATATAGCCGAAATAAGCAGCGAAGCTGCAAATATTAAAATCGCAATGACCGGTGTCGTTATAGCTACCGAAACCGGACTCGCAGGTGATATTAAAGTAAGCGTATTAATTCCTAATCTTGCATTTAACTGTTCCATCAAAAGAACGTGAACAAGATAAGATCCAAATGTTACCTTGGCCGCCTTAGATATAAAGCCGTTTATTTTACGCCCACGAAGTGGCAAATATCTGAAGAATATGAATATTCCCAAAGTCTGCATGAAAACCTGTAAAGATAAGCTTTCATAGTATGTCACCAGTATGTCACCGCTTTTAAGAACAGCAAAGCGCTCCAGTAAAACTTCCATAACATATCCCAAAACGCTTATGGCATAGCATAAGTACCTTATTGGCTTGGAAATTTCTTTATTGGAAATATAGTAGCCTAGCACAAAATAGAAGCTGTAACCTAGCGGCATAAAGAATAACCCCTGGTCATGATTCCATCTGATGGCATTTACTACCGAATTAAGCGAAGGCGAACCAAAATCGGCCACAATGTTATAAAGTGTTGGAATTACGCATGTAAAAATAACCCCTATTATAATGAAGTACTTTCCAATCTTCTCATTATCCGCTATAAGCTTTAAGATCGGAATGCACATGTAAACACCAATTATCATTGGAAGGAACCACAAATGGTAGTGGCCCTTGATAAGATCAGCAAATCTTGCCGGCTTTTCATCCCCAAAAAGTGCGGCTATCTGTGCAACCGGTCCGCCGGGGGCTGAAAGATAATAAATAAAATTCCATACGCAAAAAGCGATTAAGATTCTAAAAATGTATTTGGAATAAATCTTTTTTATATCTATATCTCTTCCCAGAAAAAGCGCACCACTAATCATTACAAAAAGTGGCGGTCCACAGTGCCCCATGGAATCGTAGATATTAAAGACTTCCCATATGTTTTTATCAAAGTAGAACGCACCCAGATTCTGTGCAGCCACGTGAAGTAAAACGACAGCAAACGCCGCAAAGAGCCTCAAGTAATCCAGGTATTCTTTTCTATCAGATACATTATTACTTTCTTTCATCCTGTCCATCCTGCGAAATGATTTTATTGGCCATAATAGGTATTATATGCTTTATCTGCTGCATCCTTAAGTTCTTGAGGAGATTCAAAAATCCAGGCACTTAAGTTATCTTTATCGTAAACCTTTTCACAATCTCCAAATTCAATAAGCCATGAATCCTCGGGATTTCCATCATGAAGAGCATTTACAATCAAAAAGCAGGGGCCCGAAGGTTCAACTGTTGTGTGCGATTTCTTTTGATTGAACTCATAAACAACGACGTTATTGTCAACGTTAAAAATTGTCCAAGTCTCAATCTGTCCACTGGACATTTCTGTTAAAACATTACTGCTCCAAAATGACGCATAACCTTGTGTATATCCGTTTTCCAAAAGAAAGCTTGTTAGATTAATGTAATCATTCTTTACCGCGCTTCGTGACATGAGAGGCTTGTCGATATCGTCCTTTACAGTTACTATTCCAAAAACAGAGATCAAAAGAACGATGATTGCAAGAATAATTTTCTTTACTGACTTAATTGAAATCTTCTCGTGCTTCAAAGAAAGGAAGATAGTCAGTATTGAAAGCGGGAACACCGGCAACCAGTAGTAACCCTTATAATTTCCCGCAACACAATAAAAAATCGAATTAATGATCAAACTTGACACTATTGTCAAAAACGTAATTGCTTCATTTCGTGAAAGATTCTTATAATTTACGATTAGTCTTGCGTAACTAAAAGTAAGAATCAGTCCCAGAACAATTCCACAAACTGTTCCAATTCCCGAAAAGCTCATCAAAGGCACGTCCGAGGTGTTTGCAAAGGGAAAGAAAAATTCTCTTAAAATATCATAGAGACGGTACGGATTGTTTCCCTGTATCAACATGTCATTGAAGCCTTTATAGACATAGTGCTTGGAAAGAACCAGCGAGTTAATGATGTATCCTGCTGCATTTACCAAAAAGGCGAGTAGCGAATATAAAAATAAAGTGAAATCCTTTCTTTCGCCTATAACTGCTTCTTTCAAAGTCTCATATTCGTAAGTAGATAGCCTGAAAAAGAAGTATATTACGTAAGCCAGCATAAGGGGCGCAAAGAATGAAAACGTCTGCTTGATTCCGTTAAGTCCTGATAACAGTGCAAGCGCAATAAGTGAAATCAGCTGGATAATGAATTTGCTCTTTTTCTCTTCATCCACGATTCTAAATAATAAGCCCAGGCTTAATAAAGTAACAATGATATATACAACATAATAGTGACCATAAAGAACGTAAATAAAGTACCATCTTCCAAGAGGCCACATGAGGGCGCCCGCCATCCAGACAGCGTAGTCTTCAAGTTTTATTGATCTTGAAAAAAAGAAAAATGCAGCCAATATAATCAAAAGAAATACTGCGGCGCTAAAAACCCTTACAAGATGCCAGTTATTTGGAAATACTAAAAGCCAGATTCTGTAAATCCACTGACTGGAAAAGAACCTGATTTCAGAAGAATAGAACCAGTTTGTAGTTATAAGCGAGTGTTCTTTATTCAATACGTCAGCAAGAATGATTTCTGAAGCCATATCAGCATCAACCATCCATTTGCCGGGTACAATCTGGTACCACATATGAAATATATATCCACTTATAAGCCAGAGCCATCCCAGAATAGCAGCAGGCTTTTCTTTAATCTTATTTATCATCCTTAGCCTCCAAAAAGACAAACTAATCCAATTTGTAATTTTACCACATTTTCAGGCACAAAAAAACCCACTTTCGCGATAGACGCCCGTTACAGTCAGGCATATTATCATAAAAGTGGATTTATCTATTTTCATTTATATACCGGTTCAATATATACCAGTTCGTTATCAACTCTTTTAATCACCCCAAAGTGAAGGTGTGGGCCGGTTGATTTTCCTGTACTTCCAACATAGCCGATTACATCGCCGCATTTAACTGTGTCGCCATTTTTAACCAGTATTTCGGATAAATGATTATACTCTGTATGATACTCATCCGAATGTTTTACTAAAATACTGTTTCCATTATCATGATCATAATCGGCATGAACTATAATTCCGTCATAAGCCGCCATTACAGGAGTCCCCATAGGTGCTGCCAAATCTATTCCATCATGGAAGGGCTGGTTAGGATTTTCTTCCGAAAGCCCATACCCGGCTGTTATCACTCCTTCAGGAAGCGGAGAAACAAATTCAGGCATTTTCCCTTCAGATGTTAATGATATGTTGTCTTCCCCGATATATTCACCGGTGGCTTCAGGTTCACTCTCCTCTTCCAAAGTATTTTCCTTTAAACCACCCGTAGTTTCTTTAATGTTTGCCAAAGAGTCCAGTGCACTTTCTTCTTTATTAACAGCATCAGAACCAATAACACTGTGGGCACTTACAGGATTGGTCATTAGAAATATAGCTACAAAAGCGCATATCAAAATCGAGACAGTCGAAATCCAAAATGATGGTTTCTTGTAATTCATCACGCTCTTTACCCTTTCTTTAACCTTAACTTCGCCAAATGCAAGTGGCGCCGCCAAAAGCGGTTTTCCAGATGTGGCACAATTTAGCAAAGCCTCTGAGTACCCTCTTCTTTGCTCCCTTTTCATTTCTTTAATTACTCTTTCATCACAAGCACTTTCAATATCTTTACAAAGTGAAGAATAGGAAAGCCACATGATAGGATTGAACCAGTAGACTGACAAAAGAATGAAACCGAGAGGTTTCCAGATATAATCAAGCCTTTTAATGTGTGCTTTCTCGTGAGTCAGCACGTATTCTATATCCGACGAACTTATGCTATATGGAACATATATGGTTGGCATAAAGAAGCCAAAAACAAAGGGAGTTTCAATTCTGTCGCTTTGTTTGATTCCCTTACTGTATAAGGTTGCCATGGATAGTTTTCTTTTTAATAAAAGCGAGCTAATAAGCGCGTAAGAAAGCATAACAGTCAGTCCGGCCATCCATGCATATGAAAAAACGCCTGTCACTATCTGCATCGGATTAATACTATCTGCAGGATTGGCTTGGAGCTTATCACTCAGAATTGGATTGATTAAATTATCAACACTATCCATCCCACTTTCAATTGTAGGGCTTTGCTGATAGATAATATCTTCCGATATTGGTTTCAAAGAAGGTATGAGACTTAAATTGCATTCAAAAGAAAATGGGAGAACAAGTCTGATTGCTACCATCCCCCATAAAAGACATATAACCCTTTTAGGCACTTTCTTAAATACTAAGCGTATCACTAGAACTGCTAAAGCGGCAAAGCTTGCCACAAAGCTGACATTGATTATCCTCAAGAATATAGTTTCCATCCCTTATCTCTCCTACTTTTCAATAATCCTCTTGATTTGCTCAATTTCCTCGTCAGACAACTTCTGGCGCTTGGCAAATGCAGAAATAAAGGCTGGAAGAGAACCCTCAAAAGTCTTTTCCACCATTTCGCTGATCTCAGCCTGCTGAGCCTGCTCTTTACTAATCAGAGAAGTTACTATAGAATTCTCATTCTTTATCACTCCTCGCTCGGATAATCTTTTAATGACCGTGTATGTAGTTGTCCTACTCCACCCTAATTCCTCATTACACAGCTTGGCCAGCGAAGAACTTGACATTGGCTCGTTCTTCCAAAGAATAAGGCAGAATCGGTATTCACTTTCAAAAATCTTAGGTGTTGACATATTTCCTCCTTGTCTAATGCATTAGACTAACTCTAGTCTAATCCGTTAGACAGCTTTTGTCAACACCATTTTCTTTTCTTAGATAATAGTATTACGATATCAGATTAATTTTTTTATCTTTGATCTGATACACCTTAGTGCACAAGGCAGCTATTTCATCTTTATGATGAGAAGTCATTATTATGGTTACATTTTCTTCTTCGTTCAGTTCTCTAAGCATCGCCTCGAATTCCTGCTTTGTGTTTTCATCTATCGCATTAAACGGTTCATCGAGGACAAGAATCGATGGGTGCTCCATTATCGCCTGTGCTATAGCTAACCTTTGTTTCATTCCTAAAGAGTACTTTCCTACTGGAATTTTTCTTGATGAGCCTAGCCCTACACGATCCAGCACCTTAGTTACATCGTCCTTATTAATTCTTTTTCTTATCCTTGCAAGTTCCCATAGGTTATCAAATCCGGTAGCGTATGGCAAAAAACCTGCGCAGTCTAAGATTACTCCTATATTTTGAGGAAAACAGCCGCCCTCAACTTTCACTCCGTCAACCAGTATTTCGCCCTGCTCTGCTTTTATAAGTCCACATATTATTTTCAAAAGCACGCTTTTACCACAGCCGTTTGTTCCCGTAAGACCTACGATATCCCCCTTTTCTACAGAAAAATCCACGTTTTCTAAAATTGAATTGTCTTTAAATGTTTTTGAAAGATTTTTAATCTCTATAATCTTTTCCATACTATTATTCTATCTCCGTAAGTAAGTTATATGTACGTTTCCTAATCAATAAGTAATCAAAAGTAATAAGAGCCAAACTAATACTAAAGTTTATTGTAAGTGAGAGTTGTTTACCAACTACTATCCCTTGTAAAAACTCAATTGCCAGCACAATTAAAAAGCTTATTTCAGCTTTTTTCACCATCAAAAAAATAAAATAAGCAAGCAATATGCTGTCTACCATATAAAATGTCTCTCTAAAAATAACAGCTAAAAGTTGCAAATTATTTGCATTAAATCCATTTTTGCTCAATAGCATTTCGATTCCGCTCATTATTAGCGTGTACACAAAGGTATTTACAACTATACTAACTACTCGCTTTGCATAGAACCTCTTTATACTGTTACTTCGGAAAAGATAGTAGACAGTGTATCCTTCCGAAATCTCAACCATGCTTATAAACCCTGAAAGAACAACACATATTCTTATCGATAGCCAAAAAATGTAATCTCTTCCGAATGAATCAAAATACTTGTTCCAAATCAGTATTGGAATCCGATTTTCGCCTTCCAAAAAGAAGGCAGCACATGTTATTCCTATAAAAACGCTAAGAAGTATGACTCCTATATTTGTTATCTTCTTCAGCAAGATAATTCCTCTTTCTTTCTACTGTTTTCAACAAAATAACCTGTAACATGGCAAGGAGTAACCAATAAAAGAAATATATCCTATACCCTGCCACTGCATAACCTGAATCTATATAGTTTATGTGCCACCACGGCAGCCAGACAATCAACTTCGGAATATTGAGTTTATATAGAATCAAATTAAAGATTATGCCCCCTATTATTAAAGTATCCGCAAAACCTTGTTTAGCGATTAACCCCCGAATCATCTCCCGAAATGATATAAGAAGCACGTAAAATATGATTGTATTCGATAGTTGATATATATTGATAAGGCTAACCAAGCCCGAATCTTCCATATAGATTGCCGGGTTGTCAGCTATTCTAAGGTAGACTAGTAGAATGACAAAAAATGATATCGGACTAAAAACTGCACAAAATAGACTTTTTTTAATTCTGGATCCGATGTACGCTTTTACATGCCTGTAGCGGGTTAACTTCATATAATCATATATACGCACATCCCTGTCATAAGTCATACATAAAATAACAACAGGCATAAGTATTAAAATAAAATATATATTAGACAAAACCGATGTGATGCATTCATTAGCGGTCCCTGTGCCATATTCTGAAACAAATTGTTCTACACTAACAGTCACTGAAACTAAATTACATATCAGTACTATAAGTATTCTAAAGAAAAAGCGCATATGATTCTTCATTGTTTATCTTCCCCTACATAAAAGAGAGCTATCCCTAACACAACGAGTACAGCATCATAAATGTAAATACCAAACGTTTTTCCCGTATATGAGTTCGGGTCCCACAAATATAGGGCATTTAACGAAGGACATATGGATTGAAGCAATACAGCTCCTATAATGCAGCCCAGAAAAGGAACCAGTGCGGCGAAATATTTGTTTTTCACAGAAGAACAAAGTCCTAATCCCAAAACAGAAAATACCAACCCCTGTATCCCTGCATTAGCGCATAGTATCATTGCATAGCTAATTTGATTACTTCTATATAAGTCCTTCAAAAACTGAATTCCATATATCAATGGGAAAGTCGTATTGCCTGATTTAAAGACGAATAGGCAAACATTCAGCCATACCAGGCATGGGACAATAGTCGCAACAAAACCTAATATAGCAGCTGTCAATACCCTTGATATTCTATATTCGAGTTCTCCCTCTCTTATCTTCTGATAAAACCTGTATCCGCTATCTTTTTCAGATCTATATGCCACAGAATATGCCATTACTGATGTAATTGGGAAGAATAACGCAATCAGACTCGTTATCCCCATCGAATAACTCATGAGGAATTTCTCGACTCCGCTTCCTGGTGCTGTCTCCTGATATATAAAAGCCTGGATATAATCCCATCCTCCTACTGCGAGCATAACTAGATTTGCCCAAAAACTAATCCAAAACCTTCCCGAACGAAATCCTCGCCTTAGTTCATATAAAACCATATAAATCTCCATTTCACTTTGCGAAGTCCAAAACACACAATCGGTGTCCCCATTCGGGTGACACCGACAGTGTAGCGCGATTATATTTTTTTCGTGCTAATACATTTAATAAGTTGTTGTATAATCTGGGCTCCATCCTCCAAATGTTCCTGTCTTTTTCATATTTGTAAGTTTTGTCGATATTTTCAATCGTGTCGCCCCTAATGTCGACTTATTATATAGCATATATACTGGAGCCGGCTCTGAATACGATACTTTACTTGTAATATTAGTTCCGGATGTATTTTCTATCCAGGAAACCAACGTGCCGCCATCCACTGAATCCACAAGATTAGATGCGGCATCATACGGATTAATCTTTGTAAGTGAGGCTGATAAGTAGTCACCGGTTTTTGTAATATACATATATCCGTAGGATCCCTTATTCACAGCCTCTGCATGAATAGCAATGTTTCCTAGTAACACAATAGCCAAAGCAACAACAAATGTAAATTTTTTCACTGTCAGTCCTCCTTTAGGGTTTAAAATTAATATCTACATCATAAAGGTATCATCTTAGCATTTTCTGTGCGCATTTTCTTCCCAAACAACACATCTTACGGCATAAACAACATATTTGCGCTTGCTTATTTTGGTATTTTTAGTAAAATATAATTAAAGTATCTTAAATTTTAGGTTTTATAAATCCTATTAAATATTGGTCATTGGTTTGGCGGAGTAATACGGGCTACATCTACATTACCGTATTTACCGCTCATATTATGCTTCCGATTATGGACGCTTATGGGGATTTGTATGTTAATAACAATAATTGGAAACAACAAAAACGAATTGGACATTCTAAAGAAGAATATAATTTCATGGAGCATAAAATCAGATGCGGATGTTGAAACAAAGGCTTACACTTCTGGAGAAGAGTATTTTTCTAAAAATTCATCTAATCATGATAAATCCGCTGCTTTCTTTTTGGATGCTCAAATGGATGGTATGAGTGGCATAGATGTTGCGAGGCGTTTACGCGCTGAAAAGTTTAAAGGTTTTATCGTATTCGTATCAGCTTTCGAAGAGTACGCGATTAAAGGATATGATGTACGTGCGCTAAAGTACTTACTAAAACCCATAGATGAGTCCTTGTTAACTGCTTGTCTTGACGGGATAATTTCTGAACTTAAAACCAATTCCTATATGTTTAAAGCCAGATTTGAAACAGTGATTGTACCATATTCCAACATTATCGCGTTTTCAAGTAATTCAAGCCATAGCATCGACATTCTAACTGATAGTGAAAGATACAGTCAGTATTCCTCTTTAAATAAGATCTTAAGTTCTTTACCTAAAGAGTTTGTACGTGTGCACCGCGGACACATAATAAACATGGCCCATATTAGAAAAATAACCAGCTCAGCCATTACACTATCCAATAAAATGACAGTACAAGTTGGGCGCAACTATCTTTCAGATTTTGAAAAAGCTTTTTCAGATTATTCATTACGGTTCGAAATGTAGAGTAATATTTTGACAACAAAAAAGTCTTTAGACACTGAATTTTCAGTATCTAAAGACTTTTATTAATTCATAACCTTGAATACGTTCGAAATTAATCCTGAACGTAAGGCATAAGAGCGATGTGACGTGCTCTCTTGATAGCTACTGTTAAAGCTCTCTGATGCTTAGCACAGTTACCTGTGATTCTACGAGGAAGAATTTTTCCACGCTCAGATACGTATCTCTTTAACTTTGCTGTATCCTTGTAATCAATTGTATTGTCCTTACCACAGAATACACAAACTTTCTTTCTTCTGCGGATAGCACCCTTTCTTCTCATGGGTGCATCGGTCTTATCGCTTTTTTCAGCTTTATTAAATGCCATGATCTACTCCTTCCGAAAGCGAAAGCTTTCTTCTCTTATCTACCGGGTTGAGCAAACGGCAAGTCTTCGTCAATTCCTTCAGGAACATTCATAAAACCGTCACTTGCCGGCTGAGGACGAGATTCACCAGACTGGAAACCACCGTTTGAAGAACTTGCGTTCTTACTTTCTGCGAATTCCTGATCCTCTGCAATTACATCAGTGGTGTAAACCTTTACACCATCTTTATTGGTATAGCTACCTGTCTGAATACGACCTGTAACTAATACCTTGGTTCCCTTATGAAGATACTTCTCTGCAAATTCACCGGCTCTGCCAAATGCAGTAATGTTGATGAAATCTGCTGTCTGGTCGTCCTGAGAAGAACGAGTACCACGTCTGTCAACTGCAAGTGAATACTTAGCAATTGCCATACTGTTTTCACCACCCTGAGAATATCTAACTTCGGGATCTCTAGTTAATCTACCCATAAGAATAACTTTATTCATTTACTTCTCTCCTATACGATTTACTCTTCGTCAGTACGTACAATCAAGAATCTGAGAACGTTATCCATAATGCGAACGCGGCTCTCGATTTCAGCGGGAGCGTCTGCTTCTGATTCGAACTGAACGAAATAGTAGAAAGCTTCTTTCATTTTCTGAATCTCGTAAGCTAATCTCTTCTTACCAGCTTCTTCAACGTTAGTAACCTTTCCACCGAATCTTTCAACGTAAGCTTTGCACTTGTCTACAACTGCTGCTCTTTCGTCGTCTTCGATCTTCGCACTGACAACTACTGTTAATTCATACTTGTTCATGCTTTGTTACCTCCTTTTGGTCTCTGGCCCTCGTCTAGCGAGAGCAAGGAAAAAATTATTTCATCACGGAGTAATATAATAACACAAGAAATGTGCCTGCGCAATAGCTTATTTTATTTCTTTAATACTTTTTTCAAGTGCTTTTCTTGTTATCATTATCTGGTGTCCGCAACCTACACACTTAATTCGAAAATCCTGCCCAATTCGAAGTACCTGCCACTCTTTGCTTCCACAGGGATGTTCCTTTTTTAGTTTTACGATATCACCAACATTAATCTCCATTATTATCTCCTATAGGGCTTTCCGAAATAAGTCGTCTTAAGGTCAGCTTAGTATTTGTTAGTTCTTCTAAAGAGTTCATGGCAGACTCTTTGGATGAAGAAATCATTTTACCCGACCCTTTTACAGCTCGTATCAAAATATTCTTGGGAGTATGTTCCATGTCAATAAATTCAAGTATCTGTGTATCGTAACCTGCCTGTGTAATAATATTTGCACGAATGGCGTCTGTAAACAATGAACTCAGTCTTTCCTTTAACAATCCATACTGCGTGATGCCTTTAAGCACTGGTGCATTTATCGACTTATTTAACTCATGCTGACAGCAGGGAACTGCCATTATGACATCTGCGTCCCACTTTATAGCTTTATAAATTGCATAGTCAGTTGCTGTATCGCAGGCGTGGAGCGATATAACCATATCAACTTTATCAAGACCTTCAAATCTTTCGATATCACCTTCGATAAAATCAAGCTTATCGTATTTGTATCGAAGTTTTAAAAGGTTACACTCCTTTATTACATCTGTCTTTAAGTCGAGACCTATGATATGTACATTTCTCTTCTTAAGAACTGTAAAGTAATAGTAAAGCGCGAAAGTTAAGTATGACTTTCCGCATCCAAAGTCAATAATTGTAAGCTCACGATCGGATTCGTCAGGAAGTGAATCAACCACATCATTCACAAATTCAAGATATCTGTTTATCTGTCTGAACTTATCATATTTAGCCTTAACTACTCTTCCTTCACGAGTCATGACACCAAGATCCACCAAAAAAGGGACTGCTGTACCTTCTTCTATTATGTATTTTTTAGTCTTATCGTGTGAAAGATTCGCCTCAGGCTTAGCTACCGTTTTGTTCTTAACTACAGTAACATTTCCCTTCTTACCTGCCAAAGCTGTATAACCCTGCTTTGCTGTTTCGACAAGAGCCTGCCGAAAGTTTTTAGGAAACTCTTCGGTTAGCATCTTCTTAAGCTGCGAAGGGTCCATGTTACTGTGTATTTCTTTAACTGTGTTACTTTCTTTGGAGCCAACACATCTGGTTATCTGAAAAGAAATCTTATCTTTTATCTTTACAGGGCGAATTTTAATCTTCTCGCAGTCACTTTGAGAGGGTTTGGATAATACCACTCTCACAAGATCATTATTTATTGTTTTTTCAACTAACTGATCAAAAGTCAATGTAACTGCCATTTTTCACCTTAATAAAAAATATGATTTCCTATCTGTATTCCTGTAAGTCCCGGAACCGGTGTTCTGAAGAATACACATGTTCCGACATTTGTGTATCCGCTCATTGCCTCATCTGCTGCCTTATAGCAGGAATCTGTTGCCTTATCTACACTAAGAGCATAAGCAAGTCGTCCGCTCGCCGCCGGAGAGAACTGGCTTTTTTGGTATATGACACCTGACAAGGTATCGGGGAATACTGAGCTTAGTAATCTGTTGATTACTACAGACCCTACCGCCACCTGTCCATCATATGGTTCTCCGCCTGCTTCGCAGTATATAAGGTTTGCAAGAAGCATTCGGTCCCCCTCGGAAAAAGTTACTTCACCTATACTTCTCCACTTACTTTCCCTTGAACGTTTGGACTTTTCAAGTTCTTCCTCATACTGCTTTTTAAGCTTGGAAATATTAGTTTCCTGCTCTTTTAGTTTTCTTTCTTTTTCAAGAAGTGCTGCCTCAGCATCATCAATCTTGCTGTCATAAGACTTAATATCACCTTTAGTCTTATTGATTACCTCGTCCATCGCTTCCTTTTCTAAGGATACATTCTCCATAAGAAGATCGAGATTACCCTTTTCTTCTTCAAGATGGGCCTTTAACTGCTCGATTGAGTGCCTGTTAGCCTGGTATTCTTCAAATTTCTCGTTATCGTATTTTGATATGCTGTCAATGTAGTTGTATAAATTCAAAAAGTCCGAAAAACTTTTGGCATTAAAGATTACATCGAGGTATAAGGTTGTACTCTTCTCGTACATGAACTGTATGCGCTTTTTCATTGAAGCATACTGTTCTTCCTCAATTCTTGTAGCTTCTTCGAGTGCAAGAGTTGAATCCTCTATTTCCTTTTGTTTCTCACGTATCTGCTCATCGAGTGCATTTAATCTTTCCGCGATTCTTTCAAGTTCTGATGTAAGGTCTGTAAGTCGTGCTTCAAGTTTCTTTTGCTGACTGTTTAGTCTTCCTACATCATCCTTGGCATCTTTAATGTCTTTCTCGGTCTTTTCTTTTTCTTTCTCTGCATCTTCCAGCTTTTCTTTTGTAGTTTTGGCTACGGTCTGAACCGGTGTTGAGCTCACCAGTAAAACTGCTGCCAAAAGTGTACACAAAAGTCTGCACGCTTTACGCATTGAAATCCTACCTTTCAAAAGAAGGTTTATAAATCAAATGATACCTTACGGCCTGTGCGTTCATACTTGTAGTACTCTACACCGGCTGCGTCAAACATCATTTTTGAAGCCTGAGTTGAAGGAGTGTCCGCGTATTTGTCGCTATCGTATACAACAGTCTTAATTCCTGCCTGAATGATTGCCTTGGCACACTCGTTGCAGGGAAAAAGTGATACGTAAAGCTTAGCCCCTTCCAAACTTCCACCTCTGTAATTTAATATGGCATTTAACTCACCATGTGTAACAAATGGGTATTTGGTCTTTAATGTATCTCCCTCTCTTTCCCAGGGAAATTCATCATCTGAACAGTTTTTAGGAAAACCGTTATAACCCATCGATAAAATCTTATTGTCACTGCTTACTATGCAGGCGCCGACCTGTGTGTTGGGGTCCTTAGAACGCATTCCCGACAACATCGAAACACCCATAAAGTATTCGTCCCATGAAATGAAATCCTGTCTCTTCATTAACAACAATCCCCCGTGTGCTAATTATTTAGTGCCAAAAATTCTATCTCCTGCGTCGCCTAATCCGGGAACAATGTAGGCATGTTCATTTAAGTGATCATCAAGAGCACCAATGTACATATCAACATCAGGATGATCAGCTTTCATTCTTTCTACTCCTTCAGGAGCTGCAATAATGCACATAAAATGAATCTTCTTGCATCCACGTTCTTTAAGCATTGTGATAGCTGCTGAAGAAGAACCACCTGTTGCAAGCATAGGGTCTACAACAAATACTTCACGCTCTGAACAGTCAGCAGGAAGCTTGCAGTAATATTCTACAGGTTCATGTGTATCGGGATCTCTGTAAAGTCCGATGTGTCCTACCTTAGCGGCAGGAATAAGTGAAAGCATACCGTCAACCATTCCAAGTCCTGCACGAAGAATCGGAATAACTGCCATCTTTTTACCCTTTAATTCTTTTACTGTTGTTTTGCAGATGGGTGTTTCAATCTCAACATCCTGAAGACCAAGGTCTCTTGTTGCTTCATAGCAGATTAACATAGCGATTTCGCTGATAGTTTCGCGAAAATCCTTTGTACCTGTGTCCTTTCTTCTGATGTACCCAATTTTGTGCTGAATCAAGGGATGATCCATAACTACTACTTTTGCCATAATGTATTCTCCTTCTCTTTAATTAATCTTCAATCAAATCAATTCTTCTTTGGTGTCTTTCCTCGTTGGAAAACTCTGTATCAAGGAATGTATCAACAATTTCCATTGCAAGGTTGGGGCCGATTACACCAGCTCCCATTGCAAGTACGTTGGAATTATTGTGAAGTCTTGTAAGTTTTGCAGTTACTGTATCTGCGCAAAGAGCACATCTGATGCCCTTAAATTTATTGGCTGTAATGGAAATACCGATACCTGTTGTACAGATTACGATACCCTTTTCACATTCTCCACTGACTACGGCCTGAGCTACTTTCTTGCCGTATACAGGATAATCACAGGATGATTTATCAGGACAACCCATATCCTTTACTTCAAATCCTCTCTCCTTAAGGTGGTTAATAACCTGAATTCTAAGGTCATATCCGCCATGATCGCTACCAATTGCTATCATATATATTTACCTCCAAATATTATTTCTTTATTGTGTTCCGATTTTCAGACCTTTATTATCTGATGGCCGGCTGCCTTTAAAAGTCTGTTCATAACAGCCTGATTGATTCCATTTCCTTCAAAAGATTCTGAAAACATGACATCTGTGTTATCATCATCAAATTCTCTTAAAACCCTGAAAAGATGATGTGCCATATCACTTTCACTTGAACGCTTCCCAACGCTTTTTACCACATCGGCTTTATAAAGATCCTTAGTCTCATCGGTTGCTATTACTCCGACTTTCTTTCCTTCCTTTCTGGCCTTATCGGTAAACTCATTTATCATTTTAATGACCTTAGCGGTATCACCTTCAACTATGGAAAGCGTCCCCTTTGGTGCGTAGTGTCTGTATTTCATCCCGGGAGCCTTAGGAGCCTGTTTGCAGTCAGCATCAATAATAGCCCTGTCCCACTCGACATTTTTCTTTAGCGCTTCTTCAAGCATCTTCTGTGTAACATAACCGGGGCGAAGAATAACGGGTTTATTGTCAGTTAAGTCAATGATTGTAGATTCAAGGCCCACATCGCTTGCCCCACCATCTATAATCATTTCAATTCTTCCATCCATGTCCTCGCAGACATATTTGGCAAGCGTAGGGCTTGGCCGTCCTGAAAGGTTGGCACTTGGCGCCGCGACATATTCTCCCGAGGCCTTTATAAAGGCTCTTGCTATTTTATTGGATGGCATTCTTACTGCCACCGTCTCAAGCCCTCCAGTAGTCTCATAAGGAACCGCATCGGACTTTTTAAAAATCATTGTTAAAGGTCCCGGCCAGAAAGCATCTGCAAGGAGTCTGGCCTCTTTAGGAATATCTTTGGTAATCTTATAAATTGCATCCCAGGTTGATATATGAACTATCAAAGGATTGTCGGAAGGTCTTCCTTTGGCGGCGTAAATCTTCCTTGAAGAGTCAGGGTTTAATCCGTCTCCTCCAAGCCCGTAAACCGTCTCAGTAGGGAAGGCCACAAGACCGCCTTCTTTAATAATCTTACCTGCTTTTTCTATGATGTTTTCATCTATATTATCTTCAGTTAAAACTACAATTTCTGTTTTCATTTCATTCTTTCCTGTATATTTACAGTCTTCCCTACATTTTAGCATTTATTCATAGCAGATACAAGATTTGTAACCGTCAAAAGAAAAAGACCCCGAGCCCAAAACCGGTTCGAGGTCCTTATAGTTTTATTAAATCTACGCAATCCCGCTTGTGTCTACCTGTTTGCAGGTAATCCACAAAATCACAGTTCCGATAAATGAAGAAACCGTGCCCATTATAAGCATCATATCTACACCAAGTGCATCTATGATAAAACCGCCAAAAAATGTTGCCAAAACACTCGCAACCGTATAGGACATACCGGCAAAAGCCTGCCCTTTGGCCTTGTCTTCTTCTCCTACAAGAAAGTTTACATAGAAAACAACACCTGTGTACAAAAGGCCCCAGCCAAACATCTGAAGTGTCTGCACAAGATAAAAGGCATTTACTGATGTAACCAGTAAGCTAAGTAGGGTTTTAACCGTAAAGAACACTCCTGAAATCTTAAGCAAAAGGTTCAGTTTAATTCGTTTCATATAGAAAACAAAAAGCAGGGTAGTAATCAACTCACATATGGCTGCAATAGCCGATGCCGTTCCCATGCTTTCACTGTTTCCTCCCTTAGGAACAAGGACCTGAAGGGCAAATGTATTAAGCAGAGAGTGGCTAAAATAAATAAGTACAAGACCAATAAGCATTACTGAAAAGTTTTTATACCTGCCGAGAAAAAGAAGGGGATTTTCAACCCTGGTCTTTTCCTGGCTCTTTTCTTCTTTAACGCCTTCTTTTATATCACTTTCTTTGGAATTACCTGTATTAGGATAGAAAAACAAAATCAGCGAAAGAACAAAAAGTGCAATTGCAAAGGCTATAGGAATACTCTTAGGCCCAACTGCAACAGTGATAATTCCAAATACATAAGAACCAATTGCATAACCCAAAGAACCCATTGCACGGCTGACACCGAAATTAAGGCTATAGCCACTGTTTAATGCTTCCATTCCAAGCGCATTCATAAATGGCTGGGCAAGCATCAGGCATAAAATTGCCAGGCAGTACAAAACTGCATTAATCGCCAAAGTCTTACCCGGAATAAAGATTATAAGAAGTCCTATCGCCACAATCGCCGCACTTAAAAGTAAAACCACCTTGCGGGTAGAAACTTTAGGATTTTTATCTATAAGCGAACCGGTCAGTGGCTGAAGAAGCGCCGCCAATAATCCGCCAAGTGCCAGTAGTGTTCCAACCTGACCGTTACTAAATCCGACATCCAAAAGAAAGACGCTTGAAAATGCCGACATGGTAACAAAGCCAAGTGAATAGATAGCCATTATAAGGCCATAATATATGGTGAGATTTTTCTTTTTCATAGGTTATCTCTCCTCTCAAGTATCTACAATACTCAAAAGAAAACATAAATTCCATTAAATTCTTACTATTTTATAGCCATTTTCCATTTTCACGACGCGTTTTACTGCCTAAACCAGGCTTTCATTGTGTCGAATATCGTAACAAGATCTTCCTCTGAAATGATGTAGGGAACCATAGTATACATATACTTTAAAAAGGGTCTTGCAAATACTCCGCGCTTATAGGCAAATTCCTGAAATCCTTTTAAAGTCGCCGGATCTTTGACTTCTATACACGAGCATCCGCCCATTATTCTTATTTCTTCTATTCTAGGATCATCAAAGCCTTCAAGTTCTCTTCTTGTTATTTCTTC
>JAKSRS010000025.1 GCA_024403515.1 Lachnospiraceae bacterium
TGTTTTTATTTCGTGTTGTCTTTGCAGCATACATATACTTGCTTCGCAAGTGCATGTCTGTCTGCAAAGACAACAAAAGAGCCGCTAGCAAGCTATCGGCTCTCTCGTCATTGAGAATGGTACATTGGGGTTATGGGGTATGGTTAATTTATAAACCATTGTCATTAACAGTCTATTAACCATAAAAAAATTTTTAAACACCCGTTGTAACAATCTTTTTTATTCCTAATTTACTCAGGTTTGCTATTGTCCTGGCGTTATCCTTGGGTAGTCCTTCAAGTCGTCCGTAAACAATATCAATCCCTCTTTTTCTAAGTTTATTTAGGCTGATTTTTATTCTTTTTCTTTCCGTTATATCTGAAAATAAATCGTTTCGGTATCCGCATCCCCAGATATATAATGCAAGGTTGGCATTTTTTAAAACCGATTTTCTCTTAACCGAAAACATCTTTTGAACATTATCTTCGAGTGCATCGACGTCATACGTCCACATACAGATTTCGTATGTGCAATGCCTTTTCTGTTTAGGAGTGCTATAAATATACATGTTTTCAAGAAAAGGTATTCCCATTCCCCAGAAAACCACGTCCGAAGGATTGACCTTATTTACTACAAGTGATCTGGAAATAGCTTTGGCATATCCCGAAACATCTGAAACATCATTTGAAAGTTTTATATATATCCTCTTTCTGCTTTTAGGATGTTTCTTATTGTACGTTGCAACAGCCTTTACTGCTTCATCCAAAGTCGCAAATCGTACGTCCTTACTGTTGAACTTTCTTTTGCCATATTTCCTGTTAAGAAAACGCTGCGAATAATGCATCGACGTAATATCAGAGCAGTTAGACATGGAAATAAGAATATTCTTACCTGTATATGTCTTTACAGAATCGTCATGGCATAAAACAAGTTTTTTGTCCGCTGTAAGTCGCGGGTCGATAGCAATTGCTTTAACCTTAGGATTATCAAGTGATGCCTTTACGGCAATCATAGTGTTGTCAGGGTAAATTCCCGATAAACCCCTGTGAGCTATGAAGTACTCGCCTTTAGCCTGTGCCTTTATGGGCACCATCAGTACAAATGCAATCACCAGTATCCTGATAATTCTTTTCATCTTAACCTCCTTCCTCATTTTCTATTCCGAATATTAACATTTAAATATTACCACATAGTTTTCAAAATCCATAGTTTTTTAAAAATAAAGATATAAAACTTAAAAACGCCGCATCACTGCGGCGCCTCTAAGGGGTTTGGTTATTTAAATCATAAAGGTCTGTGTTATTGGCGTTAACAGATCTTTACAATATAAAGCAAGTTAATTATTTAGCATTTGTTACTTCTTCAAACTCTTTTACCATTTCATCGGAAGGAGCAGGTGTTAACAAGCTAACGATGATATTTATAACGATTGCTACGATGAATGCAGGCAAAAGTTCGTAGATTCCAAACGCTCCGCCAAGGGGCTTAATAAGGAACTTCCAAACGAATACTACAACACCGCCACTAATCATTCCTGAGATTGCTCCGTAGATGTTTGAACGCTTCCAGAAGAGTGCTAATAAAACAACAGGTCCGAAAGTTGCACCAAATCCTGCCCAGGCAAAAGAAACAATCTTGAATACTGAGCTGTCAGGGTTCCATGCGATTATTACACCAAGAATTGAAACAACAGCAACAGATGCACGTGCAAAAATCATTTTCTGCTTTTCCGTCATCTTTACATTGAACTTGGAAACAACAACGTCTTCAGTAACACTCGATGCTGCTGCAAGAAGCTGTGAGTCTGCAGTAGACATAGTAGCTGCAAGTACACCGGCAAGAATTACACCTGCGATGATTGCGCATAAAACACCGTGTGTTGAAAGTAACTGAGCGATCTTTACAAGAACTGTTTCGGAATCAGAACCTACTAAAGTTTCAATTGCGCCTGCCTTGGAAACACCAAGACCAACGATACCGATAAAGATTGCAACTGTCATAGAGATTACAACCCATACAGAAGCGATTCTTCTTGAGAAGGTAAGTTCTTCTTCCTTACGAGCTGCCATGAATCTTAAAAGAATGTGAGGCATACCAAAGTATCCAAGGCCCCATGCAAGAGTTGAACAAATAGTAAGTAAACCGTAAGGTGAAGCACTATTAGTATCAACACTGTACATTGCCGTAAAGCTAAGGTATCCGGGTAATGCTTTTGCATTGTCCATTACTGCACCCCAGCCGCCGGCTACTGATGCACCAAAGCCGAATACTGTGATAATTGCAATTGTCATGATAATTGACTGGATAAAGTCAGTTGTTGAAGCTGCTAAGAAACCGCCTAATGTTGTATAAGCAAGAATTACGATAGCACTTATAACCATTGCAACGTGATAATCAAGACCAAATAAACTGCTGAAAAGTTTACCGCAGGCTGCGAATCCTGAGCCTGTATAAGGTACAAAGAAAATAACGATGATAACTGCCGCTACAAGCTGAAGAATCTTCTTGCTGTCACGATAACGTGCACTGAAGAATTCAGGAATTGTAATTGCGTCAAGTTTCATAGAATAGCGACGAATTTTCTTGGCTACGATTAACCAGTTAAAGTAAGTTCCTACTGCAAGACCAATTGCCGTCCAGGCTGCATCAGCCACACCGCAAAGGTAAGCAACTCCGGGGAGTCCTAAAAGTAACCAGGAACTCATATCTGAGGCCTCAGCGCTCATCGCTGTAACGAAAGGTCCCAACTTTCTTCCGCCAAGGAAGAAATCATCTGTACTCTTATTCTTCTTACTGAAACTTACTCCAATAAAAACAACAAGAGCAAGGTAAGCGATCATTGTAATAAGAATAATGATGTTAGTTGCATTAAACATATAATATCTCTCTTTCCCGACTCCAACGCCTAATTTCTCTTTAATAACTTAACGTAGTATATCACAACATTTTATAAAATAAAATACAGAACGAATTATAGAATTCGTTCTGTACGATTTTAACTTCAATATTCGATTCTGCTTGTATTTTCAAGCATTGTAGGCTGTACGAATTATAAACATTCAACATATGCCAAAAAATTATTTTTTAAATTTACTCAATAAAACAGGCATATTCTTGCATGAATATTCACTAAGTGAGTACTCGCCATTGCTCATACACCAGTCATAAATGATGGCTCTTTCACACATGGCATAAAGCTTAACCTGCTCATTTAAGGTCATATCTTCAGAAAGCTGCCCTCTGCTTCTTCCGCTGCTTATTATCTGCTTTAGAAGCTTATAGTAAAATCTGTCATGGTCAAGAAGGCTTCTTTCGCCCCTTGTAATAATCTGAGAAGAATAAAGCCTTGCCACAAGTTCCATTGAAATACTGTTTTCTATCATGGTAAAAAGTTCTTTATTTAAAAACATTAATATGTCAAAAGAATCATCCTCGAGGTTGATTGTTTCGGCAAGTTCCATGTACTTTTCATCGAAAAGGTAAGATAAAGAGCCTAAAAGAGCGTCTTTACCGTCAAAATAGTGATAAAAGGATCCTTTAGACGTTTGTGACTCGCTGATGATTTCTTCAACAGTCGTATCCTCATATCCCTGCTCATAGAAAAGTTTCCATGCAGCGTTTATTATTTTACCTTTCGTGTTGTGTCCATTTTTCTTGGCCATCTTCTACCTGCCTGATTCTCATATTTTTAAGCTTTTAAAAAGAACTTTCTTTAAAGTCTTTAAAAACTTATGGCCCCCAAATAAAAAACTAGATTTCTACTCCGTTTTTAACAAGTAACTCCCTTGCAGATTCAACTGAATCAACGCCTTCTTTATTCTTAACAGGTGCAAATTCCTTTTCACGAACTACTTCAAAAGGAAGGCAGCTGTCAGCAAGATGAATCATATCAAGAACAAGCTGCTCGAACTTGTAGCCGTTGGGCTTATCGGGCTTAACGGTATTTCCGTCGCGGTCAATATGTTCAATCTTCTTTTCAACTATATGATAAGGCAAAGAATGCTTAACAATTTCTTCGAGGTCTTTTACTTTAAATAAGTAGTTTAAGATAACGCCGAAGTTGTAAACTCTTTCTCCACGCTCATCTGTTTCGTGTAATAATTCATCGGTAAGTTCGTAGTATTCAACAATAGAAGGCTTGCCATCTTCAAGGCACATAACACCAACCTTCTCATCAGGTGCGTTCTTTCTTACAACCTTAGAACCTACTGCCTTGTTTTCTTTAATGGTAGCTCCAACAAATACAGGATCACAAATTCTTTGAAGAACGTTATCTACTGCAAAAATGTTGAGCCATTCGATTCCGTTTTTCTTTACAACATCCAAAGCGCCTGTATTCATCATTGATAAAAACCAGCCACCGTTTCCGTTAGGAGATACGCTGACCTTACCGGGCTCTTCAAGAAATACCTTACCGTTATAGTCACAGGTAGGTGCCATTTCCTGTTTAAAGAAAGTGATGTAATTTTCAGGATATCCAAAGTAGTTCTTTTCTTTAAAGAACTTTGTAGTAGCCTTGTAGTTTAAATCACTTGTCATAATAAAGAGGTGAATGTACTCTCCGGCTTCTTTGACTACATCAGTCAAATTATTAATAAGGCACTCAAAAATGTAAAGGTCTTTATTAACGCCGATTCTGTACATACCCTTAGGATCATTTGAGCCAAGTCTTGTACCCATTCCGCCTGCGAGTAAAACTGCGCCAACCTTGCCAGCCTTAATAGCCTCGATTCCGCACGCTTTAAACTCGTCACGTCTTTTATCAATCTCATCAAGTTCCATAGCCTTAAGTGGGCTTATCTTTCCACGGGCTGTGTCTTCTTTTCTTGTTTTAAGACCGTCAAGCACGCTAAAGTCGATGCTTTCGATCTGTTTTTCCAATGCTTCGCTTTCATCAGGTTCAAGCTCGTCAACAAAGTCTAAAAGCTGTTCCTGGTGATACATCTGAATTTTTTCCTGAGCTGTCATTTCATTCCCCTTATTTATAATGATCATAGCAGATAGATTCAGCCATCTTCATGGCCTCTTCCTTACCACTTACTGCTTCAATAATTTTTAAGGCAAAAGCAACTGAGCAGCCGGCGGATCTTCCTGTAATAATGTTTTTATCCCATACAGCTTCTTCTCCTGTATGGATTCCGCCATAGAGTTCATTTTCGTATCCCGGAAAACATGTAACCTTCTTTCCTTCTAAAACTCCTGCTCTTCCAAGAATGGAAGGTGCTGCGCAAATAGCTGCAATTAACTTGCCTTCAGTATCAAATTTTTTAATTCGCTTTACAAGGTGTGGACACTTTTCCAAGTTCTTGTATCCCTTACCACCTGGTAAAACAATCATATCCATAGCACTCACGCTGACTTCACTAATGTAAAAATCTGTCTTAATCTCCACACCATGTGCCCCCATTACATGATGAGTATTGCTGACAGAAACTGTCTCAACATCGTAGCCGGCTCTTCTTAATAGGTCTACAGTTGTAAGTGCCTCAACTTCTTCAAAGCCTTCTCCAAAAAAAACGCCTATTCTCATATTTGTTTCTCCTTTTTAGTCAGGGGTTAATTCCCTTTCTTTTACATTATATAGCCTTTTATATTATACTAAATATTCGCCAAAATATCTATATATGGTATACTATTTAGGACAGCATCCGCAAATTATCGTTCTTTTGCCCAATTAAAACGCTGTTGACTTCGTTACTCAACAATTAATTCAGGAGAATAATATATGGAAATCGAAAGAAAGTTTCTGGTTGATAAAGAAAAATTTGACTATAAAGCCTTTGAGAGTAAAAAGCTTGTGCAGGGCTACTTAAACACCAATCCGGTAGTCCGTGTCAGAAAAGAAGATGATGAATATTATCTTACATACAAGGGAAAAGGCATGATGGTAAGAGAAGAATATAATCTTGCCCTCAATAAAGAAGCCTTCGACCACTTAATAAAAAAAGCCGACGGAAACATCATTTCCAAGACAAGGTATCTTATTCCTTTTGGTAAATATACAATTGAATTAGACGAGTTTGACCCGCCTTTTGCTCCCCTGCTTCTTGCCGAAGTAGAGTTTGAATCAGTAGAAGAAGCCAATGCATTCGTGGCTCCTGACTGGTTTTTAGAAGATGTAACCTCTGACAGTGCCTACCATAATTCCAATATGAGCAAAAGGAAGTTCTAACCTTATATAACACTTATTCTTCTATTAAATCTCTTCCATACATTACGGTGAGATCTTTTATTTGACTGGAAAGTTCTTCAGTAAGAAGACCTTGTTTCATTTTATAATTCCAGTTACCGCCAAGGGTTGAAGGAGTGTTGATTCTTGCACTGTTATCAAGATTCATGTAGTCACTTAGAGGAATGATGCAGGTGTTGCAAACAGATGATAGCGCAAGTTTGATTGCACAAAGTGCTGCGTCCTCTTCTGACTTACAAAAACTGTAATTATCAAAGTATTCCTTAGTCTTAGGCGAATCTTTTTCAATCTTTTCATACCAGCCGCGGACAGTGTCATTGTCGTGAGTTCCCGTATAAACAACGCTGTTTCTTTCAAGCATATGAGGAAGATACTCACAGCGGTTAGTCGAATCAAAAGCAAAGAGTAAAACCTTCATTCCGGGATATCCGGTATCCTTTACAAGTTCTCTGACTGAATCGGTCAAGAAGCCCAAATCTTCAGCAATAATCTTTTTCTTTCCAAGTTCTTTTTCTATAGCCTTAAAAAGTTCAAGCCCCGGGCCTGTCTTCCACTTACCAAACTCTGCAGTCGGATCACCATAGGGAATTGCATAGAATTCATCAAAGCCTCTGAAATGGTCAATTCTTACCACATCGTAAAGTTCAAAGCAGTGTCTTACTCTTTCAATCCACCACTCATAATGATTCTTCTTGTGATAGTCCCAGTCGTATAAAGGATTTCCCCAAAGCTGACCAGTTGCAGCGAAGGGATCAGGAGGACAACCTGCAACTGCATTAGGAAGGTTATCTTCATCCAAATCGAAAAGTGAAGGATTGGCCCACACATCAGATGAATCAAAGGCAACATAGATAGGGATATCTCCGATTATCTCGATTCCTTTTTCATTGGCATACTTTTTAAGTTTTTTCCACTGTTTTGAGAAGAAGTACTGCTGGAACTTATAAAAGTTCATTTCATCCTTGCATTCTTCCTTGTAAGCATACAAAGCATCCGCTTTACGAAGTCTTATATCCTCATCCCACTCAGTCCAGGGCTTGCCGTCAAATTTCTTTTTAAGTGCCATAAAAAGAGCGTAGTCATCAAGCCACAATGAGTTTTCACGGCAGAAAAGAATAAAGTCAGACTTTCCTACCAGACTGCTTCTTTCATAAGCCTTTCTGAGTACTTCAAAGCGTGTGTCCAAAAGCTTTTCATAGTCGATATATTCACTGTCGATTTCTAAACATTCTTCTTTATTAAGCAGACCTTTTTCCACAAGATCTTCTAAGTCTATAAAATAAGGGTTACCTGCAAAGGTTGAATATGACTGGTAGGGAGAATCCCCGTAGCCTGTAGGGCCAAGAGGAAGAATCTGCCAGTACTGCTGCTCTGCTTTCTCAAGAAAGTCCACAAATTCAAAGGCTTCCTTGGAAAAACAGCCGATTCCGTATTTGTTTGAAAGAGAAAAGATAGGAAGTAATACTCCCGCTGCTCTTTTATTCATCGTAAACTCCGTTCATTTTAGTGCAGTGTAATAAGTTCTTCTGCAGTAAAATATTTTTATTTCTTGGTAAGGTGCCAGATATCTTTATTGTAGTCTTCAATTGTTCTGTCAGATGAGAAGAATCCGGCCTTGGCAATATTTACAAGCATCATGTGTTTCCACTTTGAACGCTTTTCGTAATCAAGAAGCATCTCATCCTTTTTAGCGATATAGCTTTCAAGGTCAAGAAGGGTCATAAACCAGTCCTTATTTAAAAGCTCATTGTAAAGGCGTTCAAGGTTTTCTCTGTGACCGATACCCGTGAGAATATCACCAACAATGAAGTCTACAGCCTTTTTGATGACCTTACTCTTATTGTAGTAGTCCTTAGATACATAATCAGCCTTCTTGTAGTGCTTGATTACAGTGTCGGACTTCTCACCAAAGACATAAATATTTTCATCGCCTACAAGGTCATTAATCTCAACGTTGGCACCATCTGAAGTACCAAGAGTAATAGCACCGTTTAACATAAACTTCATGTTACCGGTTCCTGAAGCTTCCTTGGAAGCAAGTGAAATCTGCTCTGAAATATCGCAGGCAGGGATTAAATGCTCAGCATAGCTTACGTTATAGTTTTCAACCATAACAAGCTTTAAGTATTTACTTACCAAAGGATCGTTATTAATAAGTTCCTGTAAGCACAAAAGAAGGTGAATGATATCCTGAGCTATTACATAAGCAGGTGCTGCCTTGGCGCCAAAAATGAAGGTAATAGGTGTTGAAGGATACTTTCCTTTCTTTATTTCAAGGTACTTATTGATGATGTACAAGGCATTCATCTGCTGACGCTTGTACTCATGCATTCTTTTGATCTGAATATCAAAGATGGAATGAGGGTCAATCTCAACGCCTTCTTTTTCCTTAATGTATTTAGCTAGCGCATTCTTGTTGTTCTGTTTAATCTCTGCAAGGCGGTCAAGAACCATCTCGTTATCATAGTACTGCATAAGGTTCTCAAGCTGGCTTGCATCCTTTTTAAATGAAGGTCCAATAAGCGATTCGATATAGTCAGAAAGTTCGTGGTTACAGGATAATAACCATCTTCTGAAGGTAATACCGTTGGTCTTATTATTGAACTTTTCAGGGTAGAGCTTATAAAATGCGTTAAGCTCAGTCTCTTTAAGAATATCTGTATGTATTGCAGCAACGCCGTTAACCGAAAATCCGTAGTGGATATCGATATAAGCCATGTGCACTCTGTTATCCTTATCGATGATGTGAACTGACTTATCTTTACACTTAGCCTTAACCTTCTCATCAAGATATGTGATGATGGGAACAAGCTGGGGAACTACCTTCTCAAGGTATTCCATCGGCCAGGTTTCAAGGGCTTCAGCAAGAATTGTGTGGTTTGTGTAAGCACAGCACTTGGATACAACCTCAATGGCCTCGTCCATAGTAAATGCCTTGTCATTTACGAGAATTCTTATAAGTTCAGGAATAATCATTGTAGGATGTGTATCATTAATCTGAATTACACAGAAATCGTACATTTTTCTAAGGTCGTACTGCTTTTCTTTAAGTTCTTTCATGATTAACTGAGCTGCATTACAAACCATGAAGTATTCCTGGTAGATTCTAAGAAGGTTTCCTGCTTCATCCGAATCATCAGGATAAAGAAAGAGTGTGAGGTTTTTCTTTATCTTGGTTTTATCAAATTCAATTCCCTGCTCAACAATTTTTTCATCAACTGATGCTATATCAAACAGGTGAAGCTTATTTGTTCCGTTTCTGTAACCTACGATATCGATATCATAAAGTTTAGAGTGAACTACACAGTTACCAAAATGAACAGGGAAGGTAATTCCTGTTTCGGTAAGCCAGGTTTTATCCTCAATCCAGGGATTGGGTTCGGCTTTTTGAAGTTTATTTTTAAATACCTGCTTAAATAAACCGAAGTGGTAATTAAGACCGATTCCGGCTCCGTTGTAACCTAAAGTTGCAATAGAATCCATAAAGCAGGAAGCAAGTCTTCCAAGGCCACCGTTTCCAAGTGAAGGTTCGGGCTCAAATTCCTCTATCTGAGCAAGTGATTTGTCGTTAGCAGCTAAAATTTCGCTGATTTTATCGTAAACGCCAAGGTTTATAAGGTTATTGGATAAAAGCTTGCCTACAAGAAATTCTGCAGAAATATAATATATTTTCTTATCACCGCTTATTCTTTCAGATAAGGCAACCATTTCCTTGGTAAGGCTCATAAGAATGTAGTAAACTTCGCTGTTTGTACATTCTTTTAAAGTCTTTCCATAATTATCCATAGCTCTGGTTTCGAGCTCATTTTCCATATTCATCAGCATTACTTCTTTTTGCATATCAGCTCTTAATGACATGTATATAATTCTCCTTTTTTAAAACACCACCCGAGAAGTTCGGGTGGTGCAGATGTAACTTAGTTATTTAACTACTATGTTAACGATTTTACCCTTAACATAGATTTCTTTTACGATAGTCTTTCCTTCGCATGCAGATTTAACGCCGGGAAGTTCGTGTGCCTTGGCAATAGCACTTGCATCGTCTTCATCAACTGAAACACTGATTGTTCCTCTAACCTTACCGTTAATCTGAACACCAATTTCCTTGGTATCTTCCTTAACAGCTTCAGCGTCGAATACAGGCCAGCTTTCATAAGCGATTGTAGTGTCATGACCTAAAATGTTCCACATTTCTTCACCTACGTGAGGGCAGATAGCTGAGAACATCTTAATAAAGCCTTCTGCATACTCTCTAGGGCACTTTCCTGCCTTGTAGCATGCATTTGTAAAGATCATCATCTGTGAAATAGCTGTATTGAAAGCTAATACTTCAAAGTCAGAAGAAACCTTCTTTACTGTCTGGTGATATACCTTCTTAAGTGTATCATCAGCTTCGTCGATGATATTTTCTTCATTTGTAAAGAATGTCCATACACGTCCGATGAACTTACGTGCACCTTCTACACCCTGCTGGCTCCAGGGCTTGGATACCTCCAAAGGTCCCATGAACATTTCGTAAAGTCTTAATGTATCAGCGCCGTAGTCATTTACAATATCTGAAGGGTTAACTACGAATTCAGGGAAACGCTTACCCATCTTGATACCGTTAGCACCAAGAATCATACCCTGGTGAACAAGCTTTTTAAAGGGTTCCTTTGTAGGAACAAGTCCCTTATCGTAAAGGTAACGGTTCCAGATACGTGAATACATAAGATGTCCTACTGCATGTTCAGGGCCGCCGATGTAAAGATCAACAGGCATCCAGTGCTTCAAAAGTTCCTGATTACAGAACTCTTTATCGTTGTTCGGATCGATATATCTTAAATAGTACCAGCTTGAACCTGCTGAACCGGGCATTGTAGATGTTTCACGAGTACCCTTAACACCATTGTTGTCGTATTTTTTCCACTCTTCAGCATTTTCAAGAGGAGCCTTACCATTTTTACCCTTGTAATCTTCAAGTTCAGGTAAAACAAGAGGCAACTCTGAATCATCAAGTACATGGATATTTCCATCTTCTGTATGAACTACAGGTACGGGTTCACCCCAGTAACGCTGACGGGCAAAAATCCATTCGCGGAAACGATAGTTAATTGTTCTTTTGGCAACGCCCATTTTTTCAAGCTTACATGTGATAGCTTCTTTGGCTTCTTCTACTGTAAGACCTGTAAACTCTTCAGAATTGATAAGCTTGCAGCCTTTTCCGAGATAGTCATGCTTTTCAAATGCACATTCAGACACATCTCTTCCTTCAATAACCTGAATCATGTCGATGTTGTGTGCAATAGCATATTCAAAGTCACGCTGGTCGTGTGAAGGAACGGCCATAACGGCACCTGTTCCGTAGTTGGCAAGAACGAAGTCACCGATAAACATGCGAACTTCTTTGCCGTTTACAGGGTTAATACATGAAACGCCTTTTAATTCGCATCCTGTCTTACCCTTGTTAAGTTCTGTACGGTCCATATCACTTTTAGAAATAGTTTCGTTGATATAAGCCTGAACTTCTTCTTTATTTTCAATACGAGGCATTAAGTCTTTTACAATCTGTCCGTCGGGAGCAAGAACCATAAAAGTAATACCGTAGATTGTTTCGATACATGTTGTAAAAATTGAGAACTTTCCACCGCCAACAATATCAAATTCAACTTCTACACCGGTTGACTTACCGATCCAGTTACGCTGAATTTCCTTGGTTGATTCGGGCCAGTCAATCTCTTCAAGTCCTTCAAGAAGCTTTTCAGCAAAAGCAGGCTGGTTGATAACCCACTGCTTCATGTTCTTTCTGATTACAGGATATCCGCCACGTTCTGATTTTCCGTCGATAACTTCGTCGTTTGAAAGAACTGTACCAAGTTCTTCGCACCAGTTAACGGGCATATCAACGTATTTAGCATATCCGTCGAGATATAACTGCTTGAAAATCCACTGTGTCCACTTGTAAAATCCGGGATCACTTGTTGCAAGAAGCTTAGACCAGTCATAGTCAAATCCAAGTTCCTTTAACTGCTTTGAGAATGTCTTAATGTTGTCCTGTGTAAATCCGTTGGGATGGTTACCTGTTGATACTGCGTACTGTTCAGCAGGAAGACCAAATGAATCGTATCCCATGGGATGAAGTACATTGTAGCCCTGCATTCTCTTCATACGTGAAACTATATCAGTCGCTGTATATCCTTCAGGATGACCTGCATGAAGACCTACACCTGAAGGGTAAGGGAACATATCAAGAGCGTAAAATTTGGGCTTTGAAAAATCCCAGACATCAGTCTTAAATGTTTCGTTCTCCTCCCAGTACTTCTGCCATTTAGGTTCAATCTCTTTATGATTGTAAATGTGTTCGTTATTTCTCATTTCCATATCCTCCAATGGGGCACGCCCCAATTATTATTTAATATATGCTTCTAACATTTCCTTAATCTTGGAAACCTTAACAGGCTTAGCAATATGATCATTCATACCTGCCTGCTTGGCATCTGCAACGTCCTGTGAAAAGGCATTTGCAGTAACCGCGATAATCGGTACTGTTTTGGCGTCTTCTCTGTCAAGACTTCTAATCTTTATTGTAGCTGCATGGCCATCCATAACGGGCATTCTGATATCCATTAGAATCATCTTGTAGAAGCCCTTTGAAGATTTTTCAAACATATCTACTGCCTGCTGTCCGTCTGAGGCCTGATCTACTTCATAGCCGCATGAAATCAGAATGTTTTCTAAGATTTCGCGATTCATATCGTTATCCTCGGCAATTAGGATTCTGGGTGTAGATTCACCGAATGCTTCATTACTATGTTCAACATTCTCGCTCTTGTCAGAATCTTTAATCTCCTTAAATTCAATCACTTCTTCAGAAAGGTTAAAGGTTAGCAGGACAACAACCTTACTTCCTTCATTCTTAACTGAAGTAATCTCCATCGTTCCACCCATGGAATCAATGATATTTTTAGTGATTGTAAGTCCAAGACCAACGCCGGGGATTCCCGATTCAGTTGAGCTTCTTTCACGTGAGAACATCTCTACGCTGTGAGGAATGTATTCTTCATCCATTCCGATTCCGTTATCTTCTATGATAAACGAATATGTAACTTCTCTTGTATTGCAGGATAGTTCCTTAATTCCAAAAGAAATCTTTCCACCATCAGGTGTATATCTTGAAGCGTTTCCAAGTAAGTTCATAAACACACGGTTTAGTGCAACCCTGTCTGCCATGATACTTTCATGTTCAAGAACATAGTATATTATTTCAAGCTGCTGGTTTCTTTCTTTGGCATAAGATCTTGAAACAACCTCAACATCCTGAATAATCGAGCGTAGGTTAGTAGGAACATTTGATAGTTTCATTGTTCCGCCTTCAATCATGCTCATGTCCAAAACATTGTTGATAAGGTATAGCATCTGGTTGGATGCAACAGAAATCTTATCGATGTATTCTTTAATCTCATCAGGCTCGTTTAGGTGCCACTGTGCAACTGTAGCAAAGCCCATGATGGCATTAAGCGGAGTTCTTATATCATGAGACATATTTGTAAGGAAGGTTGACTTGGCCTTGTTGGCATACTCGGCATCAACCAAAGCCTTCTTCATGATACGCTTCTTTTCCTCTTCGGCTCTTATTTCGTCGTCGACATCTGCAAAACCTATAACTAAAAGGTTGTCCTTGCCGGGAACCTTAACAATCTTTAGCTGGTTATAAAATGTTGCTTCGTGGTCATAACCCTTAAAAATGTAGGAATAGTAATCTTTTTCCTTCAGTTTGCCTTTTAAATTGTCAAGTTCTGTTTCTTTACGAAATTCTGAACGGCCTTCGGGCACAACTATGTTTTCAACATATGCTGCTATGAGTCTGTCAAAAGAAAGACGAGCCTTATCAGAAAGCCCCAGCATATCCTTAACAGATTCTTTAACTCTTAGTTCTTTTATTGAATCTTTATCAGTATTCAAAAGAAAAACAGCGTTATAATTTCCACTTAGATTCTGTAAAATATCCATGGTCGCAAGGCTGGCTTCCGCACGGTACTTTCTTCCTTCCCAGACTGAGTAAAAGACCATCACGCATAGCAGCACAGTCCATATGATTTCAAGGACAATATATGCAAGTATATTATTTGGTGTAACTTCTCTGCCATGTAGTAAAAATCCTACCAGCAAAGATAGTAGCGTAACAACAGCTGCCGCAAGCAAAATAGCCGTCGCCATTACTGAATTGCGATAGTTCGATGAACTTCTAGATTCCATAAAATTAACTCCATTCTCCTCCATATTCGTCCCCCAACAAGATATGGACAACTTTATATGTTCTCATTCACATAAAGATACAGAGTAAGTATACCCCCAAGCCTTTCTTTAGTCAAACAAAACGACGTGGAAAATAAGAGGTTTTTTCTTGTGATTATTGGCTACTTTGGATATAATTATTTTAATTATTTCCAGAGGGTAAAAATAGATTTTTAGGGTATAAAGTTGCACTCCGGTGCAGCACTTAAGGAGAATTGTTTCATGAGAAATTCTATATTAAAAGCCGCTTTTATATCTTTATTTTCTTTGGCGGCTGTATTTTCAATTAATAAAGCATCTGCGGTGGCTGAGGAGCGACATAATCCAACACTAACCTACTTTGCTCCGGATAAAGAAACTGTCCTTGCTCGAATTGAAGTCGACTTAAACGATGCCGCCGTCAACGCGCTTATTACCGCCAAGGGTAAAATTACCCTCGTAGATCTTTACGAAAATCCGGACATCTTCCATACCTTACAAAGCGATTACATGCACATCATAAACGGATATGCGATATCCCGCTGGCAGGCTAAACGCGTAGAAGACCGTGCAACCAATAATTTTGCTGATAAGGGTATCATCTCGAGCAGTCAGATTCCATTTTACCAAAACCGCTCAATGATTGATTTAGCCCGTTTTGATTATGACTTATATGCTATTGCAGACTCATCCCCTGTTAACTTCCCCATAAACTACGTTTTAAAGGGTGGAGCATTACCGGCGAATGCAGCCAAGACAATTAACGTAAATCAAAGCGTTACACTATCAAAACCTTCTAGAAAGAATTACGTTTTTGAAGGCTGGTACAGATATTCTAATTATGCTGATATTTCTAAGGTAAAAAAACTCACTCCAGAAGACTGCAAATACCTTGACTACGACGAAAACTGTAACATCCCTTCCATAAGCGTATATGCTAAATGGAAGAAGGTTGTTCCTAAAAAGCCTACCATCAAATCAGCAGAGAATAAGGCAGCAGGAAAGGTAACTATTAAACTTAGTGCTCCAACTGAAAAGCCTGAAGGCTACGAAATATTAGTTTCCACGTCATCCAAGTTTGACAAGAATTTAAGAACCGTAACTTCGGATACCTATAAATCCATTGTTATCCCCGGCCTTACCAAGGGAAAGACCTATTACTTTAAGGCAAGATCCTACAATATCGATTCAACCAACAACAAATGCTACTCAGACTACAGCCCCAAAAAATCCGTAAAGATTACCAAAGGTGAAGCTGAAGTAGCACCTACCAGTAAATCGGCAACATTAAAGGTCGTTAAAATCCTTGGTTCAAGCAGTAAGGTCTTAAATGTTACTGCTACTGTAAGCAAACGAGTTAAAAGTACAGATGACTACTACTACCTTGTTAACGTAGACCCCATAACCGGAAAAGTCCTTTCAAGCGTTGATTCAGTAGTAAAATCATCTTCTCTTTCCTTTAAGTTACCCTTTAACGACTCTAAAGGAAACAACGTTTTTGCAGGAAAGTTTGCCATTGCAGTAAAGTCTTCCAAGGATAAATACACTGTTATTTCAGCAGCCAAATTTATCTCCAATCCCGAAGCCGCTGCAAGTTATAAAGGCGCCTATCCTACTCCCATTTCCAAGAAGGGACGTCAGGGAATCTACATTAAGGAAGATGGCGACAAAAACTACTTTAACAACATACTTATAAACGACTACATTTCCTCCAAAGCAGAGGGTGGTGAAGCCTTTAAATACAACGGAAAGACCTACTACTTCAAAGCCTCCAATACAGCCCTCGACTCTTCCATTTCCTACGTAAATCAGGATGGAGGAAGCGTTACTTTACAGGTAATGTTAAGATATGACAAAAAATGCAGAAAGCTTGTAAAGAAAACTGCATTAGGTGATATCAGTAAAAATTACTACGCATTTAATGTCGAAGATCCTACGGCAAGAAGTCAGGTCGAGGCAGCATTCTTTTGGCTTACCAAACACTATAGTCAGAAGAATCTTCACGTAGATAACTGGATTTTAGGAAATGAAGTTAACGCCTTTAAAGAGCCCATCGGCTGGTACTGGGCAGGAAATGTTTCCAACGAGGAATTCGTTAAAAACTATGCTCAGACCTTTAGAATCCTCTACTACGCAGCTAAAAGTAACAGTAAAAACTGCAGAGTATTTACATGTGTAGACCACACCTTTAACAACCGTGGCTACGAGTGGGGTGTAAAAAACTTCCTTCCCGCATTTGCAGGCGAGCTTAAAACTATGAACTCCAAGATTAAATGGAATCTTGCCTACCACGCTTACTCAGCCGTGCTTACAAATGCAGACTTTTGGAATGATAATAAGTCAGACATTTACTCAACTTCAGAAAGCTATACCACAGACTTCGTATCACCACTAAACATTGAAGTGCTTATAAGATTTATAAGAGAGAACTTTGGAAAAGATGTTCATATCATCCTTTCGGAACAGGGCTTTTCATATACTCCCGGAACGGTTCCCGAATTAAGCGCAGGCCACTCTTCCGGAGAAGCAGTCCAGGCGGCAGCTGTCACATACCTTTTCTACAAGGTAATGTTTAATAATGACATCGATGCAGTCATCTACCATATCGTAGACGAACGACAGCCCGGTATGAATTTTAACTTCCAGGTTCCTACCTACAATGCTTACAAATACATGGACACTCCTTCCTACGCAAGATATACGACATCCTGCATAGGAACAATATCAAGAACAGGCCCGGTAAAAGCTACATCCTGGAAGCATCTGGTTCCAAACTTTGATGATTCCAAATTAAGAAGTATGCCAAACAGATAATTAGCGTTAAAAAGGCGTCTTTTTTTAGTAACTAAGAGCCCCGAGTAAATCTTCGGATTTACTCGGGGCTCTCTTTAAGTTTTTGGATTTTTGTAGTATAATATTAACTGCTTTGCGGCATTATGAAAGAATTATACTTGGGAGTTACGTTATTTTATGAAAAAGAAAGTTCTACTATCAGTTTTGTTGGCAGCATTACTTGCAGTTTGTTTCTGCAAAATACCTTCTTTTGCCTTCAACAGTACAAGAAAAATGCCTAAGGATCCTAAGGCTCCTTCGACACCTCATCTTGTAAGTTTGCAAAACAATGAAGAAGGTAAAGTCGATATCGAATACCTGCCAAGCGAATCTGATTGCGACGGCTACGAGATTGAATACTCAACAAGTTCAAACTTCTCAAGCCGTGTTCACGTTAAAACCATAAGTTCAGAAGGAACAGATGGTGCCAAAAAAACAGCAATCGAAAGACTTTCCAAAGATAAAGTTTTTTATGTTAGAATGCGAGCTTTCAGAATCGATTACAAGGGAACAAGATTCTACGGCGGATACAGCAGAGCCTTAATCGTTCGTATCGTTTTAGGTCTTCCCGACGTTGAACCCGAACCTAACAGTGCTGAGATATTAAGTGCTAAGATTGTTTCCGGAAATGTAAACGTTGAAGTTTTTGTTCCTGAAAGAGTCAGAAGTTTCGATGATGAATACTACCTTGTTAAGCTTCATCCCCAGAACGACTCAATTCAGTCAGTTCTTACAAGTGTTGATAAAGACAGCGAGTTTACCTTCCTTCAGCCCATTTCAGCAGGAAGTTCACTTTTAATGTCAAGACTTGCTGTTGCCATTAAAGACGATGAAAGTAACTACATGGTTATCTCATCTCCTACTTTTATTGATAACCCCGAAGCAGTTGCCCCCAACCAGAATGCTTATCCTCATCCCCTTTCCAAGAAGGGTCGTCAGGGTAAGTACGATACTTCTGCCGGTGATAAGCACTACTTCCACAATTTCTATCTTGAATCGATTATTGCCTCACCCGGTTCACATGATACAGCTTTTAATTACAACGGAAAAACATTTTATTTCTATAGACCTACAAGACTTATTGACTACGATAGCGATATTGTACGTGCCAACCGTGACGGCGGTACTGTTACAATGCAGATCATGTTAAGGTGGAGTTCAAACGCCCAGAATCTTATCACTCCCGGCGGACGCACTCCCGGCTACAACTACTACGCTATGAACGTCGAAGAAGACAGTGCAAGAGAACAGCTTGAAGCAGCATTTATGTATCTTGCTCAGTATTGGGGACAGCCCAACAGACACGTTGATAACTGGATTCTTGGAAACGAAGTAAATACCTTCTTAAATACCACAGGTCGATGGTACTGGGCAGGTAACGTTTCAAGAGATACCTTTATGGCCAACTACTCAGAAACCTTCCGTATTCTTTACTACGCAGTAAAGAGTAACTACGCAAACGGCCGCGTATTTATCTGTACAGACCACACATGGACAGACCGCGACCGCGACTGGGGTACCAAAGGTTTCATGACAGCATTTAATACTGCAATTAAAGCCAAGAATAGTAACATCGTCTGGAACCTTGCTAACCACGCATATACAGCGGTTCTTACCAATTCAGACTTTTGGAATGATGGAAATGTGCGCATCTACTCTGTTGCCCATTCATTAAATGCAAGTTTCGTATCGCCTTATAACCTTGAGGTTCTTACAAACTTTGTTGCCAATAACTTTGGTTCCGAAACGCGAATCATTCTTTCCGAAGTAGGATTTTCATCAACAGGTGGAGACAACCCTACACTTAACGGTGGCCGCCAGTCCGGTCCTGATATTCAGGCACTTGCTACAGCATGGTTATTCTACAAAGGTCAGTTTACAAGTAACATCGACTCAGTTATTTATCATACAGGCGACGAAGGCATGCCCGGAAAGAACTTTTCTCTTCAGGGAAAACCCGCATGGAACGTATATCTTTACATGGATACACCTTCCTACAACACATATACTTCAGGCTACCTTCCCATCGTCGGAGCCTCTTCATGGGAAAGCATAGTGCCCGGCTTTAACTCAGCAACACTTGCAAGTATGCCTAACCGCTAAATGACAGATTTAACTTAATCGGATTTAGCCCGTACAATAGCTTACAGAACTTTTTGCTTATACAAATTTCACTAACAGTTTGTCCAAAGAAAGATAACAAGATGATTTCAAACCAAAGAGCTGATGGAAAAATTGAATCGCTTCAGGGGCTTAGAGTTTTCGCCTTTTTAATGATTTTTCTTCTGCATACCGGTCTTTCGGATACAGGAGAAATCGGCGTATCAATCTTCTTTGTCCTCTCAGGTTTTGTAATGTATTTGCGGTATAGAAACACTGATTTAAATACATCAGTAAAAGAGCTTTTTAAGTTCAGTGCAGGTAAAATAAAGAAGCTATATCTATTACACATAATCACAATGCTTGCCTTTCTTTATTTTGAAATCAAGATCTTAGTTGAAGGCTTTTCTTTAAATAAACTTATAGAAACCATCTGGCATGTGATTTTAAACCTTGTGCTTTTACAGGTCTGGTCTCCTAACCAGGCAACTTATTTTTCGCTAAATGGTGTTTGCTGGTTTTTATGTGTATGCTTGTTTTTATACCTTCTTTTTCCCCTTATAAATAAAGGGATTAAGGGCTATAAAAGCGTTAAATCCGCCTATGTTTCAATTGCTGTGACAGTTCTTCTTATGGCCCTTGCCGCTATGGTTGTTGCAAAGATTAACGTACCTGAAAGCATCAGTAATAACTTTACAAAGTGGTTTACTTATATTTTCCCCGTATACCGCCTTGGAGACTTTATTATTGGTTGCAATCTTTCATATATTTTCACCAATAAAGAACACAAGCTTAGCGTACCTACTGCGAGCCTTTTAGAAGCGGCCGCATTCGGGCTTTTCTTACTGCTTTTCATGTTAAGACGCTATGGTGTTTTTGTATTTGGAAGTTACTTTTTAAGATATAATCTTGTATATCTTCCCGCTTCAATGGCTGTAGTATATATACTTGCACATGAAAAGGGACTTATATCAAGGTTACTCAGACTAAAGCCTTTAGTTATTGTCGGTGACCTTTCTTCCTACGCGTTTTTGATTCATACAGTTGTAATCAAGTATTACTTTGATATTCTCGCAGGTTTTTCTTTAGCATTAAACCCTGTAGTTTCAACACTTATAATACTTGTAATTACAATCACACTTTCATACCTTTATTCAATTGTTGCCAAAAAGAGGATTAAAAAATGAAATTTCTAATTCAGAGAGTTAAAGAGTCATCAGTTAAAATAGACGGAGAAGTTGTCGGATCATCAGGCCCAGGATATATGATTTTATTTGGAGCCTGTAATGAAGACAATGAAGAAATCGCCGACAAGATGATTGCAAAGCTTGTAAATCTTAGAATCTTTGCCGACAGCGAAGGCAAAACAAATCTTTCAATTATGGACGTCGGTGGCCAAATGCTCATCATCTCCCAATTCACTTTATATGCAAACTGTAAAAAAGGGAACCGTCCCTCCTTCTTCCACTCAGGTGACCCTGCGCACGCTAAAAAGCTTTACGACTATGTCACCGGCAAAATCCAAAATGACTACAACATCCATGTGGAAACCGGAGAATTTGGTGCCGATATGGAAGTTTCATTAGTAAACGACGGTCCCTTTACAATTATGCTCGATTCAGACGAGATTCTTTAGTTCAAATAAAAATATGACTTAGGATTATCATACTCTATAGGGTTTATCTGCTTTTGATTGCAAGACAGTATTACCAGGTCAGGTTTGGTCTTAGCAATATATTCTCTGATAGACCCTTCAAATTCTGTCGGATAGATTATATCCACTTCCCCCACGTCTAATGCAAGATACGAGGTTAAATACCAGCAGAAAGAATCCTGCAACATTAATATCTTTTTATCAGGATTGCTGCTTTTTAGATTGTTTATCATTCTGTGATGAGGATAGTTATTTATATGGGTTGAATGATATGCATCAGGAAGATACATATAATCAGTTCCCTTAAAATTCAAAATATCATTAAAGGCCTCTTCGTCCAGAATTGAATCCTTGTAAGGGCCCGAATACAACCTGTTTTCCGAAACAAGATCGTAGGTTAAATCAGTTTCAAACTTTGGTTCAATCACCGTAAAAGGCTCTGGTTCAACATTTACGAGAGTAACGATTCGACCCTGTCCACCAAGAAGTATATTGTCATATTCCGTGAAGTTATACGATTCTTCCTTAAACTTTGTAAGGTCAAAAGAAAAACCTTCTTTTTCATTCAAGATTTCTGCAATTCTTCCCGCTGCCCAGAGTGCGGTTTTGTTGGTCCAGTGATGATCAGTGATGTAGTAGCATTTATACCAGTCAAAACCAGCCGCAAACATCTCATCTCTCATATCAATAGTTGATACGCCTCTTTTATTAAGGCCTGAAATTAAGGCATCGCCGTTTTCATTGGTGTGCTCAAATTTGGCTTCATATTCCGAAAGCTGATTATCTGTCTTGCAGACTTTAGAGCCTACATTCATGAAGTAAAAAGGAATTTCTTCATCATCCAAAAAAGACTTAAAATCAGCGATATGGTCGGCTATATCATCGATTTCCTCGTCTGCAAGCTTAGGCTGTATGTAGGAAAGATATCCGTTTTTCAACTTTATAATTCTTGTCCAGTCAAGTGGGCTTAGGGGTGTCTCCCAGCCGATGAGCTTATCAAACTTCATCGAATTAACAACAAACTGGTCATGCCAGATATGAATATTGGGCTCAACAAGTTCGCCGTTTCCGGCTACATTATCGAAAAACACCGTCTTAACCAGCTTATTATCTGAAGATACGCCCATCCTCCACATGAGGATATTTCGCACGCCAAATCTTACCACCATGGAAAGAAGACTAAGCAGTAAAATACCAAAGCAAATGCACATAAATATTCTATTTTGCTTTTTATACAATTTATTCAAAACAGGCCTCCTCTAAATATTTCAACTGCCCGATTATTTCTAGAAATTAAAGTAAATAAAAGGATTGTAGGTCTTACGTACAAGAGTAAACATTACAATCAGTAAAATTGCCAGTACCCACACAGATTCCAGAATGCAAAGTGGTGTTTTTCTAACTTTTTTAACAAGTTTGGAATAAAGAGGTGTTGACCCTACTACTGCTGCCAGTAACACAGTCCATGACCCCTTTAGGTACATAAAGAAACCATCATCAACAAACTTATATGCATTAGGGCCAAACATTGTTCCTAAATACTTTACAGCAGCCCCAAGATTATCGGCTCTAAAGAATACCCAGCATATAATTACCACTACAAGAGTATATATGTGAGTGAGGACATTCTTTTTCCTTCCAAATCCTGTAAGTTTTTCAAATACAAGGAAGACAAAGTATAAAAGACCCCAGACTAAAAATGTCCAGTTGGCGCCATGCCAGATTCCGGTAAGAAGCCATACCGTAAAGAGGTTTAATATCCAGCGAGGCTTTGTAACCCTGTTTCCTCCAAGCGGTATGTAGACATAGTCTCTAAACCAGGTTGATAGCGATATATGCCATCTTCTCCAAAAGTCCGTAACACTCGATGCGATGTAAGGATAGTTGAAGTTTTCGTCAAAAGAAAAACCAAACATTCTTCCAAGTCCGATGGCCATATCAGAGTATCCGCTAAAGTCAAAATAAATCTGAAGCGTATATGCTATAGCTCCAAGCCATGCAGTCATAGCAGAGCTGTCACCTGAATAAGAAAAGATAACATCAGAAAGTTCCCCGACGTAATTGGCAAGAATAACCTTCTTTCCAAGACCATATATGAATCTTTTAAGGCCTTCGGCAATATCATCAAAGTTTTCATTTCTATCGGTAATAGCGTCTGCAATAGTCTGATATCTAACGATAGGACCGGCTATTAGCTGAGGGAATAAAGAGACATATAATCCAACATAAAGAGGGTTTCTCTGTACCCTGGCATTTCCGTAATACACGTCAAAAAGGTATGACATCAACTGGAAAGTAAAGAAAGAAATACCTATAGGAAGGGATATCTTTATAAAAGAAAAGTCCTTGTTTAGTAAAAGACCCACCTGGCCTGCCAGAAAGGAAAGGTATTTAAAAATAAAAAGAACGACTATGTGATAAACAGTTCCAACTCCAAGCCAGAACTTGCTTTTATTTTTATCAAGTTTAAGTCCAAGTAACCAGGTAACGAATATGGAGAATATCATAAGAAAAACAAATACAGGCTCTCCATATGCATAGAAAGCAAGACTTGCTATGAGTAAAACAATATTTCTAAATCCTCTGGACTTAAAGATTGGATTGTAATAGATCACAAGAACCACAGGAAGAAAAATATATAAAAATGTTTCGGATGAAAATACCATATATCAGTTACGCTTTCTTCATTGTTTCTATTTATCTAGGATAACATTATAGTTTTCAAGCATCTTTTCAGGCTTAAGATGAAGCCAGTCTGAAAAGTCCTGTGCTGTTACATTGCAAAGATTTGGATTGTATGAACCGTGTAAAACGATTCCATTTTCACGGGCAAATTCTCTAAGTGCCTCTTCTAAAAGAACTACCCCATGATAGTCCTTGGCATTATCAAAATAGTCATATAAAACCGGATGCCAGGAAGCAAGATATATTTCTACATCAATGCCTCTATCCATAAGGCTTTTAAGCAAATCAAGAAAGTCCTCATAGTTTACTGACTTGGATGGATCAAAGTTTGGTTTTAACTGGTATACCTTTCCACTTTCAACCGCTGATATTGCAGCATTGTTTATGCTTTCGACACTTTCGAAAGCTGACGCAGGCATCTGGCGGCTTCCGTTAGGGAAAATAAGTGCTTCACCACTGGAAGCAGGGTCTGAAACGGTCCTGATTTCACCGGCGGACTTACCAAAGTAATAGTTAAAGCCACGACCCTTAAGGTTCTTTACTGATGACTGGAAGTATGAAAAAGAATACACTTCCTTATACTTTTTCAATCCGTCAAAGTTAAGCTTTGAAGTCTTGTTAGTATTTGCGTGAATAACATTATATTCATAACTTGCCATAGGGCTTAAATATGAATGTCTTCCCTTATCGTATGCCGAATCAAAGGCCCAGGGATCGATACCAAAGACAAGCTTTTTCGGTAACATATCCTTACTGTCAAGAAGGCCGCATACAGCAAAGTAATCACCGACGTATGCGCCTGAAAGTCCTGCCACATAGTAGTCATCAAATGCCCAGGGTGTGTACATTATATGGCTTGAACCAACAATAATAGTATCAGGCTTTTCATTAAGTCCATCCAAAACTTTTTCAAGTAAAAGTCCCTCATCGAAGTCTCCGGGGCTTTCAATTATTTTACCCGCACTTAAAGCATCAGCAGCATCGTCCACAAGCTGAGTGTTAAAAAGATGCGCCGGGTCAACTATTAAGTTTATGGCTATAACCGGTCCAAATACCAGTATTATGAGAAGAATCGATTTTAAAACAAATTTTTTCATTTACTAATTCCTAGAAACCAAAGTATATAAAGGAGCTCTTTCCAAAAGCACCTTCAAAGATTATCAAAAACAAAAATGCAAGATACAAAACCCAGCGTAAAACAAGTGGAAGTTTCACAAGTTTGTCCTGAACGCAGCGATCACTGGCAACATTTATATCTACATAGATATGAAGTATACCCATGATAGCAACGGCCATAAATGCCCACTTACCGCCAAACTCGCCCCAGGTAGCTGCAAAAAGTTCTCTAAAAGGTCCCATTATGTGTGTCTTAGAGAAGAACTTTCCTATCATATATAAGCCGGAAGGAAGGTCATCAGCTCTAAAGAAAATCATAACCATTGAGTAAAGGAAAATGGTTCTTACTATCTGGAAACATTTCCAGCCAAAGCTCTTATCATTAATGTGTAAGAAAGCCTTCATTTTATCAAATACAGGCTCACCTATCTGGCCAATAAAGATAATAAACCAGAATCCCAAACCTTCACCAAGAACATATTTCCAGGAGTTTCCATGCCAAAGTCCGATAAGTAACCACACAATTAGCATTGCAATATAAGAAGGCATCTTCTTTCCGGCCTTACCAAACTTTTCTTTACACTTCTTGGCAAGCCTGTTAAAGGCCTTAGTGCTAAGAATCGGATACATAACATAAATCTTTAGCCACTCACCAAGCGTAATGTGCCATCTTCTCCAAAACTCCTGAATCGTTGTAACAAGAAAAGGTGCCTTAAAGTTTTCTACAAGTTCTATACCGAAGCACTTGGCAACACCGATAACTATATCCATACATCCTGAGAAGTCAAAATAAAGATTTACGATAAAACATAAACCTGCAAAAAGAACCCACAAACCTGAAAAGGTGTCAGGATCATTGAAAAGGTAAGCAACAACACCGCTTAACCTGTCGGCTACAATAACCTTCTTGGCAATACCCCAGGCAATTCGTCTAAGGCCATAGGTAACGCGCACATAGTCAAATCTGTGTTCTTCAAAAAGCTGATGTGAAAGCTGATTGTACTTACTGATGGGACCCGAAATCATCTGCGGGAAAAATGATGCAAACAAGAAAAGTTTAACAGGATTTTTCTCGGCATTACTGGTCCCCCAATATGTATCCAAAAGATAAGCAATAAGCTGTAAAGTATAAAAACTGATACCCAGCGATGCATACCATGAAACTCTTCCAACATTAGAAGGAGAAAAGTAGTCAATCGTTCCAAGTAAAAGATTTGTATATTTAAGTACTGCAAGTATGCCCAGGTTAATCACCAAAGTCACCACAAGCGCTGCTTTCTTCTTGGCCTGTGAAACTTCTTTTTCAAAGTAGTTGCCGGCAAAAAATGTAGTCAGTACACTTATCAAAAGATAAACAATGGTATATGCCTTGGCAATTGAAAAATAAAAAATAATACTGTCCGCCAGTAACACAAGCCACTGGAATTTATGAGGCACAGCCCAGTAAATAAGCAGGCTTACCGCCACAAAAAGCAGATAACTTAAAGAAGTTATATCCATTTTAATATTCACCTTTTCTATACATATATAAAGTGCTTACACACTAAATTCTATCATACTACAAGCTTATAATTCAAACAATCCGGATTGGGATTTTTGACCGGTAAGGCACTATTTACCAGCCATCTTTAAGCAGTAATCCTTAAGTTCTCTGCAAAGATATTCATATCTGAGTTTCTTTTCCTCTTTGGAAAAGTGAACTTGTCTCTCCTGCTTATATATATCTCCATAATCAAGCGCCTGATTTTTAAACTGCTCACTGGTAAGATCAAACTTACAGTCCCCTACCACGTTGTAGCAGTGATAATTACCGTTTTCAAGTAAAACTCCATATACGTCTCCACCAAAAATATCCTGTGCAAGAAATGCAGTAATAGAGCACTGTCCAAGCGTCATATCATCTTTGGTCCAATCTTTACGCATTCTTGGCGCACATGTATATTCACACCATACATTAGTAAGTGCATCATAAAGATCAGTAGGGCTATTAATCCCCTTGTATTCATCATTTAATGGCTTTGCATTAGCATTCTGCCACCCATAAAATTCATATTCCATACGTCTATAAACCTCTGATTTTCTTGACCAAATCATAATGATACGATATAATAACACAGTTGTATGAAATAGTACAGCAAGCGAA
>JAKSRS010000026.1 GCA_024403515.1 Lachnospiraceae bacterium
ATCGCAGTCGCTAAGGACGAAGCCTTTTGCTTTATTTACGATGAAAACATAAGACTGCTGGAGTCTTTAGGAGCCGAGATAGTTGAGTTTTCACCAATCCACGATGAAAAGCTTCCAGACGATATCGGAGGGCTCATATTATACGGTGGATACCCTGAAATCTACGTCAGGGAACTTTCGGAGAATAAGACAATGCTTAAATCCATAAAGGATGCAATCGATAGTAAAATCCCATCCCTTGCAGAGTGCGGTGGCTTTATGTACCTTCACGATTCGATAAATGCGCCGAAAAGCGCCACAGCGGATGGCGATGATGAGCGCAATGTTGGCGCTGAGGACAGAGGCCCGAAAGTAACTGATGCGCCTGATATTTCATATCCCATGGTCGGTGCCGTTAAGGGTTCCTGTAGTAAGAAGGACCGCCTGGTAAGATTTGGCTATGTGACCCTAAGCCCTAAGGAAAAGACCTTCTTTGAAGGTAATGACATGGGAATTAAGGCCCATGAATTTCACTACTACGACAGCACCAATAACGGAAGCGATGCTAACTGTCTTAAGGCCTCAAACGGGGTGACTTTTGAAGCAGGACACATTAGTGAGAATAACTTCTGGGGCTTTGCCCATTTGTATTATCCTTCAAATAAGGACTTTGCGCTTTCTTTTGTTAATAAATGCAGAAAGTGGCGCGCAGAAAGGCTTAGTTAACCACCGGGTGAATACTATATTGGAGTAAATCAGATGGAAAATTCATATCGATTTTTTGAGAACAAAGAGTGTAAATATTATCCCTGTCATAAGGGGCTTGAGGAACTTAACTGCCTTTTTTGCTATTGTCCTTTGTACCATATGCAGAATTGTCCCGGTACTTACAGGATGATAGAAAAAGAAGGTAAAATGATAAAGACCTGCATTGACTGTACCTTCGTGCACAAGCCCGAAAACTATGACAAGGTCAATGCAATTATAAAGGTTAATAATACAAAATAAGAAATAGATTTTTATAGTTTTGCTAATTCAAAAATAGTAATATAACTACTCAAACGGAGGTAGATTATATGGCTATTAAAAAAGCGATTCCTGCACCCTTTAATAAGGGCGTTAATTTCACTAACTGGCTCGAGTTTAGAACTGCGGACCGCGTTGATGAAAACTGGTTTACCAAAGAAGATTTTATGAATGTTAAAAAGCTTGGAGGAGATGTCGTAAGACTTCCGATTCACTTTGAGACATTGTGCGATAAAGAAAATGGCTACGCTGTACCTGAAAAAATCTGGAAGATACTTGATAATGTAGCAGCATGGGCCGAGGAATTAAATATCTATGTTATATTTGATTTTCACAACTCAACTCATATTGATTCGGTGACACCGGACTCTGTGGGGGACGTTCTTTTGCCAATCTGGGATCAGATAAGTAAAAGGTATAAAGACGCCAGCGATTACATCGTTTATGAACTTATGAACGAACCTCACGGGATTGAGATTGAACGGTGGAATGAGATTATTTTTAAACTTTTTAATCATGTAAGAAGTATAGATTCCAAGCACTACATCATTGTTGGAGGGGCTGACTGGAACAGCTTTAAGGCGATGAGTATGCTGCCGGATTTTAAGGATGACAAGGTTATCTATACTTTCCATTTCTACGATCCCCATACATTTACTCATCAGGGTGCGTCCTGGTGCCATATGGAAAGAGTTGTAGGGATTCCTTTCCCCTATGACCCGAGGAAGATGCCTAAATTACCTGAAAATCCTACTGAGGACGAAAGAAGGCGCTTTGAAAACTATCCTGAGTGCGGTACACTTGAAGAGACTGTTAAGTTCTTTGACCAGTATTCGAAGTTTAGTATAGATAGAAATGCTCCGATTTACTGCGGAGAATTTGGGGCTTTCGGACCTTTTATGAGTAAAGAGCAGAGAGTTACATGGTACAAAATCGTGGTTGATTTACTTGAAGAAAGAAGTATTTCAAGAACCAGCTGGGATTACTTTGGACCATTTGGCGTATTTGAAATGGGTTCTATGTTTAAGGATGGAAAGTGGTGCAGACCGCAGTTTCCTGAGGACTTAAACAATGAAGTGTTACAAGCTATGAGGTTAGAAACCTTTAATAAATAAACTGGATTGGGAGATTATTTTTATGGCAAAGTGGATTAGACATTTTTACCAGCCCGGCCTTCCCTTAGGTGAAGACGGAACAAGAGTTACAGGATCTAAGGAGCATATTAAACTTTCAAGAGAAGCAGCAGCTGAAGGTATGGTTCTTCTTAAAAATGAAAATGAATTACTCCCCCTTAAAAAGGGTTGCAAGGTTGCACTTTTTGGTAAGGCATGCGTTGATTATGTAAGAGGTGGCGGCGGTAGTGGTGCCGTTACAGTTGCTTATGAAAGAAACCTTTATGAGGGTCTTAAGATTAAGGCATCAGAGGGCAAGGTTGAAATATTTGAAAAGCTTGCTGATTACTATGATGAAATGGTTAAAAAGCAGTATTCTGAGGGCATCGATCCCGGTATGACTGAAGAGGTTGAGATTCCTTCAGATCTTTTATCCGAAGCTCGTTCTTTTGCCGATGTTGCTATTGTAACTATATCAAGATTTTCAGGAGAAGGCTGGGACCGTAAGGCCAACCTTGAGCATAACGACGCTTTGTGGGCAGGCGAGAGAATTCTTGCCGAAAGACAGGCCAAGGTATTCCCCGACAGCGACTTTTGTTTAACAGCCAAGGAAAAGCAGATGCTTGAAATTGTAAAGAAGAACTTTTCCAAGGTTGTAGTTGTTATAAATAGTGGCGGTGTTATTGAAACTCGCTGGATTAAAGATGATGATGCGATTTCATCAGCACTTTTTATGTGGCAGGGCGGTATCGAAGGCGGACTTGCAGTAGCTGATTTACTTGTAGGCGACTCAAATCCTTCAGGAAAACTCGTTGACAGCTTTGCTGAAAAACTCGAGGATTATCCTTCAAGCTACAACTTCCACGACAGCAGAGACTACGTTGAATACACAGACGACATTTACGTAGGATACAGATATTTTGAGACAATTCCGGGTGTTGCTGATAAGGTTGTTTATCCCTTTGGATATGGTTTATCTTATACGAAGTTTGATACCAAGGTTATCGGCCTTAAGATTACAGATGAAGATGTTATCCTGGAAATTAATGTTAAAAACGTTGGAAACAGTGCCGGTAAGGAAGTAGTAATGCTTTACTATGGCGCACCCATGGGTAAGCTTGGAAAACCAGCCAAAGAGCTTGGAGCATTTAAAAAGACTGATTGTCTTGCACCTTCTGAAGATCAGAATATTGAACTTACAATGAAGATTTCAGATATGGCTTCTTACGACGACCTTGGTAAGGTTGAAAAGTCAGCATGGGTACTTGAAAAGGGCACATATTCATTCTTCGTTGGTAATGACGTAAGTAAGGTTGAAAAGCTTTCTGAAGAGTTGACACTTAAGGAAGACAAGGTTGTTTGTAAACTTTCTGAAAAGCTTGCACCTTCAAACCTTAAAGAAAGACTTTGTGCAGACGGTTCGATGGAAGCAATGCCTTCTAAGCCCGAAACTAAGGTTGAATCGGTATTAAAAAGAATGACAACAGCCGAGTCTGAAGGAAAGATTCCATGCGAAAGAGGCTTTGACATTCATGGCTTTGACTGGGGCGCTAAGATTAAACTTATCGACGTCGCAACAGGAAAGAATACACTTGATGAATTTATGAGTCAGATGTCTGTTGAAGATATGATTCATATTCTTGGCGGACAGAGAAATACAGGTGTTTCCAATACTTTTGGTGTAGGAAATATGCCTGAATACGGAGTGCCGGATGTAACTACAGCAGATGGCCCTGCAGGACTTAGAATTGCTCCAGAAGTTGGAGTTTATACAACGGCATGGCCCTGTGCAACAATGCTTGCCTGCTCATTTAATACAGATATCGCTTATAAGATTGGTGAGGCAGTTGCCGAGGAAGTTAAGGAAAACAACATTGGTATCTGGCTTGCACCTGCAGTAAATATCCATAGAAGTCCTATGTGCGGAAGAAACTTTGAATATTATTCAGAAGATCCTTTTGTAGCAGGTATGATTGGTTCGGCAGTTGTTAAGGGTGTTCAGTCACAAAAGATTGCTGCAACAGTTAAGCACTTTGCTTTCAACAATAAAGAAACAAACAGAAAGAACAGCGATTCAAGAGTATCTGAAAGAGCCGCAAGAGAGATTTATCTTAAGGCCTTTGAAATCATCGTAAAGAAGGCTAAGCCCTGGTGCATCATGACATCATATAACCTCGTTAACGGTGTTCAGTGTTCTGAAAATAAAGAACTTATCACCGATATCTTAAGAGGTGAATGGGGCTTTGACGGAACCGTAATGACTGACTGGTGGACAAGTGGTGAACACTACCTTGAAACCAAGGCAGGAAACGATCTTAAGATGGCAAACGGATATCCTTTAAGGGTTCTTGAAGCCTACAATAAGGGTGCCATCACCAAAGAAGAAATATACGCAGCAACCAAGAACATTCTTGGACTTGTGCTTCGAATGGAGTAAACAAAACGGCCCTTTACCTACCGGTAAAGGGCCTTGCTTCATTTTATTTGGTTTTTTCTATATTTTCTCTTGTAAGCATTCTTTCTTCTACGTGTTTTAAGTGTTCTGAAAGAGCAAGCTTAGCAAATTCCTTCTGTCCACTATTAAGATATTTTATTATTTCGGCATGTTCATTTAAGGCATCCTGTCGGTTTCTTGCTAAAGTTCCGGATAAAACATTTATTCTAATCATTACATTATTGATGCTTTGAATAAATTCATATAATGATTCGTTATCACATGCAGAAGCAATGGCACAGTGAAAATCTTTGTCAAGTTCGGCAAATCCTAAATTGTCTTCCGGATGCTCATTTACAAGAGAGACCTGTCTATTGTACAAATTTTCTATTTCATTAAGTTTTTCTTCTTCAAGCGGAAAGAGACTACAATCAATAGCCATACATTCCAAAACACTTCTGACTTTGGAGGTGTCCTGAACGCTTTTTTCGGTAATCTTTGAAACATATATGTGACCAGTAGAATCCTGGGTAAGAAGTTTTTCATATACTAATTGCTGCAATGCTGAGCGGATAGGCGTTCTACTTATAGAAAGCATAGAGCTTAACTGTTCTTCAGTTAATGCTGTACCTGGCTTAAGCGTATTAGTATTTATTGCTTCTCTAATTTGTTCATAGGCCTGTTCTTTTAGTGTAACGACCTTTTTTATTGGTTTTAGTTCCATCATTCCGTCCCCCATAGAGCAAAAAAAGTTCTTCGTATACATTTAGACTACTATATGAAAAGGGATAAATCAAGAGAATAAGGCAACATTCTTCTCTAAATGTGAAATGATACTATTGACAAAGAGTGTTACTAGTGCTAAAAATGTATACAGTACACAAAGGCAAAGAAGCTGAACAAATCGTTTGGCTTCTTTTTTGCTTTTATATATTAGTGAAAGAAGGTCGATTGCTATGAGAGAAGATATGATCCGGCTTACTAAAGCCATGATTAGAATTCCCAGTGTTAACACTACAGAAGGTGAAAGAAAAATCGGAGAGTTCATTGAGGCTTACATAAAAGATATTCCTTATTTTATAGAGCATCCGGACCAGGTGATTGTAAGAGAACTTAAAGATGATCCCCTTCATAGAAGAAATGTAGTAGCGATACTTATAGGAGAAAAGGAAAATTCTGGAGATACTCTTCTTTTGCATGGACATACTGATACGGTTGGACTGGAGGGCTATGGTCCCCTTGAAGAGTATGCTTTTGACCCAGACAGACTAATGGAGCAGATGAAGAATATGAAACTTCCTGAGGAAGTTGAACAAGACCTCATTTCTGGTGATTATCTCTTTGGAAGAGGGGCCTGTGATATGAAGGATGGTGATGCAGTATTCATGGGGATACTAAAGGATGCCTGTCAACATCCTGAAGAACTTAAAGGTAATATAGTTGTGTCATTTAATCCTGTTGAAGAGAACCTTCACACTGGAGTTATTGAAGCTACAGACATTCTTTTGGAATTACAGAAGAAATATGGACTTAACTATATTATGGGAATCAACAATGATTATATCTGCCCCCTTTATCCAGGAGATGAGACTAAGACAATATACACGGGAATGGTAGGAAAACTTCTCCCCTGTTTTTACATTCAGGGCAAGGAAACGCATGTAGGTCAGTGCTTTGAAGGCTTTGATGCCGCGCTTCTTGCTGCCGGAATAGTAAATAAAATACACCTTAATCATAAGTATAGTGATGGCTTTGAGGGTGAATATGCATATCCACCCAGTGTGCTAAAGATGAAGGATCTGAAGCCCTGGTATAACGTTCAGACAGTGAAAGAAGCTTTCGTTTACTTCAACTACTTTGTTCATAACGCATCAATTGATGAAATTACGGTCAAATTGAAGGAGGCTGCAGAAGAGGTATTTGTCGAAGCGCTTAGGACTACACATAAAGAAATATCGAAATTTACAGAACTATCAGGAGAAGAATTTGAATTGCCTTCTTATGATTGCAAGGTACTAACATATGAAGAACTATACAAAATGGCTTCAGTTTCCCAAGATTTTTCATCCGACAGGGTGGAGGAAATATTGCAGGAAGAGATGATAAAGGGAACTGACAAGCGAGAGATTCCTATAGAGATTGTTCGATATCTCATGAATATCTTGAAGATTACAAGCCCAACTATTGTAATCTACTACGCTCCGCCATATTGCCCACATAACACTCTCAAAGGTGAAAGCGAGAAGCTTATTGCTGACATAAAAACAATAACTGAACAGGTGGCAAAAGAAAGCGGTCATGAATTCAGAATGATGAGATTTTATCCCAGCCTTTCTGACAGTTCATATTTAAATATAGATGATCCCGTTGAATCAGTAGCTTATCTTGTTAACAATTTCCCCGGGTTTGATACTTTGTTTCCACTACCGCTGGCAAATATCAAAAAACTGTCAATTCCTGCAGTAAACTTTGGTGGATTCGGTAAGGATGCTCATAAATGGACTGAAAGGGTAAATCTTCCATATACTTTTGAAGTTCTGCCAAAACTTATTGAGAAGACTATTGATTTCTATTTGAAATAGGAGGGATGTAGATGCACAGCTTAACTTTATCAGGAAAGAAAATTATTACTGGAAAGGGTTCCTTAAAAACATTGTCAGAACTGCACTTTGACAGAATAATGATTGTTACTGGTGGATCTTCAATGATTAAATCAGGGGTTATTGGAAGAGCTATTGAGTACATTCAAAAGGAAGGCTGCAAGATTAGTGTTTTTTCCGGTGTACCCAAAAACCCATCAATAAAAGATGTTGAAAAAGGCCTTATTGCTGCTTGTGATTTTCAACCGGACTGTATTTTGGCTATAGGCGGGGGCTCTGCAATGGATTGCGCCAAAGCGATTTTGCTTTTCTATGAATTTCCATATCTTTCTTTTGACAATGTTCTTGACTACAACGCAAGAGGGAAGATACCAGCTGAAAGAAACACTTCATTAATCTGCATTCCATCTACAGCTGGAACCGGTTCTGAAGTTACGAGAGGAACAGTTATTACTGATCCAGACAAGGAATTAAAGGTTCCTATTATGACTGACTGCTTACGACCAGATATTGCAATTCTGGATCCCGAAATAACCATGACAATGCCAAGAAACGTAGTAGCTGAAACTGGTATGGATGCGCTTACACATGCAATTGAAGCTTATACAAATCACAATTTGGATGACTTCGATGAAGGATTATGCTCTTCAGCAATTGTAGGCCTTATGAAATGGCTTCCAGATTCGGTAATGCTTGAGACATTGTTGGCAAGAGAAAAGGTACTAAACTATCAGGCTATGGCAGGTATTGGATTTGCTAACGTAGGCCTGGGAATGGTACATGGAATAGCACATTCTTTTGGAGCTGCTTTTAATATGGCACATGGCCTTACTAATGCTATCATTCTTCCGTATGTACTTAGGTATAATAGCCAGAATGAGATAGTTAAGCTAAAACTGGAAGAACTGGCCTACAGATGTCACGTGGATGATATTATTTCGACAATTGAGAAAATGAGAGAAATGTTCGATATTCCAGCTACATTTAAGGAAGCTGGAATTAGCGAGGAAGAGTTTGCCCAAAAACATGATTTGCTATTGGAACATGCAATGCTTGGTGCTACCAAAGTCAATCCTGTAGTAATGACAATAGAAGAAATGGATAAGATGCTTAATCTGGTATACAGAGGCGAAGCATAAACCAAGGAGGATTCATTATGAACACAATGTATGAAAGATGTAAAAAGGTTATGCCAGCAGTCGCAAACCGAGCTACAAGTCTTGGAATAGTAGATGGAGAAGGCTGTTATGTTTATACAGAAGAAGGTCGAAAAGTTTTAGATTTTGCTTCTGGCGTTGCGGTAAACAATCTAGGAAATAAAAATCCTGAAGTAGTTGAAGCTATAAAAGAACAGCTGAATACTATGATTCATGTTGGTCATAATGTTGTATATAACGAAAGCTATGTAAAACTTGCCGAAAAACTAGTGGAAGTAACTGGTGGAGATACAATGGTATATTTTAGTAACTCAGGTGCAGAAGTCAATGATGGAGCCATGAAGCTTGCAAAATATGTTACCAAAAGACCTGGAATAATTGCTTTCAGAAATTCTTTTCATGGAAGAACTATTGGTGCAATGTCTATTACTGGTTCAAGCTCAGCCTACAGAAAATTTTATGAACCATTAATGCCTTCAGTCTACTGGGCTGATTATGCGAACTGCCACCACTGTCCTTTCTTCCAGGAAGAGGGCAAGTGTCAAATGGAATGCATAAAACAGTTTGATTCCATTTTTGCCAAGCAGATTGATCCTGAGTGCGTAGCTGCTATTATTGTTGAGCCGGTTCAGGGTGAAGGCGGATACATTCCTCCTAAACGAGAGTTTTTAAAAGGACTTAGAGAGATTTGCGATAAACATGGAATTATGCTTATCTTCGATGAGGTTCAGACTGGAATTGGTAGAACTGGAGAAATATATGCGTATCAGACTTATGGAGTAAAACCGGACATTTTAACTTCTGCCAAGGCACTGGGTGGTGGAATTCCATTAGCGGCAATAATAGCCAAAAAGGAAATAATGGAGAAGTGGCCTGCTGGTGCTCATGGTGGAACATTTGGAGGCAATCCACTGGCCTGCGCTGCTGGATTGAAGACACTGGAAATAATAGAAAGAGATAACCTTTTAGATAATGCCAAAAAGCAGGGTAAATATATGAGGGACAAACTCATAGAACTAATGGCAAAATACCCTTCGCGTATTGGTGATGTTAGAGGTGTAGGCCTCATGAATGCCATGGAACTCATTTCCCCTGACGGACAGCCTGATGCAAAACTCACTGCAGATATAAAGCAGAAAGCTCTTGAAAAGAATCTCATGCTTCTTACATGCGGAAGTGATCACAATGTAGTCAGGTTTATTGCGCCACTTATTGTTAGTGAAAAAGAGATAGATATCGCTATGTCCATAATTGATGAAATAATGGCAGAATTGACTAAATAGGATATAAATCTCAGGAGGAAAAGTTATGGCTACATTACAGATGTATATGGATAGAAGCAGAATAGAGAATACTTTTACTTCACCTGTCTATCAACAGGTTTGGGGAAAGAATTTTGGTGTAGATAATTCTGTCGGAAAAATACGACGAATACTGGTTCATTGCCCTGGTGATGAAATTCTTCAGTTGAAGGATGGAACATATGAAGAAGAAGCTGGAGCAAGAATACTTAAAACGCCTGATGGTCAGATAAGAAACTATTGGAAGGGAAGAGAACTCCCAGATTTGAATCTTCTGCAAAAACAGCACCATGTCATGACGGATATTCTGTCAAAAGAAGGAATTGAGGTTAATTATCTTACTGACCCTACCTTGTACTGGACTAATTTAACCTTCACAAGAGATGTAGCACTTATGACTCCCAAGGGAGCAATTCTCACTCGATTTGCCATGTATTTTCATCAGGGAGATACCTATCTTACACAGAAGTTTTTGGCTGAAAAGAACATCCCAATAATTGGAGCAATACAGGGAAAAGGGACTATTGAAGGTGGATCTTTTTCAATGTTAGATCCTCATACAGCTATTGTAGGACGATCGGTCAGAATTAATGACGAAGGCATAGAGCAGTTGAGAGCATTGCTTTCTTATCAGGGAATCGAACTCATTGTGCTGGACATGCCTGCATACTATATTCACCTTGATGAAGCTTTTGTACCACTAGATAGAAATAAAGTCTTAGTTTCAACATTTATTTTGCCTTTCTGGTTTTTGAAGATGCTAAAGGAAAGAGGATACGAGCTGATAGAAACTGACAGAGATGATCCCATGCTTACTAATAATTGTATTGCATTGGAACCTGGAAAAGTTCTTTTCTCCGAAAAAGGAGTAAAAACTATGAAAAATCTCGAGAAAGCAGGTCTTGATGTTATTCCTGTAGATATAAGTGAGATAAATAAGCTGGGCGGTGGAATCCACTGTTCGACATTGCCTTTACTTAGAGATTCCTTATAAGGAGGAAATAATATGAGCGAGAAAAAGTATGTTGTGACCATTGCCAGACAGTTTGGGTCTCTTGGAAGACCAATTGCCAGAAAACTTTCTGAAAAACTGGGAATAAAGTATTACGACAGAGATATTCTGGATTTAACTGCAAAAAAACTGAATATGCCGGCATCGGATATCGTTGAACTTGAAGAATCTGTTCAGGGCGGTTTTTTTAGGATGAAATATCCCCTCGGATTGGAATCGGGAAAAATACAGGATAGAATATTTGAGACTCAGAAATCAATAATAAAAGACCTCGCAGAAAAAGAATCCTGCATTATTGTAGGCAGATGTGCTGATTCAATTCTTTATGATTATGATAATTCATTACACATTTTCATTTATGCCCCAAATGAAGTACGTTTTGAAACCTGTAAGAAGGAATTTGGTATGGAAGCATCAGAAGCCAAAAGAATGATGTTAGAAGTGGATAAAGCCAGAGAAAGATACCACCTTCAGTATGCTGGCTTTTTACCAAGTGATATTAGGTATAAAGATCTTTTAGTGGACTCTTCGGTTCTTGGAATAGATAAGACAGTGGATATGCTAGAAGAATACATTAAGGCTTTTATTGAGACGGATAAACCAAAGAAAAGTAGAAAATGTATACAATTTTAAACTTTTTTATAATTAGTATTGACACAATATACGGATTATGGTAGTATCTGCAACATAAAACAAATGAATACGGTATACAAAAACAAAGGCGTTTCTACTAAACATAGTGTGGAAACGTCTTTTTTTTGAGAAGGAGGGAGATATGCAAGATTCAAACGATGTAATCATTTCAGTTAAGAACTTATCGAAAAATTACAGCACTCTTGCAGTCCTGAAAGATATATCTATAGACATTAAAAAAGGTGAAGTAATTGCGGTGATCGGTCCTTCTGGTTCCGGAAAAAGTACTATGCTGCGTTGCTTAAATGCACTGGAGACTATAAGCGGTGGCGAGATTTATTTCAATGGAAATCCAATTTCCAAGCAAAAGAAATACACCAAACTGAGAGAAGAAGTAGGAATGGTATTTCAACACTTCAATCTCTTTTCACATATGACGGTATTGGAAAACATAATGTATGCACCTGTTAAGGTAAAGAAAAGGTATAAAGGAACAGTCAGACAGGAAGCTATGGATTTACTTGAAGTAGTTGGTCTTTCTGAAAAGGCGGATGTTTATCCGGACATGCTATCTGGTGGACAAAAACAAAGAGTTGCTATAGCAAGAGCACTTGCAATGCAACCTGAAGTTCTTCTCTTTGATGAGCCGACTTCAGCACTTGATCCTGAAATGGTAGGTGAAGTTTTATCAGTAATGAAAAGCTTAGCCAAGACAGGAATGACAATGGTAGTTGTAACTCACGAGATGGGATTTGCAAGGGAAGTTGCCGATAGGGTGGTATTCATGGATGAAGGTTACATCATGGAAGAAGGAAGACCTGAAGAAATATTTGGTAATACGAAGAATGAAAGAGTAAAAGCCTTTTTAAGTAAGATGCTTTAAGGAGGAACTAATATGGCAGCTTTATGGAAGATATTAGTTAAATACAAAATGCTTCTCATAGGAGGAGCCAAAGTTACCATAATCGTTTCAGTTATGACGATTATACTGGGTATGATTTTCGGAATCCTGATGGCATTCATGAAGATGAGTAAGGTCAGATTACTTAGATATTTTGCAACAGCCTATGTTGAGTTCATTCGTGGTACACCGGTACTGGTTCAGATATCCATCGTATTTTATGGTTTACCCATGTTAGGAATTGACGTTCCAAGCATCATTATTGGAGGAACAGATATTTCAAGACTGGTTTCCGGTATTGTTGCATTAACAATTAACTCAACCGCATATATTTGTGAAATTGTTAGAGGCGGTATCTTAGCTGTTGACAGAGGACAAACCGAAGGAGCAATGGCCTTAGGAATGGGAAATACGAGAATTCTTTTATGTATCGTTCTTCCTCAGGCAATGAAGAGCATTCTTCCTTCACTAAGCAATGAATTTATAACAATTATTAAAACATCTTCTCAGGTATCAGTGATTGGTATTGGTGAATTGATGTATGCAGCTGAAACAATTCGAGGAATAAGCTTCCAGCCTATGGCACCTCTTATCCTGGTAGCATTAATTTACTTCCTTATTACTTCAGTATTTTCTTTTGGCCTGAGCAAAATCGAAAAGAGAATGGCCAGAACAACAAGACATGCATAAGACCTTCTTTTGCATGAAAATAATATAGCTCCTATTGTGGCTATCACCACTTTAGAATAAATGAAAAGAGGACAAAGATTATGAAAAGAAAACTACTCGCAATGGTATTGACATTGGCAATTGGAGCAACAATGATTGCTGGATGTGGAGAAAAGGCAGAAACTCCTGCGCCATCTGCATCCTCTACAGAAACTAGTGTTGAGACATCTACAGAAGCTTCTACAGAGGAAACGGAAGCAACTGAAGAAGCTACTGGTTTGTTAGCCAAAATCAAAGAATCGGGAAAAATCGTAGTTGGTACTGCTTCAGGCTATCCTCCTTACGAATTCGTTGATATTACTTCAGCAGATCAGGCAATCATCGGTGTTGATATTGAACTTGCCAAGGCAATTGCCGAAGAACTTGGTGTAACTCTTGAAGTTCAGGATATGTCATTCTCCGCATTACTTGCAGCTATTCCAGCTGGTAAAGTTGATGTTGCTATCGCTGGTGTTGCTCCTACAGATGAAAGAAAAGAAACAATGGACTTTTCTGACAGCTACTTATTCGCAGAACAGAGCGTCATCATTAGAAAAGAAGATGCTGAGAAGTACAAGGTTTTATCTGACTTTGAAGGCGCGACTTTAGCAGCTCAGATGTCTACTACACAGGAAAAACTTGTTCAGGAATTACTTCCCGAAAATCCTTTAGCATCACTTGAAAAAGTTCCTGACTGTATTCTTGAACTTAAGAATGGTAAGGTTGCAGGTGTTGTAGTAGAAAGCATTGTAGGTCAGCAGTACATTCTTGCAGATGATACTCTTCAGTTTGCAGAAGCAAACTTTGATAGAAAGAAAGAATCAGCTATCGTTATTGCAAAGGGAAATGAAGACCTTGTAGCGATTCTTAACTCTGTTATCAAGGCAAACCAGGATGCTGGTAACTTTGAAAAGTGGGTTATGGAATATAGCCAGATCGTAGCTGATAACGCTAAATAAAAATGAAGATATATATTACGGATTATCCGGGAGTGCTGAATAGAGATACTGATTATGAAAAAAACAGAATTCTTTCGGCACTTAAGGATGCTGAAGACGGTAATAGTGTGATAACGAATACGGAAGTAGATGTTATTTCCTACACCGATAGAGAGGAATGGCTAAAAAAAGTAGCCGATGCTGATGCTTTATTAACTGCATTTATTCCAATAGATGCAGATATAATAAATAAACTTCCTAACTTAAAATGCATTGTCCAAAATGCTTCCGGATACGAGAACATCGATCTGGAAACGGCTACTGAGAGAGGTATTGCAGTTATTCCCATTGAGGAATACTGCACTCTTGAGGTTGCTGAACACACCTTTGCATTGATTCTTGCACTAGCAAGAGGGTTAAAACATTATGGCCAAGATATTGATAATAATCACAAATGGCAATATTCTTCAATCACTAATCTTCATAGACTCGCTGGTATGAAAATTGGAATAGCAGGTTACGGAAAAATAGGTAAGCAGGTAGGAAAATTAGCAACAGCCTTTGGTATGGAGGTGCTAGTTTATTCTCCTACAGGGAAAAACATTAATACACCAGACTTCCCAGTCAACTTTGTTACGAAAGAGCGATTATTTCAAGAGAGCGATGTTATTACCAACCATATGGCAGTGGGAAAGGACCATTATAAGTTTTTCAACTATGAAGCATTTAAAGCAATGGAGAAACACCCGATTTTTATTAATGTAGGAAGAGGCGTAGCAGTAGATGAAACAGCACTAATCAGAGCACTTGACGAAGGCTTGCTTTCGGCTGCAGGTCTGGATGTTTTAGAATCTGAGAATCCTGATTTATCTACAAATCCACTGGTGGCTAGAGAAAACGTAATTATTACTCCTCACAGTGCCTTCTATTCAGAAGAGTCGCTGAAGGCATTACAGGATATATCTTGTGATAATCTAACATATTATCTTAAGGGAGAAACAGAAAAAGTTCACAGAATAGTTAATGATGTTTAACTATGAATATCGGCAAAAGAAAGTTTCAGACAGCTTTCTTTTGCCGATTCTTTTTTGTCTGCTATTTCAGCACAACGATGTTTTAGGAACGGTTGGCTTCAAACTTTGAACCATCGATATAAATATGCTGTAAATCCACATGTTCCTGTTCAAAGGTTTTTTCACAGCCCCTTTTTGCGCCTTGTTGCGGCAACGGCAGCGTGGCATCGCCTCGCTCTGTGCCTGCGATGGACCAAGGGGACGGGGTTAGGGGTTCATTTTCGCAGGCGAAAATGAACCCCTAACCCCGTCCCCATGGTCCACCCTTTTGTGTTGCTAGAAAACTACGCTTACCGTGTCGTCGGAAAGCCAGTCGCGGTTTGTCAGAATTCTCTCGTCTATGACCTCGCCACTCATGAAAAGCGGAACAGCGGGAGGGCAGCTAAGAAGTGCTTCGGACATGATTCGTCCGACACTGTCTTTTATAAGCACCTTTTCAGATGGTGCGAAGTAGGCATCCTTAAAGGAAAGAGCACGCTTAGGAGTCTCGATACGCTTGGAGCCGCCAACCGCACTCGCACCGACCGAGCCGGAACCGACCGCGCAACCTACACCCACGCCGTCCAGGCCGGAGCCGTCCGCCGTATCGTCGCCAACCGAACCGTCGCCGCTTATCGCCTCGTTTCCTGCGCCTGCAATATTTCGCACGTCTTCTCTATCAAAGAATTCAACGAGTCTGTTCATATCGTTTATGGTGTTTTGGCTTGTAACCATGCACACGATATGCTTTTTGTCGTAATATTCAGGAATTACACCAATCTTATACATTAAATCGGCAAGTTCATTGCCTGATTTATTTTCAAAGTAAAGAGTTATCTTTAAAGGTTCAGTACCCATTAAAGAGTAGCCTTTAGATACAAATCTTTCTTTAATCTTATCTACAAAGGCCGAAACACCAACAAGAGTCTGGCCCAGATTTTCAAGGTAAACGTTACATGCATCAAGAGACTGAAGGATTATGTAGGAAGGACTCGTACTGCCAAAGAGGGCAAGAGCACTATTGGCATTATCCTTAAAGAAGGTTCTGGCTGCGATTAAGTCTGAACTGAGCACCGCACCCGTCGTGCAATCTGCGTTAGTCGCGCCAGCATTCGCCGTGCAATCCGCATCTGCGCCATGCGCGTCAACACCCGAACCAACATCCGCGCCAACGCCCTCAGCCTTACCAACATGCAAGTAAGCCCCACCGGTTAAAACGGGGAGGGTCTTGTGGGCTGAGTCGCAGACGATATCAGCGCCAAGGTCGATAGGATGTAATGAAGTCTCTAAAAATCTTAGGTAAGCCCCATGCGCATTATCAACGCAGAGGATAAGTCCGTATTCGTGGCAGACCTTGGAAAGACCTTTAATATCGAGGATATTTCCAAGATAGTCGGGACTTGTTACGTATAAAGCACGTGGAAGAGGACGATTAGCTGCTTTGTAGCCACCTAAAATCTCTTTAAGCTCACAAGCACTTATCTGGCAGGATTCGTAGGAATCTGATTCTTTGGGCATAATCCAATCAACGTCGATATCAAGAGTGATGCAGGCGTTGATAAGGGTCTTGTGGGCATTTCGGCCGGCAAGAATTAAAGTTCTCGAATCGCCCTTTAACTTACTCCACTTTAAAACCAGAGCAAGCATAGCCTTAATAGTGTGAGAGGAGCCTTCAGTAGAGTAGAAGGTTTCGGCGTTAAAAAATGATCCCGCGATCTTTTCACTCTCTAATATTATTCCATCGGCAAGATAGAGTTCATCCGCTCCGTCGATTTCAGTTAAATCTCTTGGCTCAACACCAAGAAAACCCGGAACACCTTTGTGTCCGGGCATATGGAAACGAGCTGTTTTCTCGTTAATATATTCATTTACGTAATCAAAAATTGGTGTCTTCATAAGATCCTTTATAGATTATCTATTCGTGAATTTTCTTGGAAACTTCTACCATGATTGCACATTCAAGACGCTTTTTAAATAATTCACAACCATATTTGTAAACGCCTTTTACTGAACCTGTAGCATGATAAGCATTTGCAGCACAACCGCCCGAGCAGTAAAGCTTAGCCCAGCAGTCCTTGCATTCTTCACGGGCATAAACGTTACATGAAGCAAATTCATCCTGAATAGAAGTGTTTGTAACGCCGTCATAGATGTTACCAAGCTTGTACTTGTCATCGCCAACGAACTGGTGGCAAGGATACAAATCACCCCAGGGAGTAACAGCCATGTACTCAGTACCTGAGCCGCAGCCTGAGATACGCTTGTAGATACAAGGGCCACCCTCAAGGTCGATCATGTAGTGATAGAAGACGAAAGGATCGCCCTCTTTGTCTTTTTCAATCATAAGCTTGGCAAGATCTTCGTACTGCTTATAAAGGATAGGAAGGTCTTCCTCGGTAAGGGCAGAAGGGTCATCAGGGCTTGTAACAACAGGCTCCATTGATAACTCTCTAAAACCAAGTTTGAGCATTTCTTTAATATCTTCAAGGAAATCTACGTTGTTGTGTGTAAATGTTCCTCTCATGTAGTAGTTCTTGCCGTCTCTTGACTTAACGAGCTTCTGAAACTTAGGAACGATTTTGTCAAAAGAACCATTTCCGGCATAATCCACACGGAATCTGTCGTGAACTTCCTTGCGGCCATCAAGACTTAATACGACATTGCTCATTTCCTTGTTGGCAAATTCAATAACATCGTCATCAATTAAAACACCGTTAGTTGTAAGAGTGAAACGGAAGTTCTTCTTGGCATCCTTTTCGATTGAACGGGCGTATTCAACAAGCTTCTTTACAACATCGAAGTTCATTAAAGGTTCGCCACCAAAGAAGTCTACTTCAAGGTTTCTTCTTGAACCTGAGTTTTCAACAAGAAAATCAAGTGCACGTTTACCAACTTCAAAGCTCATTAAAGCGCGGTCGCCATGGTATTTACCCTGACTTGCAAAGCAGTATGAGCAGTTAAGATTACAGGTATGTGCTATATGAAGACAGAGGGCCTTTATGACACCTGAAGTGCGGGCCTTAAGCTCGCCTGCCATAGGTTCAAAGGTATCCTCTGAAAAAAGTTTTCCATTAGCCTTAAGTTCTTCAACATCCTCGTAAATCTCAGCGATTTCATCTGCAGGGAGAGAGTACTTTGAAGAAAGAGTAGCAACTATAGTTTCTTTATTGTTTTTTTCAAACATTTCAATGAGATCATAAGTCACATCGTCAACTGCATGAATAGCACCTGAGCAAATATCCATTACGATGTTAATCCCGTTTTGCTTGAACTGATGAATCATAAAAATCTCCTAACGCAAAAATAGCCGCCCCGATTTACGAGACGGCGCTTTTGTTGCATAAATTATTTGCTTTCCTTTGTGTTTTCGCAAGACTGGTTTGCGATACCACAGCTTGTCTTACAAGCTGACTGGCATGATGTCTGGCATTCGCCACATCCACCGTTCTTAGCGCTTTCACATAAGTCACGTGTTTCGATTGTCTGGATATGCTTCATTTTATCGCCTCCTAAATATATAACTTTACTCAATATAATTTACAGTATTGCTTGATTTTGGTCAAGACTTATTTGCATAGGCACATATATGATAGCAGATTTTATCCCTGTTTTCCACCCCAAATACTGGAAAAACTATAATAAATAGGAAAATAGCTATAATGTTTTGTTAATCTTTTAAGCCTATAATCCTTTTACACTTAAGAAGAATTAGTGGGGGAATTATGACTTACAATTATAGCTTTGAGATAGCAGCAACGATAATAATGTTTCTGCTTCTTTTTACACATTTAATTAATCCAAATTTCGAAATGGCCAAAAGCCGGGCCTTTTTCTTTTTCCTGATAGCAGGAATATGTGAGTCCATTTTAAACGTACTTTCAAGCTGGGGCCTTGTAAACACACATATCGTGTCAAGCGATGCCAATAACATCATTTGTTTCCTGTTCTTTCTCGCAGAGGCGGCAACGTCACTACTTTTCTTCAGGTACGTGACCATTCTTTGTGAGCCTGCGCGAAAGAAAAGGGTATTATATGCCCAGTTAGCTATTGTTCCCTGTGCTTTATTTCTTCTTATTCTCTTTACAAACGATATTTTCCATCTTCTTTATAAAATCGAAGATAACGTTTATTCGCAGGGAAAACTTGCCTGGTACGGTTACGCCTATATAGGCCTTTACATCTTAGCAAGTTTTGCTGTTTCCATTACAGCCAAAAGAACGATTCGCGGCCGAAATCGCTATGCGGTTTTACTTGCAGCATCGATTTCGCTGATTGGAGTTTTGATCCAGTACAACATTAAAAATGTGCTTTTAACAGGCTTTGCCAATGCAATAATTCTTAGCTTATTTTACATATTTATCCAAAATCCCAACGAACTTCATGATAAGGCAACGGGAATCAGCAATAACAGGGCACTTTACTTAAGATTTGAAAACGGCCTTAACATTGAAAAGCCCATGAGAGTGTTACTCTTTGATTTACACCAGTCATCACAGTTAAACGTTATGTATGGCTATAGAATCGGTAATTCAGTACTGTCCGAAATCGGTGCATTCTTTGCTGAAACTGTTGGAAGCAGCAACGCTTTTAGAGTTTCAGACAGTGTATTTGCAGCTATTTTAAAAAGCGATAAGGAAGTTGAAAGAGTAAGACTTCTTGCCGAAGAGCGATTTAGTAAAACCTGGGATATTGATAACATTCAGATAGGTGTTCCACTTAAGATGGCCTGCATTAAATATCCTGAAGATGTTTTAACAACCAAGGATTTTTACGGACTTGAAGTCTTTGTAAAGCAGTTACTTAGAAAAGACTCGATGACTACTTATCTTGATATTTCACCCGAGATTAAGAAGCAGTACATAAGACTTTCCGAAGTTGATGTAGCACTTAAAAAAGCACTTGAAGATAAGAGTCTTGAAGTATACTTTCAGCCAATCTTTAGTGTTAAGGAAAATCACTTCAATTCACTTGAGGCACTTGCCAGAATGTTTGATAAAGAACTAGGCTTTGTACCTCCGGATGAATTCATATCAAGAGCAGAGTACAGTGGACTTATTATTCCTCTTGATTTAATGATACTTGATAAGACCTGTGATTTTATAGAAAAGAAGATTTTACCTAATAATGAAAGACTTAAGATAGAGTCAGTACACATTAATATCTCAGCCCTTCAGTGCTTACAGCCCAACATGGATAAGGCGATTTTAGATATAATCGACAGACACAAGGTTCCCAGAGAGATGATTATTCTTGAAATCACTGAAAGAGCAGCGGTAACAGCAGCCGAGATCATGGAAAGACACATGAGAAATCTTAAAAACTGCGGCATAAGATTTGCTCTTGATGATTACGGTACAGGAAATTCTAACTGCTCATACTTAATTGACTATCCCTTTGATAAGGTTAAGTTTGATAAGAGCATGGTATGGGCTTACTTTAAGAGTAAAACTGGAAAGATTATCCTCGATGGTGAAATGAAGACAATCCATAACTTAAATATTCCTATCGTAGCTGAAGGCGTTGAAACTGCCGAGCAGATAGATGCCATGAATTTATTAAACGTAGATTCCATTCAGGGTTATTTTTATTCAAAGCCTCTTCCGGGTGATGAACTATTGGACTTCTTATTCAGACAGGATATCACAACGACTTAGTCCACAGATGAGCACCAGTAGCAAGTCACCTACAATTAGTTTTAAACATATTCCTCTGACGTTAGCGATAGCTCCATAGAGGGGCTGATCGCTAACATCGGAGGTTTTTCAATTTAGAGGATATTTTTTTATATTTTTTATAAGGGGAAAAATTATATATTTAAACTTACGAGAAATATTCTTGGAAAGGAATAAAGAGTTGGCAGATAAAAAAACTGTAGTAATTGATGAAAAGACTCCGCTTTTAGTAATTGCGGGACCTATGTTTTTAGAACTTTTCTTAAATATACTTTTAAATAACATTGATACAGTAATGCTTAGCCACTATTCGGAGAATGCAGTTGGAGCAGTAGGAAACTCCAATACAGTCATGTTTATGATCATCATTCTCTTTAATATCATAGCGACAGCGACATCAGTAGTTGTTGCCCAGTACTTAGGTGCCAAGCAGTTTGATAAGATGAATATGATTTACACACTTTCTTTTGTTGTAAATCTCATTGTCGGTATCGTTTTAAGTACAGCCCTTGTGCTTTTACGCGGGTCCATCATGAGCGTACTTAGCGTTCCTGACGTTATGAGGCCGCATGCGATGACCTATATAGGAATCGTTGGTGGCGGTATGTTTTTACAGGCCTGCTACAATGTAATGCTTCAGATATTAAGATGTAACGGTCACACCAAAGTTGGTATGTATGTTTCAGTTATCATCAACCTTATAAATATCTTTGGAAATTATATGTTCCTCTACGGACCACTTAAGTTTTTAAATCTTGGCGTAGCGGGTGTTGCAATTTCAACCGTTACCGCAAGAGTAGTAGCTCTTACAGTAGCAATTGTATTCTTCTACAAGTCAGGAATCGGTAAGTTTGACCTTAAGTTACTCGTTCCTTTCCCCGGAAAGTTGCTTGGTAAGATGGTTAAAATCGGACTTCCCTCAGCAGGAGAGAATCTATGCTATAATCTTTATCAGATGTTACTTTTATCCTTCATTAATAAGATGGGAGCTGACGCAGTAAACGCGAGAGTATATTGTAACTCGCTGATTTCTTTTGCCATGTGCTTTTCAAATGCATCGGCGATGGCAACCCAGATTATCGTAGGACACTTAGTTGGAGCCGATAAGCAGAATGAAGCTTATAAACGAGTCTTTGCTACACTTAGGGTTTCACTTCCTATAACAATTGCCCTGTCGACAGCAAACTGGTTATTAAGTCCTTATACACTTAGGATTTTTACAAGCAATACAACAATCATTTCACTTGCCTTTTATATCATGTTAGTTGATATCTTTATTGAAATCGGAAGATGCCTAAACATGACAATGGTAAGTTCACTTAAGGCAGCCGGAGATTACATCTTCCCCTTAATCGTTGGAATCTGCACGATGTGGGGCCTTGGAGCAACACTTGGATTTACCTTTGGTGTAGCCCTTTCAATTGGTGTAGCCGGCGTATATATGGGAACCGCGACCGACGAGTGCATACGAGGATTAATAGTTCTTGGAAGATGGCGCAGTAAGAAATGGTTTGGAAAGAAAATAGTTGAGGTTTAGTTGCACGAGTGCCACGAAAGCCGTGAGACCCGCGAAAGTCGCTAGACCCGAGAGTGCCGTGAAAGCCTGAAACCGCAAGAAAAATCAAACTTAAATATAGATTAGGAGAAAGAAATGGAAAAATCAAAAGTATACTTTACCGACTTTAGAACCACAGCAGGTGTTGGCCTTCCTGAAAAGCTTGGCAAGCTTTTAAGAAGAGCAGGAATCATGGACATGGATATGGAGAATAAGTTTGTTGCCATTAAAATGCACTTTGGTGAATTAGGTAACATCGCTTATTTACGTCCTAACTACGCTAAGGCAGTAGCTGACCTAGTTAAGGAAGCAGGCGGAAAGCCTTATCTTGTAGACTGTAATACTCTTTATCCCGGTTCAAGAAAGAATGCTTTAGATCACATCTCATGTGCTCAGGAAAACGGCTTTAATGAAATTACAACAGGATGCCACATCATCATTGGTGATGGACTTAAGGGAACAGACGACGTAGTAGTTCCTGTTGAAGGTGCTACATACTGCCACGAAGCATACATCGGAAGAGGAGTAATGGATGCAGATGTTTTCATTTCTCTTAATCACTTTAAGGGCCACGAAGCAACAGGCTTTGGTGGAGCATTAAAGAATATCGGTATGGGATGCGGAAGCCGTGCAGGTAAGATGCACCAGCACAATCAGGGTAAGCCCGAAGTTATTGAAAGACTTTGCAAGAATTGTAAGCGTTGCGCCAAGGAATGTGGTTCAGATGCTATCCATTATGAAACAGGAAGAGCAGTGATCAACCAGGATGAATGTAAGGGCTGCGGAAGATGTATCGGTGCTTGTTCATTTGATGCAATCCATAACCCCAACGGAAATGCCAATGAAATCCTTGGCTGTAAGATTGCAGAATACACCAAGGCAGTAATTGCCGAAAAGCCCAACTTCCACATCAGCCTTATCGTTGACGTATCACCTAACTGCGACTGCCATTCCGAAAACGACGCACCTATTTTACCTAACATTGGTATGTTTGCTTCTTTTGACCCTGTTGCACTTGACCAGGCTTGCGTAGATGCAGCCCTTGCAGCAGAACCCATAAGAAACTCACAGCTTGGCGATAACCTTGCAAAGATTGACTGGAAGAAGAACAACAACCACTTCAAGGATTCTAACCCCAACGTAGCATGGGAAGAAACTCTTATTCATGGTCAGGCAATCGGTATCGGTTCAAGAGACTATGAACTTATTAAAATGTAATGTTCGCTAGGAAATCATTGGTATAGACTGATGATTTCCTATTTAATAAGAATGTAATGCATTTGTGATTAAATCTTTAATGCATCATTGGGTTTATAGCGCATAAATGCTTGGAGATAGATATGGCCGACAAACTTTTTTACAAAAGATCCAAAGGATCAATATTTTTAATTTCCTTTTGCAGCATCGCGATACTGCTTTCTTTAATTGCGATTTTAAGCTTCAGCAGGAACATTAAAGATACCGACTACACACTCGGTATGCTTAGTGAAAAGGTTAGAAGTGCCATGCTTCGTCAGGCAGCTATCGATAAAAACATGATAGCGACATTTCCAATGACCCATGAAAATGCAGTTTATGTCATAAGTAGTGATGGCGTTATACTTGCCGCAACAAAGACTTCATACGTAAATCATAGTGTTGAGGAAATCGGGCTTGAAAAGTTTACCCAAAACTTAAATAAAGGTTTCTTTTGCACCGTTAACGGTGACTTTTCAAGATGCTATTTTACCAAGCAGTCGGACTACTATATAGGAATAACCGGAAACGGCTGGCGGATAGTCTACGATTCACTTGATTTTATCTTCTTTTCACTGGCCTTTTTGATCCTTGTAGATATCATCATAACAATCCTTGTAGGTCGCAATAACCAGAGGATTGTTGACTCCAATAAAGAGCGTGACAGACAGCTTGATATACTAATTTCAATGTCCAAGGTTTATAACTCAATGCATTTAATTAACCTTGATGACGGTTCAATCGTTGAATATACCTCCAACGATAATATAAGAAAACTTACAGCAGACAAGGATGGCGCCAGTGAAAAGCTTAAAGCAGCAGTAGATGGCCTTATCGTTTCATCGCATAAGGACAGGGCGCTTGACTTTATTGATCTTGATACCGTAACTGAAAGACTTAAAGGCAAAAAAATGATTTACGACGAATTTATCGCTGTAAATCAGGGATGGATACGAGCTTCGTTTATCAATATCTCCCAGCACCGCGATTCGAGCCCGAGCCTTATCTTTTATACAACAGTAGTAATAGATTCTGAAAAGAAGAAGCAGCTTGCACTTGTAGAAAAGTCCAATACAGATGAACTTACCCAGTTTTTCAACAGATACGCCTACGAAGAGGCCATTAGTGACTTTAAGTTAAGAGGAATACCTGATGATCTTGTAATCGTATCAATGGACGTAAACGGACTAAAGGTCGTAAACGATTCTTTGGGACATTCATCAGGAGATGAACTACTAATCGGAGCCGCCCAGTGTATTAAGGCAGCCTTTTGTGAATACGGAAAACTCTTCAGACTTGGCGGCGATGAGTTTGCGGCAGTTTTAAGAGTATCCGAGAACGAACTTAAGGATATCATAAGTGAGTTTGAATTATTCTTAAGCGAGTGGACCGGAGATTCGATTACAAACATTTCGGTATCTTACGGATACGCGACAAGAGCCGAATTTCCTAACTACTCAATTACAGATTTGGAAAAAGAAGCGGATCGAAGAATGTACGACTGCAAGGCAAGACATTACTCCAAAAACGGCCTTGACAGACGCAATCAGCATACAGTTTACGAAGCCTTATGTAATTCATATCTTAGAATTATTAAGGCAAACCTTACTACAGATACATACTCAGTAATAAGCGCAATCGATGAAGAACAAAATAGCGGTGGAAGCTTATCAGAGTGGTTTCTTTCTTTTGCCAATAATGGAACAGTGGCAGAAGATAAGGTAAAAGAGTACAAAGAAAAAACAAAACTTGATGTAATAAGCGAATACTTAAAAACAAGCGAAAAGCCCTATAGCTTAAGCTATGAATGTCGAATCGACAGGGGCTGTCGTGAGATAAGATTAGAAGTTGTAAGAGCCAAAGATTACGACGATAGTAATCAAAGCGTATTAATTTTCGTTAAAGACATTGGCAAATAAGAGTGATTAAAGGATAGGTGAATTACCTTGATAAAACTTAAGAAGAATTTTGAAAAGTTAATCATTGAGTGTCTGTGTAAAGAATACCAGTCTATTTGGTTCTGCAACGTTGAGACTAAAGAGATAACAGTTTATAAGACAGATTCCTCGGATGGAATTACTGAAATGTTGCTTTCACAGGAAGAGTCCATAAAGTACGACTGGGCCATGAAAGCATATATAGAAAAGTTTACGCTTGAAGATCAGCGTGAAAAACTTATAGAAGATACGACAATTGATAAGGTTGTAAGCGAACTTAAAAAGAGCGGAAACTATATCGTTGAGTACCAAAGACTTGTAGATAACAAGATTAATTATAACCAGATGTTCTTTGGAATCATTGATCCCGAGGAAGAGTCCTTTACCCACTTTTTAATGGGCTTTAGAGACTATGATTACAAAAGAAAGGCTGAGGTAGACGAACTTACCGGAATCTATAACCGTAAAGGATTTTTCTGGCATGCAGAAAAAACACTAAGGGAAAATCCGGATAAGACTTATGATCTTATTTTATCAGACTACGTTAATTTTAAAGATTACAATGAAAAGTACGGCACCAAGATGGGCGATGCGCTGCTTGCAGGAGCCGGAAGGTATTTAAGCTACCTTTCAAACGAGGGCGCGGTAGTAGGACGCTATGGCGGCGACCAGTTCGTGGTACTTTTAGAAAGCAGCCAGTACGATTCATTTATAGCAAGAACCGCAACAATATCACCAGTAAATGCTGACGGACTACCAGATGCAGAGGTTAAGTTCGGAATCTGTAAGGGCGTCGACAGAGATAAGTCGATAGTTCTTTATTGTGACAGAGCACATATAGCAGTTAATACTATTAAGCACGTATACGGCCAGAAAATTGCTGAATTTGATGAAGGCATAAGAGACTTGGTGGAAAAACAAAGAGCCATCGAAGCCGACATGCAAAAGGCCATAGACGAAAAGCAGTTTAAGGTTTACTACCAGCCCAAGCACGATGCCGTAACCGGTAAACTTGTGGGCGCCGAAGCTTTAGTCAGATGGATTCATCCTGAATACGGCTTCATGTCACCTGCAGACTTCATACCGGTCTTTGAAAGAAATGGCTTTATCGTAAAACTTGATAACTACGTATTTGAAAGAACCTGTGAAAATATAAGACGCTGGATCAACGAAGGAAAGACAGTAGTACCCATCTCAATTAACGCTTCCAAACTTACAATTGAAAGCCAGGGAATAGTATTTTTCGTAAACAAAGCAATGCGTAAGCACAACATCCCCGGTAACTACCTACACCTTGAAATCACAGAGTCACTAATGGGCGATGATACAGAACTTCTAATCCGAAGACTTGAGCCTCTAAAGGAAAAAGGCATACAGATTGAACTTGACGACTTCGGTTCAGGCTACTCATCAATCAACATGCTTAG
>JAKSRS010000027.1 GCA_024403515.1 Lachnospiraceae bacterium
TAAAGCATATCTGTATCTACAAGGTTAACAAAACAAAGTCCTTCGAAATCCTTGTCCATATACTCTAAGGTTCTATCAATACCTTCAGGATTTCCTGAAGTATAAACATGTTCTGTAATTCCCTTACCTACGAATATATCGTAGATTTTACCAACTGCAAGGACATCTTTTCCGGCTTCTTTAAGCTGGTCAAGCATGGTTACCTTGGGTGGTTCAAGCGAAAAGTCATGTCTTCTTGGAGTTCTTGTATAATTTCCGCTTTCACCAACGAAAGGTCTTGCAATAACACGTCCTACTCCGTGCTCACCTGTAAGAATCTTTCGGGCAGTACGACACATTTCGTAAAGTTCCTCGACAGGAACTACATCTTCGTGCGCTGCAATCTGAAATACGGAATCTGCTGATGTATAAACAATTACATCTCCTGTTTTTACATGCTCATCACCAAATTCATTTATTACAACAGTACCTGAATAGGGTTTATTACATAAAACACCTCTTCCTGTCTGCTTTGTAAACTCATCTAAGATTTCTTTAGGAAATCCGTTAGGATATGTAGGAAGTGGCTTAGGTGAGTTAATACCGGCAATTTCCCAGTGTCCTATTGTTGTATCTTTACCCTTAGATACTTCGCTCATTCTTGCGTGTAAAGCGATAGGATTCTCTTCCTTGGGTAAAAGTGTTACTCCGTCGAGATTATATAATCCAAACTTTCTTAAATTGGGTGCATCAAAGTACTTGCTTGAAGCAACTGAATTAATTGTGCTTACATCAATATCTCCGTACTCTGCTGAATCCGGCATGGCCCCACAACCATAACTGTCCAATACGATAAGAAATACTCTTTTCATATAGCCTCCAATTCTAAAAACTATAGTATTTGGTTAAGAATTTCACTTCAAATGGGACGATATGACCCACCTTAAGCAATTATTATATTATACCCTATTTCTTGCGAATATGGAATAAAAAGTCACTTTCTTCATCCTTATAAACAAAGAAAATAAGAATGGCCAAAAGAACCATGGAAACACATACGTAGCAGTCAGCCACATTGAATCTGGGAAAATTGATTGGTTTGAAATAAAAGAAATCAACTACATAGCCCTGAACGGTTCGATCTATAAGGTTTCCAATTGCACCTGCAACTAATAAAGCAAATGTAAATCTGAAGCCAAAATAACGCTTTCCTTCAGGGATTTGTGTCCATTTATAGAGTACAAAAGCAAGAATAATTACAGTAATTGTAATCAAAAAGCCCTGCTTACCCATGAATGATGAAAATGCAGCACCTGTGTTTTCAAGATATTCAAGTTCAAAGACATTTTTAATCCAGACTATATTCTCATGTCCTTTTAAATTATTAGACATCCAGACTTTGGAAAGCTGGTCTACTAACACAAGAACCGCAACCATAAGCAGATATAATATATAATTAATCCATTTTTTCATCTTGTTCTCCACCATTTTCTCACAGTTAAAGCGGCAACAAAACTCATAAAAAATAGCCGCCCGATTTTATTCCTCGCATATAAAAAGCCGGCACTTGAAACTATCAAATGCCGGCTTAAAGACTTAGTTAATTACTGCTCTGCAACGTCTTTCATTGAGAAGCTGATACGTCCCATCTTGTCCTTGCCAAGGCATACAACTGTAACCTTGTCACCAAGAGTAAGAACGTCTTCGACATGATCGATACGTTCCTTGCAAATCTTAGAAATGTGAACCATTCCTTCTTTACCGGGAGCGAACTCGATAAATGCGCCGAATTCTTTAATTGAAACTACTTTACCTTTGTAGATCTTTCCTTCTTCGAATTCTGAAACGATTGTCTGGATGTATTCAACAGCCTTATCCATCATTTCCTGTTCTGTACCGCAAACTGAAACCTTACCGTCATCAGTAATATCAATCTTAACACCTGTCTGATCGATAATAGCGTTGATTGTCTTACCTCTCTGACCAACAACTTCACCAATCTTTTCAGGATCGATCTGGATCGAGATGATCTTAGGAGCATATTCATTAACTGTTGCACGAGGAGCTGCGATTGCAGGCTTCATGCAGTTGTCCATGATGAATAAACGAGCTTCACGGCAACGAGCGATAGCACCTTCAACGATAGGACGAGTAAGACCATGAATCTTAATATCCATCTGAATAGCTGTGATACCGTCTGTTGTACCTGTTACCTTAAAGTCCATATCTCCAAAGAAGTCTTCAAGACCCTGGATATCTGTAAGAAGTACGAAATCATCATCTGTTTCTCCTGTAACAAGACCACAAGAGATACCAGCTACCATCTTCTTAATGGGAACACCTGCAGCCATAAGTGACATACATGATGCACATGTTGAAGCCATTGATGTTGATCCGTTTGATTCAAATGTTTCGGATACGCAGCGGATTGCATAAGGGAATTCTTCTTCTGAAGGAAGAACTGCAAGTAATGCTCTCTCTGCTAATGCACCGTGACCGATTTCACGACGTCCGGGTCCACGGCTAACCTTTGTTTCACCTACTGAGTAAGCAGGGAAATTGTAGTGGTGCATGTATCTTTTAGCAACAACGTTTTCATCAAGTCCGTCAACCTTCTGAACTTCTGAGAGAGGTGCAAGTGTACATACGTCACAAATCTGTGTCTGTCCACGTGTGAACATAGCTGAACCATGAACACGAGGAATAATATCAACTTCAGCTGCAAGAGGACGAATCTGTGTGATCTCACGGCCATCGGGACGCTTGTGATCTTTAAGAATCATCTTACGAACAGTCTTCTTTTCATACTGGTAAATAGCTTCACCTAAAATAGCAAGCCATTCTTCATTTTCAGCAAATGCTTCTTCAAGCTTAGCTGTGATGTTTCTAATGTTTTCTTCACGAACCTGCTTTTCATCTGTGAATACAGCTTCTTCCATTTCTTCAGGAGTAACAACTGCCTTCATAGCTTCAAACATTTCTGCAGGAATTGCGCAGCTTGTATATTCGTGTTTCTTCTTACCAACCTTAGCTACGATGTCATCGATGAAAGCGATGATTGTCTGGTTAACATCGTGAGCCATATAGATTGCTTCAAGCATCTTAGCTTCAGGTACTTCGTTAGCACCAGCTTCGATCATGATAACCTTCTGCTTTGTTGATGCAACTGTAAGCTGAAGATCTCCTTCCTTCCACTGAGCCTGTGAAGGGTTAACGATGAACTGACCATCAATTAAACCTACCTGTGTCATTGCACAAGGGCCATCAAAAGGAATGTCTGAAATACATGTTGCGATTGCTGAACCAAGCATAGCTACAAGTTCAGGACGGCATTCTGAGTCAACGCTCATTACCATATTGTTAAGTGTTACGTCGTTTCTGTAATCCTTAGGGAATAAGGGTCTCATAGGACGGTCAATAACACGGCTTGTTAAAATCGCATTTTCACTAGCCTTACCTTCACGCTTGTTAAATCCTCCGGGGATCTTACCTACTGCGTAAAGTTTTTCTTCATACTCTACTGAAAGAGGGAAGAAATCGATTCCATCTCTGGGCTTCTCTGAAGCTGTTGCTGTTGAAAGAACTGTTGTGTCACCATAGCTCATGAACGCACAACCGTTTGCCTGCTTACCAACGCGGTTGATATCAACGCGAAGTGTACGTCCGGCAAGTTCCATACTAAAACTATCGTACATATTGTACTCCTTTCTTAATTAGAGACGAAAGATGCCGAAACTACTGATGAGCACTTTTACTATCATCTACACTGCTAAAAATGTTCATCAGTGGTCTCGGGTGCTTTCTTTCGCCAATATTCTTTTTGTGTTGATTTTTATAACAACAAAAGGGCGAAGTCTACCCTCGCCCTCGTCATTACAAATTACTTTCTTAAACCAAGCTTTGCAATAAGTGCACGATATCTCTCGATATCTGTCTTCTTAAGGTAGCTAAGTAAGCCCTTTCTCTGACCGATCATCATGTAAAGACCTCTTGCAGAGTGCTTGTCGTTAGGGTTAGCCTTAAGGTGCTCAGTAAGTTCTGAAATTCTAGCTGAAAGAATAGCGATCTGTACTTCAGGTGAACCTGTATCTCCTTCTGATCTTGCGTACTCTTTGATAATAGCTGCTTTCTTTTCACTTGCTATCATGGTTTTAATCCTCCTTATAAATATAATATAGAATCCCCATTTGCTAAGTTTGGGTTGGAGTATCCCATAACCTGGCAAAGGTTATTTCGTCCGCAGACTGATTTAGTATAACACACGATTTTGTTATTGTAAACCGTTTTCTATAAAACCAAATGGCCTATTTCTTAAACATTGTCTGTCTTGCACCATGGTTGGCTGCACGATGTTTAAGTGTATCTTCTACTGCGTCCATTCTAAGTCCTGCATCAATAAAGTCACAGTACTTGCAGAAGCCGTATTCACTTCTTGTATCTTTAATTGTTTCACGAAGTTTCTTGTACTCTTCAGAATTCCATGCTTCCTTTAAAGACACCTTTGTAAGATCAGCAAGAGTTGTTGCTTCGAAGTTATCGCAACAGCAAATACCCATTCTTCCGTCAGGGAAAATGAACATATCTGTGTAAGGCATAAGACATGTTTCTTTAATTATCTTGCTTGAATTCTGCTTATTAGGTGCACTTCCGGCACGGTTAGTAAGTACTGCCTTCATATATCTCATCTGAACAAGAATATCTACATCCTTAAACTCATCTGGATGAGCCTTGGCGTAATCATAAATTTCCTGAACATTCTTATGAAGTTTCATATCAACGCAGTAGTTGTTGATGATTAACTGGTTAATATAAGGAGTAACTTCCTTAACCTTATCAAGTGTAAGTAAAAGTCCGTTAGTCGAAAGAAAGATAAACGAATCCGGAAGTTTCTCTCTGCAGTACTTGTGGAATTCTATAATTCTTGGGTCTATAAAAGGTTCATTATTACCATATAAAGTTAAATGACCCTTGTATCCCCAATCAGCAAGCTGGTCAATGATTGACTTGAAAAGCTCTTCGTCCATCATCTTGTAAGGACGCTTTTCATTGGAACGACTTGCTGTACAGAATTCACAGTCTGAATTACATCTGTTTACAGTTTCAAGATTAACTATTAAAGGCTGAGGAGTTTCCTTGGAATTGAGGAAATAATCGATAAACTCCTTCTGCATCTTATTTCTTGACTTTCTTTGAAGTACAAGATAACTTTCTGCGGAAAGCTTAGGAAGAACCTTTTGTAAGTTCCATCCTATCACTCCACCAAAATTATGATATGAAACAGGCATTGTTATTCTCCGTTACGAATTAGTATCCCATTCCGGGAGCTCCTGCGGGCATTGCAGGTGTTTCTTCCTTAATGTTTGCAACAGCAGCTTCTGTTGTAAGGAATGTAGATGCTACTGATGTTGCGTTCTGAAGCGCTGATCTTGTAACCTTTGCAGGATCAAGAATTCCCTGCTTAACCATGTCAACATATTCTTCCTTGTAAGCATCGAAACCGATACCAACTTCTGATTCACGAACCTTGTTGATGATTACAGCGCCTTCAAGTCCGGCGTTAGCTGAAATGTGGAATAAAGGAGCTTCAAGTGCCTTTAATACGATCTGAGCACCAGTCTTCTCATCACCGCTTAACTCGTTGCAAAGCTTAGCAACTTCTTTAGAAGCGTGGATGTAAGCTGAACCACCACCACAGATGATACCCTCTTCTACAGCTGCTCTTGTAGCTGCAAGTGCATCTTCCATACGAAGTTTAGCTTCCTTCATTTCTGTTTCTGTAGCTGCACCAACGCGGATAACAGCAACACCACCGGATAGCTTAGCAAGTCTTTCCTGAAGTTTTTCTCTATCAAAATCTGAATTCGTTGTTTCAATCATACCCTTGATCTGTGAAATTCTTGCAGCAACGTTAGCCTTGTCGCCTTCACCATCAACGATAATTGTTGATTCTTTCATAACCTTAACTGACTTGGCACGTCCAAGCATATCAAGTGTAGCTTCCTTAAGGTCAAGACCAAGTTCAGAGCTGATTACCTGACCACCTGTTAAGATAGCGATATCTTCAAGCATCTGCTTTCTTCTGTCACCATAACCGGGAGCCTTAACTGCTACTACGTTGAATGTACCACGAAGTTTGTTAACGATAAGAGTTGTTAATGCTTCACCTTCAACATCTTCAGCAACGATTAATAACTTTCCGCCAGCCTGAACGATCTGCTCAAGAATAGGAAGAAGTTCCTGAATATTTGAAAGCTTCTTGTCTGTAATAAGAATATAAGGATTATCAAGTACAGCTTCCATCTTGTCCATATCTGTTGCCATGTAAGCTGAGATATATCCTCTGTCGAACTGCATACCTTTTACAAGTTCAAGTTCTGTTTCCATTGTCTTGGATTCTTCAATAGTGATAACGCCATCGCCTGAAACTGTTTCCATAGCCTTAGCAACCATTTCGCCAACTGAATCATCACCAGCTGAAATAGCAGCTACTCTTGCGATGTGTTCGCTACCGTTAACCTTAGAAGACATAGCCTTGATTGTTTCAACAGCCTTGTCTGTAGCCTTCTTCATACCCTTACGAAGAACGATAGGGTTAGCACCTGCAGCGAGGTTCTTCATACCTTCGTTGATCATAGCCTGTGCAAGAACTGTAGCTGTTGTTGTACCGTCACCAGCTACATCATTAGTCTTTGTAGCAACTTCCTTAACAAGCTGAGCACCCATGTTTTCAAAGGGATCTTCAAGTTCAATTTCTTTTGCAATTGTTACACCATCATTTGTAATTAAAGGTGCACCGTAAGTCTTATCAAGAACAACGTTACGACCCTTAGGTCCAAGTGTTACTCTTACTGTATTTGCAAGCTTATTAACGCCTGCTTCAAGTGCTACTCTGGCATCAGCAGCATACTTAATATCTTTAGCCATTTTATATATCCTCCTTAAGCTTCAACGATAGCAAGAACATCAGCCTGCTTTACGATAATATATTCTTCATCATCAAGTTTAACTTCAGTGCCGGCAAACTTAGAGTAGATTACCTTGTCACCTACCTTAACTTCCATCTTGATTTCCTTGCCATCTTCAACTGTTCCGGGGCCTACAGCAATAACTTCAGCCTGCTGGGGCTTTTCCTTGGTAACACCTGTTAAGATGATTCCGGACTTTGTTGTTTCTTCAGCAACAACCTGCTTTAATACGACTCTGTCGCCTAAAGGTACTAACTTCATATATATGCCTCCTAATAATAATCTTTCATCAAATTAGCACTCTAATAGTTCGAGTGCTAACACTATTGACATCTTAGTCTTAATAACACTTTAAATCAAGTGAATTTTTCAAATTTATATAATATTTAGATTTGAAAGCATCGGTTAATAATTACATTATTTATCAGCTTCGTCAAAAAAAAGACAACGCTTCTAATCTTCTATTTAACCTTTAAAAGCTCATCAAAAGAATCAATACTCATGTATGGATTTTCAACCTTTCCAAATCCATATGTACAATGAATAAATGGAACACCCGCTTCAACTGTTGCTTCGTAATCTCCCATTGTATCGCCAACGTAAATGGGATTTTTCATATTGTTTCTTTCGACCAGTAGTTTAATATTCTGACCCTTGCTAAGAAGTGTATGTCCGTAACATTCAAAGTCCTTAATGTAGTCTGTGATGTTATTCTTTTCCATTACAAGTTCAATATAGCCTTCCTGGCAGTTGCTGCAGATATAAAGGTTATTGTTCTTGGAAAGTTCCACGATAGTTTCGTAGACCTTATCATATGTAATGTTTTCTTCACACTTGGCAATTGCCTCGTGTTCATAGTGGCAACACTTTTCAAGCAAATCAGCCTTAACCTTTTTATCAATATCGCCAAATACATCATCGGCAATAACATTCATAGGCTTACCGAATTCCTTCTGAAGAAGCTTATCAGTAATAACCAAATCTTTAAGTTCTTCTATATTAGAATCCTTAACAGCCTCATTCCAGGCTGTTGCTACAACACCTGTTGTATTCCATATTGTTCCATCAATATCAAAAATAAAATCTGCCATCTAATCACCTTTTCATAAAATAATCGCCATAAAAGTATAACCTTAAATAGCAATTCTGTCGAGCATGACAAAAGAATGACCATGATCAAGCTGACCATGGTCACTAAGTTTTTATTTAATTACGATAACCTTCAATGATAAAGGTGCAACCTTTACTGCGTCTTTAAATTCAACTTCAGATTCAACAGGAGAAACCTTATCAGGTGATGAAATACTGTTTACATCATCCTTTCCCGCAGCAAGAACAGTTACTTTAACTTTTCTGTCATCAGCCACAAGATTAAGACCTGTAAGATCGATAGTTTCTTCCTTATCACCAACGTTTACAGCCTTAAGAATAACAGACCCGTCAGCTGCCTTAACAGCACTAGTAAAGAAGGTTCCTTCATTTAAGGGCTTATATTCTTTAATGTATTCACCCTTATTAATACTGAACAACTTCTGAACATGGTAGCTGGGAGTTGCATAAGAAGAACCACCATCAAACCAGATCATGTTAGGTGACCACTGTGAATATCCGATTCTTGAAAGTAAGGGTGCATAACTTGCCATTACTACAAGGTCTGAGTTTCTTTCAAGACCTGTAACAAATGCAGCTTCAGCCAATGCAGCATAGAAAGTATTGGAATCCTCTCTATTGAATCGACCGCAAGAATCAGGAAGGTGGCAGGCATACTCACCTGCAAATACCTTAATATCTCTTGAATAATCATCATAGAAATGATTATTTGAAATAAGCCAGTCAGGATTTACGTAGTAGTGCTCATCAACTGCGTAAACAAAGTTTGAATTCTTGGCACTTTCTTCGCGAATGAATTCCCAGGCTCTTGTATACTTATCTGATGAAACATCAGGACCTGCAGTACCAATGCACTTCATTTCAGGGTAAACATCGTGAATTCTCTTTTCAAAAATTCTGTATCTTTCAAAGAACTGTGAGTTTTCATCTTCCCACTGTTCGTTTCCAACACCAATCATTTCCATGTTGAAAGGCTGTGGATGTCCCATTGAAGCTCTAAGGCCTCCCCAAACAGTATCAACTGAACCGTTTGCGAATTCAATAAGGTCCAAAGCATCCTGAATGTATTCTTCAAATACCGGATCATCAAGGTCAACTTTTTCTAATGTCTGGAACTGACAAGCCAAACCAACGCCAACAACGGGTAAAGGCTTACATCCCAAATATTCACAAAGAAGGAAATACTCATAAAATCCAATTTCATAAGTCTGTCCATAGTAGTGGTAAGGGCCAACTTCAGGCTCAAGCCATGATGTATGAACAGCCCAACGACTCCAGTTATAGGGTCTGTCAATAACAGGTCCAACTGTTCTCTTCCACCAGTATCTGCTTTCAAGAGTAGAACCTTCAACTACGCATCCACCGGGGAATCTTAAAAATTCGGGCTTTAAATCTCTTAAAAGTTCAGCGAGATCCTTTCTGAATAACCCAAGAACACTGTCAGCTGGTTTCATAGAGAAGAAGTCAAAAGAAATGCATCCGCTGTCTTTAAGACATACGGCAAATGTTCCTTTAGAAAGATCTGTATCTGATGTAAGACTAGCCTTATATTCTGTCCAGTCACCTTTTTTAACATCAAAGTCATGACAAATTACAGCCTTATCGCCGTCCAAAACAGCTACTGTAACCGTATTATCTTCTTCTGCCTTAGCATAGAAAGAAATATCATACTTGGCATTTTTCTTTAAATAGATACCATCATATGCTTTATTTGAAAAACCTGCACCACTAGCCTTGGCTTCAAATACAAGATAATGAGGATTCTTGACTGTTAAAGGCTTATCATCAGAGATTGTAAGAACTCCGATTTTATCATCTAAAGCCTTCCATCCATATAATCCGTCGAATTCAGTCGAGAACTGACCAAAGCCTTCGGAATCACACTTAAGTGTCTCAAAATTTCTATTTTCAATTAACTGAGCGTTCAAGCCGCCGTCGAGACCATAATTTATATCTTCAAAAAAGATACCAATCATTTTTTCATTCCTCCACAAAATATACTATGTATATCCTATACTTTTCTACTCCAGTTAAAACCTAAAATGTATAGAAAGCCTACTAAAAAGTAGGCTTATTCTCTAAAATTATTTAATTGACTGTCTTTCGATTAGTGTGCATTCAATTCTGAAAGGCTCATGTTTTTTGTTTCTAAAGCTTTCATTCTCAATTTCACGTATAATGAGTTCACTACTCTTTTTGCCGATATCTTCAAGCATAATTCTACTTGTCGATAAAGGAGGATAAAGAAATTCAGCGATTTCTCTATCATCAAAACCGAATATAGAAACATCTTCCCCCGCAACTAATCCAACCTCGCGTACGTAATCATATACACCCGCAGCCATTAAATCATTCAAAGCCAAAATGGTTCTAACACCTTTTTCAATTAACTTTTTGGCACCCTGATATCCTGATTCTCTCTTCCAGTCACCATACTCTATGATGCTTTCATCATACTCAATATGATGCTTTTCGAGACCTTCTTTATAACCTGTAAGTCTCCATACAGTATGGAAGTTTCCTACATCACCTGCAATAACACCAATTCGTTTATTACCTTTAGAAACAAGATAATCAACTATCTTCTCTGTACTATTGGTATCGTCAATAACTACAGATTTATACTTATTGTCCTTGGCTACACCGTAGGCAAAAACAACAGGGATATCAAGATTTTCAGGCACACAGTCTAGGATTCGTCCATGTGCAGCAATATATATAATACCATCGGCTCTTATAGCCTGAGCTTCACTAAAAGCCGGGTCTGTATTTTCACTAAGTAACTTCTCGTCACCTAAAAAGTGACCACTTTTTTCCCACTTATCGTACATACTCATATTGATGATAAAAGTACGATAACCTTTTGATTCAGCATCCTCCATAATTGCGTTAACAATTTCAGGAGTTGAAAACTGACATAATTCTTCAGCAATTATACATATAGTTTTATTATTTGTTCTACGCATTCCTTGCGCATAATAGTTTGGTTTATAACCCGTTTCTTTAACTACTTTTAAAACCTTCTGACGGGTTTCTTCAGTCATATTGCTACGACCATTTAAGATATTGGATACTGTGCTAGGTGAAACATCGCACATTTTAGCAATTTCCTTAACTGTAATCACAGCATTCACTCCTTGTGCCATTCCTTTTACAAATAAGCCCCTACCGGATTACCTCCGGCAGGGGTATTATTCATATTCAACAATGACAGTATACAATAAAGTTGTATAACATCAAGCTAAATTATTTAGCTTCCTGCATAGCCTTAAGTTCGATTGTGTACTTGTCAACATCAAACTTGTAAAGTTCATCGAATCCTAAGCTGTTAAGGTTTTCTGTCATTTCATCCCACATTGCGTCGAATGCTGCATCATCAGATGCGAAAATCATTCTCCAAGAAGCATCCTTAACTTCCTGTCCAACCTGGTTTCTGATAACTTCGATATCAGCTGTATCACTAGGAAGTGAAACTGATACTGAAGGTCTTACGAACAATGCATTGTGAGCTTTCATCCAATCAACAGGTTCCTGAGCGCTGAATCTTTCGCCCCATTCTGTCTTTGTCTTTGTAGCTGTAGCTGCTTTCCATGAGCTCCAGTGTGTGTTGCTGTAACCTTCTCCTGAAAGAGGGTTAGTAGAAATACCTGCTACGATCCACTGGTTGATAGCGTTGTTACCATCTGAGTAACCTGCTCCGCCGTACTCTTCGGGTACAGGAAGGTTATCCATAAGTGCGTTATCGTTCATAATTGTGAACTTGTGCTGATCATCAAGTGTGTAGTTGAAGCCTTCGATACCAGCATGCTGGAATTCAAGACCTTCGGGTGAAGCGTACCAATCAAGGAACTTCATAATTCTGTCATACTTTTCGCCTTCAACACCTGCACCAACACCGAATAAACGGCCTGATCCATAGTATGTATCTGAAGTTGTGTAGTAGTACTGATCTAATACAGGTGTAAAGATCATACCCTTACCATCTGCAAGTCTGTCTGTTGTGTTCCAGAAACCTACCTGCCAGCTGTACCAGAACAAGTAAACCTGTCCGGCACTCATCTTTGCACAAGCTGCGTTCCAGTCCTGTGTACCTGAGTCAGGGTCAACGATACCAGCCTTGTTAGCATTGTATAAGAACTTAAGCATCTTGTAGTATGTAGCGTTCTTATCTGTAAGAGGAACGAATGTATCGTCTGTCTTAAGAATTGCAGAACCCTTAATCTTTTCGCCGTACCATGTTGTTAACTGAGCAACGTTAGCGATACCGATCATACCGTCGTTGTTATCCCAGTCAGGCCAAAGTGATAAGCCGTAGCAAGGATCGCCAGATTCGTTTGTGGGGTTAGCATCCATCATAGCCTTAAGAGCATCGATAAGTCCATCAAGGTCAGCGATATCAGGAGCGCCGATACCTGAGTATAAATCCCAACGAAGCATGGGGCTAGAGTAAACAACATCATCAGAGAAAGATGTAGGTGATGTGTTTGTCATTTCACAAGGGATACCATATAACTTACCTTCTGTGTTTCCGGGAAGTCCGTTGTTGTATGTTGTGATCTGCTTATCGTAGTCCATAAGGTTTGTGCAAGCCTTAAGTTCTGTTGTGATATCTTTGATAAGACCAGCCTGTACACAATCACTGAAGTGTGCAGGATCAAGTATTACGATATCACCTAAGCTACCTGTTGCTGTTCTTGTCTGGTAAACAGCATCACCAGCTACCTGGGGAGCAATGATATTAAGTTCGATATTGAAACGATCCTTAATAACCTTTGCAAACCAGCCAATCTGTGTTCCCTGGTAGTTAGCTGCTTCATCATATACTTCGATTACGATAGTATCGCCTGAAGCTTCTGAACCGCTATCTGTTGTAGCAGCGCCTGTGTTTTCTGTAGAAGCTGCAGGTGCATTTGTTGATGCTGCGGGCTTGTCACCACATCCTGCTAATGAAGCTCCTACAAGAACCATTGATAATACTAATGCAATAGCTCTCTTCTTCATAATTTCCTCCTTTTAGAAATAAAATGAAATGGTTTTATATCTAGCGGTCTCTCCGCTAAACATCGATTTAATTAACCCTTTACAGCTCCAATCATGATACCCTTTGTAAAGTATCTTTGGAAGAAAGGATAAACTAGTAAAATAGGTGCAACAACGACGATTGTAACTGTCATACGAATTGAAGTTGCTGTCTGCATCTTAGCCATTGAAGCTGCGATGTTAGCTGAACCTGAACTACCGTTAAGTAAAGCCTTAATTGAACTTGCCTGATTGATGTACTGATAAAGAACAAACTGTAATGTGTAAAGCTTCTTATCAGTAATGTATAAAAGTGTATCCTGGAATGCGTTCCACTGGTTAACTGCAGTAAAAATAGCTACTGTAGCAAGGATAGGTTTAATAACAGGGATCATAATGCTAAAGAAAATTCTCAAAGTTCCTGCACCATCGATCATGGCCGCATCCTGCAATTCCTTGGGTACTGATTCTACGAAAGTCTTACATAAGATTAAGTAGAAAGGACTTATTGCCATAGGTAATACGTATACCCAGAAATTGTTAAGTAAATGAAGGTTTGTAATTGTAATGTAAAGAGGAATGATACCTGCATTGAAGTACATTGTTGCAGCTACTACTCTAAACCAGAACTTACGAGCCCACATTGATTCTCTTGTGAACATGTAGCCCAAAAATGCTGATGTAAATACAGCAATTGCAGTTCCGACAAGTGTACGTCCAAGTGAAACCTTGGCTGCCTGGAACAAACCGTCAATCTTCATAACTGAAGCGTAGTTTGAAAAATGTACTTCAAGAGGAATAAAAATAACCTTACCTCTTTCACTCAACTGGTTTGAACTAATTGAGTTGATAAATATGTAATAAAAAGGATATACACAAACAAATGCAAATATTGAGTAAACAATATATGTAATAATACTTATAATTCTGTCACCGAAACTCTGTTTATAGTGAACGCCGGATGACTTGTATTCTTCTTCATCTTTCTTACGAAATCCCATAACGGCCACCTCCTAAATAAATCCTTCACCACGAACAAGTTTAGAGAACTTGTTTGTAGCTGTAAGTAAGACAACGCTTACAAGGGTCTTGAGAATACTGATTGCAACAGAAAGTGAATAACCACCACTACCCATTGCCAGGTTGTAAACGTAAAGGTCAAGAACCTGGATGTATTCTTTGTTGAAGGAGTTAGCAAATACGTAGAACTGTTCCATACCGTTTGTAAGGAAGTTAGCCAAGTTAAGCATTACGATAACGAAGTATGTAGGTAAAATACTGGGAATTGTAATGTGTCTTATAATCTGCATACGGTTTGCACCGTCAACTCTTGCCGCTTCCATGAGTTCTTCATCAATACCGGTAATAGCTGCAATGTACATGATTGCTGCCCATCCGGCATTCTTCCATGTAAGCCATAACCACTGCTTAAAGTAAACATGCTCAGCTGACTGAAGGAATAAAATAGGCTTATCAATTACGCCAAGATTTGTAAGGATTGTATTTACAACACCTGTACTTGATAAAACTGAGTAAGCAATTGAATATACAAGAACCCAGCTTATGAAGTTAGGGATTGTTGTTACGGTCTGAACAAATTTCTTAAAGGGTACACATTTAATCTCATTAAGAAATACTGCAAAAATCATGGGAAACCATGAAAACAGTAAGCTGATACCACTGATAGCAAATGTATTTCTAAGTACACCTAAAAGCTGCTTAACTTTAACGGGGTTTTCAACCATAGACTTAAACCACTTAAGTCCTACAAATAATTCCTTGGATAAGGGCTTGGGCGGCTTGTAATCAAAGAACGCGTATACCCAACCATAAAGTGGATAATAAGAAAATACCAATACAAGTATGATGAATGGTAATATGTAGAGAAATTCTTGAAATGATCTCCACTTCTTTTTAGATTTGTTCATCCTATATACCTCTCAATCTTTTGTAAATCGATTTAATAAATCGATTTAATAAAACGTTTTAATAAATCGTTTTATTAAATATAACCACAATATCTTCTATGCGTCAATCATTTGTGTACACTTTGTATAGTTTTTGTTACTATGCACTAATATGCATTTGTAGAATTTGGTTATTTTTAATGGTCATTATGTAAACATCTATATGCGATTAGCCCAAAAGTACTAGTTTTTTGCTGATAAAAATGCTGTAAAAATGTGCAAAAAAAGCCCTTCTTCCATTTACTGAAAGAAGGGCTTTTTCCTCAACCTACAACCACTCGTAATCGCCGCCTGTTACTGCAAGTGACAAGAGACCGTCCATTTTCTCTACTTCTTCAACACCTTCGATTACTTTGATCAGATGTGCGCTTTCGTGAGCTGTTTCCAGAACATCGTCAGGACCAATTTCCATGTCCGGAACCTCACCACAGTAAGGGCAGATAATCTTAGGTGCAATCTGCACACTTAAAAATCTTTCAAAACAGTCATCACATTCATAAAACCCAGCTATCTGAGTATTATCAGGTACAAAAAACATATAACCTCCAAAGCCAAGCCACTAGTGCTTATGGCAATCTGTATTTTTTAAGGCAATATAATAATATCAAGCCTTTATAGACCATTTATTTAGGTCTTACCTCATCGGCATTTTTGTCAGCATCAAGAATAACATGACAGAACTTTTCAGTGTCAACTCCATAATCAAGGTAAGCGTTCTTTAGCTCTCTTTTAAAAGAACCATCTGAAGTAACTGTAAGCACAGTAGCACCTCTCTGGCGTCCGTACTCTCTCATCGTTTTTCCATAAGCTTCGTTATCTACTGAATAACCATATGCTAAAACTGCACCCTTATAGTAAACAGCCGCATTGTTTAAATGGTCATGTCCGCAAAGCATAAGTTCCATGCTGCCAAGTTCAGTAGTTAAAACTTCAAAAAGGTTGTCTTTTTCATTGGGAGTTTTGTCGTCTTTATATCCGCCGATGCAAATATCTTTTTCTCCCCAAACACCATCAACTAAATATACATCTTCCTGATCAGGCTTTCTTTCAAAAGAAAGAATATTGCCATCCGCGTCCAGCTTGGTATCAATTAAGATATCGTGGGCTGTTCGGTACTCTCCAATCGGAATGTGCCCAATAAGAAGTGACTTAAGATAAGTTCCTTTTGAAAGGCCTTCCTCTTCAGAAAGTCTTATAATTTCATTCTTGGCCCATTCTATCTGCTCATCATGAACGATATCATAGTTCCAGTTTACGCTATCCATGAAAGATTCAGACTTATAGGCATTAGTATCAATTAATATAAGAAGTTTTCTTATGCTGCCATCTGAATTTTTAAGCTTAATAAGCTGGTTTGTGACGCTTGGAATTGTCGGGCAGGAAGCTTCCTCAAATTCCTGCTCAAATATACAGTACTCGTACTCAGGTCGCATATAAATTTTACCAACGGCACTACGAGAATAATAGTCCATTGATTCGGTATCATGATTTCCAAATACGGTTGAGAAATAAACCTTCTCGTGTTCAAAAATATGAAGCACTGTCTTGGCTGTATTTCCGTTATTGAAAGTAAAACCGCCATTATATAAAGGACCGGGCACACAGTAGGTATTATCACCGCCTAATATAACAAGATCCGGCTTTTCAACCTGCATCATTGATATCATTTCATAGATTGACTTCTTGTCATTTTTGTATGACCAGAAACCACCACCGATATGAATATCTGTTATGTGCATAATCTTAATATCGCCATCACTTGTTATGCTGTAATGGTCGCTTTCTTTAACCGGTACAATCCTGTTAGCGGAATAATCAACAGGATCAAAGGTATCAATATAAGTTCTAAGATTGCTGGCAACAATAAGATTAACTACAAATACAATTAAGTATACTAAAGCTATTGTTGCAACAAAAATTCCAATACCCTTCAAAAACTTTTTCATAAAAACCCCCTAATAAAAATAGTCTTATTCTTTATCTGCCAGAATAATACTCTTCATAGCTTCAACAGCAACCTTTACAGACATCGATGTATCCTCATTCATCTTCTGGTCAAGGCCTGCCGCCTCACGTTCCTGATTCCAGATAACGTGGAAACATGCACCTGCTCGGCACTTTAGTGCATCTGCAATTACAAATAATGCAGCAGATTCCATCTCTGATGCCTTTACACCAAGTCTTTTCCATGATTCCCACTTGGCCTGAAGTTCATAGTAAACAGGGCTCTTTTCGGGAGAATGCTGTCCGTAAAAAGAATCCTTACACTGAACAACACCTACGTGAGTCTTGTTTCCAAGACTGTTTGATGCATTTTTTAATGCTACTGCAACATCAAGATCTGATACCGCAGGATATTCAATCGGAGCATATTCTGTTGAAGTGTGTTCAAATCTTATAGCTCCACTTGCGACAACAATATCTCCGGACTGAACATCAAGATCAATGCCGCCGCATGTTCCTGTTCTTATAAAAGTATGTGCACCAAGGTTATGAAGTTCTTCGACTGCTATTGCTGTAGAAGGACCACCAATACCTGTTGAACAGGCAGTAACCTTTTCGCCACACAAATAGCCTGTATAAATATTGTATTCTCTGTTATACGCAACCTGCTTGGCATCATCAAAAAGTGCTGCTATTGAAGGAATACGTCCGGGGTCTCCGGCCAAAATAACATATTTTCCTATATCACCTTCCACACAGTGGATGTGAAACTGCTTTTCTAATTCCTGCATACTAATCTCCTTTTAAAGTTTACGAACCCATTCTTTCGCGATTGATTCTAAACTCAACTGAACGCTTGAGATATTCAAGGTACGCCTCGTCCTGGCACATTGCCTTTCCGGGTGTATCTGAAAGTTTGGCAACGGGACGACCATTTACATACTGAAGCTTGATTACAATGTTTAATGCCTCTTCAAGCGTATCGTTTGAACAAAAAGTTCCTATTCCAAAAGAAACCTTTATCTTGTCTTTAAAATATCGATATATTTCTTCTGCCTTATCAAAGTTAAGACTGTCACTAAAAAGAAGGAGTTTAGTCTTAGGATCTACTCCATACTTTTTGTAGTGAGCGATAATCTTTTCACCCCACTCATATGGGTCGCCACTGTCATGTCTTACGCCAGTGTAGTTATTGACCATTGAATGGTTAAAATCAAGTAAAAAGAGGTCTGTAGTAACTGTGTCAGTTAAGGCAGTACCGTTATCGCCTCTGTATTCATCGTACCAGTCGTTCATTGCATGGTAGTTTGTATAAGCAAGAGGAATCGAATCGATTCCCTGATACATCTGAACAAACTCGTGAGCATATGTGCCGATTGGTTTAATATCATATTTCATTGCGAAGTAAACATTAGAAGTACCTACACAGTTTTTAGTTTCACTTGTAAGTCTTTTAATAACTTCGCCTTCCCACTCTCTTGAAAGTCTTCTACGACATCCAAACTCAGCGAAATTGAAGGTATATTTACCATCGTTAAAGGCTTTAATCTTTTCGTCGAGGCGTTCTTTGGCCGAAGCTAAAAGTTCATCATAATCAAATTTTATTCTAAAATATACTTCGTTAATGATTTCAAGAAGATATATTTCAAACTGCATCGCTGAAAACAAGGGACCTTTTACGATTACGGAAAGCTCGCCTTCTTTGGAAAGAGAGGTTTCAACGTACTCTCTTATCGGATGCCAGAGTCTTAAAAATTCAACGTAGTCGTTTTTAATAAATCTAATGGCTCTAAGATAATCAAGTTCTTCTTTGGTTAAAGAAAGTGAACACAAATGGTCAATCTGCGCGTTGATTTCTTCAAGCATTTCGGGTGTAAAAACTATGCCCTCATTACGGCACTTAAAGCAATACTCACCGTTTAAGTCAGTGTGCTTGTGAAAAATGACCTGATTCATATTAAACTTATATAAATCAGTATCTAAAAGTGATTCAATAATCGGTTTAAGCTTCATATAGCCCCCCTACTACACCATTGTCACATATTTTTTTACGAAGAAGGCACCCTTGCCGGACTGCTTGACTTCGTACATTATCTCATCTGCAAAACTGTATAACTTGTCGAAGCTGTGGTCAGACTTGGAATCGCTTTCGACAATCACCGCACCAATTGAGATACTGGTATATTTTGTGTAACCTTTTTCTTCAAGTCTGTTTTCGAACTTTCCGGAAATATCACTTAAAATCTTCTTTACCCTATCTTCATCTGTTGCATTCAAAAGAAAGCATGAAAACTCATCTCCGCCCAGACGACAGGCAAGCATTTCTTCCTTGGGATACTCAAGTAAAATGTCTGCAAGAATTTTAAGTACCTCATCACCTGCGCCATGACCATACTTGTCATTTACGTGCTTAAAGTTATCAACGTCCATCATAACAAAAGCACCGCTTGTTTCATTAGAAAGCTCTTCTTCAAGCATTTCTCTGTAGGTAGTTCGATTATAAAGACCGGTAAATGTATCGCGCATCGCCATATAGCGGATCTTGTCAACATCGCGGTAATGAACGGTGTTGTCAAACATTAAGATCATATAACCCTGAACGAAACCGGCATCTTTAAGTTCATCAAGCTTAATGTCGTAGATTTTATCGTTCTTTTGAAGTGTTCCAAGGTTACCATCAATGATTCTTTTAATTTCCTCATGATTTTTTAAGCTGGCATACTTATCGAACGTTCCAATAATATCTTTCATACGGTCATTTTCATATTCAAGGCGAAAATCGCTGTCAAGAACTGCAACCGCATAAGAACCGTTTTCAATAACTCTTTCACCCGCAAGCACAATTGAATCCATAAATCCATAACGCTCGATAGCAATGAGTAAAAAGAAACCGGCCATAACCATACCGGGGCCCGGAATTTCGTAACCTCCAGTTAAGCCAAGAAGTTTAAAAAAGTAGGGTGCCCAGGCGGAAAATACGCTAAGCATGGTACAGATACAACGCTTTCTTTCGACCTCATTGGCAGTCTTCATAAACTTTACGACAAAGAACATAAGAACCGCGGATAAAAGCGCAATATAGCAAATCGTAAAAATGAATCCGGGACCATAATCAAGGCCAAGATGAGGGAACGGGCCGTCATTTATTACGTACATGTTCTTATAAAAAAAATGGTTGGTCTGTGTTGATGTGACCAGATAAATGATAAATAAAGAAACTGCGCCCTGGAAAATGTAGGCAACTCGCGGCACATTTAGCCTGCACAAAAACGCAATGAAATGCAAAAATGCCACAAATACAAAAGTTTCTCCAACATATTCAATAATGCAGGCCATATGATAGCCTTCCACCGTTGATGAAAGTGTTTCTATTGTAAAGCCCAATAGATAAATGATTGCTGAAAACAAAAACAGCATTACAACACCCTGCCCTTTTGAAGGCTTGTGAACTGCTGCAACAACAATCATTGAAAGCGCGGCAAACAATGTAATAAGCTGCACCGCAAGGTAAATATTATACTCAGTAGCTCCAGAAACAAACATTTAAAAGCTAATCTCCCTTATGCAAAAATAATAGATATTATACAGTTAGGGTGTTAGCAGAAAAGTAAAATGATTAAAGTATGGTTTCCATTCCAACTTTTTGTGGCTTAAGACCACACTTTTCATAGAAAGCCATAGCTGATTCATTTAAAGCCCATACATTTAATGTTACGTTATAAAATCCGTTCTCCCTGGCAAAAGAAAGCACATAGTCGTAAAGTGACTTTCCGATATGTTGCCCACGAATTTTCTCCTCCACACATAAGTCATCAATGTAAAGAGTTTTAATATCAGTAAGAATATTATTATCAATATGCTGAATGAATACGCAAAAAGCATATCCAAGCACATTATCATTCTCATCAAGAGCCACAAAAATAGGCTTTGTGTCATCATTTATTAATTCAAGAAGTTCTTCATCAGTGTACTTTTTAGTGTTCCCTTTAAAAAGGTCCGGCCTTCCATTATGATGAACCATCAAAACCTGGTTAAGTAAGTGATTAATCCCATCCATATTATCTCTAGTAGCTCTTCTAATAACCATCTTATAAATCTCCCAAACCTTGAATAATAACTATCTTCACTATAATACTACTTTAAAGCATAAAAATAAAGGCTTGTCTTCCGACAAGCCTTTTTATCGTAACCCTTTCGGGATTATATTTAGTCGATGCCGACCCTCGCGAATGCGCATCTCGTAATGACCAGCACCATTTGTTATGTATAGAATAACAAACAGTTTTGATATATTAATGAATAAGTTCTTAAGCCTTTCTTAACTTGGGGGCGAATCTTGTAAAAAAGCCTTCCGCTTTAATGCGGAAGGCTTTCATTTTATAGCATACGATTTATTTTACATTCTTAGTCTTTGTAGGATATACAACAGAAAGTTTTCTGATTAAGCTTGTTCCGTTTGTATAACCTGAATACTTTGTGTTTACAAATCCTGTGAGTTTTTTCTGGTTTTTAGAATCAACTTCGCTCACACTGCTCCATGTGAGAACTCCTTTTTCCTTGTTGATTTTTACACCAAACTTAGGATTATGCCAAAGTTTATTGAAACCTGCCTGGATACCGTAATAATCGCCCTTTGCATCCTGAACAATTGAATAACGCTTTGCTTTAATCGGTTTCGAACCAAGAACCTTAATAGAACATGCAAGCTGATTCATTGACTTGAATTCAGCTGTGATCTTTACTTTAAATTTTAAAACACCTTCTTTAACAGGTGTTGACTTAAGTTTTGCTTTTCCTTCGTAAACCTTAGATTTTCCATTGGAATCTTTTTCTATTGCATTACACTTTGTACATTTATATTTGTACTTATAGGAAAGTTTAGCGGGTGTTGCTTCTCTACTTACTACTGATACATAAGTATGCTTGCAAGCAGGTGTTGCTCCATCACTTTCCTGCGCATAAGTGCTTACAGAAGATGCGCCAATAATCAAAGCCGCGCTCAAAATCATAGCAGAGATTTTAGTTAATAATTTCACTGAATTATCCTCCTGAAAATTTGTATTCCTCGAAATCTAAAAAAATTAACCAGGAACCATTAGCATCTTATAAAATGCCCCTATTTACTTAAGCATCATAGTCCATACAAATTAACCTTCTATTATTTTTATGGTCCAGTGGTGTTTATATTTTCTTTTTCAAGCATGAATTCTATTTTTTATGTGATTATGCTCCTTCATCAATTTGTTACAAAAAAAGACCCAAAAACGAAAACTGATTCTTTGCAAGAATCAGTTTTCGTTTTTGGGTCTTATATTTCTCAAAATATCCTTCCCTGATGAAATTGTGTCCTATAATTTTACTTCATTTTACCAACTCCACTTTTGGTCAAATAGTCTTATGTCTTTCTTTTGCCAAATTAACTTTTAGTACTTATCTTTTTAATCCACTTTTCGCTCTTAAGCCTGAAAACGCACCAGAAGGTTTTTACGACCTGGTCAAATTTAAGAGCAACGTAAATCCAGAAAGCTGGAAGATGGAAAACAAAAGCTGCGACAATTCCAAGGGGAATTGATAAAACCCAAAGGAAAATGTTGTCGGCAATCATGAGCATCTTGGTATCACCGCCACCACGAAGGACACCCTTTGTCATGATGGAATTTGCTGCCTGAAAAATAATAATAAAGCTGATTGCGAGCATAAGCTGAGTTGCAATCTGCGCAGTTTCCGCGGTCACTTTGTCATAACTTCTAATAATAGGACCACTAAATGCTGTAATAAAGAAGGCTGAAACTGCTCCTAGAGCAATTCCAAGTCCAAAAAACATCCAGCCTTGCTGCATAGTTTTTTCTTTGCTTCCCTGTCCAAGCGTCTGACCTGTAACAATTGCACCCGCCTGGCTAACGCCCTGAATAAGCACGGTGCTAAGCTGCTGAGTAACGCTTGTGATAGCGTTGGCTGCTACAAAGGTCGGTCCAATGTGGCCAATAACCATTGCAACTGTATTGTTTCCGATTGCAAGAATGCCATCACTTATAAGAACAGGAATGCTTATACGAATATATTCCTTAATAAGTGAACCGGTACTCATAAACAAATCTTTAATTTTAAAGGCAATTCTTTTATCGACAAAGAAAAGGTATCCAAGGATCATTGCTGCCTCAAAAATACGGGCAATCAATGTACCAATCGCAGCACCTGCGATTTCCATTCTGGGTGCACCAAACTTACCGAAAATAAATGCATAGTTTGCACCAAGGTTAATGAAGAAAGCACCTATAGAAACAATAAGCGGCAGTCTTACCTGCCCTACACTTCTAAGGGCTATTGTGGATGTAAGTGAAGTTCCAAGGAAGAAATAGGTAACAACTGAGAATTTAAAATATATACTTCCAAGTCTTATGATTTCAGGCTCGTCAGAGTACATGGTCATGAGTACTTCAGGAATTATAGCAGTCACAATTGCAAACAAAGCTGCCAGAACAATCGTAAGTCTTAACATAAGAGCCACGGTCTGTCTAAGAGCAACCGATGCGTCCGCTTCTTCCTCGTCATGCTTACTTTTCATCCCCCAGTATCTTGAAACCAAAACGGAAGCTCCCATTCCAAGGCCCATACAGAATATGTGATAAATACTGATAAATGTATTGGCCAGCGAGGTCGCCGAAAGCGAATTTTCACCAAGTTTACCAACCATAATAGTATCAAGCATGTTTACGCCGACAGTAATCAAACTCTGCATCGCTATAGGAAGCGCCAGTGTAAATACCTGCTTATAAAATTGCGAATCTTTCCTAAATAACTTCATTACTCACCATCCAAAACAAAAACTACTTAGTAAAAACAAACACGTTCCAAGAAAGCGCCTTGATGCAGGCCTTGGCAACACCGTTTTCAATCTTGACATTTGAATCTTCAACAGGAAGGAACATATCAGGATTTTCAAAGCTCGACTGATCTTCAAGATTATCTGAAGTAAGTTCAATGTGCTTTACGTTGTTGTAACCTTCAAAGCCCTTAATATCAAGTTCAAGAGGATAATCTTCTTCCTCATTTTTATTGATAACAAAAACTGTAAGCTGTTCTTTTTCTTTGTCCCATGCTGAAGCTGCGTCAACGAAGTTCACACCTTCCTTGCCTGTGTACTGTGATGTGTCGTCGATTGCATATCCGGGCATATCGTAAGTTTCACAGTCAATTGCAGTCTGCATAGAAGTACCATGCGCGTACTTTAATAAATCCATAAATGCGTAATGTGATGCGCTCTTCCAAACGTGGTCGTGGTTTGATGCACACAAAGCGCCAAGCCCGCCGGTCATACAGCTAATTTTTACTCGGTCAGCCTTATGAAGAAATGCAAGCTGAATTGAAGCCATCGAAAGCATATGAATCATGTCTCCGCCAGGGAACTGACGGTCCATCATATTGTCAGGATCGTGAAGAATATACTTTCTGTTGGAATCAAATTTATAATGAGTGCGGGCCATATTGTATCGGCCGTATCCGGGATTAAGCGGACTATAGGGTCTTACCATTGCACCATATTCGTCAAAAGAAAGCATCATCTTCTTGGGCGATCTGTGCTTGGATGCCACATAGTCAAACATCGCAACTTCTGTATCGATGAAATCTTCATAGTATACCGAACCACCTAAAAGCGACTTAATATCACCGGGCTGAGCACTATGATAATGATGAACAGAAAGATAATCTACCGTATCATAGCACTTGTCAAGAACTTCCTGATCAAATACAGGGAATGATTCCATAAAAGGCGCTGATGAACCGCATACACCTGTTTCAATAGATTCATCAATCCACTTCATAGCCTTGGAAGCTTCATTACAAAAAGCACCATAGCCCTGAGGATCTTTATCCCATGCTCCAAGCTGCCAGGGACCATCCATTTCATTTCCTAAATACCACATTTTAACACCGTAAGGATCTTCGTGACCGTTCTTCTTACGAAGGTCTGACCAGTAAGTTCCACCGGCATGATTTGTATATTCAACAACATCCATTGCATCCTGGATGTTTCTTGAAGTACCCATATTTACTGTATATAAAACATTTGTACCTACCTTCTCGGCCCACTGAAGATATTCATCATGTCCAACATCATTCAAAATATACTGATGCCAAGCTGGATCAAGATGAACCTTTCTCTGGTCCATAGGTCCAATTGAATCTTTCCACTGCCATGCTGAAACAAAATTTCCACCAGGCATTCTAACTGCAGGAAGATTTGTTTCCTTTAAAGCATTAATAAAGTCTGTTCTAAATCCCTGCTCATCTGCTGTAGGATGTTTAGGATTAAACATTGTTCCATTTACCATTGTTCCAATAGGTTCAAGAAAGGCAGAAAACATTCTTTCAGATATTTCTCCTATCTCAAACGACGGATGAACTGTGATTTTAGCATTCTTAGCCATACAAATACCCTCCAATGTCAAATTAGTAAATGAAGCTACTCTTCACCCAATACATAGAGTAATTTCATTTTATAAATCTACTATATCATTGCCTCTTTCTTCTTTATCATCAATTCTTGCTTAGTGATTCGCATTAATTGCTGTATCTAATTAGATTTCTAATTTATTTGCTATTTTGAAGTTAGGATGAGGTGATGGGGGATTGTTGGGTAGATTTTACGGAAAGACCCTTATTTTTCTTGCTCTATTCCGTAAATTGCCGCTGGTGATGGTGTGGCGGATGGCTTGATTTGTGGACTTTACGGAAAAGACCCAATTTCTCTTGCTCTATTCCGTAAATTACGATTGGCGATAGTGTGGCAGATGGCTTGCTTAGTGGATTTTACGGAAAACCCATTATTTCTCTTGCTTTATTCCGTAAACTGCGGCTGGCGATGGTGTGGCGGATGGCTTGTTAGGTTCATTTTACGGAATAACCTTTATTCTTCTTGCTTTATTCCGTAAATTGCCGCTGGCGATGGTGTGACGGATGGCTTGTTAGGTTCATTTTACGGAAAAGCCTTTATTTTTCTTGCTTTATTCCGTAAATTGCGGCTGGCGATGGTGTGGCGGATGGCTTGATTTGTGGATTTTACAGAATAACCCTTATTTCTCTTGCTTTATTCCGTAAATTGCCGCTGGCGATGGTGTGATGGATGTCTTGTTTTGTAGATTTTACGGAATAACCCTTATTTCTCTTGCTTTATTCCGTAAATTGCCGCT
>JAKSRS010000028.1 GCA_024403515.1 Lachnospiraceae bacterium
GAAATCGATGTAGAAGAACCTGCAGTCGAGGAAACTCCTGTAGTGGAAGCGCCTGCAGCAGATCCTAACGCGATGATGAATCCTGATGATATCGCTGCGTTATTAGCTTCAATGGAAGAAACGACCGCGGTTGAAGATTTACCTGCAGAAGAAACTGTGGTTGAAGAAGCACCCGTAGAAGAATTAATAATAGAAGAAACTCCCATAGAGGAAGTTATTATAGAAGCACCTACAGTAGAGGAAACTCCTGTAGTGGAAGCACCTGCGGCAGATCCAAATGCGATGATGAGCCCTGATGATATTGCGGCGTTATTAGCATCGATGGAAGAAGCTCCTGCGGCTGAAGAGGCTCCTGCAGAAGAAACTGCGGTAGAAGAAGCACCCGTAGAAGAAATCGATGTAGAAGAACCTGCAGTCGAGGAAACTCCTGTAGTGGAAGCGCCTGTGGCAGATCCTAACGCAATGATGAACCCGGATGATATCGCTGCATTATTAGCTTCAATGGAAGAGGCTCCTGCGGCTGAAGAGACTCCTGCAGAAGAAACTGCAGTCGAGGAAACTCCCGTAGAGGAAGCACCTGCGGCAGATCCAAATGCGATGATGAGCCCTGATGATATTGCGGCGTTATTAGCATCGATGGAAGAAGCTCCTGCGGTTGAAGATTTACCTGCAGAAGAAACTGTGGTTGAAGAAGCACCAGTAGAGGAATTAATAATAGAAGAAACTCCCGTAGAAGAAGTTATTATAGAGGAACCTGCAGTCGAGGAAACTCCTGCAGTGGAAGCACCTGCGGCAGATCCAAATGCGATGATGAGCCCTGATGATATTGCGGCGTTATTAGCTTCGATGGAAGAATCCCCTGCGGCTGAAGAGGCTCCTGCAGAAGAAACTGCAGTTGAAGAAGTGCCCGTAGAGGAATTAATAATAGAAGAAACTCCCGTAGAAGAAGTTATTATCGAGGAACCCGCAGTAGAGGAAACTTCCGTGCCTGATGTCATTACAGACATGGATGACATTGATAAATTACTCGCTCAGACTGAAGAGATTGCAGAAAATGCCGGTGTTGCAGGTATCGATGAATTGACTTCTTCAGGTGAAGAACCGATGGAAGATATTGAGGCACTGTTCGCTGATGCCGAGAAGTTTGCAAGCGAAGAGCCTTCTTTAGACGAAGCGTCAGATTCAGGTGACATCACAAGTATGTCCGAAGATGAAATTGAAAAGATGCTTAGCGCTGCAAGTGACACTTCGGATGCTACTGGTGGCGAGGTAGAGATTGATCTTGCTGATATCGGTGAAATTGACGCACAGTTAGGCCTGGCTCCATCTGAAAATGATGCCCAGTCAGTTGAAGATGATTTGACTGATATTAATAGTCTTTTATCTGAAATGGGTAGCGAGACTGTTGAACTTAGTGAAGAAGATGATATGATTAATCTTCTTAATGCAGCTGTTACCAAGCAGGAAGCAGAAGAAGAGATGGCAGCAAACCAGGAAGCTAGTGAGGAAGCTGAAGGTAAAGCCAAGAAAAAGAAAGATAAAAAAGCTAAGAAAGATAAGAAAAATAAGAAGAGCAAGAAGGGTTCTTCTGAGCTTGATGCTTTAGAAGGCATGGATGGTGAGGTTTCACTATCGGCTGATGAACTCGACAAACTCTTTGATAGTGAAAAGGCCGAAAAGAAGAAGGGCCTTGTAGGAAAACTCATAGATTTCTTAACTGCAACAGATGAAGACGAGACTGTTGAAACTGCTGAGGGCGCTAACAGTGAAGGCGCAACAGGAGAAAATCAGGAAATCCTTGAGCAGATTGATGCCGAGGGTGACGATCCTAAGGGCAAGAAAAAGAAAAAGAAAGACAAAAAGGGCAAGAAGGGTAAAGGCGAAACTCCTGAAGGTGAAGAGGGAGAAGAAGGCGAAGAGACAGATAAGAAGGCCAAGAAAGCTAAAAAGCCCAAGAAAGAAAAAGGTCCTAAGAAACCGTTCTTTGATCCTGAAGATGCCAAAAAGAAGTTATCCAAGAAGAATGTTCGCGGAATCGTTATTCTGTGCGCAACAATAGCAGTTGCTATTTTATTGGTAGTGTTCTTTATTCCTTCAATTATTACAAATAATGCGGCTCGTGAAGCATACTTTAGGGGCGATTATGAAACAACATATAATAACTTCTATGGTGAAAAGTTATCTGAATCAGATCAGATAATCTTTGAGCGAAGTGCTATCATTCTTAGAATGAAAAACAAGAGTGAAGCCTATAGAAAGTTTGTTAATATGGGCAAGAACACCGAAGCACTTGATCAGTTGCTGCAGGCTGTAAATAACTACGAAGCATGGCTATATGTTGCTGATAGTGTTGGTGCCAGTAAGGAATTCAATGCTGAGTATCAGAATATTTTGGACATTCTTATGACAGAGTATTCAATTGATTTGGATGGAGCGTGGGAACTTATTAATATTCCTGATGATGCTATCTATTCAATGCGTTTGTATGCAATTGCAAACCATACGGATTACATTGATCCTTATAACTCATTCCCGGGTGAATTTGTTCCTCCTGCCAAAGAGGAAAGCCCCGCATATGAGGAACCTTCTTTGGACCTTACAGATTTTGAAGATCTTTTGGCTGAAGAAGTAGATGATTAACCTTGGAAAGGGCTAGTTAAAATGATTGCTATTATTGATTATGATGCAGGGAACATAAGAAGTGTTGAAAAAGCACTGGCTTATTTGGGGGAAGAAGCCGTTCTTACAAGAGACAAAGAAACAATACTTAAAGCAGATAAAGCAATATTGCCGGGTGTTGGAAATTTTAAAGATGCCATGGTAAGAATTCGTGAATATGGTCTCGATGAAGTTATTCATGAATTTGTTGCATCTAAAAAACCGTTTTTAGGTATTTGTCTTGGCTTACAGCTTATGTTTGAAGAAAGTGAAGAAAGTCCCGGTGAAAAAGGGCTTTGTCTTCTCGAGGGAAAATGTACAAAGATTCCTGCAACTGAAGAACTTAAGGTCCCTCAGATTGGCTGGAACAGTCTTGAATTTCCTAAAGAAAGTAAGCTGTTTAAAGGTATAGAACCCGGTTCGTATGTTTATTTCGTTCATTCTTACTATCTTAAGGCTAAGAATTTTTCAGATGTTGCCGCAACAGCCGAGTATGGAGTTACAATCCATGCCGCTGTTGAAAAGGATAACATATATGCTTGTCAGTTCCATCCCGAGAAAAGCTCGGATGTTGGACTTAAGATTATTAAGAACTTTATTTCATTGTAAGAGGAACGAAATATGTATACTAAAAGAATTATTCCCTGCCTCGATATAAATAATGGTCGTGTTGTTAAAGGTGTTAACTTTGTAAACCTAATTGACGCCGGTGACCCTGTCGAGCAGGCAGTTTTATATGATAAAGAAGGTGCTGATGAACTTGTTTTCCTTGATATCACAGCATCAAGTGATAATCGTGATACCGTTGTAGACATGGTTCGTGCGGTTGCTTCCAAACTTTTTATTCCATTCACTGTAGGTGGCGGAATAAGAACAGTAGATGATTTTAGAAAAATCCTTAGAGAAGGTGCCGATAAAGTTGCTGTCAATTCAGCCGCTATTATGAATCCAAACCTTATTGCTGAAGCCGCTGACAAGTTCGGCAGTCAGTGCGTTGTAGTTGCTATTGATGCCAAAAGAAGGGCTGACAAAACAGGATGGAACATCTTTAAAAACGGCGGTCGTGTTGATATGGGAATCGATGCCGTTGAATGGGCCAAGAAAGCCTATGAACTTGGCGCAGGTGAAATCCTTCTTACTAGTATGGACTGCGACGGAACTAAAAATGGATACGATAACGAGTTAAATAGAGCAGTTTCCAAGGTGGTTAATATCCCTGTTATTGCTTCAGGTGGTGCAGGAAAACTTGAGCATTTTGAAGATGCATTTACAAAAGGATGTGCAGATGCAGCACTTGCTGCGAGTCTTTTCCACTTTAAAGAACTTGGAATTAAAGAAGTTAAAGATTATCTTGCATCTAAAAATATTAGTGTCAGAAGATAAGACGTAGAGTGGAAAATGGAACATTTTTCACTCTAAACTTTTTTGTTACCGTAGGGGAGCACTCTATAGGGGACTCCAAAGTTTTCGGGTGTAATGGAGATATTTATGATTGAGAATGGATGGAACGAATATTTAAAGGAAGAATTTTCTAAGCCATATTATAAAGAACTATATTCTTTCGTAAAAAATGCATATGCAACTGAAGTGGTTTATCCGCCCTCAGAAGATTTGTTTAGTGCATTGGAAGTTACGGATATTAAAGATGTAAAAATCCTTCTTTTGGGCCAGGATCCGTATCATGAAGTGGGACAGGCTCATGGAATGAGTTTTTCGGTAAGACCGGGTGTTAAAACGCCACCGTCACTTAGAAATATGTACAAGGAATTAGCTGATGAGCTAGGATTATATATCCCCAACAATGGCTATCTTATGAAATGGGCCGAGCAGGGCGTGTTACTCATGAACACGGTTTTGACTGTTAAAGAAGGTTGTGCTAATTCTCATAAGGACAAGGGATGGGAGCAGTTTACTGATGCAGTTATAAAGGCAGTTAACAAGCAGGATCGTCCTATTGTATATTTCTTGTGGGGATCAAATGCAAGATCCAAGAAGAAACTTATAACAAATCCTAAGCATCTTGTACTTGAAACAGTTCATCCAAGCCCGCTTTCAGCCTATAACGGTTTCTTTGGATGTGGTCATTTTAAAAGGGCCAACGAATTTTTGGAAGCTAATGGAATTAAGCCTATAGATTGGCAGATTGAGAATATCTAATTTGCTAGACAATTGAGACAATATGTGATAATATACACACTAGCTGTTATGGCAATGCCGGCATGTCGGAATGGCAGACGAGGCAGACTCAAAATCTGTTGGCGGCAACGTCGTGTGGGTTCAAGTCCCACTGCCGGCATTAAAAGCAACCCTTGGGGTTGCTTTTTTGTTGATTTTTATTGTATTTTGATGTTTTTAGTTGCAATATTTGTTTCTATTTGATATCGTTTTATATGCAAAAATCGAAATACGAAAGGGTGGTATAATGAAAAGAAAATTTGGCTTATCAGTCATTTTGGCATTTGCTATGATGTTTTTATTAACACCTGTATCTGCAAATGCTGCGGTTTCTGACTGGAATGAACCTCATGAGGATGTTCTTTCTCAGGCGGAGATTGCCAAACTTAGTGAAGAAGAAAGAGAAGCTTACTATAGTTCTCTTATCAGAGCATTAGGTTATGTGGAGTTTGAAGAAGATAACATGTATGATGCATGTTACAAGCTTCAGGATGCTACCGGCATTAGTGTAGATGGCGCATCATCACACAAGTCTCTTTATGATCCCAGAAAGCAGTCATTAGGATATAAGCTTCCTGCTGTAAGAGATCAGGGTTCATATGGTACATGCTGGGCGCATGCAGCTGTTGCCTGCCTTGAAATTGATTTAATTAAAAATCACAAGGCTAGCAGTTCTATTAATTTATCAGAACTTCAGCTTGCAAATCAGGCTTATTTCCATTCAGGTAAAGACCCTGTAGGATATCTTGGAAAAGATAATTACTACATTACAAACTTTTCTAAGGGTATCGGCGGTAATGATACTTTGGCAGCTAATGCCTTAAGTATGAGAGCCGGTCTTATGGATGAAAGTAAGTATTCTGAACTTGCATATTCAAATATGTACAATTACTCATTTAAGAAGCTTCCTTCAAAATACTGCTATAATAACCAGTATGCTGTGTTGGATAACTTCTATACAATGAAAAATCCTACCAAGGATGACATCAAGTCAGCGATTGAGAAGTATGGTGCGGTAAAGGTTTCATATTATCATGACTTTGGTTCAGCTTCTAATGGTAAGAAGGGTGCATACAATAATGCCTATGGCTATACTTCTTCTAACCATGCTGTATGTATCGTTGGTTGGGATGATAATTATTCAAGAGATAACTTCAACCATAAGCCCTCTAAAAACGGTGCCTGGATTGTTAAAAACAGCTGGGGTACATATACTCTCGATCAGGGCTTTATGTATATGTCATATGAAGAATCATCTGCTCAGAGATTCTCTGTATATGATGCTAATTTAGCTTCTAAGGATTATAAGAAGATATATCAGTATGATTCCGTACCTTATACTTTTAGCAACTATGCATATGATGGATATTCTTTCGCTAATATCTTTACTGCAACTGCAAACGATAAGATAGGAGCTGTTCAGTTTAGAGGTTCATATAATAAGGGTGCCACATATAAGGTTAAGGTTTATACAGGTTGTTCATCTTCAAATCCTGTGTCAGGAAAGCTTGCTGCCACCAAGTCAGGTAAGTTTAAAGAGGATGCAGCTGAAGCAACATTTATGATTTCTTTGGATTCACCTGTAAGTGTTTCAAAGGGCGATAAATACAGCGTTGTTCTTGAACTTTCTAATGGATGTTCTATAAAGTATGGTTCATATGGCTCAGTCGGCTTTGGATCATTTACGATGTATCAGAGTGATGAAGTGAAATCCGGCGTGTCATTCTATAAGTCACCTTATAGTAATAGCTATAGCACTTATAGTAATAACTTCGCAATCAAGGCTTTAGCTAACAAGTCCGGTTCTTCATCAAGTAGTGAGCTTGGTTCATTTAAGATTTCAACAGCTACAGGATCAGATGATGGTATTATTCTTAAGTGGACTCAGTCCAAGAATGCTAAGGGATACAAGGTATACAGAGACAACAAGGTTGTAGCCAAGATTGGAAAGGGCTCAGTTGTATCCTATAAGGATAAAACACCTAAGTCACATGAAGGAAAGTTATATACTTACAAGGTTGTAGCTGTAAATGGTTCTAAGACTAAAGCAGCCAAAGCCGCTGTGAAGTGTGGATACTTTAAACCTGCAAAGATAACTGCAGCTAAGAATTCTTCATCCAAGGCTTTATCTATTAAGTATTCAAAGAGTTCTAAAGCAAACGGTTATGAGGTTGTATATTCAACTGATAAAAAGTTTGCAAAAGTTAAGACTATCACAACAAAAGAAACCTCTGTTAAGATTAAAAATCTTACAAAGGGAAAGACATATTATGTCAAAGTCAGACCTTACAAGAAATCATCATCCAAGAAATATTATGGAGCATGGTCTTCTGTTAAGGCAATTAAGATTAGTAAATAAAGTTTGATTTTTGCAGGCCTTTGCATATAAAATGCAAAGGCCTTTTTTTACTTTAAAAGAGGCAGTATGACAAGCAGAAAGCGAGATGAAGTACCAAAACAAATAAAACTATTTTGATTAAAACTATTTTAATTTTGTTTTATTTCTGATAAAATATTTTCTGCAATAAACAATCTTAATATGAAAGGGAAAAAATATGAAAAGATTTTTGAAATCATCTATTGCATTTGTATTAGCTCTTGCAATGGTGGTTCCTTCAGTGAGCGCAAATGCGGCTACATTTGAGCGTGCATCAATATATTCAAATACAGATGCTGCTGAAGTAACTACTCCCAGTCCTTATGGACATCTTAATGTTGTTGGTAAAGAGTCAACAGGCATTGTTGAAGAAGCATCTTTATCAATGGCTTCTCTTGATGGCGCAAGCCTTCCTTCAAAGTATGACCCCAGAAAGCAGAAGTTAGGCTATAAGCTTCCTGCTATTCGTGACCAGGGAAATTTTGGTACTTGCTGGGCTCATGCAGCTCTTGGAGCTTTAGAAATTTCAGCTATTAAGAATTCTAAAGTTAAAGACTCTATCAATCTTTCCGAAGTACAGCTTGTAAGTGGTGCTTATTATCATCCCGGAAAAGATCCTATTGGATATCTTGGTAAAGATAATTATTCTATGTCTATCTTCATCTCTAAACCTGAGATGGGTGGTACAACAGACCTTGCTGTTAACGCAATGGTTAATAGAGCAGTTGGTCTTGAAGAGAAGAAGTCTTCAACTCTTAAGTATACAGCAACTAATATGAACAAGTATGCTTTTAAGAAACTTAGTTCTAAGCTCGCTTATGGTGCTAATGCTGTTAATATTCAGAATTATGTTGAACTTAAGAGTCCTACAGTTACAGATATTAAAAAAGCTATCATGAAGTATGGTGCCGTTAAAGTTTCTTATTATGCAAATTATCCCGGATGCACTAATATGAAAACTGGCGCTATCTATAATCCGGTTAACAGGGGTACCAACCATGATGTTATTCTTGTTGGATGGGATGATAAGTATTCCAAATCAAACTTTACCACAAAACCTTCTAAGAATGGTGCCTGGATTATGAGAAACAGTTGGGGAACTTCTGTTGCTGATAAGGGTTATTTCTACCTTTCTTATTATGATAAGACAGCTTGTGAATTTACCTTTATTGAAGGTGTGAATGCATCTAAGGACAATTATAAGCGTACATATCAGTGCGATTCAATGCCTTATAATGATTACTTTACCGGCAACTTCCCTTTGGCTAATATGTTTACAGCTAAGGCAGCTGAGAAGTTAGGTGCTGTATCATTTGAGTGTAAGGCAAAGAAGGGTGAAAAATATGTTGTAGAGATCTATACCGGATGTTCAACAGGAAAGCCCAAATCGGGTAAAAAGGTTGCTACATTAAAGGGAACATATTCTTATACATCAGATAATATGAATATGTATGTAAAACTCAAATCACCCGTTACTCTTAAGAAGAATCAGAAGTTCTCTATAGTTGTTACAACAAGTGGTTCATCTCGAGTGAAAATTGATACAGATGATACGATTAACTTTGGTGTAGCTCATCTTTATAAGAAACCTGAAAATAGCAAGAAGTATTCTTATGCAGTTGAAGGTAGCTACGCAGAAGCGTCTCCTTACGATGTTTGTATTAAAGCATACACAAAGAAGAAATAATTTAATAAATTAATATTCCAAGAACCTTTGCATTTATAATGCAAAGGTTCTTTTTTTTTGGTATGATATAAAGTGTGTAAATATGGATTTACTATGTTCTTAAAAAGTGAAAAGTCTGTAATAAAGGTGAGTTTATGTCTAAAAGTAACGAACTAACGTGCAAAGACTACGAGAAGATGATTAACGACTATATGGGGGATTTGTTAAACGAAGATGAGGTCTTAGACTTTCTTTCGCATATTGAAAACTGTCCCTCTTGTAAAGAAGAACTGACTATTCAGTTCATGGTATCTCAGGGCTTAAATAAGCTTGAAGAGAACGGTACTTTTGACTTGAATAAGGAACTAAGCGAAAAGATAAATAGTTCACTAAAAGCGATAAAGGTTAGAAATCTTGTTATTTTTCTTTCTATAGCAGGTTTCTTATCTGTGATAGTTGCGATAGCAATATTTATATTCTTTTCCTTATCATAGGAAAATGTATTTAGCATAAATCGGAGAATGTATGGAAAAGTTATTACTTATTGATGGAAATTCAATTTTAAATAGAGGGTTTTATGGTGTTCCTTTACTTAGTAACAGTGAAGGTGTTTATACTAATGCAATTGTCGGTTTTTTAAATATCCTTTTTAAAGTCATGGCTGATGAAAATCCCGACTACATTATTGTTGCCTTCGACGTTAAGGCTCCTACCTTTAGGCATGAGCTTTTTAAGGAGTATAAGGGTACCAGAAAACCTATGCCCGAGGAACTTCGTATGCAGCTTCCTATTATCAGGGAAGTTTTGTCAGCTATGAAGATAACTATTGTCGAAAAGGCCGGTTACGAGGCTGATGATATTTTAGGAACCTTTGCGAAACGTTATCAGAAGCAAGGCTATGAAGTAACACTGCTTTCCGGTGACAGGGACCTTCTTCAGATTTCGGATGAACATATTAAGATTTCAATCCCCAAAACTTTTGGTGGAAAAACTGAGACTTTTAATTATTATCCCAAGGATGTTTTAGAAGAATATCAGGTTACGCCCTTACAGTTTATTGATGTGAAGGCTCTTCAGGGTGATTCAAGCGATAATATTCCCGGTGTTACCAAGGTTGGTCCTAAGACTGCTACTGATTTGATTTTAAAATATAACAACCTTGAAGGTGTTTACGAGCATATTGAAGAGCAGAAGGGTAAGCTTAAGGAAAATCTTATTAATGATAAAGACATTGCTTTTCTTTCAAGGACACTTGCAACGATAAACATTGATTCGCCCGTTGAGGCGGATATTAATGAGGCCAGATGTCAGGGCTTTTTAAATGACGATTCTTTAAATGTACTTAGAAAGTATTCCTTAAAGAGCATTATTACTAAGCTTGAGAGTATGGGTACTTCAGATACTTCATCTTCTAAAGACCTGTATGAAGTTGCGTTTGAAACTATAGAAGATTTTTCGGAGGTAGAAAACTTCCTTGAAGCGCTGAAGTCTTTAGAAAAAGCTTCTTTTGCCGCAAATGGATCAGAGGGTATCTCTATTTCAACTGAGTCTAAAACTGTTTATATCCCGGTTGGAGGATTTATTACCTGCGATTACCTTTCATCGCGCATTAAAGAATGCGTTAAAGACATTTCGAAGGTTATTACATACAAGATTAAGGATAGTTACAGTTTCCTTGGAAAATACCAAAAAGGCTTTGAAGACGTTGAGATTCTTGCTTATTTAGTTGACCCGTTAAAGGGCGATTATCCTATTACATATATTGGTGAATACTACCTTGAAAGATATACTGAAGATATCAAGACTTTGATTTCTAATCCTTTATCTTACTGTGCTTTGTCTTCAAGAAACGCTTTTGACTCGTACGAAAAACTCTATTCCATGGTCAAGGAAATGGGAATGGAGGATTTATATTATAATATTGAGATGCCACTTTCTTTTGTCCTTTATTCAATGGAAACTGAAGGCATCAAGGTGAATGGTCAGGCTTTAACCGAGTATGGTGAGTCATTAAAGGGTAGCATCGAAGAGCTTGAAAGTCGAATTTATGAAGCTGCGGGAGAGAAGTTTAATATCAATTCGCCTAAACAGCTTGGGGAAATTTTATTTGAAAAGCTTTCACTTCCTTTTGGCAAAAAAACGAAGTCCGGCTATTCAACTGCGGCCGATGTTTTGGAAAAACTTGCGCCTGAGGCTCCTATCGTAAAGGATATTCTTGAGTACAGAACTTTAACAAAGCTTAAGTCTACATATGCAGATGGTCTTTATGGTTATATTGAAGAAGATGGAAGAATTCATACTCATTTTAATCAGACCATCACGGCAACCGGACGAATCAGCTCGACTGAGCCTAACCTTCAGAATATTCCAATAAGAACTGAGCTTGGCAGACAGCTTAGAAAAGTTTTTGTCCCCAAGGATGGATTTGTTTTTCTCGATGCGGACTATTCTCAGATTGAATTACGATTAATGGCTCATTTTTCAAACGATGAAAAGTTAATTGATGCATATAAGAACAATAAAGATATTCATAGAAGTACCGCATCCAAGGTATTTCACGTTCCTTTCGAAGAGGTTACTGACCTTCAAAGAAGAAATGCCAAGGCGGTCAACTTTGGTATCATATACGGAATCAGTTCATATGGCCTAAGCCAGGACTTAAGTATTTCGGTATCTGAGGCCAAGCGGTATATTGAAGATTATTTTGAGGAATTCCCTGCAGTAAAGGGATTTATGGATTCATGTATCGAAGATGCCAAGGCTTGTGGAAGTGCCAAAACCTTATTTGGTCGCTTAAGACCAATTCCTGAACTTAAGGCTTCGAATTTCATGCAGCGTTCTTTTGGCGAAAGAGTTGCAATGAATGCACCACTTCAGGGTACAGCTGCTGATATCATGAAGATTGCAATGATTAATATCTTTAACCGACTTGAGGCTGAAAACCTTGAATCCAAGCTTCTTATCCAGGTTCACGATGAAGTTTTGGTTGAAACCAAGGAATCGGAAAAAGAAAAGGTTATGGATATAATTAAAACTGAAATGGTAAATGCTGCAAACTTACTTGTTAATCTTGAAGTAGATGCTCATTTTGGAAATAACTGGTACGAGGCTAAGTAATGAAAGTTATCGGAATAACCGGAGGAGTAGGGGCAGGAAAGAGTAGTGTTCTTGGCTTTATTTCTTCTAATTATAATTGTGAAATAATTTATGCGGATTCACTGGCTGCCAGCCTTCAGAAAAAGGGTGGTTCCTGCTATCAGCCTTTAATTGATCTTTTGGGCGACAGGATTATTGCTTCGGACGGAGAGATTGATAGAAAACTCATGGCTTCTATAGTCTTTTCGGATGAATCTTTATTAGGCAAGGTGAATGACATAGTTCATCCCAAGGTTAAGGATTATATAGTGGATAGAATCGCCAAACTTAGGGAAGAAAACACTGTTAACTACTTTTTTATTGAAGCAGCTTTATTAATTGAGTGTGGATATAGAGAAATTGTTGACGAAATGTGGTATATTTATGCAAGTGAAGATGTACGACGTGAAAGACTAAAGAAATCTCGCGGATATTCTGACGAGAAAATAGACTCCATTTTTAAATCTCAGCTTTCGGATGACTTCTTTAGACAGTCATCGGATGTAGTGATTGATAATTCCATGGATGAGGAATCAACAAATAAACAGATAAGGGCGAATTTACATGAATTTTAATTTGGACGAAAAGAAAACTGTATTTGGTCTGGACATTGGAACAAGAAGTATCGTGGGGACGGTCGGTTACAAGGAAAGAGATAAGTTTGTCGTAATTTCACAAAAATCAATTGAACATGAAACAAGAGCCATGCTTGATGGTCAGATTCATGACATTGGTCAGGTTGCTGAGACTATTAAAAAGGTTAAAGAAGCCTGCGAGAGTGAATCCGGATTATCATTAAAGCAGGTTTGTATTGCTGCCGCTGGTAGAGTTTTACAGACTCTTGATACTCATGTTGATCTTGTTTTTTCAGAAAGCAGAGAGACTAAGGCTGAAGACATTACTAATCTTATGAGCCTTGGCGTTGAAAAAGCATATCGTGAATTCCAGGCTGAAAATAAATCTGATATGAAGTTTTACTGTGTTGGTTATTCAGTAGTTAAATACTATATGAACAAAACACAGATTGGTAATCTTTTGGGCCATAAAGCCAACCAGATTGGTGCTGATATTATTGCAACATTTCTTCCTGATGATGTTGTTGATGGCTTGTATCGTTCAGTTGAACTTGCAGGTCTTGAAGTTGCTAACCTTACACTGGAACCTATAGCGGCTATTTCAGTTGCTATTCCTGAAAAATTCAGAATGTTAAACATTGCCCTTGTGGATGTTGGAGCCGGTACAAGCGATATTTCAATCACTAAAGATGGAAGTATAGTAGCATACGGTATGATTCCCATGGCCGGTGATGCCATAACTGAAACAATTGCCCTTCATTGTCTTGTAGACTTTGATATGGCTGAAAAAATTAAAAGAGACAGCGACAATAATGAGACTATCGAATATGAAGATATTATGGGGCTTCCCCAGACTATTTCCAGAGAAGAAGTCTTAAATGTTATTGATGCTGATGTTAACAAGGAAGTCGAACTTGTTGCCGAAGAAATTATAAGACTTAACGGCGGCAAGGCAGTTAGTGCCGTATTCGTTGTCGGTGGTGGCGGTATTATTTCTGGATATACACAAAAGCTTGCTGCCAAACTTGGAATAGTTAAAGAGCGTGTAGCACTAAGAGGTTCTGAAGTTATGGGCAAGATTGATTTTGCTGACAGCTCTATTGAAAAGACCTCATTACTTGTTACTCCCGTTGGTATTTGTTTAAATTACTATGAAAATGCCAATAACCTTATGTATGTTACATTTAACGGCAAGAGAGTAAAGATGTACGATAACGGAAATGTTACAGTACTTGACGTTGCTGTTTCGGCTGAATTTCCTAATGATGGCCTTTTCCCTAAAAGAGGAAAGGCGCTTACATACTCTGTAAATGGGAAGTCCAAGATTGCCAAAGGCTCACTTGGTGAGGCGGCTGTTGTTACAGTAAACGATAAGCCTGCAGATGTAACCGTTAAGGTTAAATTGAATGATAAGATTGTAATCACAGAATCTACTGCCGGAGTTAAGGCAAGAATTCGTGTTGATTCACTTCCTGAATATGGTAATGATTTGAAACTTGTCATTGACGGCAAGGCTTTATCAATACCAAGACCGGTTACTGTTAATGGTAACTTCGTAACCGGAGATTATGAAATCATGGATGATGACATTGTTGTCATCGAAGATTACTGTTCAAGAGAACAGATATTAAAGGCTTTGGATCTTTCACTTGATACAAGACTTGTTGTTAACAATGTTCTTTCAGACGATACAACAAAGATTTATGAAAACTTTGATATCAGATTGCCTTTGGATGGTGACTATTCATCATATTCAGAAAGTTCGGCTTTAAATGCTGAAGCACAAGACTATAAGACTGAAGAAAAGTCTGAAGAAAGTTCCACTCCTGAGAAGTCTTCTATAGAAAGTTCCAAAGAGGAAAATAAGCCGGTGACTAATACATCGGTTAGTGTTGTTGTAAACGGTAAAACGGTTACACTTTCCGGTAAAGCAGGCTATGTTTTTGTAGATGTTTTTGATTATATTGATTTTGACCTTTCCAAACCTCAGGGAAGCGGTGTTGTAACCAAGCATAACGGACATGATGCTGTTTACATGGATCCGATTTCTAATGGAGATGTTCTAGAAATCTATTGGAAGGAATAATAGTTTTTTATGAGAATGTGCAGTATCGCAAGCGGATCCTCGGGGAACTGTATTTACATAGGGTCTGATTGCACCAATATATTGATTGATGCAGGTATTTCGGGCAAAAGAACGATTGACGGACTTTTAGGACTTGATGTTAAGCCTGAAGAACTTGATGGTATTTTTGTAACTCACGAACATTCCGATCATATTGCGGGACTCGGAGTTTTATCGAGAAAATATGGCATCCCAATTTACGCAACTGAAGGCACTTTAAACGGAATAAGAGCTTCTTCGTCACTCGGAAAAATTGATGAAAGCCTTCTTTTGCCAATAAAAACAGATCAGAAGATTACCGTAAAGGATTTGATTATCGATCCTATGAAGGTTTCGCACGATGCCAATGAGCCATGCGCTTACAGAGTAAAGTGTGAAAATAAAAAGGTTGCAGTTATAACAGACCTTGGTGTATATGATGAATATACAGTCGGCAGTCTGCAGGGAATGGATTTAATACTTGCCGAAGCTAATCATGATATAAGGATGCTCGAGGTGGGGCCTTATCCTTATTACCTTAAAAAACGTATACTCGGTGACCGAGGACACTTATCAAATGAAAATTCCGGAAAGCTTATATCAAGGCTTTTACATGACAATATTAAGGGAATTATTCTTGGACATTTAAGTAAAGAGAACAATATCCCGGAACTTGCTTTTGAAACTGTCAGACTTGAAATTACCGCATCTGACACGCCCTATAATGGAAATGATTTTCCTTTATACGTAGCCAAGAGAGATTGTCCGCTTCCGGCAATTGAAATATAACTTTAAGGAGATAAATGTAATGAACAAAACTATTATCACTGTAGTAGGAAAAGATACGGTAGGTATTATTGCCAAGGTATGTACATATCTTGCTGATAATAATATTAATATCCTTGATATTTCACAGACTATTGTTCAGGATTATTTCAACATGATGATGATTGTTGATGCCAACAAGTCAGAAAAGATGCTTGCTACTATTCAGTCTGAACTTAAAGCAATTGGAGAAGAGATTGGCGTTATTATTAAGTGCCAGCAGGAAGATATTTTCAATTCCATGCACAGAATCTAAAGGAAGGGCTTTAAGAAGATGATTAATATTAATGAAGTTATTGAAACTAACGAGATGATTGAAAAAGAAAATCTCGACGTTAGAACCATTACTCTTGGTATTAGCTTACTTGACTGCATTGATTCAAATGTAGATAAGCTTTGTGACAATATTTATAACAAGATTTGCACAGTTGCCAAGGACCTTGTTAAGACAGGCGAGGATATTTCTCATGAATACGGGATTCCGATTGTAAATAAGCGTATTTCGGTTACACCTATTGCAATGATCGGTTCAGCTGCCTGCAAAACAACAGATGATTATGTAAAGATTGCCAAAACTTTGGATAAAGCAGCAACTGAAGTAGGTGTTAACCTTCTTGGTGGTTACAGTGCCCTTGTTTCCAAGGGAATGACTCCTTCTGATGAACTTTTAATTCGTTCAATTCCTGAAGCTTTGAAGCAGACCAACAGAGTTTGCTCTTCAGTAAATGTTGGTTCAACCAAAACCGGTATCGATATGGATGCCGTAAGACTTATGGGTCATATCGTTAAGGAAACAGCTATCGTTACAAACGAATGCGATTTTCCCGGATGTGCCAAGCTTGTAGTATTTTGTAATGCACCCGATGATAACCCCTTTATGGCAGGTGCTTTTCACGGTGTAACTGAAAAAGACCTCGTTATTAATGTTGGTGTTTCAGGTCCCGGCGTTGTAAAGACTGCTCTTGAAAAGGTTAGAGGAGAGTCATTTGAAGTTCTTTGCGAAACTATTAAAAAGACAGCATTTAAGGTTACAAGAGTAGGTCAGCTTGTTGCCAAAGAAGCATCTAAAAGACTTAACGTTCCTTTTGGTATCGTAGACCTTTCACTTGCGCCTACACCTGCAATTGGTGACTCAGTTGCCGATATCCTTTGTGAAATCGGTCTTGAGTACGCTGGTGCTCCCGGTACAACAGCAGCTTTAGCATTATTAAATGACCAGGTTAAGAAGGGCGGAGTAATGGCTTCTTCATATGTTGGTGGTCTTTCAGGTGCCTTTATTCCTGTTTCTGAAGACCAGGGTATGATTGATGCCGTAAACGCTAACGCTTTAAGTCTTGAAAAACTTGAAGCCATGACCTGTGTATGTTCTGTTGGTCTTGATATGATTGCTATTCCGGGTGACACTAAAGAAACTACAATCGCAGGTATCATTGCCGATGAAATGGCAATTGGAATGATCAACCAAAAGACAACTGCAGTAAGACTTATGCCTGCAATTGGAAAGACAGTTGGAGATGTAGTAAAGATGGGTGGCTTATTTGGTGATGCACCTGTTATGCCTGTAAATCCTTACTCATGTGATGCGTTTGTCAACAGACAGGGTAGAATTCCTGCTCCCATTCATTCATTTAAGAACTAAAGAAAGTATTTTCTTTTTAAATGAAGCATTAGTTTTGTTTTTGTAAAAATTAAACCGGATAATCAGGTCGCTTCCGACTGGTGATTATCCGGTTATTTTATTTGGTAGAAAATTTCTTGGAATATTCGTGTATGGGCTTTATGCCGTATTTTTTATAAACTACGTGATCGTAAAGCGTTGAAGCCTTTAAATCAAGCTTAAAAAGATAATCTTCAACATCGTTAAAATTATCAGATGCTTTAGGAACAGAAGTTATAAGTTCAATTTTGGCGTTTCTTTTTATTGCTGCAGTCAAATCGCCCGCTTCTTTATTCATAGCAAGAATTCTGATGTGATTAAGCTTATCGATAGAATCCCTGGCTTCATCCGCGGTAAGCTCTATATTTAAAAGAATATGCATAAGAGCACGGGATAGTCTTGAATAGGTTAAATCTTTAGTTTTTAAAAGCTCGATAAAATCGGTTGCTTTATCAAATTCCATCAGATTGTTTCTTATTTTATTGGAAAGGGCATCACTGACGTCGAGGAAATTTTCTAGTCTGTCTATATTTGAAAGAACAGAGTAGTAGATTTCGCTGCTAAACATATCCAAATCAACTAATGGAAGGTCTTTTAAAGACTTAAGGAAATTAAAAGATTCTTCCGGTATCTGTGAGTGAATTTCATCTAAACTTAAAGTTTCTTTTAAAAGAAGAGACCGTAACCCCGTGGCAGATGCATTGGTTTCGTTATTTACACTTGAATCGTTATAATCCTTTCCAAGACGCTTGATGGTAAATGGTTTTATTGTGCTTTTAAGTGCTTTAATTGCTCTGATATATTCAAGTGCTAAGATGTTATTGGATTTATCAAGCACTTCACTATATTCGGGGAAAATCGTTGCTCTTGCCCTGGCATAGGTCATTCCCTGACTGATAAGAAGCTTGATATCATTACTTATTTTATAATCGTTTGAATTTACTTTTTCACAAATCTCGTCAAGAAGGTTAATATCACCGCATTCACTTGCAAAACACAGATAGTCAACACAACCTAATTTATCAAGTATGGAAACACTTGAAAGTGCAAAAAGGTCTGCACCTGATAAAGAATAGAGTGTTGGAAGCAAAAGAACTAAATCGGCTCCTTCTAAAGTTGCCATGTTAGCCCTTGTATACTTATTAAGGATAGCAGGTTCGCCTCTTTGAACGTAGTCGCCGCTCATGATGACGATTATTCGGTCGGCGTTAAGCTTTCTTTTGACTTCATTTATTAAATATTTGTGTCCATTGTGAAGCGGATTGAATTCCGCAACGATTGCTGCTGTAATCATAACAATCTCCCTTGGCGAAACTAGAAAATACACGATTATTATACTTAAGACTAAGGTTATTTTGCAAGTTGTTGAGACTAAAGTTTGTTAAATAACAAACATGCCAGAAAGGTTGATTTTACGTTAGTTTTTTAACAATCGAATTGTTTTTAATTAAGTACAAAATGGGCTTAATTTGGTACTTTTCAAGGCTTATTAATAGTGTATAATCCAAGTATAAAATTTAACAATCGATTGTGGATTGGGAGGAAAGAAATGTCATATATTGATCAGATTAAAGAGAAGGCAAGACAGGATAAAAGAACTATAGTTTTACCTGAAACAAATGACAAACGTGTGCTTATTGCAGCTGCTAATATAATTAAAGAAGGTATTGCCAACATTATTATGGTTGGTGATGCAGAAAAGATTAATGGTGGTGCTATCTGGCTTGAGGTTGACCTTGATGGTGTAACAATCGTTGACCCCAGAACCTGTGATAAGTTGGAAGAGTACGTTAATCTTTTATATGAAACAAGAAAAGCTAAAGGTATGACTCTTGAAAAAGCAAGAGAAATCCTTCTTACAGATTATCTTACATTTGGTGTAGTAATGGTTAAGGCCAATGATGCTGACGGTATGGTTGCAGGATGCTGCCATGCAACAGCTGATGTTTTAAGACCTTCACTTCAGATTCTTAAAACAGCTCCCGGTGTAAAACTTGTATCCGGTTTCTTTATTCTTGATGTTCCGGACTGTGAATTAGGTGCAGACGGTACCTTCTTATTTGCAGACTGCGGATTAAATCAGGATCCTACTGCTGAGGAACTTGCAGCAATTGCAGATACATCAGCTAAAAGCTTTAAGACACTTGTTGGTGCCAAGCCTATCATTGCAATGCTTTCACATTCAACAAAGGGTAGTGCTAAGCATGCACTTGTAGACAAGGTTGTTGAAGCAACAAGAATCGCTCATGAAGAATATCCTTCACTTTGCCTTGATGGTGAACTTCAGACTGACGCAGCTTTAATTCCCAAGGTTGCTAAGGCTAAGGCTCCCGGCTCAGAAGTTGCAGGACGTGCTAACGTACTTATTTTCCCTAACCTTGATGCAGGAAACATTGGTTACAAACTTGTTGAGCGTCTTGGTAAGGCCGAAGCATACGGACCTATGCTTCAGGGTATCGCTAAACCTGTAAACGATCTTTCAAGAGGTTGTTCTTGGGAAGATATCGTTGGTGTAGTTGCTCTTACAGCTGTTCAGTCTCAGCTTTCATAGTCAATACAAGTGATTGTGTGATTGTTAAATTTAAGAGTAAAATGTTGTTGACAAAAGAAATGCTCATGAGTATACTAGTTTAAGTGTGGATAGGAGTGGTAATATGTTAATCAATCTTACCGAGTACTTCAAGGTTCACAATAAAGTCGCAGACCTTTCAGTTTCCTATGAAAATGAAGAGTTTGAAGGTTATAAGATTGTAACCAAAGAAGATATTAATTTTACAATTTCATCTTCTGACGATGGTAAAGTTAATGTAAGGGGTTCTTTTGAACCAGTGCTTGCAATTCCTTGTGCCAGATGTCTAAAGGAAGTTGAGACTGTTGTTAAAGTTGATATTGATGCCGATTTTATTGAACCCGATAACTGTAGTGAAGAGGACCTGATGGAACAGGAAGAATTCATGGACGGTTATGAACTTGATACTACAAAGCTTATCAACAATGAATTGATTATGAGTCTGCCGATGAAGATTCTTTGCAAAGAGGATTGTAAGGGGTTATGCCTTAAATGTGGCTACAACTTAAATGACGGCGACTGCGGGTGTGACAGATTTGTCCCCGATCCTCGAATGGCAGCAATTCAAGATATTTTTAACGCGTATAATAAGGAGGTGTAAAGATGTCTATTTGTCCTAAGAATAAATCTTCCAAAGGTAGAAGAGATAAGAGAAGAGCTAACTGGAAAATGAGCGCTCCTACATTAGTAAAGTGCTCTAAGTGTGGCGAATTAATGATGCCTCACAGAGTTTGCAAGGCTTGCGGTTCTTACAACAAGAAGGAAATCGTAGCTGTAGACTAATTCTATTGAAAACCTTAAGGCTTCCGTGTAAACGGAAGCCTTTTTTCTTGCTTTTTCTGCCCTATTTTAGTATATTAGAAATGATAGTTTTTATGCGATGAGGAGTATCTTATGAGCGAATTTGCGAGAGTATGTGTTGATGCCATGGGTGGCGATAATGCACCTGCTGAAATTGTTAAGGGAACAGTAGATGCACTTAATGAATCAGATAAGATTAAGGTCTGGCTTGTAGGACAGCAAGCAGCTATTAAAAACGAGCTTTCCAAGTATACATATCCTGAAGACAGGCTTGTTATTGTAAATGCCGAGGAAGTTATTGATCCTAACGAACCCCCGGTAATGGCAATCAGAAAGAAGAAAGATTCTTCTATTGTTAAAGGTTTGGAACTTACTAAGGATGGAACTGTTGATGCATTTGTATCTGCAGGAAGTTCAGGAGCAATTCTTGTAGGCGGTCAGGTAATCGTTGGAAGAATTAAAGGTGTAGAAAGACCTCCGTTAGCCCCGCTTATTCCTAATGTTAATGGAGTTTCTTTACTTATTGACTGTGGTGCCAATGTCGACGCAAGAGCTACACACCTTGTTCAGTTTGCAAAGATGGGTTCTATTTATATGGAGCACATTGTAGGTGTGAAAAATCCCCGCGTTGCAATCGTAAATATCGGTGCCGAAGAAGAGAAGGGTAATGCTCTTGTTAAAGAAACATATCCACTTCTTAAGAATTGTCCTGATATTAACTTTATTGGAAGTATTGAAGCAAGAGATATTCCTAAGGGTGATGCCGATGTTATCGTATGCGAAGCCTTTGTTGGAAACGTTATTCTTAAAATGTACGAAGGCGTTGCTGATGCTCTCGTAACAGTTATTAAGAAGGGTCTTATGTCTACATTAAAGAGTAAGATAGGAGCATTGCTTGTAAAGCCTACTTTAAAGAAAACATTAAAAGGATTTTCTCTTGAAGACTATGGCGGAGCACCTCTTCTTGGTCTTAATGGTTTGGTTATTAAGACTCATGGAAGTTCTAAATCCGTTGAAATTAAAAATTCCATCCTTCAGGTTATTCCTTTCAAGGAGCAGGATATCAGCGGTAAAATCAGCAGTAATTTAAGTCAGACTGACTAGAAATGTGAGGCAGGTTCTAATGGAACTTAATATATTAAAAAAGATTATCTCAGAGGTTTTAAATGTAGATGTGAATGAGATTAATCTTGATTCTACGTTTGTAGATGATTTGGGAGCGGATTCCTTGGATTTGTTCCAAATCGTTATGGGGGTTGAAGAACATTTTAATATTAAGATTACTGATGAAGATGCAACAAACATTTCAACAGTAGAGGACGCACTTAACTGCATTAGATCACTTGTTAAATAAAATTGAGGGGTTTCCTTAGTGAAACCCCACATTTTTTGAAATGGAGATTTCAAATCATGAATAAATCAGTTAGCGAAGTAGTTTCGTTAATAGAGGAGCGAACAGGTTATCGTTTTAAAAATGAAAACTATTTGCTTGAAGCCTTAACCCATAGCTCCTATACCAACGAGATGAAAATTAACAAAAGAAATTGTTATGAACGTCTTGAGTTTCTTGGCGATGCCGTTCTTGAAATGATTTCGAGTGAATTTCTTTTTAATACATATCCAAATGACCCTGAAGGAGTTCTATCCAAAACCAGGGCATCCATGGTATGTGAGCCTTCTTTGGCAATATGTGCCAGAAGAATGAACCTTGGCGAATTAATCTTCTTTGGTAAAGGAGAAGAACTTGCCGGTGGTCGTGAAAGAGATTCTATTCTTTGTGATGTTACTGAAGCTATCTTAGGTGCCATTTATCTTGATTCGGGCATAGAAGATGCTAAGGCTTATGTAATGGCACATATTCTTAAGGACCTTAAAAAAGAAGATCTTTTCAATGATTACAAGACTCTTTTACAGGAACGAATATATAAAGAGAAGCCGGGTAGTCAGATAGCCTATAACATTCTTTCGCAGTCAGGACCTGAACATGAAAAGGTTTTTGAGGCAGAGGTTGTAATAAATGGTATAAAGATGGCAACCGGAAAAGGTTCATCCAAAAAAGCAGCGCATCAGGCAGCCGCCTTTGCTGCAATGAAAGCACTCGATAATAACTAAATTTGTTGCCGGAGGGGACAATGTATCTAAAAAGTATTGAAGTTCAGGGCTTTAAGTCCTTTGCTAATAAAATAGTATTTAAGTTTGAAAACGGTATTACCGGTATCGTAGGGCCTAACGGTTCGGGTAAGAGTAACGTTGCTGATGCTGTAAGATGGGTTCTTGGTGAACAGCGTATCAAGCAGCTTCGTGGTGCGTCCATGCAGGACGTTATTTTCTCAGGTACCGAACTTAGAAAGCCTCTTAGTTATGCTTTTGTAGCCATAACTTTGGATAACAGCGACCATCAGCTTGCCATTGACTACAATGAAGTAACAATTGCAAGACGTATTTATCGTTCAGGTGAAAGTGAATACCTTATTAATGGCAGTGTCTGTCGATTAAAAGATGTTAATGAGCTTTTCTACGATACAGGTATTGGTAAAGAAGGTTATTCAATCATCGGACAGGGTCAGATTGATAAGATTCTTTCAGGTAAGCCTGAAGAAAGAAGAGAACTTTTTGATGAAGCTGCAGGTATTGTAAAGTTTAAACGCCGCAAAGAAACAGCTGAAAAGAAACTTGAAGCTGAGCAGGCCAACCTTGTACGTGTAAACGATATTTTGTCCGAACTTGAAAAGCAGGTAGGACCTTTAGAGAAACAGTCTGAAGTTGCTAAAATTTATCTTAAAAAGAGAGATGAATTAAAGACTTTGGATGTAAACGTTTTTTTGCTTGAAAATGACAGATTAAAAGGTCAGTTAGATTCTACAAATGAGAAGTTAAAGCTTTCAACTGATGAATATAATGAAGCTTCAGCTAAGTTTGAATCAAGTAAGAATGAATATGAGAAGCTTGAAAACAGAATTGATGAATTAAATGAAAGAATCGACAGTGCTAAAAATGAACTTTCCAATTCAAGTGTCTTAAGAGAAAAGCTTGAAGGTGAGATTTTAGTACTTAAAGAAAAGATTAATGCTTCCAAAAATAACGCTGAAAGTCTTAAAAAGCGACTTGATTCCATAAGCAAGGATATTGAGAACAAGAATAAGGACAGAGAAGCTGCGCTTTCACAGAAACTTGAAGACGACAATATGATGAAGTCTCTTCTTGAAAGCAAGGAAGAAGCGACAGAGCTTCTAAATGGTGTATTAAAGAAGATTGAAGAACTCAACGAAAAGATTGAATCCGGTAAGAATACAATCATTTCAGAACTTAACAGAAGAGCTTCAATTAAAACTGATATCGGACGCTTTGAAACTATGAAGGAGCAGATTGCCATTAGAAAGGCAGAGCTTAATTCACGTTTACTTAAAGCTAAGTCCGATGAACAGCAGCAGGATGAAGTTATTGCTTCTTTGGAAAAAGAATATAAAGCAATAGAAGAGAAAATCAATAAGGCTAATGAGGCATTAACTGATCAGGAAGCTGAAGTTGAAAAAATCAGAGAAAAGATTGCATTAAAAGATAAGGAACTTAGAGAAAAGCAGGTTTCTTACCATCAGGATAAGTCCAAACTGGAAGCTTTATCTAACCTTACTGAAAGATACGAAGGTTACGGCGGTTCTGTTAAAAAGGTAATGGAACAAAAGGAAGTAACTAAGGGTATCATAGGTGTTGTTGCAGATATTATTAAGGTTGATTCCAAATATGAGACTGCAATCGAAACTGCACTTGGCGGTAATATTCAGAATATCGTTACTGATGATGAAAACACAGCCAAGAAGATGATTTCTTTCCTTAAAAAGAATAAGTTTGGACGTGCAACATTCCTTCCTTTGACAAGTATTACTAACCCTCAGGAATTTAAGACACCTGAAGTACTTAAGGAAAATGGTGTAATCGGAATGGCCGATGAACTTGTTTCCTGTGATAAGAAGTACAAGGATGTTCCCAAGGCAATGCTTGGACGTATTGTTGTAGTTGATAATGTTGACAATGCTGTCATTATTGCCAAAAAGTACGACTACGGTATTCGTATGGTTACTCTTGAAGGTGAACTTCTTGTTCCCGGCGGTGCTATTTCAGGTGGTGCTTTCAAGAATAACTCCAATCTTTTGGGAAGACGTCGAGAAATCGAAGAACTTGAAAAGCAGACCAAAGAAAGTCTTAAATATATGGATGAATTACTTGAAGATATTGAAAAACTTAAGTCTTCAAGAAATTCACTTCGTATGGAAATAGAAGAAAAGAAAGCTCAGTTACAAAGAATGTACATTGAGCAGAATACAGCTAAGATTAATGTCAGCAAGGCAATTGAAAAGAAGGGCGAGGTAATAAAAGGTTCTTCTGATATTGCTAATGAAGAAGCTGATATTGAAAAGCAACTTAAGGACATCGAAAACGATAAGGTTACAAGCCTTAACAGCTTGACTGAATCTGAAAAACTTGAAGAAAACTTAAAGGCAGATATTGCTAACTTCCAGGCTGAACTTGATGATAACAGAATTAAAGAAAATGAGTTTTCTGTTGAAGTATCTAACTGGAATCTTGAAGTTAATAAAATGGAACAGAAGCAGGATTTCGTTCGTCAGAACCTTATGCGTATCGAAGACGAAATCAGAAGATATGAAATCGATGCCAAAGAAGTTGAAGATGAAATTAAAGCCGGCGAAGAGGATATTGCTTTAAAGCAGGATAATATTTCTGAAATAGAAAAAACTATTCTTGAAAGCGATTCTTCCCAGGACAAGAAACAGACTCAGCTTTCTGATGATATTGAACTTCGCGATAAGCTTACTGAAGCAAGAAAGCAGGTCATTAATTCAAGAGACGAGCTTTCAACAACTATAAGTAACCTTGATAAAGAAATCTTCAGACTTAACTCTCAAAAGGAACGTTTTGAAGAAAGTATTGATTCTCAGATTAATTACATGTGGGAAAACTACGAGATTACTCTTTCTAATGCAGCGACAATGAGAGACGAAGAAATGACAGATCTCTCAGCAATGAAGAAGGAAATTTCCAAGGTTAAGGACGATATTAAGAAACTTGGTCCTGTAAATGTTAACGCTATCGAAGATTATCAGAACTTAATGGAAAGATACACCTTCATTAAGACTCAGCACGATGATCTTGTTGAAGCGGCTGAAACATTATCAGGTATCATTGCTGAACTTGATGAAGCAATGAGAAAGCAGTTTGCAGAAAGCTTTAAAGATATTAATACTGAGTTTGATAAGGTATTCAAAGAATTGTTCGGAGGCGGTAAGGGTTCACTTGAACTTATCGAGGACGAAGATATTCTCGAAGCAGGAATTCGCATTATCGCTCAGCCACCCGGAAAGAAACTACAGAACATGATGCAGTTATCAGGTGGTGAAAAGGCACTTACAGCTATTGCTTTACTATTTGCTATTCAGAACCTCAAGCCTTCACCTTTCTGTCTGTTAGACGAAATTGAAGCCGCTTTGGATGAAAGCAACGTAGATCGTTTTGCAAAGTATCTTCATAAGCTTACAAAGCATACACAGTTTATTGTTATTACACATAGACGTG
>JAKSRS010000029.1 GCA_024403515.1 Lachnospiraceae bacterium
AACACAAGATCTGAAACAAACCTGTTACCGGTCCTTCCAAACCCGGTTGCAACCTCATCGAATATTAGCAAAACCCCGTACTCATCACAAAGCTCACGGGCTCTTTTCAGGAAGGAAATGTCGTACATTCGCATTCCACCGGCCCCCTGTAAAAGAGGCTCTACTATAAAACAGTTAAGCTCTTCATGGTAGTTATAAAAAGCATTTTCAAGCGCCTCTATTGTCGTTGGAATATGAATGACATTTTTGTTTTCCCCGTACGCTTCAAGAATGAAGTGATAGTCTTCGTCATCACCAGCTTCCATTGTTTTAAAAGTATCGCCGTGATAAGCGTGAGTAAGCCCCATTATTTTGGTTCTTTTCATGTCCTTTTTATTCACGTAAAACTGTAAAGCCATCTTTAGTGCTACTTCAACTGCAACACTTCCCGAATCTGAAAAGAAGCAGTAATCAAGGTCACCCGGAAGCCAGTCTTTCAACTTTTCAGATAATTTCATCACGGGATCATGGGTAAGGCCGCCAAGCATTACGTGAGAAAACTTATCCGCCTGACTCTTTATTGCTTCAGTTATTTTAGGATTCTTATAACCGTGAATAACGCTCCACCACGAGGAAATCGAATCGATTAGTTTCATATCCTGCGTGTAAATATAAGCGCCATTAGCGTCAACGATTTTATAGGGTTCTTTCATTGTCTTCATTTGTTCATATGGATACCAGATCATACTATCACCTATTCTTTAACCTTAATTCTATTCATAAATTTCTTTAAGCTTTTCTATATCAATATCAAGTTCAGTAGCATCAGGCTTAACTTTGGCAATAACTTTAAGGCCTGTTAAAAGCTCGCTCATCTTAAGGTTATCCTCCTGCATAAGGCCTCCGGTCCAGTTATTTAAAATAATCCCCTTAACGTCAATATTGTGATTTCTCATATATTCAGCCGTTAAAACGATGCTGTTTATCGTTCCTAAACCTGCGTCGGCTACAATAATCGTTTTTAGCCCAAGTTCCCTTATGACGTCTTCAAGCATTATCTTTTCATCGTCAAAAGAAATAGGGCACAAGATTCCACCACTTCCTTCAACTGTTACATACTCGTATTTATCAAATACTTTCTTATATCCTTCTTTCACAACATCCATCCTTACCGGATTTCCTTCAATCCTCGAAGCAAGATGGGGTGAAACGGCTGTTTCGTATATGTAGTGACAGGTTTCATCAAGTTCCTGTCTCATTCCTGAAATATCTTTAACAAATCTAGCATCCTGAGGAATCAGTTTTCCGTCAGGCCTTTTGATATTTCCGCTCATAGCAGCTTTATAATAAGCAGCATCGCATCCTTCGCTTACCAGTTTTTTAACAATGAGCCCGGTAACATAGGTTTTTCCAACATCCGTTCCTGTTCCCGTAACAAAAATCGCTTTAGCCATCTTCTTTATCTCCCTGTTCTTTAATTGTTTTTTCTTTTGACTTGTCATCTAATCATAAATTGTTCTTTCTTTTGACTTGTTATCTGATCATCTTTCTTACAAGGGGAATCAGTCTTTTTCCGAGTATTGCGCCAAGAAAACACAACAAAATGTCTCCCGGTACGGCAAGAAGAAAGCAGTAAAGAATCAAAGGCCAGATTCCAATAGGTACATTTATTACGTAGTTTGCAACCAGGTAGTAGTAAATCATTCCAACTGCATATACGACTAAAAGACCTGAAAAGTTGGCACCAAGTATAGTTAATAAAGAAAGTTTTGAAGCCTTTTCGACGATTAGCCCGGTAAGATATGTTCCTAATATAAATCCTATGATGTATCCAAAACTGGGTTTGAAGATGTATCCGATTCCGCCACCCTCTGCAAATATCGGAAGCCCCGCAAGACCAAGAATCATGTAAACCAAAACGCTGAGTGCTCCGGCCTTACTTCCAAGCAAAAGTCCCGCCATCATAGTAAACAGAAACTGAAGGGTAAATGGCACAACCGGGATAGGAATCTTAATAAAGGCTCCCGCTGCTATTAAGGCTGTAAAAAGACCGCAATAGACCATGAACTGTATTTTTCCTGATTTTTTCATATAAATCACCTCTCACAGAATAATGCAGATTGTAAACCTAATGATGTTTGCGGTTTACAATTCCGTGAGTGTCAGTTTATCTTCGCCCCGTCTCAAAAGCAAGCATTGTAAACAAAAGGTTTACAATTAGGCAAAAGAAAAAGAGCCTCTCCGAGTCCTTACTGATATCCCTCTTTTCGGTTTCCCGGAAAAAGGGATATAGCACTATGGCTGGGATTTAAGCTCTTTAGCAATATATTCTGTTATTTTTCTCGCACCATATTTATTGGCGTGGTCATCATCGTTGTTATCTTTACTAAAATCATAACCACACTCTTCGTAAACCTGCTTTGTGTTAAAGTCGATAAAATCGACATCATTTCCAAAGAATGAAGCCAAAGACCACATAGTAAGATGCTGGCTGTTTGTTTCAAATCCTGTTGGCGTTGAAACAAGCACAAGCTTTATTCCTTTTTCATCACAAAGCTTCATTATCTTGAAAAGATATTCAAGCATAAGAGGATTGGGATTTACTGTTTCATCCTCGTAGTCAACATCGATGGGAACAAAGCCCTCAACACCCTGACCTTCAAGCGGATAAAAACCTCTTAAAAAGTTCGGATCATCCGAAAAGTTTATCCTAAAGTCCTTTGAAGACAGCTCCTTCCACCTTGTATGATACATAACATTTGGAAACAGCATGCTGGTTAGTGACAGTTCCTTATCAACCTTTTTAGCGTTTATGCATGCACTTATTTTATTGGGTGATAAGCGCATAAAATCAAAGGCTTTTCTGGTACAGTTTGCGGTTGTAGGCTTCATTGAATCCGCATCAAAAAGGTAGAGCATATACACATCCAAAACGACAGTTTGCGGCTTTTGATATTTCAAAGCTTCCTTAAGCCAGTAATAGGATGTAAAAAGATTCTGCTGCTCGCAGGAAAGGTTATAGCTTGAAATATCATACTCATCCATAACTTTAGGATCAAAAGCGCAGGTCCCGTGAGATGATCCAAGAAAAAGAAGGTCGTACGAGTTTCTTTTGCTCTCATAAAAACCTTTAAAAGTCGATGTTGTAGGGAAACCGTCCCCGTAAACATATTTAGGCTTAATCACGTAAAAGTAGGCGGATAAAACTGCCAGTAATACTATTATTGTGACAGCCATTCTTATCAGGAAGAAATTTTTCTTTTTCATTAAAATCCTCCATATATGAAGTCGGCTGAATTAAAGCCATATCCGTAAGTTCCAAATGACACAATCGTCATTATTGCTATCAAATAAAATAAAAGTCTTATTATAAAAGGCTTTTCGATAAGAACTTTTTTAAAGTTTACCCCGGCCTCGTTAGCAAGCTCTTTAATTACAAGAAGAAGGATTGAAATGATAAGGATTAAAAACTCCTTGTAGCCCATTGCGTGATTTATAAGTCCGATTGCAAGAAAGTTTCTAATTCCCGTGAAGTGGAACATGCATCTTATGTAGTCAAAGCCTTCTTTGGCCGTAGGCAAATTAAAGAAAGCCATTGATATTCCATACAAAAAGCAGACTTTAAAGCGTCCAAGGTACTTATTAGCCTTTCGTCCTTTAAGTGTAACCTCTTCGGTCATTCTATAGATAACCTGTAAAAGTCCCCACATTAAAAATCCGCTGTTGCTTCCATGCCACAAAGCGCTTACAAGGAAGGTAACAAGAAGGTTAATAAGTCTTCTTACCTGTCCCTTTTTATTTCCACCAAGTGGAATGTAAATGTAGTCTGAAAGCCATTTAGAAAGGCTTATGTGCCATCTTTGCCAGAACTGTTTAAAAGATGTTGCAAGCATTGGTCTTTTAAAGTTCATAAAAAGGTCAATTCCAAACATTGATGAAACGCCTTTACATATCATTACACAGGCAAGAAAGTCAGTATATAAAATAACTAAAAATAAAAACAGTGCAATCCATAAATCAAGGCCATCATAGACTATGAAGTTATCAAAAACAGGGTCAGCTATGAGTCTACACTTATCTGCAATCAAAAACTTTAAAAATGCCCCAAAGATTATTTCCATAAATCCATATGAAAACTTTTTGGAGTCAAAAGAACTCTCTTTAAAAAGCTTAGGTGAAAGTTCCTCGTATCTGCATATAGGGCCCTGCATGATTTTAGGGAAGAAAAGAGCGTAGGTTAAAAACCTAAGGTAGTTCGTTTCGGCTTCAATTTTCCCCTTATATACATCAGTAATATATGAGATTAGTTCCAGCGAATAAAAGGATATTCCAAGAATTGAAATCTCTTTGGGAAATATCCCTGAAAAGATTGAAAGGCCTAAAGCCCTTACAGTAATCCAGGGAAGTAAAATCAGTAGAATTGATGCCCATAAAAGCTTCGTGTTATAGGCACTTTTCCCGGCTAATCGCGCCATAACATAGGCCAAAGAAGCCGTTACAAGAATCGCTATAACTGCAAGTTTTCCTGAAAGAATATAAAAAACAAGACTTGAAGCAAGAAGAACATACCAGCGGTATTTACCCGGAATACAGTAATATATAATTAACGAAACAGCCACTAATATTGCAAAGCTTATACTTATATACGACATATGCCCTTCTCCTTCCTTAAAGCAATCAATCCTTTTGTAGCATAAACTAATTCAGTCGAATAATCAATTTGATGTATTGACTTATTATAGCATTGTGAATATACTTACACAGAAAAATAAAATTTAGCTAGGGGAGCAATTGCTGAGATTGAAACGTAAAGTTTCTTGACCCTCATCACTTGAACCGGGTAATACCGGCGTAAGGAAGCGTAAATAAAGCATATCTTTATTTTCTATACCTTTCGATCCCTCCTGGCAGTCTAGGAGGATTTTTTTATGTTAGTAAACAAAGTCGTAAACGACTGGGACGAAGTAACCTTTGTTCCCACCACCCTTGGCAAGGTTCTTCTTGCCGCAGTTATCGTAGTTCTTCTTCTCGTAGCAGCTTTAATCGCTATGAAGAGCAAAAAGGACGAAGCTAAGAGCAAGTCTATTCTTACTGTTAAGCAGCTTGCATTTTGTGCGCTTTCAATTGCACTCGCAACTGTTCTTTCAAACATCAAGGTTTTCCATTTCCCTACAGGCGGTTCAATCACTCTTCTTTCCATGCTTGTAGCCTGCCTTCCCGGTTATTTCTTCGGACTTGTTCCAGGATTAATCACAGGCGTTGCTTATGGTTTCCTTCAGATGCTTATTGATCCTTACATCCTTTTCCCCGCACAGTTAGTCGTTGACTACATCCTTGCTTTTGGTGCACTTGGTCTTTCAGGTCTTTTTGCAAAGAGCAAATTCGGTCTTTTAAAGGGCTATGTTGCCGGTGTTTTAGGCCGTTATGTATTTGCCGTAATCTCAGGCTGGATTTTCTTTGGTATGTATGCTTGGGAAGGCTGGGGAGCTTTACCTTATTCACTCGCTTACAACGCAATTTATATCTTTGCAGAAGCTGTAGTGACTGTTATCATTATTGCTATACCTGCAGTTAGAAAAGCATTAAGCAAAGTAAAAGAAATGGCTAATTCATGAAAAAAGCTCTAATCATTTGTGGTGGTGAATTTTCACCAATATCCGAAGACTTAAAGTATGACTACGTTATCGCCTGCGATAGCGGTGCGAATTATGCAGTTAAAATGGGAATTATTCCTGATTTAATTGTCGGAGATTTTGATTCCTATGAAGGCGACATATACAAGGATTTTCCCTGTGTTACCATAGAAACTCATCCTGTTATGAAAGATGATACAGATGCTATGCTTGCTATAAAGAAAGCTCTTTCTATGGGTTACGAGCACATTATCCTTTCATGTGCTTTAGGTATGCGATTAGATCATACCCTTTCAAATATCGAAAGTCTTCACTATATTTCTGCCCACGGATGCATTGGAGAAATCGTTTCTGAAAATGAACATTTAAGAACACTAAATAGTATTGAAGCGCAGCTTTCCCTTCATAAAAGGGAAGGCTGTTCTTTATCTTTATACGCCCTTTCCGATTATGTTAAAGGGCTTTCAATTGAAGGTGCCAAATATCCTCTTGATAAAGCCACCATCACCAATTCATTCCCCCTTTGCCACGGTAACTCCTTTGTTGAAGATACTGTGACAATATCTCTCGAAGAAGGATTTCTTCTTATTGTAGAATCCCTTAAGAACTAATTAAGTGCATTGCCAATAATACTTTCCTGCCATATAATACAAAAGCCCATAATATGAGGGAGTATGGAGGATATATATATGGAAAAAGAAAAGAAAGGCTCAGGCTTTAAAGTCGTTTTAGCCTTAATCATAGCTATCGTAATCTTTGTAGGATACGCTACCATTTCTTTTGGCTCAGTTAAAAACTTTTTCAACGAAGTCGTTCACAAGAACGAAAAGCTTGAAAAATTTGTTGATGACATTGCGAATGAAGATTTGGACAAAGAATTCGTTTCAATATCAACATCTCTTGAAGAAAAGTATTCCAAAGAGAATAAGGACAAGGTTGAAGATCCCGAAGAAAAGGCGACTGATGAGAACAAATCTCTTTCAAACGATAGTTCTTTAAGTGATGAAGAAATTGAAAATTTTACAATTGATATCGATTCTACTGTTGAAGTTTCAGGAACCAGAGTCACTTTAAAGTCATCAGGTATTGTCGATGAAAAAAACGGTGTTGAGTATCTTAAGTCAACACTCGAAGGTCTTGATGTAACAGGTGAAAATTCACCACTAAACGATATGGGGCTTAAAGATATTGCTTCATTTATTGGCAGTATGAATTTCAGTATCGAAATGTACATAGATATGAATGCTAATAAAAGTTACACCAAGATTCCTGCAATCGCCGGATTTTTAGGAATTGAAGGTGCCGGAGAATGGCAGGTCAGTCAGGATATTTCTGCACCGGTTGATATAAAGGGCTTACTTAGTAAGTTATCCGAAGATGAAAACACTGAAAAAATAGACGATAACACCTATAAAACCTACATTTCAGGTGAGCAGGCATTAAAGTCTATGCCTTCTTCTATCGGCGATAAGAAGATTGATCCTAATCTTTTCAGGGAAGACATTCCTGTCATCTACACTCTTGTTGATGGAAGGATTTCTACAATAAGCTTTGATTTTTCAGGAATGGGTGCTGCTGCCGAAATGAGTTTTTATGTATCCATATCAAACTACAATCAGGCAGGAGAAGTTAAGATTCCTGATGAAGTTAAAAAGTAATATTTTTTCTAAAAAGATTTGAACTGAATAAGTAAAACATAGCGAGGGAGAAGCACATGCTTCTCCCTCTTTATATGATGAAGCCTATCCACTTTCGTGGAAAAGATGAGAGAGGTCGCGTTTTTTATCATCTAATCCATGAATGCAGTTAGCAGCCTTCCGACATCCAAAGCCCGTGAATGTTGCAAAAGCTATATATATCAACTACCTCTTCCCCCTTACTAAGTGCTATTGTCACTTCCGGACTTTCTTCGCACGTAAATCTTCTTAGGTGGTGTCCAAGGTTGGTTTCTACGATAATCCACTGAATATAGTGTTTATCAGACATAGGATGCAATACCTCTCCAACCTGGATCATTAGTTTGCACCCATTCATCCTCCACACAGGTGAATGTTTTTCTCCAAACTCCTCTTCACAATTCGGGGATAGTACAGTCATGTCCCTCCCACAACACTGGGGATCAAGACCGCTGTCTTCAAGCTTAATCATTAGATTTCCACACACTGAACAGCGGTAAAAAACTAGTTTGGTTTTTTCTTCTTTTTTCATTGATTTCTCCTCCTTATACTGCGATACTTAAATCAGATATTGGTTGGTGTTTATAAGAAAGGTATACATGGTTTTAAGGAGGACCAAAAGGTGATGGAAAACCAACTTTTAAAAGAATTATCCAAAAATCTGGTGGCCGAACCCACTGATTATATGAAAAGTCTTAAAAAGAATCTTCAGATGTATGTAGACCAGAAAGAAATATCTCTTTCTTCAATTGCAGAAGCTGCGGATATAAGCCAGGATACGTTAAAAACGCTTTTGTACGGAAGGTCTACTGACTGCAAACTCTCAACGGTTATAGCTCTTTCCAGAGCGCTTAACGTAAGTGTAGATGAACTCGTGGGTGCAGGCACTATATCCGAGGAGACCAAAAAATCTATTCAGATATCTCGTAACCTTCCCGAACGCCTTTTGTACTTTATAAGATGGGCCATAAGATACCACCAAAGACAGCTTGAAAGTAAGAAAATCACCTCTAAAGCCATAAATATCATGACCTTGGACTGCAGTAACAACGGAAATCTTTTAATGTCCAATAACTTTGATTTGCTCGACTTTAAAGACCTTGAAGATTTTGTCAGCTACAAAGTTTTCATGGGGCTTAAAATACCTTGTGATAACTATATGCCGGTTCTTTCAAGGGGCGATGTCCTTCTTTTGGCTAATGACCGAAATCCTCTTCAAAACGAAATGGTAGTGGTTGTCACCAATGAATATGCCAAGATTGTCAGAAGAAAGGAAGAAGTAATAAACGGCCAAAAGCAGGCAGTCTACTACTCTATCAGAAACAACTCTTTTCTTGCAAATGAAGACAGTATCGATGAAGTAATTGGCTATGTTGTAAAAATCGTTCATACAGATGAATAAATACGGCTGGAATACAGAGGTTTTTGCTACTTTTTAAAACTATTTCCATTATTTTATTAATAGTAAAAAGCTATAATTTTTACATAAGCTTTTTTAATGGAGGGTTACTTATGAAGGCATTATTTATTGGGGGTACAGGTACAATTTCAATGGCCATCACCCGCTCACTATCTACTAACAAGGACTGGGAACTTTACCTTTTAAACAGAGGTTCAAGAAAGGATGAGATCCCCGCAAATGTTAAAGTGATTAACTGCGATGTTTCCAACGAAGAAGAGGTTTTAAAGAAGATCGAGGGAATGAACTTTGATTGTGTCTGCGACTTTATCGGCTTCGTTCCTGCCCAGCTTGAACGCGACTATCGTATCTTTAAGGGAAGAACCAAGCAGTTTATGTACATAAGCTCTGCATCTGCTTACAACAAACCTTGCAGAAGCTACAAGATTACAGAAGGTACTGCTCTTGCAAATCCTTACTGGGAATATTCAAGAAACAAGATTCTATGCGAAAGATTTTTAATGGATAAATATGAAAAAGAAGGTTTCCCCGTAACCATCGTTCGTCCCAGCCACACCTATGATGACAGAAGAGTTCCGCTTGGTGCTCACGGCGATAAGGGAAGCTATCAGGTTATCAAAAGAATGCTTGAAGGCAAACCCGTTATCATTCATGGTGATGGAACTTCTCTTTGGACTATGACCTACAATGAAGATTTCGCTAAAGGTTTCATCGGCCTTATGGCTAATCCTCATGCTATCGGCGAAGCTTTCCAGATCACTTCAGATGAAAGCGTTACCTGGAATCAGATTTATCAGTCACTTGCTGATGCTCTTGGAGTTGAACTTCATCCTTACTATGTTCCTTCAGACTTTTTAGCTTCTGTAAGTGATTATGATTATTACGGTGGATTACTTGGCGACAAGTCCAACACTGTAGTATTCGATAACAGTAAAATTAAGGCAATCGTTCCTGACTTTGTATGCACTACAAGACTTGATCAGGGTATGAAGATTGTTGTTAAAAATATTCTTTCAAATCCTGCTTATCAGGTTGAAGACCCTGAATTTGATGCTTTCTGCGATAAAGTTATTGCTGCAATGGAAGAAGCTAAGGCCAAGATTAAAGGCTAAAAGTAGTCTTTCTTTTGACTAATTTGTAAAGGAGAAAAACCGTGTCAATACCTTCACACAGACTTTCCAAGGCAACTGTTACACTTGTTGATGCCAATGGAAATCCTATTAAAAACAAAGATGTAAATTTTAAGCTTTCCAATCCCGAATTCTTATTCGGCTGCGGCGCTTTTGATTTTATTTCCTTATTATCCGAAATACCGGATTATCCGGCTGACAATGATGCTACTCATCCGGGAAAAGAATTTTACCAGGACAGAGTCGATAAGTGGCTTAAAGTATTTAACTATGGTACACTTCCTTTCTATTGGGGCGGCTACGAACCCGAAGAAGGAAATCCCAAATTCGATAGTCGTATGAAGGCTGCCAAATATATGAAAGAGCACAATGCTACTGCAAAGGGACACCCTCTTTGCTGGCATACTGCATGTGCTGACTGGTTACTTAAGTACGATAATAAAACTATCATGGACAAGCAGTTAGACCGCATCCACAGAGACGTTACTCAGTTTAAGGGTGTTATTGATATGTGGGATGTTATTAACGAAACTGTTATCATGCCCGAATTTGACAGATACGATAATGCTATTACAAGAATCTGCAATGCATACGGAAGAACAACCCTTATCAAGGAAGTTTTCACTGCTGCCCATGAAGCTAATCCCGATGCACTTTTACTGATTAACGATTTTAACCTTTCAGATAAATACAGAGATGTTATCGATGAGTGTTTAGAAGCAGGCGTTCCGATTGGTGCTATTGGTCTTCAGACTCATCAGCATCAGGGCTATCGTGGTCTCGACTGGTTAAACGAAGTTTTGGACCGTTTCTCAGTTTTCAATCTTCCCCTTCACTTTACAGAAAACACCCTTGTTTCAGGACATATAATGCCCTCTCACATCGTCGATCTTAACGACTATCAGATTCCTGACTGGCCCACAACTGCTGAAGGCGAAGAGCGTCAGTGCCGTGAGTGGAAGGAAATGTATGAAAGATTATTTGAGCATCCTCTTGTTGGAGCTTTAACAGGATGGGATTTTGCTGATGGTGCATGGCTTGGTGCTCCCAGCGGTCTTATTCGTAAAGACAGCAGCGAAAAGCCTTCCTACTTCATGATTCAGGAACTTGCCAAGAAGACCTGGGCTACAGATGTAACATTGACTACTGATGAAAACGGATGTGTTAACCTTGAAGGAGTAAGAGGCGAATATCTTGTTTCTTCAGGCAATACATGTGCAAAACTTAACCTTTCCAAGGACGTAATTGGAGCAAATATTACATTGAAGTAATCCCTTTCTTTTGTGTATAATGGCCTTATGAAAAAAATACTTGTAGCTATGAGCGGAGGAGTTGATTCCTCCGTAACCGGATATTTATTAAAAGAACAGGGATATGAGTGCTGCGGATGCACCATGAAGCTTTATGAAAGCGAAGAGTTAGACAGATGTTCATGCGCAAATGATGGTGCAACCAAAACCTGCTGCTCTGCTGACGATGTTGAGGACGCAAGGAGTGTTGCCTACAATCTTGGCATGCCTTTTTATGTCCTCAATTACAAGGAAGACTTCGAAAAGTGCGTTATTGCTGACTTTGTAAAGTGCTATGAATGCGGTATGACTCCCAATCCCTGCATTCAGTGCAATAAGCACATGAAATTTGAAAAGCTTTTAAAGCAGGCTGAGGCTCTTGGATATGAAGGAGTCGCAACGGGACATTATGCACGAATAGAAGAAGAAAACGGTGTTTTCAGGCTGAAGAAAGCTTCTGACCCTTCCAAAGACCAAAGCTACGTGCTTTACAATCTTTCTCAAGAGCAGCTTTCTAAGATTAAGTTTCCTCTCGGCGGACTACCCAAGTCTGAAGTAAGAGAGATTGCCGAAAAGCAGGGCTTTATAAACGCAAGAAAGCACGACAGTCAGGATATCTGTTTTGTTCCTGACGGAGACTACGCTTCAATGATAGAAAGATATACGGGAAAGACTTTTAAGCCCGGTAATTTTGTCGACGTAAATGGAAACGTAATCGGGCCCCACAAGGGCATCATCCATTACACTATTGGTCAGCGTCGTGGACTTGGAATTCCTGCCAAGGACAGATTATATGTCATTAAACTCGATGTTGAAAAGAACGAAGTCGTTTTAGGAAGCAACGAAGATTTATTTAGTAAGACAGTTAAGGTATCCGACTTAAACTGGATTGAAGGATCTGATATTCCTACTGACTTCAGATGTAGTGCCAAAATAAGATATCGCATGAACGAACAACCCTGTAGCGTTCACTACGAAGGCGACGGTCATGCGACTATTACTTTTGATGAAGCTCAAAGAGCCGCCACTCCCGGCCAGTCCGCCGTATTATATGACGGCGATACCGTACTGGGAGGAGGCATAATATTTTAATACTTTAGTATTGTAGTATTTGACTGTGTTTCTACAAATAAGCCTACCACAATTCCGGGAATTGCTGACTTAGGATCGTTGGGTACACCTTGTCCTCCAAGATCGGTTCTGCACCATCCCGGATCGGTAAGGTTAATCATTCATTATTTCCCGCCGCAAGAAGAAGCCCCATCATGACTCCTAAACCTGACAGTACCGGCTGCTGAAATCCTGTTTCTTCTAAAGATGTAATCATCATATATCCTAATACAACAATTCCTGCTGCGTAGAATTTTTTACTGTTTGAAAATAATCTGTCGATGCAAAAATACAAAACAATGCAGAAGCCTAAAACTGCTGCGAAGCCTAGCCATCCGCTTTCTGCAATTACTATTGGCCAGTAAGAATCATTCAAAAACATATGATTGTAATAACCAAGTTCACGGTGGAAGCCAAGGCCATAAATGAAGTACACGGGCGAATAGCGCTCAGCTGCATAATGGCTTCCGAATGTCGACCATCCTGTTCCTAAAGGAAAATAATCGTTGGCTATTTTTACGGATGTTTCATAAAGCATATATCTTGCGTACTGAAGGCGCTTTCCCTCTATGAAATAAAAATGAATCTTCTGCCATCCGGCCGCGATGACTACAAAAGCCGCCGCAAATAGCTGGTAAAGTTTGAATTTCTTTCCCTTAAACATTGTCCAGAATGATACAAGAGCTATTAGCGCAAGTGCTCCAAAGCCTTTAGCCTTACCGGAAAGAGCCAGCATAACGCAGTTTAATATTATTACCGCATACTCTATCCTGCTTTTTTCAAACAAAGCCAGAGTAATGGCAGTCAGTAGAAGGCACTTAGCGCATAAATCCCACATAGTAACTTCTACAAGTAACGGAATGACTGCAGATAAGAATTTAGTATGAATGGTCCACACAAACAAAACTACAGTCACTAAAAATACTGTGTTTTTTAAGGACTTTTCACTTAGTCCCTTAATGAGAGGATAAATATAATATCCTCCTATCATCAGAAAGAACCATTTTAAAGATAAGAATGCACCTGCTAATGAGGGAAATAGGTTTTGATAATGATAGATTAACGTAGATACGCTAGCCAAAAGAAAGTATACGAACACGCATAAGCTCATAACTAAATATGGCTTTTTGACCGTAAACTTTCTTGAACTTATAAGACTGCACATGGCATACAATATTGCTGCCATGGCCACAAATTCATCAAAATATGAGAAAAAAGGTATTAAACGTTCGATAAGAGCCTGAAATACAAACAGCACCAGAAACACGCCAACTACCGTGTTTTTATTCAGCAATTTCTTCAATACAAAATTCCCTTCCAAGTGACACGATTTGTAAACCAAATCGGATTATTTCCCCCACCTAAACCATACACTGAATTGCTGTTTGTATCAATCTTTTTCTGCTATTTAGGCCAAAACTAATATGTAAATGTCTCCAAAAATCTTTTAAGTCTTTCTGTCCTTGGATTTTCAAAAAATTCCTCAGGACTGCCTTCTTCAACAATCTTTCCACCATCCATAAAAATGACACGATCAGCTACGGCTTTAGCGAATGCCATCTCATGTGTGACAATGACCATAGTGTGCCCTTCTTTGGCAAGATTAAGAACTACATCAAGGACTTCCCTAACCATTTCAGGGTCCAGCGCTGCCGTTATTTCATCCAAAAGAAGGATTTCAGGGTGCATTATAAGAGCTCGAACGATGGCAGCTCGCTGCTTCTGACCTCCCGAAAGCTGTCTTGGGTAGCTGTCAGTCCTATTTTCAAGTCCAACTCTTTTAAGTAGCTCTATTGCTTCTTCTTTAACCTCTTCTTTTTTCCTTTTCTGGACTTTTATCGGCGCCAGTGTAATATTCTGCAGTAAATTTTTGTGTGGGAATAAATCGTAGCTTTGAAAAACCATACCGATTTTCTCACGACTCTTGGATGCTTTCTTTTGCACAGGATTTACTACTTCATCATCAACGACTACCTTACCATCCTGAATAGACTCAAGACCATTAATGCATCTAAGCAAAGTTGATTTTCCGCAACCGGAAGGTCCGACTATTACTATTACTTCACCTTTTTTAACTGTAAGGTCTATTTTTTCTAAGACAGAAAGATCATCATATCTTTTTACAAGACTATCTATTTTTAAAACTTCGCTCATTAATTTTCCCACCTTTTCTCAAGATACTTTGAAAGACTGCTTATAGGCCAGCAGACCATAAAGTAGAGAATAAAAACTGTTGCGTAAACACCAAAAGCCGCATTCGGAGAGGCTTTTCGGTTCGCTTCAATAATTTGCTGCCCAACCTTTAACACTTCGACAATTCCTATCATCATAACAAGACTTGTTGTTTTAATCATTCTTGTTATCAGATTTATTGATAGTGGAATCAGTCGGCGCATTGTCTGCGGGACAATGACATATATGTATGTCTGTACCTTACTAAGGCCAAGTGAAAAGCTGCTTTCATACTGAATCGACGGAATACTTATTAGCGAACTTCTTACCAAGTCGGCCATTTCCGCAGTCCCCCAGAATGTGAAAACAATCACTGCTGAAGTTTCAGCCGAAAGATTAAGTCCTAAAGCTTTAGTAGCTCCAAAATAGACTACAAAAAGCAGTACCATCTGCGGCATGATACGAACTATCTCCAGATATACTTTAGAAACAGCATTTATTACCGGGTTTTTTAATGACATCAGTATTCCAAGTATCATACCTAAAATGATACTAAGTACAATTGAAATAAGGCTGATTCTAACCGCTACCCATACTCCTAATAGTAAACGTATGAAATTGCTTCCTTTAAAAAGGACATCAAATCCCAGATTAGTCATTCTTTCTCCTATTCAAATCTACCCAAAGGCGATTGTTTCTATTCACCAAACATAGAAAATCTGGCTTTTTTCTCGACTATGTTTCCAAGTACTGATACCGGAAGCAACATTATTACGTAGAATAAAACCAGCATCGTAAGACATTCCGTTGTGTTGTAATAAAGACCAATAAGATCTTTGGCTGTAAACATCAAATCCATCAGGCTTATGGCAGAGAAGACACTTGTCTCTTTCAAAAGAAAGATCACATTTGCTACAACAGCCGGCACCGATGAGGATAAGGCCTGTGGAAGAATTATCAGTCTGAAAAGCTGTCCTTTAGACATATTTAGTGCAAAAGCCGCTTCTGACTGCGTTTTGGGAACTGCCTCAAGTCCGCTTCTAAAAGCTTCGGCCATATATGCTCCGCCCAAAAGACCAAGTCCTAAGGCTCCACAGGTTTGCGCCGAGATCGTTATTCCCAGTTTAGGAAGGCCAAAATAGATGAAAAACAGCTGTACTAAAAGCGGAGTATTCCTGAATAATTCAACATATGCTTTTACTATCTGACTTATTACAGGTATTTTAAAAAACATTGAAAAAGAAGCCGGAATACCTATTCCAAAAGATATTAAAATCCCGATCCACCCTATTTTTATTGTCAAAAAGAAAGCTTCCCAATATATTGGAAGGTATTCTCGAATTACATTAAAATCCATATTTACTTCTTTCTATGATCCAATTTAACAACAACTTTTGTTCCTAAAAACTGAATTATCTGGAATATCACTATAAGCAAAATAACTGTCACTATCATTATGTCAGTCTGCCATCTGTAATATCCGTATCTGACAGCTATGTCACCAAGACCTCCACCACCTACAGTTCCGCTCATTGCGGAATAGCCTAATAAAAGACCTGTTGTAATAGTAACCCCGGTAAGAAGCGAGGTCTTAGCTTCTACAAGTAACACCCTGGTAATAATCTGAAAATTATCAGCCCCCATCGCCTTGGCAGCTTCTATAACCCCTGCATCAACTTCGTTTAAGGAAGATTCTACAACTCTTGCTATGTATGGCGCTGCACATACTACAAGAGGTACTATTGTTGCCGTTGAACCATAGCTTTGGCCCACAATGGCTCTGGTAAAAGGAATCAGAAGGATTAGCAATATAAGAAAAGGGATGCTTCTGACAATATTACAGATAACGTCTATAATTCTGTAGATTACCCTGTTGGGTCTTAGTCCGTTTACCCTGGTTACATTTAGAACTATTCCAAGAGGAAGCCCAAACAGATAACCGACAATAGTAGAACCAAGTGTCATGTATAAGGTGTCCTTAATTCCTGTAAGAAGCATTGTAACTGTTGCCTGCTCAAACATCTTTTCTTCCTCCTTTCTTTTTACTCCAACGAAAGATCTTTCTATATCTCATTTCCTACCTCCGTAACTTTTAACCCTCTTTCCCTCAGATAAGCTATGATTTCCCGGGAAATGGTATCATCCTCCGGAAGTCCTAAAATCATTTCTCCTACTGCTTTTCCTGAAAGATTCCTGGTATCTGCCTTCAAAATGTTAACCGGAAGACCAAATTTTAAAATAGTGTTGGCTATAACGGGTTCGTAGGCCGAGTTATCCGAAAATACTATTCTCACTGCTTTTTTGGACTCCAATGAATTTACTGGTGAATATGTCAGCTTCTTACCCGAAATAAGTTCTTTGGCCGCATCCGATTTAGGATTCTCGAATATACTGCTAACCAAACCTTCTTCCACCAGTTTTCCGTTGTCTATAATAGCTACTTTATTACAGATTTCAGTAACTACCGACATTGAGTGAGTAATGATTACAATAGTAATTCCAAGACTTTCATTTATTTCTTTTAACAATTTAAGGATTGAATCTGTTGTTTGTGGATCCAAAGCGCTTGTCGCCTCATCGCAAAGCAAAATCTTAGGATTTGTTGCTAAAGCCCTCGCTATTGCTACCCTTTGCTTCTGTCCACCTGAAAGCTGTGACGGGTAAGCTTTTTCTTTTTCCTCCAGTTTCACGGTTTTAAGCAACTGCCTTGCTATCTGCTTTAGTTCATTTTTATTGAGCTTAACCTGATTTCCATCCTGATCTTTTCTTTTGCCAACTTCTAAGGGAAAAAGAACGTTCTTTAGAACATTCTTCTGCTCCAAAAGGTTGAAATTTTGAAAGATCATTCCTATATCGCTTCGCTTTTTTCTTAATTCCCTGGCTGTCAGACTGCCAAGGTTAACTCCCTCTATTAATACCTGGCCGTCTGTTGGCTTTTCAAGGTAATTTATGGATCGTACCAGCGTAGACTTTCCTGCGCCCGACATACCGATAATGCCATAAATATCTCCCTTTTCAATTTGCAGGCTTACGTCATTTAAGGCTGTTATTGTATGTCCCTCAACCTGAAACTTTTTAGTGAGGTGCCTGATTTCTATTTCACTCATACGATCTCCTTTCTATATTGGCAAAAGAAGGTCCGCGTGGGCCTCCTTTTTTGCCAAACATTCTTTTTATTTTTCAAAGAAAACTACTGCACCATCATATGTGTCTGTGATAAACTGCTTGATTTCATCAGATCTTAAAACTGCAACAAGTGCTTTGATTGAGTCTTTGTTTTCGTTTCCTTCAAGAACAGTGATGATGTTTACATAGGTCTTTGCAGCTACTGAGTCGCTTGATTCAAAAGCAATTGAGTCCTTTCCTACTGAGAATCCTGCTTCTAAGGCATAGTTTCCGTTAAGTACTACATATTCAACTTCAGGGATTACTCTGGCAACCTGTGCCGCTTCAAGTTCAACAAACTTAACATTGTAAGGATTTTCTACGATGTCATTGATTGTTGCAGTAAGTCCTGCATCATCTTTTAATTTAAGAATTCCATTGTCCTGTAAAAGTAAAAGAGCTCTTGCTTCATTTGTTGTATCATTAGGAACCGCAATTGAATCGCCTTCAGAAATATCAGCAAGATCTGATTTCTTTCCTGGATAAATTCCGAAGGGTTCATAATGGATCTGACCGGCATCTACAAGGTGTGTTCCCTGCTCTTCGTTGAAAGAATTAAGATAAGGAACGTGCTGGATGTAGTTTGCATCAAATTCTTTGGATTCAACAACTAAGTTGGGTAAAACATAATCTTCGTACTCTGTGATTTCAAGCTTGTAGCCGTACTTTTCTTCAAGGATCGGGGCTGCTTTTCTAAGTATCTCTGCGTGAGGTACTACTGATGCTGCAATCTTTATTACTTCGCCGTTTCCATTTGCTATAGCGTCTGTATTATCTGAAGTTTCAGCCGCTGCTTCCTGTCCGGCTACGACTCCACCTTCAACTACTAAAGTATCTTCATAGTCTTTTCCGTATGTATCAAGAAGTGTTGCTTCATAATCTGCATGGAAGAAGTTTTCAGATGCTAAACTCTTGATTTCATCATTAATCCAGTTAAGTAAAGACTCGTTTCCTTTTGATACTGCAGGTGCGATTGTATCCTGGCTTCCAAGTGAAGGGATACCTACTACGTAACCTTCGTTTTCAATTGCGTATGCGATAACTTCTGTATTATCGTTTGCCCATGCTACTCCAGTCTTGTTTTCAAAAGAAGTTTTTGCGCTTGCGTATGTGTCAAACTTCTGAAGTTTGATGTCCGGGTAATTCTTTTCAAGATATGTCTCAGCAGTTGTTCCTGAAATTACAATTACCTGTTCGTCAGGACCAACCTGGCTTAAATCTGTGATTACTGCATCTTCAGGAGAAACAACTCCTAATGCAACATTCATGTAAGGAAGCGCGAAATCTACTTTCTGAGCTCTTTCTTCTGTAACAGTGAAGTTGGCAAGAACTATATCAACCTTTCCCGTTTCAAGATATTCAACTCTGCTTGCTGCTTCTGTTGATACATATTCAACTTCAAGGCCAAGATCCTTGGCAATTCTTTCAGCAAAGTATACGTCGTATCCTTTGTAATCGCCATTTTCATCAACATAACCAAATGGATTCTTGTCTGAGAAAACTCCTATAGTAACCTTTCCGCTTGCTTTGATTTCATCAAGTGTTCTGTAAACAGATTTGCCTGCTTCACTTACCTGTGAAGATTCTGCATTGTCTGCAGGCTTTGCTGTGTCAGCCTTGGCATTTCCGCAACCTGCAAATGCGGCTACAGTTAAACTAACTGCTAAAAGACTTGTTGCTATTTTCTTTAAATTAAACTTTTTCATTTTTCATATCTCCCTATATTCATTCAATGTATTTTGTGTTTTCATGTTCCTGTATTGTTCCTTGGCAATAAAAAAAGCCCGGGATTATTTTCTCCCAGGCTTAAGGCTATCCAAATCAACTTGATTTATATCAACAGGCGCATGACAAATGAGCCACACACCCAGCCACATAAGCTACCTGGGAGTTTAGCATTCGACAACAACACATGCAACACATTGTAGATTTTCTGATGTATGTTTTCATTTCGTCATGTTTCCTTTCGTTTTGATGATATGAACTATAATACACTTTTCCTAGTATGTCAATAGGTTTTATATATTTTGTTAATTAAATTTCATGGGCCGTTTTCTTTTTCTTTATCTCTTCCATATAACCAGCAGTAATAATACCGGAAGGAAGCGCAATTACGGCAACACCAACCAGGGAAGAAATCATTGTGACAAAACGTCCTATTTCGGTTGTCGGAGAGATATCTCCGTATCCAATTGTTGTAATGGATATTGTAGCCCAGTATAGCGCCTCAAAAAAGTTCTTAAACAGGTCCATCTCAAGTTGAAAAATAAACATTGCCGAAGCGATGATGTAAATAATGGTAATCATAAGTACAGCGCCAAGCTGCCTTTTTACACGTCTTAAAACGTTTGTGATAATTACCATTGTTTTGGAATATCTGATGAGTTTTAATACAACAACTACTCGAAACAGCTTTAATACACTGCTTATCGTCGGATCAGCTATTGCAAAAGAAATTACAGGGACAATAGCCAGCAAATCGACTATGGCCATGGGTGTGAATGCATATGCTAAGTATGCCTGATAGCACTTTATTCCCATCTTGTAATCTGAAGTGTATATTCTCAAACAGTAATCTGCTAAAAATATACCAGCTACAACAAAGTCCAATATAATTGTATACTTATTCTCGCTTTTCATGGTTAAAGGAAGCAGACCTAATATAACCGCGATAAGCATCATTGCGTCATAAAATCGGCTGGCAATATCACCCTTTTTGGACACCTCGATTATTTCATAGACGCGTTTTTTCATCATTTCGCTACTCTTCATATCTGATATCCTCACGGGTTAATAAATGCCAGAAGGCCCAAGATAACCATGACCGCATCCAAAACTGAGCATGTAGCTATGACGATAATTCCGAGCTTATCCTGCTTTTCTTCAATTCCGTGATCACTGATTAATGTTTTCTGTTTCTTCATTTCAAGCCCCTTAAAAGCACTTTTTTACATTAAAACATTATTCAGTTAAACAATAGTTACGAGAGCAAATAAAGGCATGATTACTTTCGTTTCAAGTAGTAAACAATTCTGAGGTTCAAGAATTGATACAATTCTTAAAAAGTATTTGCCTCACAAGAAAAACAGACCGTAGGACTGCTCCCCGGCCTGTTCGATTCATTCGTTTATTACTTTTTTGTTGTAACTGCCTTCTTTGCTGACCAGTCTGAATAGTAGTTTACCTTATTCACAGTTTTATAAGTACGAATTCTTACATAGTATTTCTTACCACCAGTTAGCTTACTGATTGTCTTTGAAACTGTCTTTGCAGATGTAACCTTGACGGTCTTGTTTCCACTTGCAAATGTGCTAGAAGTAGAATACTGGATTTCATATCCTGTAACCTGTGTAGTCTTCTTTGCCCATTTCACAGTGAACGCCTTCTTATCTGCTGTCAGACTGCTAATGGTTGTCTTTATTGGATTTATCTTAAATGAAAGGCTCTTTGTTCCTGTATAGTTGCTCTTAAAGTTAATCTTAACAGTATACTTTCCAACATTTATTCTGCCTAAAGGGTATGTGACATCAAAATTCGTTGTAGCAACTGCATTTCCCTTGCTATCAGTTACTGTTACTGTTGGTTTCTTTGCCTTTCCATCATATGCATAAGTTGTTTTTGAAAGCTTGATCGTCTTTGCAGCGTAAATTACTACTGTCTTGGTTACCTTGTCGCACACTGTACACTTGGTTACCTTCTTGCCGTCTTCTGTAAGTGTGGCCTTAGTAGTTGTAGTTTTTAGTGTATGTGCTGCATACTCACCATATGCACTTCCGCAAACAGAACATTTTGCTTTTGCCTTACAGGTTGCTGTTCCTCCACTGCAAGCCTGTGCTGTAGCTTTATATGCACACTTCTTGCAATTCTTACTATGAGTATCATTGCCATTTGACACTGTTTCTGTGTCGTGTGTGACTTTTATATTAATAGGAATATTCTCAACCACTGCATAATTTTCAGTATCTGCCGGGATAAACTTAGCCATTTTAGTGACTACAGTTTCACTCTTATTTGTATTAGCGTACAATACACTTGTAAGACTGTCTGTCCAAACAAATCCACCGCTTAATTTAACAGTAGACAGTGTATTTCCACATATTCCCTTCAAACCTGTTGGTACTGTGTATGAAGGAATAGCCTTATCCTTTTCGCCAAGCTGCAATGTATATGAATAATCCACTTCATTTCCGTAGCTAAAGCTGCTATTTCCGTATACCGTAACATAATATTTCTGGCCTTTTTGAGTTGGAACCTCCAGCACCATTTCTGTTTTACTAGCCAATACATCACTCTTTAGAATATCACCTTTAGTATTAAGTATACGAGTAGTCAATCCCCATCCGTTATCAGTCTTTTTAGCAATGATAGTAGAAGTATCTGCTGTCGCAATAAAATAAAAGCAATCCACATCTTCGTTCGCAACAATATTTCCTGTGTAAGGCACTCCCTTTTCAAGGCACTTATCAGCAAGGTCAATGCTATTCTTTTCAGGATCATCATTAACATTCAATACAAAGGCATATGGATTATTGTCCGCACATCCTGAAGGGCAATATACCTCTAATCTATAGTTTCTACTGTTCTCTAATCCAAACTGTTTTCTACTAGTGCCCTTACTTACTGCTCCAATATACTTATCATTACTATCATATAACTTAATTGCAACACCATTAACTAACACACTGGTATCAAGCACCAAATCATAATAAGCATCTTTAGAATCTGTAGTGAAGGTATATATATGCTTCTCCTCTTTTAATTCTTTATACTGAATATCTCCCTCATATCGGATACCATATCGAATTACCGTTTCTTCTGGTGATTCCGCTTCAGCATAAACATTATTAACTCCCATAATGCTCAATAAAAGCCCAAAGCAAACTCCCAACAAAATTCCTTTGATACTACCTTTTGCTAACCATTTCCCCATTTCTTCCAAGCCTCCTTTTTGTAATTTTATGCAACAAAGAATTAATTGTCAAAGTGTTTTCTTTTTTTAAATCTACAATATGATCTACAAAGACTACCTGCTTTCTACCTGAGAATTTCTATATGATACAAGAAGCATGTTTGTAAATGCAAAGAAATCGTCATTCATTTCTATTCCTTCTAATTTAGAAAGCGTATCTCTCGAGCACTTTGCATAGTTTAAATATCCTTCTGATGACAATACTCACTGCTATGCAAGAATGGGGAACCACTTATAAAGAATCTTTATAAATATACTAAAGCCAGCATCACTTATAATGCTGGCTCAAATTATACCTTATTTAAAATAAGCTCATAGTATACCGCTAAATTCCCATAAAAAACTATAAATCCTTAATTTATGAGATTCTCCGATAAGAGTATAAGCCATTATATATTATCTAAATCATTTTAAACACCTTCATCCCGTCATTATGCTCAGCCACATACTTCTTAATTTCCTCATATGTGGCCTTGCTCTCAGCAGAAGCACCCTCCAATTCAGCTGCTTTCACATCTACATCCATATAATCATCAGGCTTCTGACGGAGTTGGAAAAGAAGAACAACCGTCTCGACAGTAAGTTCGTTGATTAACCGTATGAAGATTATTACATACTATTTGTTTTTTCTTACATTATTCAAAAGGTTCAGAAGACCTTTCTCTTTAATAATCGCAATTCCCTGACCTTCATCACCAAGTACAATAAGATTATCCCCTGGCTGTATATCAAATATTTTTCTTGCTTTAGCCGGAATAACAATCTGCCCTTTATCACCAACCTTAACCATTCCAAAAATATGTTTTCCTTTAGGTGGAACGCCCATCCCTAAATTATCATCATCTTTCTCATATGAAATCAGATCATCTACCGTAACGCCAAAGGCATTCGCCAGTTGCTTACATTTTTCAATATCAGGCAGCGACTCTCCTGTTTCGTATTTTGACATAGTCTGTCTGGACACACCAATCATCTCAGCTAATTCTTCCTGAGAGTAATTATGATATTTCCTTAACTCAATCAAATTTTCTGCAAAACTCATGTGGCTCACCTCATAATTATTTTTTTATTCCCAAAACGCACCATCTTAAGAATGGAATTCTGCTTACTAGCTCATTTAACAAAAATGCACCTGCAAAGCCTGAAATTGTAACCAGTATATATACTATTAAAGCGGGCATATGTGGAACATATAACTTTATATACCAAGCACTAACAGCAATTGGCAGATAATGGAATATATAAAGTCCCCATGATTTCCTTGACATCCAGGATGTAATTGTATTTTCAACCCCGCCCCACTTTTTCATAAATGCCAGTACTCCAAGCGTTCCAAACCAAGCATATGCATTACAAAGAACTGTATCTAGCACCTCATGGTCGGGATAAGATTTACCCCAGTTGCAAACTACGAATGCTATACAGAACATAATCGCTAATATGCCGAATAAATACCAGCATGTTTCAAGCTTCTTCATTACTTCATCATGCGAAAAAACAAAGTATCCAAGCAAAAATCCCAAACCATATATTCCAAATCGATATACTACAATAACAGGTGTATTCAAGATCAAAGCCGTACCATAAACGCAAACAACAAGTAAAGCAAGCACAAATAGGTTCGTCTTTTTACCAAGATTGTAAATTCTATCCTTTTCAAATCTTCTAATCCAAATCAAAATGACACTGAACACCCATAACATCTGAATATACCATAATGGTCCTGTACCACTGACACACATTATTAGAAATAATACCGGTTTTGGTACCGCTGCCATCGCTTCAAATGCTCCGCTAATAAGCATATTGTAATATCCTAATATCCACCAAAACACCAAAAGTCCTATTGTAGATGGCACCAAATATTTTCTTGTTCTTTTTCTAATAAACCCCTTTTCGCCTTTTGCATCTAGTTCAAAACGTGCTGACATTCCGGAAACAACAAACAAAAGGAACATAAACCATGGGTACACAATATATTGAAAAACATCCTGAGGTTGAAACTCACTAAAAGGTCCAATCACCCCATAAGTTGTTACTCCGTTAAACATATAAATAACATGATAGATTACAACCAAAACAACAGTAATCCATTTTATATTGTCAATGTAAGTCTTTCTCATAATTATACCACCTTTGCTACTAAATTTAACATTATTATAAAAAATACAACACCTCGCTTCTACCAAGCAGAGCTAACATTAGTATATGAATTCTGTTAAAAATAGTGGCATAATTCACCATCACATCCAAAATATAACGCAGCGCGTGAAGATTCAAGATCGTAGAATGTACGTTGCAAAATTCTTTAAATGCTTCTGACGCTTCAGCAAACCTATAAAACTGTTCGTATTCGTTGTAAAACAGCAAATCCTTTTT
>JAKSRS010000003.1 GCA_024403515.1 Lachnospiraceae bacterium
TTTACTTCAGACTTCTGAAAATGTTTTCTCAAAGATTTTCAGGGTTGCATATGCTGTTAAGTTGTCAAAGTTCGTTTGAATAAAACGTAGTTTATATGTTTTATTCATGTGTTGCTTCGTTTGTCACAACAAAAGTTATATTAGCACTTTGGTGACTTACTGTCAACAAGTTTTTTAAATAATTTTCGTTATTTTCAAAACCTTTGTTCCCGAGATTTTTCGTGGAACGTGTTATAATTTATCATAATAAAAAGGGTGTGTCAACACCTTTATTTTGTCTAAAAAAAAGAAACAAACACTACATTTTGTGTTTGTTTCTTCTTATATATATATGTATCTGATTTGTCCTATCTAACTACTATTTTACATGTCGCTTTTTTACCGTTTTTGGCTTTAGCTGTTATTACTGCTGTTCCCTTTTTAAGTCCCTTTATTTTGCCTTTGGAACTTACACTGACTACTTTGGGGTTACTGGATGAGAATTTGAGTGTTCCCAAATTGGTCTTGGTTTTTAAAGTGAACACATCGCCTTTATCAATCTTTAAACTTGTATTTTCAAAATACAGATAATCAATCTTTGTAGGTTTTAATATCTTATTTCCGTTTGAATTATAGATTGCTAGATTTGATGACTTTACTGCACTTGCTCCTGTTGAGATCTGACCCCAGCCACTTTCAAACTTAATCCACTTCTTATTTACGGAATCAAGATAATACTTTTCATCGTTAGCAATCTCACCATAGTTAATATCGATTGCTTTATTCTTTCCCTGCCACATTACGTGCATTAGGTCTGCTTTATTAATAATATCGAAGAAACAAACCTCGACTCTTCCTTTTCTATAGCTTTCATTATATATAACATAATACTGCTGTTTATTTACTAGTTTAGGAAATTTAGGATATGAAGATAACTTATATTCTGAAATGATTGATCTTTTGTCTGTTACTGCTGCATATCCTTCAACGGGTACTATTCCTATTAATAATGCTAATGTAAGAACAATTATTATCGCTTTCTGAATTTTTTTCATAAATATCTATCCCTTCTTTATTATAGTATTATCCCAATACGTCTTTTCTATTATATCGGTATTTTTATTTTTAATATTAGTCTTAAAACAAAAAAAGAAGTGCAAATCTGCACTTCTAAATTTTCTGGTAGAAAAAACGGAGAAAGAGGGATTTGAACCCTCGCGCCGGTTACCCGACCTACACCCTTAGCAGGGGCGCCTCTTCAGCCTCTTGAGTATTTCTCCACAGTCTGAATTACCTCTACCAATATTCAGTTTCGTCTCACGACGCAAAACATATTATATATAAGTGTTATATGTTTGTCAATGTAAAAATCGCGACCGATATATTTTTTTACCGGCCGCGATTATTTATTGCTTTTACATTATAAGAGCTTATTACATTTCAATGATTACTTCGTTTTCTGCTCCAAGAATTGCTTCTTTAATAAGTAATCCTTCGATCTTATTTCCATTAACTGTTACGCTCTTAACTCCATGCTCGCTTCCGTTAGGGTTCTTAACTGTTACATTAAGCACCTTTCCGCGGAATACCTTACGAAGTGAATATTCTTTCCACTCTGAAGGAATTGAAGGGTCGATTACGATACCTTCTGCTTCGGGATTAAGTCCTAAGATACCTTCTGTTGTACCTACCATTACAGTTGAAGCTGTACCTGTAAGCCAGTGTACGTGTGCCTTTCCAGCAAAAGGACTATCCTTACCTTCAACGAACTGTCCGTATACGTAAGGTTCAAGTTCTCTTAATTCAGCCTTGTCGTTATATGTAGCAGGTGCTGCTTCTGTCCAGTACTTGTAAGCACGGTTACCATTTCCAAGCTTGGATTCTGCAAGAATTAACCAACCCTGAGGCTGTGAGAAAATACCTGCGTTTTCCTTGATTGTCTTGTTAAAGCAAACTGCTAATGCTCCGTCAAATGCATGATATTCATATGCAGGATACATTACCATTGCACCGTAAGGTGTATTAAGTTCTCTTTCTACGCTATCCATTGCAAGCTTCTGCTGTTCTTTTGTTCCAAAGTCTGCAATAACTGACCATGACTGAGGATTAAGCCACATTGATGCTTCGGGATCTTTACGGTTACCGATTACTTCGCCGTCTTCTTTGTATCCTCTAATCCATCTATCTTCGTTCCAGCATTCGCCAAGAATCTTATCCATCTTAGCATTAACTTCATCAAGATACTTGATGTATTCTGTGTCGTTCTTTAATTCTGCGTATTTCTTTAAAATCTTAACTGCATATACTAACTGGAATGCAACGAATGTTGATTCACCCTTCTTTCCAAGTCTTAAGCAGTCATTCCAGTCTGCATGAAGTCCTGCAGGCATTCCGTGATTTCCAAGATGTGTCATTGAGAAGTTGATTGCTCTCTTTAAGTGGTCATATACTGTTCCACTTTCTCCATCATTAGCATAAGAAATTTCTTCGTCAAGGAATGCAATGTTTCCGCTTTCAGAAATGTACTTATAAACTGTAGGGAATAACCATAATGCATCATCAGCTCTGTAGCTGGGATGTCCTGTTTCTTTTGCATATACTGAATTTTCATCTTCTTCGTCAGGATGATTTTCTTTACCAGGTGTATGTGTGTACTTAACAAGAGGAAGTCCGGCACCATTTGTTACCTGTGCTGAAAGCATGAATCTGATCTGATCTGCTGCCATTTCAGGTGCAAGATGGATAATACCCTGAATATCCTGAACTGTATCTCTGTATCCGAAACCGTTTCTAAGTCCGCAGTACTGGAAGGATGCTGCACGTGACCATGTAAATGTGATGAAACAGTTGTATGCGTTCCAAACGTTAACCATGTTGTTGAAGTTTTCATCGGGTGTCTTAACAACGAGATTTTCAAGTTTAGAGTGCCAGTATTCTTTTAATTCCTTAAGTTCTTTTTCAACTAATGTTGCGTCTTCGTATTTTGCAAGAATTGCCTTTGCTTCTGCTTCGGGCTTCTGGCCGAGTACATATGTAAATACCTTGGTCTCTCCGGGAGCAAGTGTTACATCTGACTCTAAAGCACCACATGAGTTTCCGCAGTAGTTAAGGTCATTGTTAAGACCTTCAATTACTCCGATAGGATTGTGGTATCCTCTGTAGTTACCTGTGAATTTATCACGGTCGCCACAGTACTTATCTACCTTCTGTCCTGCAAGACCTAAAAATCTTTCCTTGTTAGGATCGTGGTAGTTTTCGTTCTGCTTCTGTAATACGAAGTTATCCTTAAAATATGTATGAGAAATGAATAAGGTATACTGAAGGTTTACCTGATCCTGCTCATAGTTATTATCGTTTACGAATTCGCAGTAACCTGTTACAGCAAGCTTTCTGGGCTTAGAATCTGTATTTGTTACCTTGCAGTTCCACACTTCATAAGTTGCATCCTTAGGAACATAGTAAAGTGTTTCAGTCTTGATATTCTTGTATTCTGAAGAAATGACTGTGTAAGCTGTTCCGTGATGGCATTCGCTCTTGTAAGAATCAAGGGGCTTACATACGGGTGCCCATGATGCTGACCAGAAATCATTATCTTCCAGATCCTTAATGTAAACGTAACGACCGGGCTGGTCCATTGCTACGCTGTTGAATCTGTAACGTATAATTCTTCCGTTAGCTCCTGACTTTACAAAGCTGTATCCACCAGCATTGTTTGAGATGATTGCACCGTATTCAGGTGATCCGAGGTAGTTTGCCCAAGCTGAAGGAGTGTCAGGTCGAGTAATGACATACTCTTTAGCAGCTTCATCAAAATAACCGTAATTCATATTGTCCTCCATGTATTATATTTTTTGAGTGAAAGTGTACAACTATCACTTAATTTTGACCATATATCTGTAATTTACATCTACTATCTAGACAAAAATATATCAATTCTCTAAAAAAATGGGAGATTTTTCAAGATCTCCCATTTTTATGTACGTACAACTCAATTATAATATTCTAATACTTTTTCTATTCTTTCTTTAACCATTGAAGCTATCTCAAGTGTTGTCATATCTTTGTACTCTTCATACATAATTGGCTTTAAATAAAACACCTTTACATCAACGGCTTTAAGTGACTGATTATCAAATGGCAAGAAGCAGTCAACTAAGGCGCACGGTACTATCGGACATTTGGCCTTAACCGCACTTTTAAAGCTTCCACCCTTCATATCGAGCATGTGATTTTTCTTTTTACTTCTTGTTCCTTCTGCAAAGATAAGGAAGTTCTCGCCTGCCATTACTCGCTTGGTCATTTCCTGGATGACTCTCATTGACTGCCTTAAATCAGAACGGTCTATGTCTATTGAATGAAGAGCATCAATAACCTGCTTTAATAATATGACATTTTTTACTTCCTTTTTATAGACAAAAGAAAATGGTCTGGGACATGTATCAAGAAAGACTAATACATCATATAGCCCCTGATGATTGGGAAAAAGAACGAATCCGTCTTTTTCCGGAATATTCTCCAGGCCGTTTACTTCGATGTTGACGCGTCCGGCTTTATTGGCTCTTTTAGTTACCTTCTTTATAAAGGCATAGGTCTTGTCCTTGGTCGCATGTCGTCCAAGCCACCAAATATTAAATAAATAATACGGTACGAACAAGATGTTTCTAATAACCATTAAGGCAATTCTCATTAATCCATCCTCTTATATTCTGGCGTAATCTTTTAAAGCTATGTCATATAAGTTGTTTCCCTCATTATCTACTACTACTATTACGGGGAAATCTTTTACTTCAAGTTTTCTTATTGCTTCAGTTCCTAAATCGTCATAAGCAACTACTTCGGTTTTTTCAATTGCTTTGGAAAGAAGCGCTCCTGCCCCACCGACTGCTGCCAGATAAACTGCTTTATTTCTAACGATTGCATCCAAAACGGCTTCGCTTCTTCTTCCTTTACCTATCATCCCTCTAAGTCCTAAATCAAGTAACTTTGGAGCGTATTTATCCATTCGACTTGCGGTTGTAGGTCCTGCGGAACCTATCGGTCTTCCTTCTCTTGCGGGTGAGGGTCCCATATAGTATATGGTGTTATCCTTCATATTAATAGGAAGATTCTCTCCTTTACTTAGTGCTTCATCCATTCTTTTATGGGCTGCATCTCTTGCTGTATATATTGTTCCTGTCAAATATACATAATCGCCGGCTTTTAATTCTTTGGTATTTTCCTCTGTAAGAGGGAGTGTTATATGTAATGTTTTCATTTCTATACCTTCCTTTATACTTACAGTTCTCTATGTGCGTGTCGGTTTACGTGACAACAGATATTAATTCCTACAGGAAGACCTGCAATATGTGTCGGATATGTTAAAACATTTACTGCCAAAGCGGTTACTGTTCCGCCAAGTCCTCCGGGGCCGATTCCGGACTTGTTAATGTCTTCTAATATTTCCTCTTCAAGTTTTCTAACCCATTCTATTTCTGAATGGCTTCCGGCATCTCTTGTTAATGCCTTCTTGGCCATAAGTGCACACTTTTCAAAAGTTCCACCGATTCCTACTCCTATAACCATGGGAGGGCAGGCATTTGGACCTGCGTCCTTTACTGCTGTTAAAATTGCGTTTCTTACTCCTTCGATTCCGTCTGCGGGTTTGAGCATAAAAACGCGGCTCATATTCTCTGAACCAAATCCTTTGGGTGCTACTGTTATTTCAACCTTATCACCTTCGACGATTTCTGTATGGATTATTGCCGGTGTGTTGTCTTTAGTGTTTATTCTTTCAATAGGATCTGAAACGACTGATTTTCTAAGGTATCCTTCAACGTATCCTCTTCTTACACCTTCATTTATTGCGTCAGTTAATGAACCACCTGTAAGATGAACGTCCTGACCTATGTTTACAAAAACTACTGCCATTCCTGTATCCTGACAAATCGGTATCATATCTTCATGAGCAATTTTAAGATTCTCTTCTAACTGCTCAAATATCTGCTTTCCTAAAGGCGACTCTTCTTTCTCTTTTCCTAAAGAAAAAGCTTTTTTCATATCATCTGCAAGTTCGTGGTTTGCTTCTATACACATATCACGTACTGCTTCTGTAATTTTATCAACAGATAGTTCTCTCATGATGATTCCTTTCTTTTGCTAAATTTATTTTACTATACCATAATTCATTAAAATGCTCTATATTCATTGACAAAGTATAGTCCATATAAATAAAATATTATTACTATATTCAGAGGATGACTGTATGAACTATATCGTATTGGACCTCGAGTGGAACCAGGGTGAGTCGGGACCTGTTGCTCCTGACAACGATATTCCTTTCGAGATTATAGAAATAGGCGCAGTTAAGCTTAACTCAGACAGAGTTATGATTGACGAATTCAGCGAACTCATAAAGCCGCAGGTCTACAAGACTATGCACTATGTTACCGGCAAGCTTATCCATTTAAAGATGCAGGAACTTTCTTTTGAACGCCCTTTTGACGAAGTCGTTAAAAACTTCCTTGACTGGTGCGGTGAAGATTATGTCTTCTGCACATGGGGACCCTTGGATCTTTTTGAGCTTCAGAGAAATATGGCTCATTATAATATAGAAGCTTTTAGTGACAGACCTCTTGCATTCTATGACGTTCAGAAACTTTTTGCTCTTGAATATGATGAAGATAAAAAACGTCGTGCTTTGGAAAGTGCTGTAGATTTTCTTGAAATCGATAAAGATATTCCTTTCCACAGAGCATTCTCGGATGCATACTACACTGCCAAAGTTTTTTCAAGAATTCACAGAAGCGAAACTTTAAGACATTATTCTTACGATTTGTTTACACCTCCCATCGATAAGGAACATGAAATTTATTCCTTCTTTGGCGATTATGATAAATATATTTCAAGATTATTCCCTTCAAAGGATGCTCTTTTGGCGGATAAGGACATAAAGAGAAATGTCTGCTACTTGTGTAACAAAGCTTCAAAACGTGTTGTACATCCTTTTAGCCCTTCCGGAAAGTTTTATCTTTCGGTTTCCTTATGCGAAACTCATGGATATGTTAAATCCAAGATTCGTATTAAAAAGACCGATGACGATAAGTATTTCTGTGTAAGAACCAGAAAGATTGTTACAGAGGATGTCGTTGAGGATATTAAGAAAAGATATAACAAGTTGAAGGAATTAAAAAAGCCTGTTAATCCCGCAAAAGGACCCAAAACTTCAAAAAGGAAAAAGAAAGACGACATAATAGTTTAATTTCTTTGGTTAATCAGCTGTTTTTTCGTATATTTTATTATTGCTAAAAAATAAAATTATGATAAAATTTGTACTTGATTGATGAACAGACACCTGTAGTCATCCGGCTGCAGGTGTTTTTTATAACTTACAGCTTAATATTTTCAAATGGTTTCAATTATAGAAAGGAATAGTAATGGAATCTTTTGCAATTTTCAGAGATCTTGCGCTTATTGTTATCTTTGCTAAGTTTTTTGGTATTTTAGCCAGAAAGCTTAAAGCTCCTCAGGTAGCTGGTGAAATTATCGCAGGTCTTTTAATTGGTCCTAGCATTTTAGGCCTTGTAAATCAGAGTGACTTTTTAAGTCAGATGGCTGAAATCGGTGTTATTCTTCTAATGTTCTCAGCCGGACTTGAAACTAACTTACATGATTTGATTAAAACCGGAATTAAAGCTACTTTAATTGCCTGTGCCGGTGTTTTCTTCCCTCTTGTGGGTGGAACAGTTTACTACATGTGCTTTTACGGTTTCTCACCTCTTGGTTCTCCTGAATTTATTTCAGCTGTATTCATTGGTGTTATTCTTACTGCTACTTCAGTATCGATTACTGTTCAGGCACTTAGAGAAATGGGCAAACTTAAAGGAACTATCGGAACAACTATCTTAAGCGCAGCAATCATCGATGATGTTATTGGTATTATCGTTTTGACAGTTGTTATCGGGCTTAAGGATTCTAACGTTAGTTCATCTAAGGTTATTATCCAGACAATTTTGTTCTTTATCTTCTCAATTATTGTTGGCTTTATTATTTATAAGATATTTAAACTTTTGGATAACCGTTATCCTCACACAAGACGAATCCCTATCATGGGACTTGCACTCTGCCTTGCTATGGCGTATATCGCTGAAAAGTATTTTGGCATAGCCGATATCACTGGTGCTTATGTTGCCGGTATTATTCTTTGCAACATCCGTGATTCAGAATACATTGCTGAAAAGATGGATATCAATTCATACATGTTATTTGGTCCTGTATTCTTTGCAAGTATTGGTCTTAAAACAGATATCAGCGAAATGAATATGTCCATTCTTCTTTTCGCTATTGGTTTTGTAATTGTTGGTCTTGTTTGTAAAATAGTTGGTTGTGGTCTTGTTGCTAAATGTTGCAAGTTCTCATGGGCCGATTCATTAAAAATTGGTGTTGGTATGATGACGAGAGGTGAAGTTGCCCTTATCGTTTCGCAGAAAGGTTTGTCCGTTGGTCTTATAAGTCCTGTTTACTTTACTGCAGTTATCTTACTTATCATTACTTCATCGATTTTAACTCCTGTTATTTTGAAGGTTCTTTACACAAAGATGCCTCCCAAAAACGGAATGACTTGATTTTAATAACTTAAATATTTAAAGAGCACCGTTGATACTTATTTAAGAAAGTATCTTCGATGCTCTTTTTAAACTTATTCTTATACAAAAGGATTATAAAATCTTGAGCCGTTTACTTTTGTAAGTACTATGGATACGACTAAAAGAAGTAGGCATAAAACTATGCATATGTAATCTATCGATCTAAACTTTCTTCCCATGTACCAGGTTCTTTTTTTATTCTTCCCAAAACCTCTAAGCTCCATTGCATTGGATACTATTTCTATCTTATCCATGCTGGAAAGAATTAACGGAATTAAGATGGCACTAGCTCCTTTTAACCTGTTAACGAGAGATGCTTTTTTACTCATTTCTATTCCTCTTGCCTGCTGTGCCAAAGATATTTCATGATATTCTCTTTGAACATCAGGAATATATCTAAGTGCCAACGCAACAGAGTAAGCAATACTGTATTTTACTCCAATCTTATTTAGTGAAGCTGCAAATTCACTTGGATTGGTTGTTGTTACAAACAGTAAAACAATAGGTATGGTTGAAATATATTTAAGTGTGTAATTTAAATGATAAAACAATTGTTCCTTTGTTAACGAATATTTTCCGCTACCAAGTATCACTGTACATGTTCCGTATACTTCAGTTCCATGATGAGGTGAAAAGATATATATCATTATCGTATTTAAAAGTAAAAATACTAATATAAATGTTAGTATAAATGATACGTCTTTAAGTTTTATCCTCGATATCTTAAAAAGAAAAATGCTTATAATCGGTAATGCAATTAGCAGTCTCGTGTCATAAGTTGACATTGCTGCAAAACTCCACAAAAGCAGACATATAAATTTTGTAGCACCTGATAAATTGTGAATAGGTGATGGTTTTTCGATGTAATTAAAGAGGTTTGTCATCTTTCCACCTCTCTTTCATAATCGATAAATCTCTGAGCATAATCACCGGGATTTTCGATATTACACATTAATGCCAAATCATATAAAGAAGTTTCTTTAAGATTTGCTGCCTTGATAACTTCAGGATTTGTAAGTATGTTTGCAGAAGTATCATCGCAAATTACTTTTCCTTTTGAAAAAACTATACTTCTTTTAGCATATTCAAGCATTAAGTGCATGTCATGAGTTATCATCGCTACAGTAATACCTTTTTTATTTAATTTCAAAAGAAACTCCATGATTTCAGTATAGTGTCTGTAGTCCTGTCCGGCTGTCGGCTCATCCAAAATAATCATTTTAGGTTCCAAAACGAGTATTGATGCTATTGTAACTCTTTTCTTCTGACCATAACTTAGTGCAGATATCGGCCAGTTTCTAAACTGCCATAGACCACAAACTTTTAATGTTTCCTCCACACGAGTTTTTATCTCGTCTTCAGGCACTCCTCTTGTTACAAGTCCTAAAGCTACTTCATCAAATATCATTACTTTGGATATCATCTGATTGGGATTTTGCATTACATAACCAATCTTATCGGCTCTTTCTTTTATCGAATAATCAGAAAGATTTTCACCGTTAAAAATGATAGTTCCTTCAGTTTCTTTTTCAAAGCCGCATATTACTTTAGAAAAGGTTGATTTTCCTGCACCATTTGTTCCAACGATTGCCATCATCTCCCCTTCTTTTACGTTGGCATTGACGCCCTGTAACACTTTGGCTTTTTTATCATATGAAAATTCGAGATCTTTAACTTCAAGTAAATATGGTCTTTTATCTTCTATGTCTTCTTTCGTAGAATTTTCGTACCAGGATACAACTTTTCTTTTGTCCTCATCTGACAAAACAATACTTCTAATGCTTGAGGGCTTCATCTGTGGAGTTATATCTACCCCGGCATATTTAAGTGCAGTAATATATAAGGGTTCTCTTATTCCTGTTTCTTTTAATATATCTTGGCAAAGAAGTTCATCCGGTTTGGCATCAACTGCAATTCGGCCTTCATTCATTATAATAATTCTGTCGACATTTCGGTGGAGCGCATCCTCTAATCTATGTTCGACTATGATTACTGCTGCCCCTGTCGTCTTCTGAATTTCGTCGATAAGTTCGATTGCATACTTTCCTGTTGCCGGATCAAGGTTAGCAAGTGGTTCATCAAACAAAAGAATGTCTACATCGTCTACCAGTATTCCTGCTAAAGATACTCTCTGCTTCTGACCTCCCGAAAGTTCATTAGGAGCATGCGTAAGATAATCATCTATATTTACTAGCTTTGCAACGCTTTTTACTCTTTCATGAAGTTGATCTACTTCAACACAATCATTCTCGAGTGCAAACGCTATATCTTCTGCTACTGTTAAGCCGACGAACTGTCCATCACAGTCCTGTAGAACGGTTCCTACGCTTTTAGATATGTCAAAGATACTCATATTCTGTGTATTTTTTCCACTTATCGTTATGCTGCCGGTCTTCTCTCCCTTATAAGAATGAGGTACTAACCCATTAATGCAGTGCATAAGTGTTGATTTTCCACATCCTGAAGGTCCACAAATTATAATCTTTTCGCCTTTTCTTATACTAAAGGATATATCATAAAGTGTCGGCTTTTTCTGGGCATTATATTGAAATGTAAAGTTTTCAAATTTGAGTATGGGTTCTTCCATCCGTACTCGTCCTCCGTTAATAGAATAAAAACGGCGGGCTTTTATACCCGCCGCAATAATCATTAAGTAATTTATGCTTCTTCAGAAAGGCTTCCCTTTTTAGGCTTAGCTGCTGAATATGCTATGCAGAGCAGTGTGCCAACAATTGCAGTTGTAACAAGATTTGATATTGCGCCAACAGCACCCTGAGCAAATACCTTATTAACAGGTTCTGAATAAATTAAAATATCAAGTACAGGAGCTACAACAATCCATGCAACTAAGTGTGATACAGCCTGGCCGATATTGAAGAAAAGAATTTCTTTTTTACCAAATTCGCCTTCATCAAGCTTCATCTTACTTGTGATAAATCCCATTGCTGCGCCAAAGAAAGCTGATGAAATAACCCAGCTCCACCAGATTGAACCATATGTTGCATCAATTAAAGCATGTCCGATTAATCCGGCTAAGCATCCTGCGATAGGTCCATAGATTGCAGAAATAAATGCAAGTAAACCATACTGAATAGAAATATATGTGTTTGGAATAGGACTGGGAATTGCTACGAAACGTCCCAATACGAAGAATAATGCTGCGCCAATACCAATGGCAACGATTGTTTTTACTGAAAACTTTTTCATTACTTTCTCCTTTTCTTTTGGATTGCTCCAGTGTGTTATTTTGCTAAACGCAAAGCACTCCCAGCCAGAATCGAACTGGCAACTGACCCTTAGGAGGGGCCTGTTATATCCATTTAACTATGGAAGCATTTCGAATAGCATTTGCTATTCGATTCAATGACATTATAAACAATATTTATTGATATTTGAACACTTATCCACAAAATTTAGTAATTAATTACACCTTGTAACCATACAGTTCCTTTAAAGCGTCTTCCTACTTCAGGCTCACCATAAAGATCTTCTTTATTAATGCAGACATCAAGAGGAATCTCATTGGATACGATAGAAAGCTTGTAAACTTCTTCGTTAGTGACTGTATTTGTAACAAGCTCGTAACTTTCAATCTCGCCCATGACAGAATAAAGATCGCACTCAACACCGTATGGCATAAAATATGTTTCTATTAAAGTATAAATATCATTTCTTTTGATTTTTCTTGAAAGACTTGAATATAAATCCATTTCATCAAGAGTAAGTGTTTCGATAGCTGTTTCGTCACCTTTTTTGGCAGCTTCGATAAGCTTATTTCTCTTTTTGGATTTATCACTCGCGCTTTCTACTAATACCTGTGACTTTTCTATTGGCATCATTATCATTCCATCGATAGACAAACCGCTTAATGATAATGTTCCATTATTTTCGTCAAAAGAACGATCATAGTAATTTTTGATGTAATCAATTCTGTTTAACAGATAAAAGATAATTGTTATTCCTACTCTGTTGTCGTCACATATTCCCGCGTATGATACTTCATGCATATGTCTTTCAACCGAAAGTTTTTCTTTTGACGAAATTTTAGTAGGTCGCATGTATGGAATGCAGTAATCATATAAAAATCTGTCCTGCTCATCCATTTCGCCACAGACCTTAAGACCAAGCCCGGGAGCAAAATCCATGCTGTATTCTGCTAAGAGCGTTTCTTCTTTATACACTGTAAAGGAACGCTCTTCAGCATTTTTTATTGTTTTGGCTATCATTATTTGTAGTTGTTCTCTGTTTTTAATTTTAGAGAATCCAACTGCGCGTAAATACTTGTGCAAAGCTATATCTCCGAATTATTTAAGTACAGACTTTCCACCCATATAAGGACGTAATGCTTCGGGAATATTGATGCTTCCATCTGCGTTTACGTTGTTTTCAAGGAATGCAATCAATCCTCTGGGAGTAGCGAGTACTGTGTTATTTAATGTATGAACATAATATGTTCCATTTTCGCCCTTAGTACGGATGCCAAGTCTTCTTGCCTGAGCATCACCCAAAGTTGAGCAAGAACCAACTTCAAAATACTTCTGCTGTCTGGGGCTCCATGCTTCAACGTCGCATGATTTAACCTTTAAGTCTGCGAGGTCACCACTACAGCATTCAAGTGTACGTACAGGAATATCAAGGCTTCTGAAAAATTCTACTGTATATGTCCACATCTTGTTGTACCAGTCCATAGATTCTTCAGGCTTACAAAGAACTACCATTTCCTGCTTTTCGAACTGGTGAACTCTGTAGACACCTCTTTCTTCTATTCCGTGTGAACCAACTTCTTTTCTAAAGCAAGGTGAGTAAGATGTCATTGTGATAGGAAGCTTAGCTTCTTCAACAAGTTCACCTTTAAACTTACCGATCATTGAGTGTTCACTTGTACCGATAAGATAAAGATCTTCACCTTCAATCTTATACATCATAGCTTCCATTTCTGCGAAGCTCATTACTCCGTTTACTACTGCGCTTCTAATCATGAAAGGAGGAATACAATATGTAAATCCCTTATCAATCATGAAGTCTCTTGCGTAGCTGATCATTGCTGAGTGAATTCTTGCTGCATCACCCATAAGATAATAGAATCCGTTACCACTTGTACGCCCTGCTGCATCCTTATCAAGACCATTTAAGCTTGCAAGGATATCTGCGTGATAAGGAACTTCGAAATCAGGAACTACAGGTTCGCCATATTTTTTGATTTCTACATTTTCAGAATCATCTTTACCAATAGGAACACTGGGATCGATAATCTGAGGAATCTTCATCATGATTGAATTAATCTTTTCAATCTGTTCAGGTTCAATTGCTTCAAGTTCAGCAAGTCTTTTAGCATTTGCTGCTACTTCTGCCTTTTTAGCTTCAGCTTCTTCTTTCTTACCCTGAGCCATTAATGCACCGATTTCCTTGGAAATCTTATTCTTATTTGCTCTTAAGTCATCAGCTTCCTGCTGAGTCTTTCTTCTCTCTTCATCAAGAGCAATTACTTCGTCTACTAAAGGAAGTTTAGCATCCTGGAATTTCTTCTTGATATTTTCTCTTACTACTTCAGGATTTTCCCTTAAAAATTTAATGTCTATCATTTATATCTTTTCCTCCTGGGATTACATTATTACTTTTTCAATGCAAATATTATGTACTTCAAGCAAATCACATTCTTTGTTTTCACTAAGTGAATTACCTTCAGCATCTTTTATTATCTTTAGTACCGGTCTTTCAGGAAATTGCTTATTCTGTCTTTCAACTACGGCAGTTTCTCCTGTGTCTAGTAAGACTATACTTCCGGCAGGATATACTGCTGTAAAATCAAGCAATGTATTTACTACATTTTCATCGAATATTTTTCCTTTAAATGCTTTCAAATATTCTACCGCTTCATAGACTCTGCTTCTTTTGCATCCAATGCCACATATCATTTCATCAAATGCATCAACTACTTCTAATATTCTTGAATCTATTTCCATGCTTTTGGCATGCATCGGATATCCACTGCCATCTAGTCTTTCATGATGATTTAAAATCATAAGTTTGGCATTTTTAGAAATCCAGGGTTCATTTTCAAGTGAAGTAAAAGCGTATACCGGATGCTTTTTATATTCTGCAAGTTCCTTGTTTGTTAAAGCATCCAGATCAATTTCACAGTACTTAAAATTTAAATATCTTAATCCAATATCATGAAAAAGACTTGCGACTCCTATATCATGCATTTGTTCTTTAGACAGTCTAAGTTTTGCTGCAACTAAAACAGCTATTGAACATACACTTATTGAGTGCTCATAAATATCTGCACTTCTTTCCCTAATATCATATATTCGTTCAACTACTTCATCATTGTCAAGAATATTGGTAATAATACTATCAGCAGTCTCTGTAAGCTCTTTCAATTCTTTGTTATCAGAATAAACATGTCTTTCAATAACTGATTTAACTTTTTCTCTAAATGAGGACTTTACGTCTTCTCTCATTATAAGAACTTTTTTTAAAGAGCCAACATTTTCTTCAATCATTACTTCATCTATACCAAGCATTTCTATCTTGGAAACGTATTCTTTTTTTAGAATTGTTCCCGCGGCTAAAAGTTCAGTATAATTTGAAGTCATTATTGGACGAGCTAATATTTCATTACCTTTTAAATCTTTTAGTTTTACTAACTTCATCATACACCTTCAAGGAAATAATATTATCTCTTGCTATTAATTGCCTGCATCAATGCTTCTTCTTCTTCTTTACCAAGATCAACGTTGCACTGACCACCAACAATTTCTTTAATATATGTATAGCATCCGTCGGATCCATGAATTGAATTCATGATAAATCCGTTGTCCTTTTCGTTAAGCATACAAAGTGTAAAACTAAGCTTTCCGCCCATCTGACTGTAGGCATCGTATTTTACAAGACCCATTTTCTGGAAAGTAGTTTCCTGAGTTTTGTAAATATCACGAATGTCTCTTTTGTTTCTTTCAGTCTGCTCTTTTATTTCATTATTCTGCATGAACATCATGCTTATTTCTTTTTCAAGACTTCCAGCATCTTTTCCCTGGGAGAATCTTAAATATCTTTTCTTTAGTTTACATAACTTTATAAATGTTATAAGACTAAAGATCAAAAGAATGAATACAACAGCAACTAAAATTACGATTATTAATCCTATATCCAAACCGCCTAATCCTAGATTAGTAAGAAATGTACTATTCATATTTTTCTCCATTCCGCCCCATATGTAAATGGCGTACCGTCATCTATTTCATTCTGGCAACAATTCTGTCTAAATCATCATTAGAATAGAATTCAATTTCGATTTTACCTGTTCCATCACCCTTGCCGGAAATTTGAACTTTTGTGCCATAGCTTTGCTTTAACTTCTCAGCTATGTCTTTATAAAATACTTCAAGCTCTTTATTAATCTGAGGTTTAATCTTTTCAGGTTTATCGATGTTCTTTACAAGCTTTTCAATTTCTCTAACTGAAAGCTTTTCGTCCATTATTTTCTGCGCGATTTCAAACTGCTTATCAGGATCTTCAACAGAGATTAACGCTCTTGCATGTCCTTCAGAAATAAGTTCCTGAATAAGCATTTCCTGTACTTTATCGCAAAGCTTAAGTAATCGCATTGAGTTTGTAATAGTTGAACGGCTCTTTGAAACCTTTGAAGCAACTTCGTCTTGTGTTAATTTGAACTCAGTAAGGAGTCTTTTGTAAGCTTTAGCTTCTTCAATAGGATTTAAGTCTTCACGCTGAATATTTTCAATAAGTGAAATTTCTGCAATTTCCTGATCAGAATAATTTTTGATAATTACAGGAACTTCTTTTAAACCTGCTTTTCTTGCTGCACGCCATCTTCTTTCACCTGCAACAATTTCATAATATGAGCCTCTGTCCTGAACAATAAGTGGAGTTAAAATTCCATACTGTTTTACAGATTCAGCAAGCTCATCAATCTTGTCCTCATTAAATGTTTTTCTTGGCTGTTCTCTGTTTGGCTCAACCATAGAAATTTTGACTAATGTCTGGTCATGACCATCAGCCTTTGCTTTAGCAACTTCCTCTTTGGCAACTTTGTCTTCTTTAACTTCAGAAGGGGGGATCAGAACATCAAGTCCTCTACCTAAACCTTTCTTTCCTACTGCCATCCTACTTTCCTCCTACGATTTCCTTTGCAAGTGCCAGATAACTTTCCGCACCTGATGATTTGGGATCATACTTATTAATAGGCATACCGAAACTGGGAGCTTCAGCAAGTCTAATATTTCTTGGAATAATTGTATCGAATATTCTCTGCTTTAAAACACTTTTAACATTTTCAACTACCTGAGATGAAAGGTTTGTTCTTGCATCGTACATAGTGAAAACTACTCCTTCCATTTCAAGAGAAGGATTAAGTCTTTCTTTGACAAGATTTACTGTGTGGATTAACTGACTTAATCCTTCAAGTGCGTAATACTCACACTGAATAGGAACTAATACAGAATTAGCTGTTGTCATAGCATTGATTGTCAGCATACTAAGTGAAGGAGGACAATCAATAATTACATAATCATATTTATCTATGATGTAATCGATTTCATTTTTAAGGATATATTCCTTATTTTTAACATCTAATAATTCAATTTCTACAGCAGCCAGATTTACATTAGAAGGAATTATAGATACTCCTTCGACAATATCTTTCATTATACATTCTGAAACCGATGCATCTCCAATAAGTAATTCATATATTGTATTTTCGATTTCATTCTTTTCAATACCGTATCCACTGGTAGTATTTCCCTGAGGATCGGCATCAATAACTAATACTTTCTTTCCAAGTTCAGCCAAGGAAGAAGAAAGATTTATAGATGTTGTAGTCTTACCAACTCCACCTTTTTGGTTTGCTATTGCTATTACTTTTCCCATAATGTCTCCATTTCACTTTATGAAATTCGGATCACACTATGCAGTACACCTTTTTAGGTAACTCAAATAGTGCAGTGACTAAGATATTCTTTTTCACTAACTCCGACTTTATATTTTTTTCGGTCGATATTAAAGCCCATTATATCATCTCTCATTTGCTGTATCCATATAACCTTGCTTTTTTTGATGTTCCACGGAAATGATTTTTAAATGTTTCACGGTTAAAATAACAATATATAGGGGTTTATATGTTTCACGTGAAACATAATCTTGGGGTTTAATAGTCTTCGGATAAAAATGTTTCACGTGAAACATTTCTACATTTGTATTAAATTATTACGAATTGCGAAAACCGCTGCCTGAGTTCTATCAGTTACATTAATTTTCTTAAATAAATTAGAAATATGATTCTTAACAGTCCTATCACTAATATTTAACTCAACACCAATCTCAGCATTTGTCTTACCAAGAGCAATAAAACCAAGCATCTGCATTTCACGCTTAGTAATATCTTTAATCATTTCATTATCACTCTCATTTTGAATAAGTCTTGCATTCAAAGCGGGAATAAGATCAGGCTGAATATAACGCTCTTCATTATAAACAGTTTTAATCGCTTTAATAAGTTCGTCAGAACTGGAATCTTTTAATATGTAACCATCTGCTTTAGCATCTAATGATTCAATTAAATATTCTACTTCGTTATGAACTGTAAGCATTAAAACTTTGATTTTTTTAGATCTTCTCTTTACTTCTTTAAGAGCCTGGATACCGGAAATACCTGGAAGATTAATATCCATAAGTATAACATCCGGCTTTTTTTCCATAACTATATCAAGACATTCTTCTGCAGAACTTGCTTCAGAAAGTATTTCCAAATCAGAATCAAATTCAAGTAATGACTTAATTCCTTCTCTTAACATCTTATGGTCATCAACTAACATTACCTGTATGCTCATAAAAACCTCTACCTATCTACTGGAATAATAATAGTTGCCTTTGTTCCATTCTCATTTGATTCAAAAGAAAAAGTACCATTAAGTATATCAACCCTGTCTCTAATCAACTTAATTCCAAAATGATTGTCGAAATCCTGATTAATATCAAAACCCTTACCATTATCACAAACAGAGATATAAATATCACTCTTCTTATTAGCAACCTGAATATCAATAATATTTCCATCTGAATGACTAATAGAATTGACGAGAAGTTCCTGAACAATTCTAAATGTAGTCAAAAGAAAAATACTATCGAAACCATCTAAATCATCAATACCATAATTTATTACGAAAGAAGATTTAGCCTCATGCTCTGAAATCATATTCATCAGAGTTTTCCTAAATCCAAAATCTTCAAACTGCATAGGTCTGAGATCAAATATAGCATTACGAATTTCTTCAATAATTTCTTTTACAAGTTTTCTATTTGTTTCAATCTCAAGCTTAGCTCTAATCGGATCATAATCAATAAACTTTGATGAGAGTTCAAGATTATGAGTAACCAAAGTAAGATTCTGCAAAACCGTATCATGAAGATCTGAAGCAATACGCTGTCTGTCATCTTCCTGTAATTTCAATAATTTAAAATTCTCATCTGAAGAAGTATTAACAACTTCTTTCTTCATAAAAGATGGATCAAGTTCTTCAATACTATCAAGCTTTTTGGTAATACTACTTAAAGACTTATAAGCATCTCTAAGTTCAAACTGCAATTTTTCAATTTTAAGTTTTCTTTCGGAAAGCTGATCTTTGTAAACTCGAGATGCACTTCTTGGAGAAAAAATACTATATTCGGAATCATCTTTTTTATTAAGTGAATCGATATAATCGTTACACTGTTTAATTTCAGCTTCGATTTCAACAATACGATTATTAATATCTTTTTTTTCTTTTAAAAAGTTATTTTTAAGTTCGCCAATAATTTCCAAATTTCTATTTTCAGACATATACTCACCCCATATAATTAGTACTAAATCTAGGAAATAAAAATCTACAATGGATTTTTACTTGGAGTTCCTGCTTTACGAGGATACTTATTAGGAGTATTAAGACATTTACGAATTCTTATAATAACCCTAAACAAATCCGTACCCGGTAAATCAAACTCATATTTATTTTCAATCTTACCGCCTAAAATCTTTAAAGCATTATCAGATAAAGAAATCTCATCATTAGCCTTATCAGATTTCATAGCAATAAAAAATCCATTCTTTTTAACAAAAGGAATACAGTACTCAGATAAAACAGGTAAAGAAGCTACGGCTCTTGCTGTAGCAAAATCAAACTGCTCTCTAAATAATTCATCCTTAGCTAAATCTTCAACTCGACCATGAATAGCAGTAATGCCATCAAGTTCAAGCTCATCAATAACACAATTTAAAAACTTTATTCTCTTATCAAGTGAATCAAATAAAGTTACCTGTAAATCAGGAAGTAAAATCTTTAAAGGAATACCTGGAAAACCGGCACCGGTTCCAACATCACATAAAGTCTTACCCTCTGTTGATTTTACTAAATCATCAAAAGAATCAAATGCTTTGATAAAACTAAGACTATCAATAAAGTGCTTTATAAAAACATCTTCAAAGTCAGTAATAGCAGTTAAATTAATTTTCTCATTCCAGGATACGAGTAAATCAAAATATTTTAAAAACTGACACTCCTGTCGTTTATTTAGAACAATATTTAATTCTTCCAATCTTTTAGTAAAAAAAGATAAGTCTTTATTCATCTATTTTTCCCTTAGATTTATTATATGCGTCGATATATACCAAAAGAACTGAAACATCAGCCGGAGTAACACCGGAAATTCTGGAAGCCTGACCAACTGATACAGGTTTAAACTGTTTAAGTTTCTGTCTGGCTTCAAGTCTTAAAGAACTAACCTGATCATAATCAATCTCATCAGGTATTAATCTCTTTTCCATTTTCTTAAAAGCTTTAACCTGAGAAAGTTGTCTTTCGATATATCCTTCATATCTTATAGTAATACAAACCTGCTCAATAACATCATTTGGAAGAGTTTCTCTGTCAGAATCAATTTCTTTTAAATCATCATAAGATAATTCAGGTCTGCAAAGTAACTCTGCCAATGTTGAAGCAGTACGAAGTTCAGAACTTTCATGCTTACGTAAAAATTCCTGAGTTTCTTTAGAAGCACCAACAGGACTGGATTTTAATCGCTCTACTTCTTTTGCAATCATCTCTTCTTTTAAAAGAGTTTTATTATAATCATCGTCTGAAACCAAACCAACTTCGTGGCCAAACTTTCTAAGACGCAAATCAGCATTATCCTGTCTTAAAAGCAATCTGTACTCTGCACGTGAAGTCATCATACGATAAGGCTCTCTATTATCTTTAGTTACAAGATCATCAATTAGAACACCAATATATGCTTCAGATCTATCAAGAACCAAAGGCTCTTTTCCTTTTAAATACATAGAAGCATTAATTCCGGCAATAAGACCCTGAGCTGCTGCCTCTTCGTATCCTGAACTTCCATTAAACTGACCGGCACTGAATAAACCATTAATTTCCTTAAATTCCAAAGAAGCTTTTAACTGATTTGGTTCAAGGCAGTCATATTCAATTGCATAAGCATTTCTAACAATCTTGCAATTTTCCAAACCGGGAACAGTTCTATACATTTTAAGCTGAACATCTTCAGGTAAAGATGAAGACATACCGCCAATATACATTTCATTGGTATATAATCCTTCAGGTTCAATAAATACCTGATGTCGTTCTTTGTCCGCAAAGCGAACAACTTTATCTTCAATAGAAGGACAATATCTGGGACCTGTTCCTTCTATAATTCCTGCATAAATCGGAGATCTGTCAAGATTACCTCTAATAATCTCATGTGTCTTTTCATTTGTATAAGTTAAATAACAACAAACCTGTTCTTTTTGAACTGAATCAGGATCAGTAGAAAAAGAAAAGGGAACAATTCTTTCGTCACCATATTGAGGTTCCATTTTTGAAAAATCGATGGACCTTTTATCCATTCTCGCAGGAGTACCGGTTTTAAATCTTCTAAGCTTAATTCCAATTTCACGCAAAGCTTCAGAAAGACTATTAGCAGCTGAAAGTCCACCTGGACCGGTATGAGTAATTGACTCACCACATAAACAACGAGCCTTTAAATATGTACCGGTACATAAAACAACAGCTTTACAATAGTAAGTAGTTCCGGTACCGGTCATAAGACCTTTAACAACATTATCTTCAACTATAAGCTTACAAATCTCTGCCTGCTTAATGGTAAGATTGTCCTGGTTTTCCATTGTATATCTCATTGATCTGGTGTAATCAGACTTATCAGCCTGAGCACGAAGAGAATGTACGGCAGGACCCTTTGAAACATTAAGCATTTTAGACTGAATAAAAGTTTTATCGATATTTTTACCCATCTCACCGCCTAAGGCATCAAGTTCCCTTACGAGATGACCCTTAGAAGAACCACCAATATTAGGGTTACAAGGCATTAAAGCAATACTGTCTACACTAACTGTAAAAACAACAGTATTAAAACCAAGTCGTGCACAAGCCAAAGCAGCTTCACATCCGGCGTGACCTGCACCAACTACACAAATATCAACATATTCTTCTAATTTGTTTAAAGTAATATCTGACATAACTATTTACCCATACAAAACTTACTAAATATTTCGTCAACAACATCATCATCAACTTCTTCACCAATAATACGGCCAAGGGCCTGATAAGCATTTAGCAAATCAATTGAAAAGAAATCTTCAGGAAGACAATTATTAATACTATCAATTACAAGTGAAAGACTATTTTTAGCAAAAGAAAGTTCATTTGCCTGTCTTTCTTTAGTAATCATTAATTCATCATCAGCAGATATATTTCCACTGAAAAACATATTATTAATAAGATTACCTAATATTTCCTCTCCATCACCGGAAAGTGCAGAAAAAGGAATAACTTCAATTTGGTTACCAAAATAAGGAAGTATTGTTTCTTTACTCAAAACACTTCCTAAATCAGACTTATTTAAAAGAACTATAACCTGCTTATCCTGAATTAATGAAATGATTTCTTTATCATCATCAGATAATTCCTTGGAAGAATCCAACATAAAAAGAATCAAATCAGCATCCATAGCAAATTTCTTGGCACGTGAAACACCAATATTTTCAACAACATCATCAGTTTCACGAATACCTGCAGTATCAACAAGATTAAGTAATATATCATGAAAAACAACACTTGTTTCAATTACATCTCTTGTAGTACCTGCTATATCAGTAACAATAGCCTTTTCCTGTCTTGTTAAAAGATTAAGTAAAGAAGACTTACCTACATTAGGTTTACCAACAATAACAGTAGAAATACCTTCTTTAACAAACTTACCGCGAGAAAAAGACTCTATTAATGAATCCAGCTGACTGTTGATTCCATTAATCTTATCAGCTAAATTATCACCATACCCTTCTAAAGAAAAATGCTCAGGATCGTCCAAAGCAGATTCAATAAAAGCAATTTCATAAAGAAGGCTTTCACGGATAGACTTAATCTTATTATATAACTTTCCGCTCAAAATCTTTAGTGAATTTTTCAATGAAGAATTACTTTTTGAAGAAATTAAATCCATAACTGCTTCAGCTTCAGATAAATCAATTCTTCCATTCAAAAATGCACGTTTTGTAAATTCACCAGGCTCAGAAAGTCTGGCACCATTTTTCAAAACAATTTCAAGCACTTTTTTACAAATTAAAACACCACCATGACAATTAATCTCAACTACATTTTCTTTTGTAAAAGAATTAGGAGCCTTCATAATTGAAATCATAACTTCATCAATAATTTCATCATTATCAACGATAAAACCATAATGAATTGTATGAGAAAGAAAGGATAAAAGAACGTGTTCTTTTTCCTTATTTACAAAAATCTTATCTGCAATTTTTATAGAATCATCACCACTAATTCTAATAATTCCAATACCGGAATCGTTTAAAGCAGTAGCGATAGCTGCAATAGTATCATTTATCATAATATTAAAAAATAGGGTGTCATAGATAACTACGACACCCTTAAAAAATTATTTCTTTAATGTAATAACAATATGTCTGTAGGGTTCTTCGCCTTCACTATGTGTTGTAACATATCTATCATCCTGAAGAGCTGAATGAATAACTCTTCTTTCATAAGGATTCATAGGCTCTAAAGAAACAGTACGTTTTGTTCTCTTAACCTTAAAAGCCATATTCTTAGCAAGATTTTCGAGTGTTTCTTTTCTTCTTTCGCGATAATTCTCTGTATCAACCTTAACGCGAATATATTCATTTGTACCCTTATTAGCAACTAAAGAAGCAAGATACTGTAATGAATCAAGTGTCTGTCCTCTCTTACCGATGAGAATACCCATATCATCACCATTGATATCAATATTCATATCTCTTGTAGCTTCATTATATTTTACCTTAACTTCAGCTTCAAGTTTCATAGAAGAAAGAACATCATTTAAAAATGATTTTACTCTGTCTTCAACTGAATCATTAATTCTTGCTTTAATTAAAGCAGCCTTTGAACCAATACCCAAAAAACCTGAAGAACCTTCTTCAACTACTACATAATCAAGTTTATCACTTGTAACAGAAAAATTCTGACAAGCAGCTGTAATTGCATCATCAACTGTTTTAGCAGAAAATTCTACATATTCCATTTATTTTCCCTCCGAGTTAGTGCTGTTCTTTTCATTGTATTGTCTTACCATATTAGCCTTAGCTGCAATAGAACCAGGCTTGGCATTATTATTGTAATAACTACTTGAATCTTTCTTGGAAACATCTACATTAGAATTCTTATTTACACTTCTTGTAGACATAGCTGCATTAGACATAAGTTTTTCAGGATCAATTCCTGCTTTTTTAAGTCTTGCATTTCTCTTTTCAGCGTTTTTCTTGATTTCAGCATCAAGATCCATCTTATCAATGTACTTATTAATAGCAACCTGCTGAATACTTCTAACTACAGAACCGGCAATCCAGTAAAGACCCATACCTGCAGGAAGTGTAAAACAGATAACAGCTGAAAATACGGGCATAAATGTGTTCATAGCTTTCATTGAAGCAGCCATCTGATCAGCCTGTTCATTTCCTGAAGATTCAGTATTTGTCTGAGGAAGAAGTTTAGTATTAATCCACTGAGTTACAGCAGATAAAACAGGAATTAAAACAGCAAGTAAAACAAGGAGATATTTTCCTGTAGAAAAAGCATCTCTAATTGTATAACTAGGTGAGTTACCAATGTTAATACCAAGGAAATTGTTATATTTTCCAAGCAAATTCATTGCATTTGAAACAGAATTTGAAATAGAAGGAAACTGTTCTGCAATAGAATTCCATTCAGCTGTAGAAGCTCTGTTTAAAATATCAATAACAGTATTAGATACAAAAGCTGTATCTCCATTTACAAATGCATCAGAAGCAATTTCCTTACTAAAACCTGCTGCAGATGATAATGTAGTGATAAAATCAACAGCTCCAGTTGTATTAATAATAGAAGAAACAACATCATTAAATGCATCTCTTACAATACCAACATAAGCAGGTACTGCATAAATAACACGGTATAAAGCAAAGAAAACAGGCATCTGAACTAATAAAGGAAGACATGAACCTGTAGGAGAAACACCATACTTAGCATAAACTGCCTGAGTTTCCTGATTCATAGCCATCTGTGAATCCTGATCTTTTCTATTCTTATACTTGTCCTGAATTACTTTAAGTTCAGGCTGCATTTTAGCCTGGAGTTTTGAAAACTTCTGCTGTTTGATTGTTAATGGAAGCATTAACAAATAAATTACAACAGTAAAAAGGATAATAGCCAAACCAATGTTAGGAATATGTATCCAATTAAGAAAAATAAAAATACCGTTTAAAATTGGTCCTAAAATATACTTACAAATAGGTCCCAAAATTTTACCGTTATACTGGGTTAATGTTAATAAATTCAACTAAGACCTCCATAAATAATGCATAATCGCCTATGGAACCGGATCATAACCACCTTTAGAAAAAGGATTACATCTTAAAATTCTCCAAAGCGCAAGAAAACCTCCTTTAAATGCACCATACTTCTCAACAGCCTCAAGACCGTATGTTGAACATGTCGGATAATAAGGACATTTAGTAGTTTTTAAAGGAGATAAATATTTTCTATAAAATTTTATTATGCAAATCAATAATTTTTTCATAGTTATAAATTTGTAATGTGATGAAGCTTTCCCAAGTGTAAAAAAGCGCTTTCAATTTCCTTGTAACCTGCATTGTTAGCATTTACTCTTGCGACGACTACGATGTCTAAACCACTATTAAACACAGCTTTATGTAATCGATAACTTTCACGAACCAATCGACATAATCGATGTCTAACTACACTGTTTCCTACCTTTTTACTAACAGAAATACCTAATCTGTTAACTTCTAAATTATTTTCCATGACATACATAACCAGAAACTTATTGGCGTAGGACTTTCCATTTTTATAAACATTATTAAATTCCTGGTAATTTTTTAAACTAATAATATTTCTCATAAAATTTAATCTACAAAATTATTTGTAGAAAGAAAAAAAGGCCACATAAATGTGACCTAAGCTGATATTTTCTTTCTTCCCTTGGCTCTTCTGGCAGCTAATACCTTTCTTCCGCCGGGAGTACTCATTCTAGCTCTGAAACCGTGAACTTTAGCGTGTGATCTCTTCTTTGGCTGAAATGTCATCTTCATGGAACAAACACCTCCTTACTATAAGACCTTAATATATATGAAATAAGGTAATTTTGATTTTTTCTCATGGAAAATAGCAATACGATTATATTAGATAATAAAATAGACGTCAAGGAAAAAAGCACTATTTTAAGGAACTTTTTTGGGCTAAACAACATGATGTTAATAACTTAAATAATGACCACTAAATATAGATAAAATGGGCTTTTTTAGAATTATCTGACTATTTTTTTAATGACAAATATAATGTCTAATATTAACATTTACATAACTTTATCAACAAAATGTGAATAACTTGTGGATAAGTAGTTTAAATTTATGTTGATTAAAAATAAAAGCCCATATTTTAGCCTTTTTTAGAAATTAAAAATAAATAAAGTTATTAACATTTATGATTCCATAACATGCAAAAGAAGGTTTACGTTTTTAACTTTTTCCACAGGTTGTGAATAACATATATATAGTATTGTGAATAAATAAAAGTTTGAAATTTTACTATGTTTAGAGTAAAATATAGTGGAGTATGTATGATAATTTTTAACCTTATTTTTAATAAAACGGAGATATAAACAATGCCAGACATAGCATCTAAATGGGAATTCATAAAAAATCAAATATTTGAAGAATATGGTCTGACAAAAGTCTCATACAATACATGGATAAATCCATTAAAATTCCATAGTGTTGAAAATAATAAGGTTTATATAGTTATTCCAGATGATAACAATTTAAAACTTACTTATATTACTAAAAGTTTTACAGATTATTTTAAGGTAACAATAAGTGAAGTTATGAACCATGAATATGACGATGTTATATTCATGCTTGAAAAAGAAATTGAAGAAGAAAAGAAAGAAGCTGTAATAGAAAATAAAGTTTATAACATTAATTCTGAAACAGCTAATTTAAATGCTAAATATAAATTTGATACCTTTGTAGTTGGTGCAAATAATAAAATGGCACATGCTGCATCTTTATCAGTTGCAGAAAATCCGGGAACTTCTAACTACAATCCTCTTTATATATATGGAGAATCCGGTCTTGGTAAAACTCACCTTATGCAGGCCATAGGACATTATGTTTTGGAAACAAACCCTGATAAGAAAGTTTTATATGTTACAAGTGAACAGTTTACAAATGAAATTGTTGATTGTTTAAGAAGTGGTAATGCCAATTCTATTAATAAATTCAGAGATAAATACAGAACAGTTGATTTATTAATGATAGATGATGTTCAGTTTCTTATAGGTAAGGAAGCAACTCAGGAAGAATTCTTCCATACTTTCAATGAACTTCATTCTTCTGGTAAACAGATTATTCTTTCTTCAGATAGAAAACCTAATGAATTAACTGTAGATGAAAGATTTATAGGAAGATTTACAATGGGACTTTCTACATTTATTGAAAGACCTGATTATGAAACAAGAATTGCTATCCTTATGAGGAAAGCTGAAACAAGCAATATTAATATAGGAAGAGACATAATTAATTATATTGCTGAAAACATAAATTCAAACATTAGAACTCTTGAAGGAGCATTAAACAGAATTATTGCTTTTTCTAAATTAAATAAAGTTGAAATGAATGTTCAGTATGCTGAAGAAGCATTAAAAGATTTAATTAGTCCTAATGATAATAAGGAAGTTACTCCTAAATATATTATTGAAGTAGTTGCTGAACATTATGGAGTTACAGTTGAAGATATTATTTCCAAGAAAAGAACTGCAGAGATTTCACTTCCAAGACAGATATGCATGTATTTGTGTCGTGAAATGACTGATGTTTCATTAAATGAAATAGGTGCAGCTTTAGGAAATAAAGATCATGCAACTATTCTTCATGGAGTAAAGAAAATAGAAAATGATATTACTTCAAATAAAGAATTATCTAACAAAGTAGAGACAATAAAGAAGAAGTTATCACCAAATTAATCAACATTAATTGTTAATAGTATGTGGATTGATGTTTACAATTTTTATTTACAAATTTTGATTAAAAATAAGATGTTTATAAATGCTTTTTTTTGCACATATAAATAACTAATTTTCTACTTTATAATTAACATTTAAAAGGCCATAAAAATGGGACTTTGAAGACTTATAAACAAATCAACATGCTATAATAATAATAATGTTAATTATTTAATATTATATAATAGCTTTTCTATTTCAAAATTTTATCAACCATAAAAAAAGGAGTTATTAACATGAAAATTGAATGTTCTAAAGCAAGTCTTTTAAACGGTGTTTCAATTGTATCTAAAGCAGTTCCTTCTAAAACTACATTGTCTATTTTACAGTGTATATTAATTAAAGCTAATAAAGGTGTTATTACTTTAACAGCTAATGATATGGAACTTGGTATTGAAACAAAAATTGAAGGAAACATTCTTGAAGAAGGTAATGTAGCTTTAGATGCTAAGTTCTTTTCAGAAATAGTAAGAAAACTTCCTGATAACAATATCATTATTGATGTTGATGAAAAGTTTATGACAAAGATTACTTGTGAAAATGCAAAGTTTAATCTTCTTGGTAAAAATGGAGATGACTTTACTGCTTTACCTACAATTGATCGTGTAAACAGTGTTGTTATAAGTGATTATTCTTTAAAAGAACTTATTAAGCAGACTATTTTCTGTGTTGGTGTAAACTCAGCTAACCAGATTATGAATTCTGAACTTGTTCATGTTAATAATGATGTTCTTGAAATGGTTGCTCTTGATGGACATAGAATTGCTTATAGAAAGATTAATTTAAAGAACAATTATCCTGATATGAAGATTATTGTTCCTGGAAAGACTTTAAATGAAATTGAAAGAATTCTTTCCGGTGATGCTAACAAGGATGTAGTTATTTTCTTTGAAAGAAATCACGTTCTTTTTGAACTTGATAATACACTTGTTGTTTCAAGACTTGTTGAAGGTAATTACTTTGATTATGAAAAAATGCTTGTAAATGATTATGAAACAAAAATTCATGTAAATAAAAAGAGCATTTATAGTTGTATTGACAGATCTACTCTTCTTTTAAGAGAAGGTGAAAAGAAACCTATAGTCTTAGAAGTAAGAGATACTAATGTTAATTTTTCAATTAAGACATTAGTTGGAGATATGAATGAAGATCTTCTTGTAAATAAAACAGGTAAAGATATTGATATTGCATTTAATCCTCAGTTCTTCCTTGATACTTTAAAAGTAATTGATGATGAAGATATTGATGTTTATCTTATGAGTCCTAAGAATCCTTGTATTATTAAGAACGAAGAAGCAAGTTATATATATCTTATTCTTCCTGTTAACTTCATTAAGTAAAGGAAATAAAAATGGAAGAAATTAAATTAAGAGAAGAATTTATAAAATTAGGCCAGGCTTTAAAGGCTGCCGGTTTAGTAGATAATGGTGTTGAAGCTAAAATTGAAATTCAGGAAGGAAATGTTCTTGTAAACGGTGAAGTTGATACACGAAGAGGTAAGAAGCTTGTTGACGGAGATGTAATCTCATTCAATGGTCAGGAAGTTAGAATCGTAAAGTAGAGATAACTAATGTTTATTAAATCATTATCATTATCAGGTTTTAGAAATTATAAAAACGCAACAGTTTACTTCGATGAAGGTACTAACATTTTATTTGGAGATAATGCTCAGGGTAAAACAAATGTACTTGAATCAATATATATGTGCGCAACTACAAAATCTCACAAAGGAGCTAAGGACAAAGAAATAGTTAACTTTGATGAAGATGAAGCACATATTACTCTTTATCTTGATAAGTCCGGTGATGAACATAAGATTGATATGGTTCTTAGAAAGGACAAATCTAAAGTTGTTGCCGTAAATGGAAGTAAAATAAAAAAATCTTCTGAGTTATTAGGACTTTTAAATGTTGTTTTATTTTCACCTGAAGATTTATCAATAATAAAAAATGGACCTTCTGAAAGAAGAAGATTCATTGATATGGAATTATGCCAGTTAAAAAATATTTATCTATATAATCTTTCAAATTACAACAAAATTGTTGATTCAAGAAATAAACTTATAAAAGATTCTTTTTATAACAGTGATTTGTTAGATACTTTAAATATCTGGGATGCACAGTTAGTTTCTTATGGTGTTCAGATTATTGAAAAAAGAGATTCTTTTATTAAAGAATTAAATTCAATAATAAGTGAAGTTCATGAAAAGCTTACAAATGGTAAAGAAAAGCTTGAAATCTTTTATGAGCCGGATGTAACTGTTGAAGATTTTGAAAGAAGATTAAAAGAAAACAGAGATAAAGACATAAAATATAAAACAACCGGAGTTGGTCCTCACAGAGATGATTTTTCTTTTATTGTAAATGGAATTGATATTAGAAAATATGGTTCTCAAGGTCAGCAAAGAACAGCTGCTTTATCTTTAAAGCTTTCAGAAATAGAAATTGTTCGTCGGGTAACAGGTCATACACCGGTATTATTACTTGATGATGTCTTATCTGAATTGGATAGTAAAAGACAGAACTATCTGCTTAGTACGATTGGTGATATTCAGACAATTATTACATGCACCGGTCTTGATGATTTTGTAAATGATAATTTTAGAATTGATAAAGTAATAAAAGTAATTAATGGAACTATAGATAATTAGGAGGAATTATGGGTACTGAACAAGTTAATGAATATGGTGCTGATCAAATTCAAATACTTGAAGGACTTGAAGCAGTAAGAAAGCGTCCCGGTATGTACATAGGAACAACTGCCAGCAGAGGTCTTCATCATCTTGTTTACGAAATAGTAGACAACTCTGTCGATGAAGCTTTAGCAGGATATTGTTCAAAAATTGATGTTGTTATAAATAACGACAATTCAATTACTGTAACAGATAATGGACGTGGTATTCCTGTCGGAATTAATAGTAAAGCCGGTATTCCCGCTGTAGAAGTAGTATTTACAATTCTTCATGCAGGTGGAAAATTCGGTGGTGGAGGATATAAAGTATCAGGTGGTCTTCACGGTGTAGGTGCTTCTGTTGTTAATGCTTTGTCTACATGGCTTGAAGTAACAATCAGGCAGGGTGGAAAAGTATATAAGCAGCGCTATGAAAGAGGAAAATCATGTTACTCTCTTAAAGAGATAGGAACATGTCCTATGGAAGAAACAGGTACATCTGTAACATTTTTACCTGATCCTTTGATTTTCACGGAAACTACAATTTTTGATTTTGATATCATAAAGCTTAGATTAAGAGAAATGGCCTTTTTAACTAAGGGTCTTACTATTACTTTAAGAGATGACAGAACAGAAGAAAATGCTAAAGCAGTTCTTACTGACAGTATGATTGAAGAAGCTAAAGAAGCTATTGAAGGTCGTTCTCTTGAAAGTGACAATTTCGATTCAATTGCTAGGCAGGAAAATACTGAAGAATCAAATGAGGAACAAAAGGAAAACAATACAAATAAAAAGTATGTTGAATTTTGTTATGAAGGTGGTATTAAAGAATACGTTACTTACTTAAACAGAAGTAAGAATGCTCTTTATGAAGATGTTCTTTATTTTGAAGGAACAAAGAACAATGTTTATGTAGAAGTTGCCTTCCAGCACAATGACTCATACAACGAAAGTGTATTTTCTTTTGTAAATAATATTTCTACTCCTGAAGGTGGTACTCACTTACAGGGATTTAGAAATGCTTTAACCAAAACTTTTAATGATTATTCAAGATTAAATAAGTTATTAAAAGATAACGAGCAGAATCTTTCAGGTGAAGATATTAGAGAAGGTCTTACAGCTATCATTAGTGTTAAGATTGAAGATCCTCAGTTTGAAGGACAGACTAAACAAAAGCTTGGTAACAGTGAAGCACGTGGTGCTGTAGATAGTATTTTATCTGAAAAACTTACTATTTATCTTGAACAGAATCCTACTGTTGCTAAAGATATTTGTGATAAATCAATTCTTGCTCAAAGAGCAAGAGAAGCTGCAAGAAAGGCTAAGGAACTTACAAGAAGAAAAACAGCTTTGGATGTAGGTGCTTTACCCGGTAAGCTTGCTGACTGTTCAGATAAAAATCCTGAAAACTGTGAAATATACATAGTCGAAGGAGATTCTGCGGGCGGTAGTGCTAAGACAGCAAGAAACAGAGCGACTCAGGCTATTTTACCTTTAAGAGGTAAGATATTAAACGTTGAAAAAGCCAGACTTGAAAAAATTTATGATAACAAAGAAATTAAAGCAATGATTACTGCGTTTGGTACTGGTATTCATGATGAGTTTGATATTTCAAAACTTCGTTATCACAAGATTATTCTTATGACTGATGCCGACGTCGATGGTGCTCATATTGCTACCCTTCTTTTGACATTTATCTACAGATTTATGCCCGGACTTATTAAAGCTGGTCATGTATATCTTGCACAGCCACCGCTTTATCAGTTAAAAAAGCAGAATAAAGTGTGGTATGCATATTCTGATGAAGAATTAAATAAGATTCTTAACGAAGTTGGTCGTGATCAGAATAATAAGATTCAGCGTTACAAAGGTCTTGGTGAAATGGATGCTGACCAGTTATGGGAAACAACTATGGATCCTGCAAATCGAGTATTACTTAGAGTTAACATTGATGAAGAAGCTCAGTCTGAACTTGATTTGACATTTACAACACTTATGGGTGATAAGGTTGAGCCCAGACGTGAATTCATTGAAGCTAACGCTAAATACGTAAAGAACTTAGATATTTAAATAAACTAGGCAAAAGAAAAGGACATTTTTTATGGATGACCAGATTTTTGACAATGTAGTTCAAGTAGATAAGGTACAGGAAGTCGATCTTAAGAAGACTATGGAGAATTCTTATATCGATTATGCCATGAGTGTTATCGCTTCAAGAGCTCTTCCTGACGTTAGAGATGGTTTAAAACCTGTTCAAAGACGTGTACTTTACTCTATGATCGAACTTAATAACGGACCTGATAAGCCTCACCGTAAAAGTGCACGTATCGTAGGTGATACAATGGGTAAATATCACCCCCATGGTGATAGTTCTATTTACGGATCATTGGTAAATATGGCTCAGGACTGGTCAATGAGATATCCTCTTATTGATGGTCATGGAAACTTTGGTTCAGTCGATGGTGATGGTGCCGCAGCTATGCGATACACAGAAGCCAGATTATCAAAGATTTCAATGGAACTTCTTGCTGATTTAAATAAAGATACAGTAGATTTTGTTCCTAACTTTGATGAAACCGAAAAAGAACCTGTAGTTTTACCCAGCCGTTATCCAAATCTTTTGGTAAATGGTACAACAGGTATTGCTGTTGGTATGGCTACAAATATTCCTCCTCACAACTTAAAGGAAATTGTTTCGGCCGTTGTTAAACTTATTGATAATAAAATTGACGAAGACAGAGAAACTACAATTGATGAAATTCTTCCAATTGTAAAAGCTCCTGATTTTCCTACCGGCGCCATGATTTTAGGTACAAGAGGAAGTGAAGAAGCTTATAGAACAGGTCGTGGTAAGGTTAAGGTAAGAGCAATTACTGAAATCGAAGCTATGCCTAACGGTAAGAATAGAATCATTGTTACAGAACTTCCCTATCTTGTTAATAAGGCAATGCTTATTCAGAAGATTGCCGAACTTGTAAAAGATAAAAAGATTGATGGTATTACAGATCTTAGAGATGAATCCAGCCGTGAAGGTATGAGAGTTGTAATCGAATTAAGAAGAGATGTAAATGCCAATATCGTTTTAAACAAGCTTTTCAAGCATACACAGATGCAGGATACATTCGGTATCATTATGCTTGCACTTGTAAATAATGAACCTAAGGTTATGAATCTTCTTGATATGCTCAGATACTATTTAAAGCATCAGGAAGATGTAGTAACAAGACGTACTAAGTACGATCTGAATAAGGCAGAAGAAAGAGATCATATTTTACAGGGATTACTTATTGCTTTAGATAATATCGATGAAGTGATTAGTATCATCAGAAGTTCTGCAAATACTCAGGAAGCCAAAGACAGATTGATTGACAGATTTGGTCTTACTGATGTTCAGGCTCAGGCTATTGTAGATATGAGGCTTCGTGCTTTAACAGGTTTGGAAAGAGAAAAACTTGAAAAAGAACACGAAGAATTAGTTAAGTTAATTGCCAACTTAAAGGCAATTCTTGCTGATGAAAAGCTTCTTTTAAAGGTTATTAAAGAAGAAATCGTTGCAATATCCGATAAATTTGGTGATGATAGAAAATCAATTATCGGTATTGATGATGACGATATCACAGATGAGGATATGATTCCTACTGAAAATACAGTTATCGCAATGACAAATCTTGGATATATCAAGAGAATGACAGTAGATAACTTCAGATCCCAGAACCGTGGTGGCAAGGGAATCAAGGGAATGAACACAATTGAAGATGATTATATAGAAGATCTTCTTATGACATCTACAAAACAGCATATTATGTTCTTCACAAACCTCGGTCGTGTATACAGATTAAAAGCATACGAAATTCCGGAAGCTTCAAGAAATGCAAGAGGTACAGCAATTGTAAATCTTCTTCAGTTAAATCCCGGTGAAAAGATTAGTGCTATTATTCCTGTAACAAGTTTTGAAGAAGGAAAGAATCTTTTCATGGTAACCAAGAAGGGTATTGTAAAGAAAACTCCGGTTATCGAATTTGCAAATATAAGAAAAAATGGTCTTGCTGCAATTAATCTTAGAGATGATGATGAATTGATTGAAGTTAAGACAACTGACAAAGATTGCCATATTTTCCTTGTAACCAAAGAAGGTATGTGTATAAGATTCTTAGAAACAGATGTACGCTCAACAGGTAGAACATCTATGGGTGTAATTGGTATGAATCTTGATGATGGTGATGAAATTGTAGGAATGCAGTTAGATCACCAGGGTGATTCACTCCTTATCGTTTCAGAATTAGGTCTTGGAAAGAGAACTGATTTGACAGAATTTAGAACACAGTACCGTGGTGGTAAGGGTCTTAAGTGTTACAGAATTACAGAAAAGACCGGATGTGTAGTCGGTGTTAAGGCAGTAACAGATGATCATGAAATTATGATGATTACTGATGCCGGTATCATTATTCAGATAAGAATGAACGAAATAACTGAACACGGAAGAATTACTTCTGGTGTTAAGTTAATCAATCTTGATGATGGTGTTAAGGTCGCTAAAATTGCCAAAGTTCGTGAAAAATTATCAGATGGTGATAATGAACTTTCAGATGAAGAAGTTGATAATATGGTTAATGAATTAGCCGAAGAAACTTCAGATGAAGAATAAGAATTGTAAAGATTCTTAGTTCAAGATTTAAAACATTAAACCCCATTTAAATGATTTGTATTTTCCTTACCGATATTAGGTAAAGAAGGTATAAATCAAATAAATGGGGTTTTTCATTTTCTATAATAAAATTTTCTTACCATTTTCTCTTACGTCTGCTCTTTTTGGAAATTTCGTAAGGCTTGTAATCAATGGAAGAATTAAGTCGGTTTTTTTGGATTATGGACTGCCTTCTTTTGGCAAAATTGTAATTTGAAAAAATCTTGCGGACAATAAAGATTGAAAGCAGTAAGGATAAAAATACGACAATCCAAAAAACAATGTTATTTACATATATAAATGTTGGTTCCTCTTCTTCTTTAATCTCTTCAGGGGCATTTCTATTGGTTACACCGTCATCACTGTCTGAAAAAGCAGTTTCGTTAAAGAAGTCAGAGGTATTTTTAGTTTCACTAAATGATAAATATCCGTTTCCAAGGAATTTACCATTATACTCATAATCTATCTGGGCCAGATGATCTTTATCTTCTACGGCAAAAGAAATTTTAGAAGTAAGATCGTTAAACTGAACAGTTTTAGGTATCAGCAAAGTTGATGTTGTGTCTAAAAAGATAATAGGAGAAGAATCTCCAAAAACATCACTTTCAGAAGAAAAGAAATTTTCATTCTGAATTGTGTAGTTAGTTTCATAATCAGATATGTTTATCTTTTCAAAGTTATTGTATCCGTAGTTGAATAATGCCAATGTATCTTCGTACTGATAGGGAGTTTCTTCCTGCATTATTACACATATAAGTCGGATACCGTTTCTTTCACAACAGGTAACAAGGCACTGTCTTGACTCATCTGTAAATCCGGTTTTAGAACCTACAAGTCCATCTATATCGTAGTAGCCTGCAATGAAATAGTTTCTTGATGATAAAAGCATATCATCAGGCTGAGTTGGTGTAGGATACCAATGATAGGTAAGTGTTCTTGATATTTTGGAAAGAAGTTCATTTTTAAAAAATTCTCTTCCCATTAAAGCAAGATCATATGCCGAAGTATAATGGTCCGGATCGGTATATCCGTGAGCATTTGTAAAATGAGTATCAAGACAACCAAGTTCTTTGGCACGCTCATTCATAAGTTTGACAAATTTCTCATCACTTCCCGAAACATACTCACCTACTGCATTAGAGATTTCATTGGCTGAGCAGACTAAAATACCATAAAGGCATTCTTCCAAAGTCATTTCATTTCCAACATCAATTCCCATATTAGAACCATCGGGTGGAATACTCATTACTGCGGCCTCAGAAAAATAAACCATGTCGCTTAAGCTGACATTTTCTTTTTCCATAGCAAGGATGCAGGTCATAAGTTTGGTGGTACTTGCAGGAAACATGTGCTCGTGGATGTTCTTCTCATAAAGAATCAATCCGGAATCGGCATCCATAAGTATGGCACTTCCGGCACCAATGGCGGGCCCTTCGGGCCAGTTTTCAATTTGATTGGATTGTATTGGCCAGGATTTTCTAGCTTCAGCTTCTTCTTTAAAATCGGCGTAGCCGTGAACAGAAGAAAATAAAATCGAGGCACCTAAAAAAAGCGATAAAACTCTAATTTTTCTCTTCATAGCTAAATAACTCCATATATATTTCAATTTTATACTATTTTTACGTTGACATGAAGTATTTTTGTGATATTATTTCTGATATAAAAAAACTTTATTAGATTAAAGTTTTATAGTAACAAAGCAATTCTGGAGAGACCCAAAATATCATTGGGAGCCGAAGGTGTAAGGTAACTTACCGATCTCTCAGGCAAAAGGACAGGAGGAAAACATGGAAAATTTCTTAACTAACGTTGCAGCAGTCAACGACAAGGTGAACGGCTTCGCATGGGGCTGGTTCGCAATCATCTTACTTCTTGGAACAGGTCTTACATGTACTGTAATCACAAAATGTTTCCAAATCTCACATTTAAAGCACTGGTGGACAAATACTATTGCAACAGTATTTAAAAAAGACACCAGAACAAATAAGGATAAGGGTGCCGTTTCACAGTTTCAGGCTCTTTGTACAGCTTTAGCAGCAACAATCGGAACAGGTAATATCGCCGGTGTAGCAGCAGCTATCTGTATAGGTGGTCCCGGAGCAGTTGTATGGATGTGGATTGCAGCATTCCTTGGAATGATGACAAACTACTCAGAAAACATCTTAGGTATTTATTTCAGAAGAAAGAATGCTGAAAATGAATGGTCAGGCGGTCCTATGTACTACTTAAAGGATGGTCTTGGAGCATACAAAGGATGCAAGTGGATTGGTAAATTACTTGCAGTTATTTTTGCAATCTTTGCAATCTTAGCTTCATTCGGTATTGGTAATATGGGACAGATTAATAAGATTACTCTTAATATTCAGTCAGCTTTCTTTAGCAACGTATCAACTCAGACTGTTGGTGGCGTTTCAATTGTTAACTGGATTATCGGATTTGTTCTTATGGTAATCGGTGGATTCATCATTTTAGGTGGTCTTCAGAGAATCGCATCATTTGCTGAAAAAGTTGTTCCTTTTATGGCTATCGTTTATGTAATTGGTGCATTAATCATTGCTATTTGTAACTTCAAGGAACTTGGCGCTATGTTCGCTGCAATCTTTAGATTTGCATTTGGTGCACGTGCACTTACAGGTGGTATCGCAGGTACAGCATTAATGCTTGCAATTAAGAACGGATGTAAAAGAGGTATCTTCTCTAACGAAGCTGGTCTTGGTTCATCAGTTATGGTTCATTCAAACTCAAACGTTATCGAACCTGTTAAGCAGGGTATGTGGGGAATCTTTGAAGTATTCGCTGATACAATGATCGTTTGTACAATGACAGCAATCGTTGTTCTTTCTTCAGGTTTCATCAATCTTGAAACAGGTGTTGTAAATGAAGGTGTAAGCGATGCAACATTAGTTGCCAAGGCATTTGGTAATGTATTTGGTATGGCTGGTGAATGGTTCATCGCAGTAGCAGTTTTACTCTTTGCATTCACAACAGTTCTTGGTTGGTCACACTATGGTTCTAAGGCAGTTGAATACCTTTTTGGTATTACAGGAGCTAAGATTTACAGAGTATTCTTCGTATTTATGATGATTTCAGGTGCTATCATGACATCATCTTTAGCATGGGATATTTCAGATACATTCAACGGACTTATGATGATCCCCAACCTTATTGGTGTATTATCACTTACTCCTTTAGTAATTAAGATTACTAAGAACTACGTTGACAGAAACATCAAGGGTAAAGATATTAAGCCTATCCTTTCAGCTTTTGATGATGTACAAAAAGAAATGGAAGATAAGTTAAAAGCCGAAAAAGAAAATGCTTAATCTTTTACAATCTAATATTTAATATGATATAATCTGAGCCGGTAATAACTTACCGGCTCTTTTTTTCAAAAGAAAGTTAAACTATTTGGAGGTATTAATGAGATTAAGAAACATTACAGGTTCAGAAGAAGTAATTGCAAAGAGTGAATATGTAATTCATGATCCTAAATCAATGAGTGGAAACTGGCAGAGTGTATTTAGTAATAAGGCGCCCCTTCATATTGAAATTGGAATGGGAAAAGGTCGTTTTATTATGGATATGGCCAAAGCACACCCCGATGTAAACTACATAGGTATTGAAAGATATTCAAGCGTTCTTTTGCGTGCCCTTCAGAAGATGGATTCACTCGAAGAAAAACCTGAAAATGTAAAATTTATCTGCATGGATGCCAAAGAAATAGATGAAGTATTTGGAAAAGAAGAAGTCGACAGAATATATCTTAATTTCTCAGATCCCTGGCCCAAGGACAGACATGCCAAAAGAAGACTTCCTTCAAGACAGTTTTTAAGTAAGTACAATAATATACTTGTCAAGGAAGGAACTTTAGAGTTTAAGACTGATAACAGAGGATTATTTGATTTTGCTGTTGAAGAATTAGAACCGGCAGGATGGAAGGCCTTGGAAATCACTTATGATCTTCATAATGATGAAAGATTAATGCAGGGAAATATCATGACCGAATACGAGGAGAAATTCTCATCAATCGGAAATCCTATATGTAAATACATAATAAATCGCTAAAAAGGAATATTTTTTTGTAATAATATTACTTTACAACGACATTTTAGTGTGATAATATGCTAATGCACTAAAGTATTAGAGAGGTAAATGATTATGAAAAAGTTTTTAACATTGATTTTAGTTGCAGCAATGACATTATCATTAGTTGCATGTGGTTCTAAAAAAGAATCCAAGAAATTTACAATGGGTATCGATCCTGAATATCCTCCTTTCAGCTACATGGGAGATGACGGTAGTTATACAGGATTTGACGTTGAAATTTGTAAAGCAGTTTGCGAAAAGCTCGGATACGAATTCAATGTATTTGAAGTAAACTGGGACGAAAAGCTTGTTCAGCTTGATGCCAACGAATGTGACTGTGTATGGGCAGGTATGACAATTCTTGACAGTATGAAAGAAGCAGGATACACACTTTCAGCTCCTTACTATTCAAATACACAGGTTCTTCTTGTTAAAGAAGATTCAGGTATTGCTTCATCAGCAGATGTTGCCGGAAAAGACGTTGCAGTTATGCTCGGTACATCTGGAGACGAACTTTTAAATACAGATCTTAAGGATCTTGCAGATACATTCAACAATGTAATCACATGCGACAGCTTCCTTAAGTGCTTCACAGAACTTGGCGGCGGCGCAGTTGATGCAGTATTTGTTGACTATCCTGTAGCAGCAAGTTATGCCAAGGAAAATGCAGGTTACAAAATCATCGATGAAAATTATGGTGCTGAAGAATATGGTATTGCATTCCGTGCGGCAGACAAGGAACTTTGCGCTGAAATTGAAAAAGCAGTAGCTGAGCTTGTAGCAGATGGAACATATGCTAAGATTGCAGAAAAGTATCCTGATATTATTGATAACCTTGTATTCTTAAGATAATTAGGAAATAAAACTAAAATGGTACTATTTTCCCGGAGACGATAATCGTGTCCGGGAAAAGTGTTTTTATTTAACTTGTTAAAATGAGGTATATATGTCTTTATTTACAATGATTTTAAAAATGTCTGAAGGTCTTGGAAGGACCTGCGCAATATTCTTTTTAACAATTCTATTTGCATTACCGCTTGGAATGGTGGTTGCATTACTTAGAATGAGCAAAAGAAAGGTTGTTTCAGCAGTAACAAGATTCATTATTTCAGTTTTACGAGGAACACCTCTTATGTTACAGCTACTAGCAGTAACATATGGTCCCTACTATCTGTTTGGATTTTCAGTTTCAAGAAATAAACTTGTTCCGGTAATAATAGCATTTGCAATAAACTATGCTGCTTATTTTGCTGAAATCTACAGAGGTGGAATCGAATCGATTTCAAAGGGTCAGTATGAAGCATGTGAAGTACTTGGATATACTAAGGCACAGACCTTCTTTAAAGTCATTCTTCCTCAGGTAGTTAAAAGAATTATGCCAAGCGTAACCAACGAAGTAGTTACACTGGTAAAAGATACATCAATGGCGTTCACGGTTTCCTATCAGGAAATGTTTACTATAGGAAAGCAGATTGCCAATTCACAGACAAGTTTCATGCCTTTCATCGTTGCAGGTGTTTTCTATTTCGTATTTAATGCAATAGTTGATTTTGTAATGGGCTGGTTTGAAAAGAAGTTAAATTACTATCACTAAAGGGAGACAGATATGGAAAACGTATTAGAGATTAAAGACATACAAAAGTCATTTGGCGATAACCATGTACTTAAAGGAATATCTGTCAGTGTAAATAAGGGTGAAGTAATATCAATAATCGGATCATCAGGATCAGGAAAATCAACTTTACTAAGATGTGCAACACTACTTGAAAAAGCAGATAGCGGATCTATTAAATATCACGATACATATGTTGCCAAAACTGAAAATGACAAAGAAGTATATCTTTCCAAAAAAGAGTTAAATAAAGTAAAGAGTTATTTTGGACTTGTTTTTCAGCAGTTTAATCTTTTTCCCCATTACAGTGTTTTAAAAAATGTAATGGATGCACCAATTAGTGTCCAGAAAAGGGATAAGGCTGTAGTTGAAGAAGAAGCAAGAGAGCTTCTTAAAAAGATGGGGCTTGAAGATAAGGCAGATGCTTATCCTTGCGAACTTTCCGGAGGGCAGCAGCAAAGAGTTGCCATAGCAAGGGCATTAGCTTTAAAACCCGATATACTTTTTTTTGACGAACCTACATCGGCACTTGATCCTGAATTAACAGGTGAAGTACTTAAAATAATAAGAAATCTTGCAGAAGAAAAGATGACAATGGTAATTGTTACCCATGAAATGAGTTTTGCAAGAGCAGTAAGTAACCGAGTAATCTTTATGGACGGAGGTTACATTGTAGAAGAAGGAGATCCGGAGGAAGTATTTGGAAATCCCAAGCAGGAAAGAACAAAGCAGTTTTTGAGGAATTATCAGCAGTAATGGATATCAAATATCATATGATTGATCCTACCGGTAATATAACAATACTGGTAGAAACACCGGTAAAAATTGAAGATCAGCCTTTTATTGGAAAGCTTCTTATGACCAAAGAACCTATATGCGAACAGGTAGGTTTCATATCAAAAGGCGATAAGGATTGCGATATTATCCTTAGAATGGCGGGAGGCGAATTCTGCGGAAACGCAACAATGTCTGCTGCCGTCTTTTGGGCCAAAGAAAGTGGCCTAAGTGATGGAAACAAGATAGATGTGGTTGTAAAAGTTTTAGGAGTAAGTGATCATATAGATGTTTTGGTAGAAAGATGTGGAGAAGAGTATTTTGGATCTGTAACAATGCCAAGACCTTTATCTATAACTACAGAGGAATTTTTCTATGATGGCCACAAATACAGATATCCGGTTGTAAATTTTCCGGGGATCAGCCATCTTGTAGTTGATGATTATCTTCCTGTAACTATGGCTGAAGATGCAATCAAGGTTTGGGCTCATGAAAAAGGCTATGAAGGTATCGGACTTATGAACTTAAGTCGAGATCACAAACAGCTAAGACCTTTAGTATATATACCTTCAGCAGATTCCCTGGTATGGGAAAGTTCATGTGCCAGCGGAACAACATCTGTTGGAGCATACTATGCTTATAGAGACAGAAAAGACTGTCATTTTGAGTTTGAAGAACCCGGTGGGATTCTTACAATCGATGCCGGTAAAGATGGCAGCTTAAAATTGTCGGGAAAGGTTAGTTTTATGGGAAGTAATTAGGCTTAACATTTGCCTATTCTTGACAATACATAGTGGTAATGATAGACTACTTTTGTTCGTTTGAACAAAGCGGGGTGTGGCTCAGTTTGGTAGAGCGCCACGTTCGGGACGTGGAAGTCGCAAGTTCGAATCTTGTCACTCCGATTAAAAAATGGTATACGCATAACTGCGTGTACCATTTTTTGTTTGAATGTTATAAAATGAACACGTAATGCATATTGGAATATCGGAAAGTAAATCTATGAAGCATGCGGAGAAAGTGAACGCACTGCGTTCCGAATTGAGTTGGACTCATTATCGTAGACTTATGCGTGTGAATGATGAAGCTGCAAGAGCACTTTATCTTGAAGAAACAGTAAAATCCGGATGGAGTTCAAGACAATTAGATCGCCAGATTAATTCATTTTATTATCAGCACTTGGAATTAAAAAAGTAGCATTAGTAGTCTTTGATAGAAAAGAGTATTGGAAATGAGCGAGATAATATTATTCGTACATTATAGGGGGACAATATAATGATTAAAAAGGTAATAGCTGCGTTAGTAATCTGTATGGGTATTGCATTTGCAATTCCGGTAACTGCGCAAGCACAAAATGTCCAGGAGTATATAGTTAAAAAGGGCGATACTTTATGGCATATAGCCAGAACGTATTTAGAGAACGGAAGGCGATATGCTGAGATTTTTGAGAAAAACAGGGATATTATAAAAGATCCTAATCTGATATATCCGGGTATGCATTTGGTGATTGAATGTGATTTGGATGAGATTGATTTCGACGACAATGATGTGGTAGAGCCTTTTTATGACGAATACATTTATGAAGTAAGAGGCGATGAGTATCAGAGAGCTGAAGTGTACGTGGGAAGTGATTATAAAATTGAGGTCAATGAGAAGTTTGGAAAAGACTATATTATTATGACCGAACCTGAAGCTGCAGAGGTCAAAGGTGGCACAATCATTGCCAAATCTATCGGAATAGGTGTTGTTTTCCCTGTAGATAAAAAAGGAAATGTTGAACCAGGCTGGAGTTTGGTCATCCTTGAGCCAGGCTCATACGGTGTATATACGGATGAAGATCAATGGGTTTATGACAGTGGGGATAAAAAGATTAAGGCTGTTAAATCATCCGATGAGAGCATAGCGACAGTTTTTTTTGAAGAGAACAAAGTGTATGCACATGGGCAGCAAAAGAAAGGAACTTGCAAATTCAAAATTGTTTTTGAAGATGGAACCAGTCATGTATTGGGCATAAGTGTTATAGGTGATTACAGCGAGGTATATGATGAATTAATGGGTGAAGCGAACAAGCAGATAAAGAATAGATAGAAGTGCTTTTAAATACCCATTTATTGTTTTTGCTAAAGATGTGATACTATACATCTATAAGAAATGAGGACAAAAGATATGAAAAAAATAAAGGCAAAACATTTGTTTCTTGCAATATTTCTGATGCAGTTTGCTCTGCTTATAATTGCGAATCTGTTTTTTATACCCAAAAATCTTGATTGTGATAATGGAAAACTAATGATGCACATCATAAAAATGTGGGAGCATCGTACTTTAACAATTCCTGACTGGTCGTATCCGTCTACTCTTGAATGGGATTGTACAAGTATATTTGCACTTCCATTATATGCAATTACAGGGAATATTATCGTCTCCTGTGGAATATCAAATATTATATTGGCAGCTATATTTTTACTTACCGTATACTCCCTTCTTAGAGATACACAGAAGTTTTTACTTGTATCTGATATTCTGTTGATTCCCTTTTCAGTAGGCATGCTTGATTACTACAATATGATGTTTTTTGCAGGAACCCAGTATGTAGTTAAGGTAATGGTTCCTTTGTTACTTGCAAGTATAGTAATGCGACTTGAGTCAAAAGAAAAACTTTCGAAGCTCGATTATTTTATTGGAGTAATATATATACTACTTCTTCTTGATACTTCAATGTCATCAGGAATATATGTAATTTCAACAGGTATAGCATCAATCATTCTTTCATATATCGTTTATAAATACGTAAAATGGGAAAAGGTCAATATTAAAGTAATCATCACATTCATAGTGACTTTTGCGATATATATCGTTGGAGTAATCATAAATCAGGCAGCACTAGGCGGTACCAGAGCAGACGCGATGACACTTTGCCCTGTTTATGAAATTCCCGCCAATGTTCTTTCCAATTTCTTTGGACTATTTGAACTATTTGGAGGAATAACCAAGAACTGGTATCTTCATGTTATTTCTCTTGAAGGAGTTTTAGCAATAATCAAGTTTGTATTTACTGCCTTTTTATTTGGCTTTGCAGTAAAGAGTCTTGTAGATATATTTAAAGGAAAGATTTCATTATTAGAGACAACTCTTACTTTAATGTTTTTCTGGAATCTTTTAATTATGCTTATTGTTAAAACAAAAGCAGGTTCATCAAGCACAGAATACAGATACCATCTCGTTGGAGCAGTTCCAATGCTTATTTTATTTTCGACTTCACTAATCAATCCGTTTAATGATACAAATGAGAGTCGAAAGAAAGTAACAAGAATAGGGATTAGTTTAGCAATTATAATTGTATCTTTAGGTTCATATTTTTCATTCTTCACAAAAGAAGATGCCTATAAAGATGTAAAAGAAATAGTAAACTACTGTAAAGAATCTGAGTGCGATGTCATATATATGTATGAAGCTTCAAACGATACAGATGTAATGCGTGTATTAGATTCAAGTAAAGAATATGTCTGCTTATTAGAAACCGGCTACACATATTCTTTTGACTATTATAAACGTTATGAACTAGGCGGAGTACAAAAGGAAAATTCCTTAGTAATTATCAATAACGAAGAGTATCCTTTTGAAGACGAATTCTATATTCTTGATATGAAGTTAAAGAAAGCTGATGAAATAAACGGAAGAAACGTTTACGTATTTGTAAATTAAAGCGAGATAGCAATGAAAAAGAAAACAGTAAAAATTTTACTTCCTATAGTACTTTTGTTACTTGTAGCCCTTGTGATTTTATTTCTTGTTCCTACAATTGTAAAAAACAAGGAGTTAAAATCTAAAAATGCTCTGGCAGAAGCTTTAGAAAAAGAAAGAGTCGAAAAGTTAGAACAGGACAAAGAAAACTTCCTTTTAAATGAGTATGACGGAGTTTTCATTTCAATGACTGAAGCATCAGATTTTAACAGTGATATCTTCTATGGATATATAGGAAAAAATGTTTTAAAGGCCGGAGCGGTAGTTGAATCAAGTGATGAATTTATGGATTTATGGCTTCAGGCAGAGATGTCCGAAAATCCGCTTTCTTACTGTGTATTCATAATTGATCCATTTAAAATGTACGATGAAGAAAAAAATGATAACGGGGAAGAAGTTTACACACTAAATCTTAATATCGATAGTATTTTTACAAGTCGTCCAAATACCGATTTTAGAGTATTTACTCCTTTTTACAGTATTGATTACTGGGAAAAGAGCCATACAGAAGAAAGCTTTGAACGTGCACTAAAAGGATATAAAGAGGTTATGACCAGGTTTTCATCCCACGATAACGTTACTTTATCATCTTTTACGGCATATGACTGGGTTACAAAAAATCCTTCCATGTTCAATGAAAAAGGTGGCCTTGAGAGTGTAACTTCAACGGCTTTATTTCTTTATAACTACAAAGACTATTGGAAAATTCTTCCAAAAGACGTTGATGAAAAAATTGATCTTATGAAGAAGAATCTGTTCTTTGAAGATCCTATAGAGGAAAAAGAAAGTATCCTTGATTTTTACTTTAAAAAGAAATCGAAGCCTTCAGTTGAATATGCATATCCGGGAATGGAAGATTATGATGTAGTCTTTTTAGGAGACAGTATATTTGCACTATTTGACGGGCCATTTTCTATTCCTACATATTTTACTAATATGACAGGAGCCAGAGTTTATAATCTTTCTAAAGGTGGACTTACTACAGTTCATTATTCGGACGAAAATATGTCCATGTCTGAATTAATAGATTATGTGATAGCCGGTAAGAAAGTACCCTATGATGGATTTGATGCTTTCAACAGAGATGTGGAAAGATTTGCAAATGATGAACACAGCGATAGGAAGCTACTATTTGTAACTGATATGGGTGTAAACGATTACATCTTTAATATTTCTGCAGAGGGCGACGGAGAAAGTTATGAAAAAGCTTTCAAAGAAGGAATCGATTATATTAAAGGAAATTACCCGGACGCTTTGATACTTTCAATGTCAATATACAATATTGTAAGTTACGAGGGCGGTAAGCTAATAAACGAGAGCGGATGTGTTCTTAATGATTACAAAAAAGTAATGGAAAATATTTGTAAAGAAGAGAACATACCATATATCGATATGGAAACATATTCTTCTATAAACGGGGAAAACGCAGCCTACTATCTTGATGACGGACTTCATCCTTCAATGGCCGGTTCATATGAAGTAAGTAAAAGACTATGTGAGTATATAAGTAATAACAAATAAAGAATAACAAGACCTGGCAGATAGATATGTACCTTCTTTACCGGACACCCGGTAAGGATGACACACATTTTTCTGTCAGGTTTTTTATATTGCTAAGAATAGTAAAGATACCTATTATCAAACAGTTAATACCCATAATGTATGATTTTTTGTATAAGGGATATGTAAATTAGTATGATTTTTTGCATTGACTGATGAATAATACAGGTAAATGTGGTAACTATCTTTTTTTTAGAAAGCATTCGGTAAAAATATGGAACGATTAAAACTGGTTTTAGTTGATGACGAACCCATTCTTTTAAAGGGACTTATAAACACATATGACTGGGACAGTATGGGATTTGAAGTCGTTGGAACAGCTCAAAATGGAGAGCAGGCCATTGATGTAATAAAAGAAGTAAAACCTCATGTTGTACTTACGGATATTAGAATGAAACAGATATCAGGTCTGGATGTGATTGAAAGTATCAGTAAAGAGGGACTTGATTGTCTTTTTATAGTTCTTAGCGCATATAGAGATTTTGAATACGCTCAGGCTGCCTGTGATCTGGGGGCTTTTGCTTATTTACTTAAACCCATAGAAGACGACAAACTTCAGGAAACAATGATTAGCGCGTATAAAAGCGTTATGGATAAAATTAAAAGTAGCGAAAAATACGCTAACTGGGAGAACCTTGTAATGAAGGATTCTGCCAGCTTTCTTCAGGTTATCATCCAAAAGTATTTAAAAAATCAGATAACCTACGAGAAGATGGAAGATGTATTTAAAACGCTCAGCCAGCAGATTGATAATGAAGACAGGTTCATCTCGTTAAATGTAAATATAGATTTGGCATATAAAATAACCAATGAAGTAGGCTATGAAGCCTCGAGATTTGCACTCATTCAGTTTCTTCAGGAAGCCATCGGTAAAAAGTATGATAACTGGCATTTTGAAGAAGAAAACGGTTCTTATATATTCATAATAAGAACCAAGGATAATGCAACAGTAAGAGAGATTCGTGATCTTTTGGAAGAAGCCAAAGAAAACCAGAAAAGTCCTATAGTTGCAGCAATATCAAAGCCATATAAAAATCTCGTTGGCATTTCCAAAAGCTATGAAGAAGCCTGCAGCCTGTTTTCTCCAATAAGTGAAAACGATGACGGACTTTTTACAGTAATGGGAGAGAGTATAGATAAATTGAATAGAAACAATTTTGCCGAGGATGAGATCCTAATCATCAATTCAGTAAGAAGAAATGATGCAAAAGGACTTAAAGAAGCATTTGTTAAATTTATTTATGCCCTTCCGGAAAAAGAAGATGTGCAGCATCAGTTAATGCACAAGATACTGGTTCAGACCGAAATGATGGTTGAAGAATCATATGGAATGACCGAGGAACTAAAAAAGCAGTTTAAAAGTTATTATTCAAATATGGATAGTCTTTCTTCTGCAAAAACCGTTGATGTATGCTATAAAATCTTAGGAAGTGCCATAGAAGAAAGACTGGCCCTTTCAGACTCGCCACTTGCACAAGGTGGAAAAGAATATATAAAGGATGCCCTTCTTTTTATCGATGAAAACCTTAATGATGAGGATTTATCGATTGTTTCAGTGGCTACACATGTATATCTTAACCCGGTATATTTCGGAAGAGTCTTTAAAGAAACAATGGGTATGTCATTTAAAAAATATCTGCTCAAATGCAGAATGGAAAAGGCCAAAGAAATTATTCGAAACAGCAGTGACAGTATAAGTTATATTTGTGATCAGATTGGAATAAGTAATCCATCCTACTTTGCTCATCTTTTTAAGGAATATACAGGAAAGTTACCAAGCGAATACAAAAAGGATTTTGAATAAATGAGAGAAAAAAGAAAAATATCAGGCTTCCAAAAGAAGTATTTAGTTTATACACTTACACTCCTTTTTGTTGCTTTATTATTTACCAGTGTTGGTATTACCGGATATATGTATAAAAATCAGACATCCATTATTACGGACAAATATGCTTTCTATAATGAAAAAGCAGGTATTTCACTGGATTCTTTGTACCATAAAACTGAAGAAGTAACAGCTGACTGTATCGTAAACAATATGGTTCAGGGAAGTTTAAGTTCTGCAGGGTTATCAGACGTAGAAAAAAACTCTTTGAGTAAGTATTTCGCTTACATGAATCTTGATGATATATCAGAGTACTGTTATGTAGATAACAAGAAGAATGTCTATACGCGTTCTTATACCAAGCTTTCCTATAATACTTTTTCAACCAGTGGTTTTATAGATAAGCTGGGTGATTCTTATGCAAAAACAATCTGGTTTGTAAGTGAAGATAAGCTTTTTGGAACAAATGAAAAATCCCTATACATAGGAAGAAAGGTTCACAGCCAGAATTATGCTCAGAAAGTGGGATATCTCTTCATTAAGATGAATCCTGAATTTTTAAAGGGCCTTATGGATGTTGACAACAGCTACTCAAGTGATGTTGCAACAGGAATAATTGATCCGGATGGCTATATTGTAGCAACTAGCTATCCTGATTCTTTTGAACTTAGTAAAAAAGCGGAAGATGAATTGAGACTTGCGGCAGCAGTCGAAGAAGCCGGACCAATTGTAAAGAATAAGAGTATAAGTGGAGGAAAGCTTTTTGTTTACAGACAAAAAGAAAGTGGATTCTCCTTCTTTACTATTATTCCGGATTCTACTTTTTATAAGGGCCTCAACAATCTTTACAAGGTACTTGCAATCATCTATCTTGTAGCGATTATATGCGCGGTTTTACTTAGTATTTACATGAGTAATATGATAACAAGACCCATAAGAGTACTTAACCAGGCAATGGAAGAATTCAATGGTGATGATTTTGGCCACATTATTGAATTAAATACAAACACAGAGCTCGATAACATTGGTAAAGCCTACAATGAACTTTTGGACAAAATTAAATCATTGCTTGAAGAAGTAAAGGCTCAGCAAAAGGAGTTAAGGCACGGAGAACTTAACATGCTAATCTCTCAGATTAACCCTCACTTTATTTATAACACTTTGGATACTATCTATATGCTTGCAAGAATTAACAAAGAAGAGACTACCATGAAGATGATTCAGGCATTGTCTAAGTATCTGAGGCTTTCACTTAGCAAAGGAAGTGAAATAGTTACCCTTGAAGATGAACTTGAAAATGTAAAAAGCTATATGCAGATCCAGCAGATTAGAAACGAAAATCTATTCACCTATTCTGTTGGCTGTGATGTGGATCCTAAAAAAACATACATATTAAAGTTAATTTTGCAGCCAATTGTAGAAAATGCAATAAAGTATGGTTTTTGCGATATATACGAAGGCGGAAAGATAGATATTAAGATTTGGGAAGAAAGTAAAATGCTGGTTCTTTCCGTGTATAACAGTGGAAAATCCATTGATGAAGATAAGGCAACGTTAATCAATTCACTTAAGAACAAACCTATTCTTGAGGGAAAAACAGCAATACTTCCTAATGAAAAGAACGGATACGGAATATATAACGTCCTTACCAGACTCAGACTGATGTATGGAGAAGACATTGAATTTATGTTTAAACCCGAAGAAGATGGAACGTCCTGCATAATCAAAATTCCAAAGGAAAGTGTAAGAAATGAAGAAGGCTAAAAAAATAATAGTAAAGACAGCTTTAGTCTTTCTTTTGACTATGCTGTCTGCTTGTGGAAAAAAAGATGTAGTAGAGGAAAAAGAAGAGACCTCACAAGTTATAAAGATTCCGGTTATCTTTACAGTTGACCCAACGACAGGTAAGAAAAACAATTATGAGCTTGCGGCCGCATTTAATGAGGCATACGAAGGTAAATATTATCTTGATGTTTCCTGGGTACTTGAGACTGAAGAAGAATACCGTCAAAATCTTAGAAGAATGAATGTTACTGATACTTTGCCCGCAATTATTTATGATGTGTGCACAGTACCTTCTTTTTACAAGATGATGGTTGAGGATGAAAGAATTGAAAATCTGACTCCTTATATTGAAAGTGACCCGGAGTGGAAGGAAATGATAGAACCTGCAGTTTTAAAAGGGTGTACCTACGAAAATGGAAATATCTATCTGGGCCCCATATCGACTGCTGCTTTCACATGCTCAGGAATGTTTTGGAATGAAGATCTTTTCAGGGCAGCAGGAATAGAGGAATTTCCGAAGACCTGGAGTGATTTTTGGAAGGTGTGCGACAAGCTTGATGCCAAAGGAATTATTCCTTTAGCTCTTCATACAGAGGGTACCGGCTGGGCACCTATGCTAATTAGTACAGCTTCAATTGCAGATACTGATGAGGGACTTGCCTTCATGAGGGAAGTACTTCCCGATACATATGACACCAAATCAGGAAGAAAGCTTGTTACAAACATTCAGAAATTATTTCAATATACGACAAAGGATGCGATTCACTCGGACTATGATGTTGCGTACAGTAATTTCTTTACCGGCACAGCAGCAATGATTCCAAACGGATACTGGATGATAGATCAGGTCCCGGAAAAGTGGAATGACAGAGTAAGGTTTTCGGCATTCCCTGAAAATACAATGGTCGCCTCCCCTGAAACCTTTGGCTGGGCTATAGTTTCGTCCTACAGTGATGAAATTAAAGAGGCAGCAGTAGAGTTTCTTAAATTCAGAACCCGGTTTAATAAGGGAGAAAAAGAAAACTTTTTTGCAAAAGAAAGTAATCAGACAGAGGGTCTTTATAAGGATTATATGCATGCTTTTGAATCGGTAGAAAGAATAGTTCCAAACTATCAGGTAAAGTGGAATTCAATATTGCAGGAAAAGACGCTTGGAAAAGCACTTGCACTTACAGCGGATAATTCAATAAGTCCGGATGAATTCATAGATATGATGAATGAAAGTGTGATTGAATATAATAAGGAACAATAAAAAATATAGGATAAAAATGTATGATTTTTGCGAGACGGCTTCGGTCGTCTCGTTTTTTAATGCAAAAAAACCAAGAAGGCGGATATAGTTTTTTGCATTGTTGGTTGAATAATTGCTATTTGGTGTAAGAAATTTGTTGTTAATATATGCACATAGCTGAAGCAAACGTCAGCTGATTATGAAAAAGTATTTCGAAAAAGGAGAACAAAAAATGAAAAACACAAAGCGTCTTGCAGCACTTGGTATGGCTGCATTGATGTCATTAAGCCTTTTAGCCGGTTGTGGGGATAAGGTTGAGACTTCAGTTTCTGAAACAAGCAAAGAAGCAAACACAGAAGCTTCTGCAGAAGTTAAGGAAGAAGTTAAGGTTGATGGAGCTAATGGTTCTGTTTACTACTTAAACTTCAAGCCTGAACAGGATGAACAGTGGAAAGCACTTGCTGCTGAATACACAGCACAGACAGGTGTAGAAGTTGCAGTTGTAACTGCTGCTTCAGGTAACTATGAAACAACACTTATGAGTGAAATGGGTAAGAGCGGTGCTCCTACAATGTTCCAGGTAAACGGACCTGTTGGTTTAGCTAACTGGAAAGATTATTGCTACGATTTAAAGGATTCACAGGTATACGGTGAACTTACAAGTGACGGATTTGCTCTTAAGAGCGATGATTCAGTTTTAGGTATCGCATACGTTATCGAATCATATGGTTTAATCTGCAACAAGACATTACTTGCTACAGCTGGTTATTCAGTTGATGACATCAAGTCATTCGCAGATTTAAAGAAGGTTGCTGAAGATATCACAGCTCGTAAAGATGAACTTGGATTCGCAGCTTTCTCATCAGCTGGTATGGACGGATCTTCAGACTGGAGATTTAAGACACACCTTGCAAACCTTCCTCTTTACTTTGAGTATCAGCAGGATGGTATCGGAACAACAACAGCTATTAAGGGATCATTCCTTGATAACTACCGTAATATGTGGGATTTATATGTAAATAACAGTACTTGCGAAGGTAAGGACCTTGCAGCTAAGACTGGTGATGACTCTAGAAACGAATTTTTAAACAAAGAAGCAGTATTCTTCCAGAATGGTTCTTGGGAATACGGCAACCTCGTTGGTGATGGTAAGTTTACAGATGATGATCTTCAGATGATTCCTATCTACGTTGGAGCAGGAGATGAAGCTAATCAGGGTCTTTGCACAGGTACAGAAAACTACTGGTGTGTAAACAAAGAAGCTAAGGCTGAAGATATCCAGGCAACACTTGATTTCTTATACTGGGTAGTTTCTTCTGAAAGAGGAACAGCAGCTATGGCAGACGAAATGAACTTCGTAATTCCTTTCAAGAACGCTAAAGAATCTTCTAACCTCTTTGTAAAGCAGGATAGAGAATATACAGCAGCTGGTAAGTTACCTGTATCTTGGAACTTCCCTACAATGCCTTCAGAAGAATGGAAGAATGGCGTTGGTCAGGCACTTACAGCATACGCAGCTGATTCAACAGATGACAACTGGTCAGCAGTTGTAGATGCATTCGTAAACGGATGGGCAGCTGAATACGCTTTATTAGAGCAGTAATTAATAATTGGTAATTGTCACATGGCGGACAGGGTCCTCTGTCCGCCAAAATTTTTGGAGGTAAAAACATGGAGAAGGCATTAAAGAAAAGCGCACCTATTTTCGTTCTTCCCACTTTGGTAGCATTTATTATTGGGTTTATTATTCCATTTGGCCAGGGATTGTACTTGTCTTTTTGTAAGTTTACAACTGTATCCAACGCTAAGTGGGTTGGGATTGGTAACTACAAATATGCATTTTCAGATCCTTCTTTTGGTCGTTCATTTATTTTCACTGTAATGTTTGCAGTAGTATCAATCGTACTTATTAACTTATTCGCATTTACACTTGCAGTATTACTTACACAGAATTTAAAAGGAACAAATATCTTCAGAACTGTATTTTTTATGCCTAACCTTATTGGTGGTATTGTTCTTGGTTATATTTGGCAGATTCTTATTAACTGTCTTTTAACAATAATCAAAGAGCCCCTTTTAGCATTAAATTCCAAAGCAGGCTACTGGGGTCTTATCATCCTTATGTGCTGGCAGCAGATAGGTTACATGATGATTATCTATATTGCCGGTCTTCAGAATGTTCCCGATTCACTTATTGAAGCAGCCAGTATTGACGGAGCAACAAAATGGCAGACACTATTCAAAATTAAAATTCCTATGGTAATGTCATCCATTACAGTTTGCGTATTTTTAACACTCACTAACTCATTTAAGTTATTTGACCAGAACCTTGCATTAACAGGTGGTGATCCTAACCACTCAACAGAAATGATGGCACTTAATATTTACCAGACATTTTATGCACGTTCAGGAAATCAGTGGAAGGGCTATGGACAAGCCAAGGCAGTTATCTTCTGTGTACTTGTAATCTTTATTTCACTCTTCCAGCTTAAAGCTACCAGATCAAAGGAGGTACAGCAGTAATGAAAAAGAAAAACTCAATCGGAAGCGCTGTATTGTCAACGATCTTAAGTATACTTTCACTTTTATGGGTATATCCCGTAATTATGATTCTTTTAAACTCTTTAAAGAAAGAATCATCCATTAGTACCGGTACAGTATTTATCTTACCCAATAAAGAATCATTTGTTGGACTTGAAAACTATATTGATGCTATTAATTCCAAAGGATTTTTGCAAAGTTTAGGTTACAGCTTATTTATCACTGTAACATCAGTACTTGCAATTCTTGTCTTCTGTTCAATGTGTGCATGGTATATCACCAGAATTGAAAGTACCTTTTCAAAGGCATTGTACTATTTATTTGTTTTTTCAATGGTAGTACCTTTCCAGATGGTAATGTATACACTTTCACAGACAGCAGACAGACTTCATTTGAATACACCCTGGAATATCTGGATCATTTATCTTGGATTCGGAGCAGGTCTTGCAGTATTTATGTTCTGCGGATTTGTTAAGTCTATTCCTGTTGAAATAGAAGAAGCCGCTTTAATTGACGGTTGTAATCCGGTACAGACTTTCTTCAAAATAGATTTTCACATGCTTTCATCTACAATGGTTTCAGTAGGTATTCTTGAAGCAATGTGGGTATGGAACGATTACCTTCTTCCTACCCTTGTACTTGATATTAAAAAATACAAGACAATCCCTATGCTAATTCAGTATTTCCGTGGAAGCTACGGAAGAGTAGAAATGGGACCTATGATGGCATGTATTATGCTTACAATTATTCCTATTATTGTTATTTATTTAAGCGGCCAGAAGTACATCATTAAAGGTGTGGCTTCAGGTGCGGTTAAAGGTTAAAAATTATTCCATAAATAAAGGAGAGAATTAATGACCCTTAATGAAATTCTTACATCTAAGTTAAATAAAGAAATCAAAGAGGCCTCAGACACTGAAATATATTTTGCTTTATTAGACTACGTAAAGGAGCTTTCTGCGACAAAGAAATCAACTAAAGAATCAAAAAAGAAAATTTATTATGTTTCAGCAGAATTTTTGATTGGAAAGCTTCTTTCAAACAATCTTATAAATCTTGGCATTTACGATGAAGTAAATAAGCTTCTTTCTGATAATGGAAAGTCACTTGCCCAGATAGAGGAAATAGAGCCTGAACCTTCACTTGGAAATGGCGGTCTTGGAAGATTAGCAGCATGCTTTTTGGATTCAATGGCTAGCCTTGGCCTTAAGGGAGATGGAGTGGGTATCAACTACCACTTAGGCTTATTTAAGCAGGAATTTGAAAATAATCTTCAGAAAGAAACACCCAATCCCTGGATTGAAGATAAAAGCTGGCTTAATAAGACAGACGTTTCATACCCCGTAGAATTCGGTAACTTAAAATTAAATGCAAGAATGTATGATATTGATGTTACCGGATATGAAAATGGAACAAACAAGCTTCATTTATTTGATGTAGATTCTTCAGACGAGTCTATAGTTAAAGACGGAATTTCTTTTGACAAAACTGATATTGCTAAAAACATAACCTTATTCTTATATCCCGATGATTCAGATGAACTTGGAAGACAGCTAAGAATTTATCAGGAATACTTCATGGTAAGCTGCGGTGCGCAGTTAATTATCGATGAATGCGTAAACAGAGGATCTGATCTTCACGATTTATATGAATATGCCGCAGTTCAGATTAATGATACACACCCTACAATGATTATCCCTGAGCTTATCAGACTTTTAACTTTTAAGGGAATTTCAATGGATGAGGCAATTGAAATTACATCCAAGACCTGTGCTTATACAAACCATACAATTCTGGCAGAAGCCCTTGAAAAATGGCCTATGGAATATCTTGAAAAAGTAGTTCCTTCAATAGTTCCGATTATCAAGGAACTCGACAAGAGAATAAAGGCAAAATACAAGGATGAAAAGGTTGCTATCATCGATTCAAACAACACTGTTCATATGGCACATATTGATATTCATTATGGCTACAGTGTAAACGGAGTTGCATCTTTACATACAGAAATTTTGAAAAACTCTGAGCTTAATCACTTCTATAAGCTCTATCCAGAGAAATTCAATAATAAGACAAACGGTATTACATTCCGAAGATGGCTACTTCACTGTAATCCTGCTTTAGCAGCTCTTTTGGATGAAAGCATCAGTACAGGCTACAGAAAAGATGCCAATGAACTTGAGAAGCTCTTAAAATACATTGACGACGATGCTTTTATTGAAAAGCTTTTGAATGTAAAAAGAGAAAACAAGGTTGAATTATGCAACTACCTTAAGGAAACACAGGGAATAGTCATAGATCCTGACAGTATTTTTGATACACAGATTAAAAGACTTCACGAATATAAGCGTCAGCAGATGAATGCATTATATGTCATAAGAAAGTATCTTGAAATCAAGGCAGGAGCTAAGGTTGACAGACCCATAACAATTATCTTTGGCGCTAAGGCAGCACCTGCGTATGTGATTGCTAAAGACATTATTCACTTAATCTTATGCTTACAGGAACTTATCAACAATGATCCTCAGGTAAGTCCTTATCTTAAGGTTGTTATGGTTGAAAACTATAATGTTACAATGGCAGGAAAACTCATTCCTGCAACAGATATTTCTGAGCAGATTTCACTCGCATCCAAGGAAGCATCCGGAACAGGTAACATGAAATTCATGTTAAACGGTGCAGTAACTCTTGGAACAGAGGATGGAGCTAATGTTGAAATTCACGAATTAGTAGGGGATGACAACATATTCATCTTTGGTGAGGAAAGCGAAACAGTAATCAAACACTATGAAAATGCTGATTATGTTTCCAAGAAGTTCTACGAAGAAGACGAAACAATTAAAAAGTGCGTAGACTTTATCACTTCCAAGGAGCTTTTAAAGATTGGTAAGAAGGAAAATCTTGAAAGACTTCAAAAAGAACTCATTAATAAAGACTGGTTTATGACCCTTCTCGATTTTGAGTCTTACTGCGCTAAGAAGGAAGAAATATATAAGGCCTACGAAGACAGAAAATCATTTGCAAACAAGATGATTGTAAACATTGCCAAGGCAGGTTACTTCTCATCTGACAGAACTATTGCTGAATACAATAAAGATATCTGGAGAGCTTAGTTATGAGATCAAGCGGAATACTTATGCCGATATTTTCCCTTCCGTCCAAGTACGGAATCGGATGTTTTTCTAAAGAAAGCTATGAATTTGTTGATAAGTTAAAAAAGGCAGGACAGAAAAAGTGGCAGATACTGCCACTTGGCCCTACCGGATACGGGGATTCCCCTTATCAGTCTTTTTCAACCTTCGCCGGAAATCCCTATTTCATCGATCCTGAAACTTTGGCAAAAGAAGGCTTACTGACAGAAAAAGAGTGCAAGGAGTATTCCTGCGATAATGGCGATAATAAGATCGATTACGAGAAACTATATCTTAACCGCTTCAAGTTGCTTAAAGCTGCATTTACGCGATTTAAGCCAACAAAGGAATATTTTTCTTTTGAAAAAGAGAATGAATTCTGGCTTGAAGATTACAGTTTATTTATGGCCATTAAAGACAGCAAGTCCGGTAAAAGCTGGACTGAATGGGAGAGTGAGTTAAAAAACCGCAATTCCAAAGCTCTTTTAGATGCAAAAGAACGATTCAGGCAGGAAATGGACTTTTATAAGTTCCAACAGTATGAATTTAGATACCAGTGGGATAAGCTACATAAGTATGCTAATGAGTGTGGAGTAGAAATTGTTGGAGATATTCCCATATATGTTGCTCTGGATAGTTCGGATGCCTGGGCAAATCCCAAGCTCTTTCAGTTTGATGAAAACAATCTGCCGACAAAGGTAGCCGGCTGCCCTCCCGATGCTTTTTCAGCAACGGGACAGCTTTGGGGAAATCCCTTGTTTGACTGGGAATACCACAAATCCACGGATTACCACTGGTGGATTGATCGAATCAAAAACTGCTTAAAGCTTTATGATATTGTTCGAATAGATCACTTTAGAGGATTTGATGAATATTATGCAATTCCTTATGGTGATAAAACAGCCGAGTTTGGTAAATGGATGAAGGGTCCCGGCATGGATCTTTTTAACGCAATAAAAAAGCAACTAGGGGAGTTGAATATAATTGCCGAAGACCTTGGTTTTTTAACCGATTCCGTCATCAAACTTCTTTCAGACTCGGGATTTCCCGGAATGAAAGTATTGCAGTTTGCTTTTGATTCAAGAGAACCAAGCAATTATCTTCCTCACACATACACAAATAACTGTGTCGTATATACAGGAACTCACGATAATACAACAACAAGAGCCTGGTACTCTGAAATAAGTAAAGATAGCAGAGATTATGCCAAGAAATATATTCACAAGCATGAGCTTGACGAAGACACACTCGCATGGGACTTTATTTCCATGGCAATGTCCAGCGTTGCAAACTTATGTATCATTCCCCTGCAGGATTATTTATGTCTTGGAGCAGAAGGCCGAATAAACCAGCCATCAACACTCGGTGGAAACTGGGTATGGAGAATGGACAAGGACGCTTTTAGCGATGACCTTGCAATGAGAATAAAAGAATTGACCACCTTATATGGTCGAGACTAATAGTTACATGCTTAAAAAAAAGAGTTGAATTTAAGTACCGTCCTTCAAATGGTTAGATTAAAATTTAACCATCTGAGTTGGCACATGAAATTCAGCTCTTTTTTTAATTATTTTGAAGACTTAGTTTTTGCCAATGAACCAATAATTGATAGCATAGAAACTACAAATAATTACAAGTGCCAAAAGAAAGTATATAATAGAAATGCCGACTTAATGCCTTCTTAATCAGTTTGAGTGTTTCATATTAATAGAAGGCTGATATATAATCAGAATAGATTAAAACGGAGGGAAAAGAATGTATAACATATTAATCTGCGACGACGAAAAAGATATCGTTAATGCTTTAAAGATTTATCTTATAAATCCTGAGTACAATATGATTGAAGCAAGCAATGGACAGGAAGCTTTAGATATTGTTTCAAGAGAAGATATTCATCTTGTTCTTATGGACATCATGATGCCGGTTATGGACGGAATCACAGCTCTTACAAAAATTCGTGAAGTTAGCAATGTTCCCGTTATTTTACTTACTGCTAAAAGTGAAGATATGGATAAGGTATTAGGACTTACAGTTGGTGCAGATGACTACATTACTAAGCCCTTCAATCCTGTAGAAGTAGGAGCACGCGTTAAATCACAGCTTAGACGCTACATGCAGTTAGGCGGCGGAAACATTAAGCCTGATACTATTACGATTGGTTCTATTGAAGTAAACGATATAACCAAGGAAGTACTTGTAGATGGTGAAGCAGTTACTCTTACTCCCAAGGAATATGATATTTTACTTCTTCTTATGAGTAATCCCGGAAAGGTTTTTTCTCCCAAGGAAATTTACAGACGTGTCTGGAAAGAAAATCCCTATAGTTCGGATAATACTGTAGCGGTTCATATCAGACACCTTCGTGAGAAGATAGAAATTAATCCTGCAGAACCAAGATACTTAAAGGTAATCTTTGGACAGGGCTATAAAATGGAGGGTTAAGAGTTGAAAAATAAGCTTATTCAGCTTACATGGTTTAAATTTCTTTCTTTTGTCCTGATGATGTTTGGAAGCCTGATATTTTTAGGCTCAGTAATCATTATTTCCATACTTGCAGATAATGGTATTTATTATCAGAACGAAAACGAGTATATATCTCAAATCCGTGATTCATATACAGAGCTTACAGATGAAGAGCTGATGATTTCAAATATTGAATCCGGATATATAGAAGGAAGCACAGCTAATCAGAGAATATACTTTGATGATGTTAGAATGGAAAAGGATATTGAGCTGATCTCGTTTGGATATGGAATCCGATTCTGGATCATTGCTGTGGCAGTAATTGGTCTTGTAGTATTTGCAGCCTTCTTTGTTTGCCTTATGTGTGGTGCAGGAAGGCATAGGGACGTGGCAAGCGTAGAACCCGGTTGGGATTATAAGCTATGGTTTGATATTGAATTGATATTTTCAGCGATAGCAGTTCTTTTTAGTGCAGAGCTTTTATCAAGTACATTTCTTGATATCTATGATCCTATATCACTTGTAATATTAACCTGCTGCTTTATTATGGACGAAGCAATTGTCGTTGGTTTATGTATGAGCTTTGCAGTAAGAATTAAGCTCGGAAAATGGTGGGATGGTACCTTCTTATACAGATGCATAATCAAACCACTAACCTGGTTATTTAAGTATATGTTTTCCGCTTTTGGAAAAATCCCGATTGTATGGAAAACAACCATTATTGTTGTCACATATATAATCCTTAACTGTTTGATTACTTCTCATCTGAATATTTACTTTGATACGGAAGCAGTGGTTGCATGGTATGTTATCCAGTTACTTGTTATCGCACCGATAGTTATCAGCTTTTCATACCAGTTAAAGAAGCTTGAAATTGCAGGTGAAGAATTATCTAAAGGTGATCTTGATTACAAGATTGATACTAAAGGTCTTCGCTGGGAAATCAAAAAGCACGCTGAAAATTTAAATTCTATCGGTGACGGAATGGGTCAGGCGGTAATGGAAAGAACTAAAAGCGATCGTATGAAGACAGAGCTTATTTCAAATGTCTCACACGATATTAAAACTCCGCTTACCTCCATAATTAACTACACCAATCTGATTTCACGCGAGGAATGTGATAACCCCAAGATTATGGAGTATACAGAGGTTTTACATCGAAATTCCGAAAGACTTAAAAGACTAATGGAAGATATTATTGAAGCTTCCAAGGCTTCGACAGGAAATCTTGATGTAAACTTAGAGCCTTGTGATGCAAGTATTATTATCAATCAGATTGTTGGTGAGTTTGAAGAAAAATTTGAAACTAAAGGACTTACAGTAATCGTTAAAGAACCCGAAGAAAGTATTAGCATAATGGCTGATGCAAGAAGACTTTGGAGAGTATTTGATAATCTGTTTAATAACATTTTTAAATATGCCATGCCCGGTACGAGAGTATATGTGACTCTTGAAAGAATAAGTGACAGGGTAGTATTTATCTTAAAGAATACCTCGGCAGTTGAACTTGATATCGATCCTGATGAATTAATGGAGAGATTTGTAAGAGCAGATGCTTCAAGAAATACAGAGGGTAACGGTCTTGGTCTATCGATAGCTAAAAGCCTTACTGAACTTCAGAAAGGAACTTTTCGCTTATCAATAGACGGTGACCTGTTTAAAGCGATTATTTCTTTTCCCTATATAGAGAATCCTTAACAAATATAATTGAATACCAGATATAAAGACAAAGGTTCATTATTCCCAGATGTGAAAGCTCAATCGGTGCAACAAAAAGATAAATCGAGTAAGTTGCAATCGATGTAAGAGTAAGTAAAAAGCAGGGAATAATGGACTTTTTATTTTTAAACATATAAAGGATTGCAAGGATTTCATAAATGTATCCGTAACGCTCGTGCATGGCAGGAAGGAAGAAAACTGCTGAATAAGTAAGAATTAAGGCAAACCCAATGAAGTTTGTCGCATTCATATTAATCTTATTTTTAATTGCAAAAATCATCCAGCCTGCAAGAACGGCTACAGTTATAACCATTGCAATAGGTCTGATATATTCATAGTACTTCTGCTGATAGTTAAAAGCCATGCATAACCAGAAGCTGGGATAGTCCATCATGATGCATTTGTATTCTTCGGTCTGTTCAAAGAAGAGCTTAAAACCTGTAAGAAAGCCTCTTCCTGAGATTATGGCGGGAAGAGTTGTAACCCACATCACGGCAGGAACGATTGCGAAGTGAAGGACGGAAAATTTCTTTTTATAAAAGTATATGAATAAAAAGAAAGGAAGTATAAACACGGTTTGAAGCTTAAAAGAAAAAGCTATGCCCAAAACGGCCATGGAAGCAATATGCTTTTCTTTATATAAAAGGTAAACGGCAAGGATGACAAAGAAAGTGTATATTGAATCACACTGTCCCCACATAGCAGAGTTTAAAGCTACTACGGGTGAAAGCCATACCAGGCTAAAGGCAAAAGCCGCAAGCTTAAAGTCTGAAGAAACGCTTCCCTTTTTTACGATGTAGGCAATTAGTAAGGCAAGAAGAAAATCGAAAAGTGTACTAAAGAGTTTATATGCGTACAAAGGAATGATAGGAGTGTACGAAAATAAGGCTACTATTGTCTGGAAAAGTACGTTATAGTCACCAACCTGGGTTCCAAGGGCTTTTAGGCCACCCATTGATTTTATTTCATCGTACCATCTTAAGTAGTCATAGTAAGAATCTTCGCTGACGAAATATCTCATTGTAATGCGCATATATGCACCAAATAAGAAGGCTGCTGCCATTATGCAGATATCGAGATGCTTTTCAATAAATACTAAGAATTTCTTTTCAAAAGAAAACATATCTAAAGAGTATCCTTTCTATTTGTAAACCTGTGTATATATTAAAGGTTTCTTTAAGATTCTGCAAATACTTTAGTAATTGGAGCATTTTCCTTTTACAACTAGGACGTTTTCAACTATAATATGTAAGATGCAATGATTATGTAATAACATAGATTTATTATACTTATATATATTTTGGAGTGAATTATGAAGGTACAGGCCAACCGCCTTGATCGCGGTTTTTACAAGTATCAGAAAGAGTTTGAAGACAAGGCTTTAGAGGTTTTAAGATCCGGCTGGTACGTATTGGGAAAAGAAGTATCAAGCTTTGAAGAAGAGTTTGCTTCCTATGTAGGATCTAAGTACTGCGTAGGTCTTGCAAGTGGTCTTGATGCATTATGGCTTGCTTTTAAGGCACTTGGAATTGGTAAAGGTGATGAGGTAATAGTACAGGCCAATACCTATATCGCAAGTGTTATGGGTATTACAATTAATGATGCTACACCGGTTTTTTGTGAGCCTGATGAGTATTACAACATAGATGCTGATAAGATCGAAAATCTTATTACTGATAAAACCAAGGCCGTGTTAGTTGTTCATCTTTATGGACAGGCCTCAAATATGGATAAGATTAGCAAGATCTGTAAAAAGCACAACTTACGATTGGTTGAAGACTGTGCCCAGTCACATGGTTCCTGCTTTAAGGGAAAAATGACCGGTACTTTTTCAGACATCGGCTGTTTTTCTTTTTACCCTTCTAAGAATTTGGGAGCATTTGGTGATGCCGGAGCAATTGTTACTGATGATTTAAAAATTGCTGAAGACATGAAAATGCTTAGAAACTATGGTAGCCGTGTAAGATATTACAACGAAGTTGTTGGCGCCAATTCAAGACTTGATGAGCTTCAGGCAGGATTACTACGTGTAAGACTTAATCATTTAAAAGAACTTACAGATGAAAGACTTGAAATAGGTGAAAGATACTTAAAGGGTATCAACAATCCAAGAATTGAACTTCCTAAGATAAGAGAAGGCGCAGATGCGGTTTGGCATCAGTTTGTTATTAAATGTGATGACAGAGACGAGCTTATCGAATATTTGAAGAGTAAAGAAATCGGAACTATTATTCACTATCCGATTCCTCCTCATTTGTCTGAGGCATATGAGTATCTTGGACATAAAGAAGGGGACTATCCCATTACTGAAAACTATGCTAAGACTGTTTTATCAATACCTATGTACAATGAGATGACAGTAGAAGAGCAGCAGTACGTTATTGATGCATTGAATGCTTTTTAGAAAGGGATTTTGGTTAAAGAAGGTATGAATCTTAAAGACCAGTACAAAGTAATTGAATTTCCTGATTTTGGTGATGAAAGAGGAAATCTTGTAGTAATTGAAGGTGAAGGAATTGATATTCCTTTTGATATAAAAAGAGCTTTTTATATTTATGGATCAGACTCAACCGTAGTCAGAGGTCAGCATGCCAATAAAGAAACTGAGTTTTTACTTGTAAATGTTGCAGGGTCAAGCAAGGTTAAAGTTGATAACGGAAAAGAATCAACCATTATCGAGCTTAACCGCCCCAGAATGGGTCTTTATCTTTCTAATAAACTTTGGAAGGATATGTATGACTTTAGTGCTGATTCAGTTTTACTTGTACTTGCCAGCAGACATTACGATGGTAAGGAATATTTAAGAAACTATGATGAGTACATTGAATATCTAAAGAACGAGGGTTTACTTAATGAGTAAGATTTCTATTGTTATTCCTGTTTATTACAGTTCCGATACACTTATGGATCTTTACAACGATATGAAGGAAAAGATTCTAGGCGTTATCGGTGATTATGAACTTGTTTTTGTTGATGATGGTTCGGGAGACAATTCCTGGGAAATCATGAATGAAATCAAGGCATTAGATGACAACGTAAGACTTGTGAAGCTTTCAAGAAACTTTGGTGAGCACGCTGCTTTATTAGCAGGTTTATCCGTATGTACCGGTGACTGTGCTGTTACCAAGCAGGCGGATTTACAGGAAGATTCAACATTAATTCTTGATATGTATGAAAGCTGGAAGAAGGGTAATAAGGTTGTTTTAGCTGTTCGTCGTTCAAGAGATGAGAATGCTGTAAAGGTTTTCTTTGCTTCTCTTTATTACAGAATAATAAGACGTTTTGTAAATAAGAATATGCCTCTTGGTGGTTGTGATTGCTACCTTATCGATAGAAAGGTTATTGAAGTATTAGAAAGACTTGATGAAAAGAATTCAAGCTTAACCTTACAGGTTATGTGGGCAGGATTTCAGACTGAAATGATTCCTTTTGACAGAAGAGACAGAGAAAAAGGAAAGTCCCGCTGGACACTTGCTAAAAAGGTAAAGCTTGTTGTGGATTCGCTTATGAGCTTTTCATATGCTCCTATCCGCTTCATGACTTATACAGGTTTTATCTTTGATATTTTTGCATTCATAATTTTTATAAGTGTATTAGTTGAATACTTTACTAAAGGCACACCTATTGCCGGATGGTCATCACTTATGTGCGTTGTCCTTCTTTCGGCAGGATTAATCCTTATGATGTTAGGTATGCTTGGAGAATATGTATGGCGAGTACTGGACGCTGCCAGAAACCGTCCTCCCTTCATTATTGATGAAGAACTTGCTCCTAAAAAGGATTCTAAGAATGAATAATATGGAAAACACCGAAAAAGCCCCCCGTAAAGAGGGCTTTTGGCAATTTATAAAGTTCTTGATTGTTGGAGTTTCAAACACGGCAATCAGTGAACTTGTGTATCTTGTCTTAATCTATTTTGATTTCAACTATATATTTGCCAGCATAATGGGATTTGTGCTTAGTGTATTAAATGCCTTTTACTGGAGTAATAAATATGTGTTTAAAGAAAACCCTGAAAGTAAACGTGTTTGGTGGAAGGTGCTTTTAAAAACCTATGCTGCTTATTCATGGGGCTATCTTATAAGCCTTCTTTTGCTATTTATATGGGTTGATTTGGTGAAGTTACCAAACTATATGGGACCTGTTGCACAATATACTCTTAAGATAAATAAGGGATTTGACGCTGTATTCTTAGGTCAGACTCTTGCTGAGCTTATGAGTTTATTAATCACTATTCCGATGAATTTTATTATTAATAAGTTTTGGGCGTACAAATAAATTTAAGGTGACAAAATATGAGGAAAGTAATTAATTTCTTAACAAAAGCGGTTTATGTCATTGCCGGAATTATTCTTTTATATCTTTCATATAATTCCATGCATTATACTTTTATGCCCATGTTCAGATCTGGTTCTTCAGATGTTTGCGAAGGCCCGGATTCAAGACTTAGAAGTTTAATTTTTGTATTGCTTGCGTTCTTATGTGTATTTTTAATTTCAAAACTTCTTTTTATTGGTACCCGTAATAAAAAGCAGAGAGCAAACAGGGTAAAGGGCTTTTTGGTTCTTGATATTGCTCTTACTGCAGCTTTTTTGTTTATGTATGTAAAGAACACCCACATTGCACCATATTGGGACCAGGCTCAGGTTCTAAATGATGCTAAGGCTTTTTTGGCCGGTGATTTTTCGGATATGGCCAATACCTATCTTCATAAGTTTCCACAGCAGTTGGGACTGATTTTCTGGGAAATTCCGTTTCTTTTTATCTGGAATGATTTTATGGTATTTCAATATCTAAATGCCATTTTTATTCTACTTACAATTTATGTTTCCTATCTTCTTGTAAGAGAACTGTTTGCTGACGAGCTTGTTGAGTTTCTTACAATTGTTGCTGTTACTTTATTTTTACCTATCCATGTATACGTAAACTTTATATATGGAGACCTTCCGTCGATAATGGGGTGCCTTTTTATAGCCCTTATGCTTGCTAAGTGGTGTAAGACTGACAAGGGAAATTATCTTGTAGTGGCCATTATTGCTTCCTGCGTTTTTACACTTGTAAGAGAAAATGTTTTGATATTCCTTATTGCATCAGCAATTACTATTACACTCACTGCTATAAAGAAGAGAAGGTACATGGCTATTCTGGCAGCTTTTTGTATCATTATTCTCCCCATTCTTTCAAGTAAGGGTGTTCTTAAATTTTTTGAATATAAGTCGGGAGAGATTATTGATAATCCCATCCCTTCTGTAAGTTGGATAGCGATGGGACTTCAGGGAGATCCTGAAACTTCTACGGGGGTTGGATACTACAACGGATACAATGAAGCTACCTGGTGGTATCAGGGGGCAACAACTCAGGCTGCGAGTGATTTTGTAACTGCTGAAATGAAAGAAAGAATAGACTATATGGCATCAAATCCTTCTTTTGCCTATAAGTTCTTCAGATACAAGGTATTAGAGCAGTGGATAGAGCCTTCTTTTGACTCATTATATATGACTATAACTAACTACGAAGAAGCAGGAAAATGGGCGGTTGATTTTTATAGTGGTGACTATCCTGAAAAGCTGCTTTCATTTATGAATGTGTATCTTACATTGGCATATTTTTACGCTTTTATTTACATGATTTATGCCTTTAAAAAAGAGGTGACTCCGGAAAAGCTTGTTTTAGTCATTGCATTTATTGGAGGATTTTTGTTTAGTATTCTCTGGGAAGCCAAGGGCAGATACGCTATGCCTTACTTTGTATTTATGATACCGATTTCAGTCACGGGACTTGGAATGTCGGTAAATATTGTTGATAAGTGGATAAGAAAGAATATCTTTAAAAGAGGTGTTGATAAGTAATGGAAAACCTTGTTAAAAATGTCATTGTTACCTTGAAAAAGGGTGAAGGCAGAACGATAAAAAGCGGCGGAAGCTGGGTTTATGACAATGAAATAGCGTCAATCACAGGAAGCTTTACAAATGGCGATATTGTTATGGTTCATGACTTTGACGGCTATCCTATGGGTGCCGGTTTTATAAATCAAAACTCTACAATCCGTGTAAGAATGCTTACAAGAAAAGCCGACCAGGTTATTGACGAAGCGTTTTTAAGGATGAGAGTTGAAAATGCCTGGAATTATAGAAAAGAAACTATGCCCGAAAAAGATTTAAACTGCTGTCGTGTAATCTTTGGTGAAGCCGACTGGCTTCCCGGTCTTGTTATTGACAAATACGATGATGTTTTGGTCGTAGAATCTTTGGCACTTGGAATTGATAAGCTTAAACCTATGATTGTTGAGGCTTTAGTAGACATATTAAATAAGGATGGTTTTAAGGTAAGAGGCGTTTATGAAAGAAGTGATGCGCCTGTACGTAAAAAAGAAGGGCTTAAGCCCTTTAAGGGATTTATCGGTGAAGAGTTTGATACAAATGTTGAGATTGTAGAAAACGGTGTTCACTACATGGTTGATGTTGTAAACGGTCAGAAAACCGGATTTTTCCTTGACCAGAAGTACAACAGACTTTCTATCCAGAAACTTTGTAAGGGTAAGAAGGTTCTTGACTGCTTTACCCATATGGGAACTTTTGCTTTAAACGCAGGTATCGCCGGTGCCAGTGACGTTACAGGCCTTGATATATCAGAATATGCTGTTATGCAGGCAACAGAGAATGCTAAAAGAAACAATCTTTCGGATACTGTTCATTTCAGGGCAGCAGACGTTCTTGATGAACTTCCTAAGCTTTATGAACAGGGAGAAAAATATGATGTGGTTATTCTTGATCCTCCTGCATTTACAAAGTCACGTGAGGCAACGAAGAATGCTATAAAGGGCTATCGTGAAATCAACATGAAGGGACTTAAACTCGTTAAGGATGGTGGCTTTTTGGCCACATGCTCATGTTCACATTTCATGACTCAGGAATTATTTACACAGACAATTTCTCAGGCAGCGAAGAGTGTTCACAAGAGACTTCGCCAGGTTGAGTTTAGAACACAGGCCCTCGATCATCCTATTCTGTGGGCTGCAGATGAATCCTATTACTTAAAATTCTATATTTTCCAGGTGGTGGATGAGAAATAGCCATGCGTATTAACCTTATAAGGAAAGAAAGCAGATAACAAAGGAGAATATGGTGAAAAATTATCAGAAGACTAAAATAGCCTGTTACCTTGGGTTTGTAACTCAGGCAATATCAGCAAACTTTGCACCATTACTTTTTTTAAAGTTTCATAATGATTATTCTATATCTTTAGGAAACATTGCACTTATATCCACCTTCTTTTTCTTTACGCAGTTATTGGTTGATTTGTTCTGCGCAAGGTATGTAGACAAGATTGGATACAGAGCAAGTATAGTGGCTTCTGAAGTTTGTTCAGCACTTGGACTTATCGGACTTGCCTTTTTACCCGGACTACTTCCCAATCCATTTGTTGGAATAATCATAAGCGTTATTGTATATGCGATTGGTAGTGGGCTAATTGAAGTATTGTGTAGCCCCATCGTTGAGGCCTGTCCTTTTGAGAATAAAGAAGCAACAATGAGCTTACTTCACTCATTTTACTGTTGGGGATCTGTTGGAACCATTTTAATTTCGACGTTGTTTCTTGCAGTGTTTGGCATGGACAGTTGGAAGTGGCTTGCCTGCTTATGGGCAATAGTTCCCGCAGTAAATATCTACAATTTTGCGACTTGTCCTATCGAGCATTTAGTTGAAGAAGGAAATTCAATGAGTGTCAAAGCCCTCTTTAAAACTCCACTTTTCTGGGTCGCTCTTTGTTTAATGGTATGCTCCGGAGCATCTGAACTTTCAATGTCCCAGTGGGCATCAGCATTCGCCGAATCAGCATTAGGCTTTTCCAAGACCCTTGGAGACTTGATTGGACCTTGTTTATTTGCAGTAACTATGGGTATATGCAGAGTATTCTATGGAAAATACGGTGATAAGATTGATCTAAAGAAATTCATGACAGGTTCAGGCATTTTATGCCTTGCCTGCTATTTACTTACATCTCTTTGTGCTAATCCATATTTGAGTCTCATCGGTTGTGTGCTTTGTGGATTTTCGGTAGGAATTATGTGGCCTGGAACAATCAGCATTTCATCTAGAACCTTCCCACTTGGAGGAACAGCAATGTTTGCACTTCTTGCCATGGCAGGAGATTTGGGAGGCTCATTAGGCCCCATGATTGTAGGCCGTGTATCTCAGGCAATGGGAGATAACATACAGATGGGCATGGGCGTAGGTTGTATATTCCCTCTTGTATTAGTAGTAGCACTTTTCTTTATGAAAAAGAAAGATCAGGCAAAAATTAATTGACTTATAAGCCTCCGGGAATATACTATAAATGTATTTTTTACCCATGAGGAGGTTTGATTTATGTTATTCCAAATTAACAGTATGTGGCAGATACTCGGCTGGGTACTTGTATTTGCCGGACTCATTGTTATGAATGAGATTGGACGACGTACAAAAGAAGGTGGAATCATTTGTTTCGTTATTATTCCTACTCTTTTGACAGTTTATTTCATTCTCGCACATGTAGGCTTATTTGGCGGGCCCGAAAATCCTACAGTTGCTTACATGGACGGATGGTTCCATTACTTTAAACTTTATGCAGCAGACATCGGATGTGTAGGCTTCATGATGATTAAGTACAAATGGGGCATTGGTAAGGAAAAATGGTTTGCATGGTTCCCCTGGGCAATCGTTGCAGCAAATATCCTTATCGCTGTAGTATCTGATATGGAATCAGCTATTGCAGCATTTAAAGTCACAGGTGATTTTGCAGGTGCATGGTGGGCATCCAATGAAGGTGTATTCATATATGGCGGATGGTGGAATATTATTAATGCCATTGCAGGTGTAATTAATATCTTCTGTATGACAGGTGTTGTTAACTTATTTACTTCAAAGGACAAAAACAAAAGCGACATGCTTTGGCCCGATATGACTATCTGGTTCATCGTAGCATATGATTTATGGAACTTTGAGTATACATATAACAATCTTCCCACACATACATGGTACTGTGGTTTTGCACTGTTACTTGCTCCTACATTTGCAAATGCACTTTGGAACAAGGGTGCGTGGATTCAGAATCGTGCCAATACATTGGCCCTTTGGTGCATGTTTGCACAGGTTGTTCCTACATTCCAGATTTCTAAGACTTTCTCCGTTCTTCCTTCTGTATATGGTGGAGCAACTAAGGGATTTGCAGCAATCGATATGTATGATAAAGCTATTGAGCTTTACTCATCAGGACAGGGCAAGACAATCTTAGCAAATCAGGCGATGGAAGCCTTCGGTATCACAGCTAATCCGACAGCTCAGGGCGTCGTTGCAATGTTAGCAGTTTTTGCCAACGTAGTATGTATATCAGTTATCATAAAGCGCTCAATTGCTATGAAGAAAAATCCTTATTCAAACGATGTTTGGAAGGGAACAAGAGACTACGAAGAAGCTATGTCAAGAGCTGAATAATTTAATATTTATAGAAAAAAACTCTCCTACATTATTGTAGGAGAGTTTTTTTCAAAAGAAAGTATGCCCGGATACTATATAAAAGAGCCGTCTCTCATTCTTAGTATTTTATTGGCATAAGAGGCAACATCGCTATCATGAGTAGCAAGGATAATAGTAATTCCTTTCTTATTTAATGATTTTAGTAGATTCATAACTTCTTTGCCCGTTGCTTCATCTAAAGCACCCGTTGGTTCATCAGCAAGAATTAAGGAAGGGTTATTTATTAAAGCTCTGGCAATAGCAACTCTCTGTTTTTCTCCACCCGATAGTTCAAAAGGATAGTTCAAGGCTTTATCTGAAATATCTAATTTATTCAAAAGTGAAGAAACCCTTTCTTTGATTTCTTTTTTGGAAATGTGTCTGAATGAAAGGGGAAGAGCGATGTTATCATATACGGTCATGTCATCCACCAATGCGTAATGCTGGACTACGAAGCCGACTTCGGAATTTCTATAATCAGAAAGCGCCTTTTCATTTAAATTGTTAACCAGGATATCATTATAGTAAAAGTCACCCGCACTAGGTTTAAGTAGAGTACCAATAACGTTAAGAAGAGTAGTTTTTCCACAACCGCTTTTGCCCATGATTGCAATAAAATCACCATTTTCGAGAGAAAGATTTATGTTATTAAGTGCTATCTTTTTGGAAGGTGATTCATCTGTATTCTTTCTTTTTCTCTTGATAATATTATACTCTACTGTTAGGTTATCTAATTGTATGTAGCTCATTCTTTTCCTCCAATCAGTAATGAAAGAGAATTTATTTTTAAGACACGATGGCAGGCCAAATATGAGATTGCAACTATCACCAGGTACATGAATTGAAGTTTAGCAATACAAATTAAAGAGCCTTTCGATAAACATATTACAATTATAGAAACTAAGTCGCATATAAGGCATAAGGATAATACAAAAGATAAAAGTATTTTTTGTATATCAGATATGCTCCGTCCACACATTAAATATATTCCCCAAGTATAGGATTCTTTGTAAAGGATGCTTGTAAGCAAAAATCCAATAATTAAAGCTAAGCAAATTGAAAGTATCCAGGTAACTTTGTTTATATAATCATAAACTTCGTCAGACATCCTTTCGTAGCGTTTAGACCACTCTTGATACCTATAAGTGTTATCCGTATCAACAACCTTAAGGCTACCGATACCGACTTCGTTTTCAAGAAATCTGATTTCTTTTTCAACTTCGAAAAAAGATTTCTCACTGAAAATAAAACCGGAAAAAGATTTTTCCAGCAGATCACGACAGTCACGATTATTAGCAAGTTCGCCAAGAATCGGTATAAAGGAATAATTATCGCATGATATTTTTTCTTTTGAATACGGATCGGTATAATAACAATCTTTATCAACAAAGGCTACAATAGTGAAGGTTGTTTCTTCGTCAGTTAAAAAATCAAAGGTAGTAAACTCATCGCCCACAGAATACATACTCTTATAATCACTTCCTAAAACGATAGAATAAGTCTTTTCAGCGTAGCTGGAAGAAAATCCAGTATTAAAATCAAAGTTTTCAGCGGTTATGCCATAATGAGAAAAGAAATTATTGGTGACTAAAAGATTATCTGAGAAAAAAACATCATCATCTGTCTTTATAGGAAAAGAAGTTTGTGTTACATATTCCCATTTGTCATAAGTTGACAGACTATTGAATAAGTCAGTGTACTTGTCAAAAGAAAGTCCATTTTTTAGGTAAGCATTATAGCTTAAATCATATGAAGAGATATAAGTGTTATACATTCCACTAATTGGTCCCGCGTAACCATCTTCTTTACCTGGATTATCCAAAAGAACGAAAACAAATGAAAAAGCAGAGGTTAGTAGTAAAAGAAAAATATATAGAAACATATTCTTTCGTAGAAGTCTTTTAAGTTCTTTTATCATCTGATTACCTCCGAAATATTATCCTTAGCATACCTATTTACGTAAAGTGGAACGAACAGGAAAAAGATGATTATTAAGAGCAGATAACCAAAATCCACGTTTACAAGATAGTTTTCAAATTTTATATAACAAAGTAAATTTGAAAAAGTTAAGGATATTGCAAAGTACAAGAGGAGCTTACGATAAAAATGTATAACGATATCTTTTTTATATATTCCGGTTAGTCGCTTCATTCCTATTTCTTTTTTGTGTAGCGATAACCAGTATGTAAGCGCAATTAGCAGACAGAAAAAAGTGCAAACTATAAGTAACACAAATATTTTGGTGTATCTGAAATTAGTAAAGAAGTTTTTACTATGAGATGCGCTTCCATACATGGAAAAAGAGCATTTTACTCCTATTGAATTGATATCATTTATAAATTTCATTCCATCCGTTTCTTGGAAATAGTCCATGCTAACCGTAATATTGGAAAGTGGGGTAGTAATTGAAGAAAGATTAATATAAATATAATTATCAAGAAAGGTAGCTGCATCAATACCCATAATCCCAATAACCTTGTATTCAACATCATTTATATTAATGAAAGAAGAATTACCGCGTTTATATATATGATTCTGATAATTCTTTCCTATAACTGCAAGCGGCTTGGTGCTACTGATATCTGATTTTCTAAAAAAGCGGCCTGAAATAAGCGGCATATCAACGAAATAATCATTGTAATAAAGCTCAACAACACTAAAGGAACCCATATCCATCATGGAATTAAATGCTACGGGAACAGGTACTTTGTTAACGATATCAATTATTTGAGAGCTGCTTATTTGTCCTTCGATGTAGCTGGCAGTCGTTTCTTTGCCAAAAAGAAGACCATTGTCGTTTTCAAGAACACGACAGACAGATAGATGGTAAATCATTATTACCAATAAAACAGGCAAGATTGTAAGTAAGCACAGAAGTAGGCCTGATGCTATGCGTTTGGTATTCATGCTTCCTCCAGTTTGTGGGTGGATAAATCGGGGGTTATGTTTGTAGTATATAGTTAAAATAGCACAGAAACAAGTGATAATTATTCAAATAAACAAAATATAATATTAAGATTTGATGATATATGTGGGTGGTAAGGTCATAATAAGACTATTATGCATGTTAATTCCCGTAATATTCTAATATGATATATTCCTCATACAATGATATTACTATGCAGTCGTATGGAAATAGAGGAATAGAAAATGTTACTTCCACTTCAGTTGATTATCTTTATCATATTTATAGTGAACGCAACAATAGCCGGATCATTTGCGGTTAAATTTGGTATGGAAAAAAAGCCAAAGCTTAAAACAAATTATCTGGTTATATTCATTTACGTATCCAGCATCATCTGGAGCCTTGGCATGGGACTTATGTCTTTACAAAGCAGTCATAAGGGAATGTATCTTTGGAGAACTTTCGGTATCTTCGGAACATTTATGTTTATGATGTCTGTGCAGAAGATTCTCTGCGTTATTTCTGAACTAGAGACCAAAAAACAGATTATATTAAATGGTATATCTTATGCCGGATTATTGGTATTTATTCTTTATATTCAGCCGGGTCAGACAATATTCGTACAAACCAATATAGGTGTTTCTTTTTACTTTAAGCCCGGAATAGTCAATATTTTATATTCAATTTATTTCTTCATTGTGTCATTTAATATTCTTATGGTCACAATCCATATGCTTAGAAACCATAAGTTATTAAGAGTAAGAACAATTGCCAAAAGATTCCTTATAGTTGAAGTATTAATTTTCATGGGAGCAATTGCAGACATGGTTGTTCCATCTATGGGAATGGTTGCTTTTCCCGGTAGTGCAATTACCCACTTCTGGGGTGTATTTGTTTTCTGGTTTGCTATCCATGGAATGTACAAATCTCAGATTACTATAGCTAACATGTCGGAGTACATATATTATTCACTAGGTATTCCTCTTATAGTTTTTGATGCCAATAAAAAAATTCGTATCTTAAATGATGCATCCAATGTATTTTTTGATATTGCATCCTGGGACGTGGAGCATCAAAGCTATTACATCAGTGATCTTTTCAATGTCGGAAGAGAAGTGTTTGAATTTGACGAAAGAAACACATACAGAGAAGTTATATGTAACCAAAATGAAGCTAACTGCGGTATTTCAATAAGTAAGATTCAGGACTCTTACGGTGATGTAATTGGATACATAGTTATTGTAAATGACTTAACAGAGCATCATCTTGCAATGAAGAGACTTGAGCAGGCCAAACTTGAAGCCGATGCTGCGAATATGTCCAAGAGTGTATTCCTGGCAAACATGTCGCATGAAATCAGAACACCTATGAACGCCATCATAGGATTTGCAGATCTTGCTTTAAAGGACAATATCGACGAAACAGCCAAGGAATATATATCTGATATGAAGAGATCGGGTGACACCCTTCTTTCTATCATTAACGATATTTTGAACATTTCAAAAATTGAACTTGGTAAGCATGAACTTACCTGCGCGAATTATAAGCCAGCATCAATATTTAACGATGTTTCAATCATTATTGGAATTCAGGCAAAAGAAAAGAATCTTTCTTTTGACATGAATATTGCTAAGGATTTTCCTGACGAATTATATGGAGATAAGGATAAGATAAGAGAAATCCTTATAAACCTTCTTAATAACAGCGTCAAGTACACTAAGGCAGGCGGTCTTAAATTGGAAGTAGAGTGCGAACCTTTGGAAAACGGAATGTCTATGGTTACCTATTGCGTATCTGATACCGGAATAGGTATTAAGCCAGAAGATATAGATGCTATTTTTGAGAAGTTCAAAAGAATGGATGCCAAGATTAATAGTGAAACCGAGGGAACAGGTCTTGGTCTTTCAATTACGAAGGGTCTTATCGAAATGATGGGAGGTACCATTAAAGTTGAAAGTACCTATGGAATTGGATCCAAGTTTACGGTTAAGCTTCCTCAGAAGGTAATAAATCAGGCACCTATTCAGAAGGAAGAAATTAGCAGCACAACTCAGACTGCAAATAAGAAACTTCACTTTAGCAATGTCAAATTCCTTGCTGTAGACGATAACAAAGTTAATCTTAAAGTAATCGGAAAGATTATGGAAAGATATGAAATAGCTTACGACATTGCTGATTCCGGTAAGGAAGCAATCGATTTATGTAAGGCAAATGCATATGATGTCGTTCTCATGGATCAGATGATGCCTGTAATGGATGGTGTTGAGGCAATGCAGCATATAAGACTTTTGGAAGGATATGAAAAGGGATCTGACCAGAAGATTGTTGCATTAACTGCTAATGTTGTCGAAGGCGTGAAGGAAGAACTTATGAAGGACGGCTTTGACGATTTCATCGGTAAGCCTATAAACCTTACTATGTTTGAAAACGCTATGGTAAGAGTACTAGATGAGTCCAAATATTATTTTACAGAAGAGTAAAGTAAGTCCATAAAATAATTAAAAACAAAACAGGCCGAGGAGTATGATATGTATCTTCCTTACAGGATTAACCGGTAAGGAGGGAACAAATCACAATCCTCGGCCTTCATTTTTATTTTGCAAGAATCATTCTGTCATTATTAAGTTCTTCACCGCTTGCAATTGCAAAACGATTAAGTAAGTCTTCAACTGTAAGTTTCTTCTTTTCCTCACCTTTGATATCAAGAATGATACGACCGCTATCCATCATGATAAGGCGATTTCCGTGAGCGATGGCATCTTTCATATTGTGAGTAATCATAAGGGTTGTAAGATTATCCTTACCAACGATTTCATCGGTCTTGGCAAGAACTTTGGCAGCAGTCTTGGGATCAAGAGCTGCTGTATGTTCATCAAGCAAAAGAACCTCAGGCTTTTGTAATGAAGCCATAAGAAGTGTTAGTGCCTGACGCTGACCACCTGAAAGAAGACCAACCTTAGATGTAAGTCTGTCTTCAAGTCCTAAATCGAGAGTCTTTAAAAGTTCCTTGTAAGATTCACGTTCTTTGGCTGTGATTCCTGATGAAAGCATACGAGCCTTTCCACGTCTTGCCGCGATAGCAAGGTTTTCATCGATTCTCATGTTGGCTGCTGTACCAAGCATAGGATCCTGGAAAACACGGCCGAGGAACTTAGCACGTTTATGCTCAGGCATTTTTGTAACATCAATTCCGTTAATGGAAATGTTTCCTTCATCAACATACCAGGTACCGGCAATGGCATTTAATAGTGTTGACTTTCCGGCACCGTTACCACCAATGACTGTACAGAAATCACCGGGTTCAAGATGAAGTGAAAGCCCGTTTAGGGCTGTTTTTTCATTTATTGTTCCTGCATTGAAGGTCTTGTAGATGTTTTCAACTTTTAACATATTATTTGTCCTCCTTTGCAGTCTGTTTCTTCTTGGGGAAGTACTCTTTCTTTACGTAAGGAATGGCAAGGAAGATTGCAACTACGATAGCTGAAAGAAGCTTTAAAAGGTCTGTATCAAATCCAAGCCAGATCACAACCTGAAGTACTGCGTAGTAAATCACACCACCAAGGGCAACTGCTACAAGTTTCAAAGCGAAATTGTGGAAGAGCTTTCCAAATACAACTTCACCAATAATAACTGCAGCAAGACCGATAACGATGGCACCACGACCCATATTGATATCGCAAAAGCCCTGATACTGAGAAAGAAGGGCACTTGCAAAAGCAACGATACCGTTTGAAATCATTAAACCAAGAACAATATTTACTTTGGTGTTGATACCCTGCGCGCGGCTCATGTTTGGATTGCAACCAGTTGCACGAAGAGCACAACCAAGTTCAGTTCCAAAGAACCAGTAAAGAATTGCAACTAAAATCAGAATGCAGATAGCGACGATTAAAATAGTGTTCTTATAAAAAGGAACATTCTTTACATATAAAAGGGAAACCATAAGATTATATTTCTGGTTGTTAATAGGAACGTTGGCCTTACCCATAATCTTTAAGTTTACAGAGTAAAGACCCAACTGAGTAAGAATACCTGCAAGAATTGCGGGGATTCCCATAAGAGTATGTAAGATACCCGTTGCAAGACCGGCAATCATACCAACTATTACAGCAACAATAAGTGCTAACCACATGGGGGCGCCGGACATAAGCATCATGATGCATACAGCACCACCGGTACACATTGTTCCGTCAACAGATAAATCGGCAACATCCAAAACCTTATAGGTGATGTAAACACCTATAGCCATTATTCCCCATATTAATCCTTGCGCAATTGCACCCGGCATCGCGTTAAAAAGTGTCAATAGACTCAAGAAAAACCCTCCTTTTATAAACCGTGAAAACCGAGTGCATAAAAACACTCGGTTTCAGTATTAGTTTATTCGATTATAGCTTATTTAATATTCGATTGCTACGAATAATTACTCGATTACAACATAATCTGCAGGAACAGTAATATTTAATGCATCACAGATTTCCTTGTTGTACTTCTTTGTTACGTTAGGAGCGTACTGTACGGGCATTTCTTCAACCTTCTTACCTTCTAAGAGGATCTGAGCTGCCATTAAACCAGTAGCATATCCAAGATCATAGTAGCTGATTGAAAGTGTAGCAACACCACATCCTGAGCAGATACCTTCTTCACCGGCTATGATAGGAACACCGGCGGGACGGCAGATGCTGTCGATGATTTCTGTGTTAGAAGCTGCTGCGTTATCTGTAGGAACATAAAGAACATCACAGTTATCAGCTGCATTCTGTGTTACTGTAGCTACGTCGTTTGTATCAACGAAACTAAAGAAGTTAACTGTAAGACCCTTAGCTTCAAGTTCAGCCTTGATAACATCTGCCTGATACTGTGAGTTTGCTTCAGCTGAGCAGTAGATGATACCAATGTTCTTAGCGTCGGGGAATAATTCTACAAGCATGTTAGCCTGCTCTGCTAAAGGAGCAAGGTCTGATGTACCTGAAATGTTACGTCCTGTAAGACCATTCCAGTTATCAATATCAAGAGCTGTAGCATAGTCTGTTACAGAAGTACCAAGTACAGGAATTGTTGTTGTTCCTGCAGCGGCAGCCTGTAAAGGAGCTGTTGCGTTAGCCATGATTAAATCAACATTTGCAGATACGAAAGAGTTAACGATTGTTGAACATGTAGCTGAGTCACCCTGAGCATTCTGTTCATCAAATTTAACCTTGTCAGCACCAACTTTTTCAGTAAGGGCATCTTTAAATCCCTGTGTAGCTGCGTCAAGAGCAACGTGCTGAACTAACTGACAAATACCTACGTTGTAAACCTTTTCTTTCTGGGCGCCACATCCGGCAAGTAAACCAACAGAAAGAGCTGCAGTCATAAGAACTGCTACAATTTTCTTTTTCATAATCTAATCCTCCACGATACTGCACTTTATTGCTTGAAAGCGTTAGTGCATCAAATCTATTTTGTAATTTAGATTATTATTCATCTATTGTCAATAGTTATTGATAAAATAGGTCTGCTTACGCACTTATTTCTTTATAAAATCTAAAAGTGACTTTCCGTTTACTGCGTCAAATATGTCGGCTTTTTCAATTCTCATATCGTTTAGCCATTTTACCGCTTCATCTTTTCCTTCAACGGTCATTGGAAATATCTTACTTATTTTTACATCATCTTCTGTATTTATGAAATTAAAGGGTTCTGGCCAGATATATGCAAGAAGGCCTTCGTCGGTTTTGGTAAGTCTGTAGCGCATACCTGTATCGGAACCAAAGAAGGGTTCTTTCTTTATGTAGTTTAAGGAAACTGTAGCTGAATCTATCATGATTTATCCACCTTATTATAGTTATCTTTTAATTCTTTATTTACTAATCTTAACACATCCTCGTCGATTTTAATTACTTCGCGGTCGTAGGTCATTATTCCGTTTACCTCATCTTCAATATCAGAAAGCTGAGTGTAAACAAAGCCAAAGATTCCTTTCTTCCTGGCGGGGATAATAACGGTATCCATAAGTTTTTTAAAGCCTTTGGTAAGCTCTTCTTTATTATTATAGCCACCGTAGCCATAAAGGTTGTCACTATAGGTATGGCCCGAAACCTTTAAGGTGTATCCGCCATACTCTGTAAGTGCAAGTGCGCGCTCTTTTTCAGGCCTGAAGTGAAGCCTAAAGAAATAGTAGTGAAGGCTTACAACATCACCGGCACCCTGATCAAACCAACCGCTTGCATGATCGACAAGTCTTGTTGAATCGTAGGATTTTATGTCTTTAGTAATTCGAACCGAATCGAACTGGCCCCAGCCTTCGTTGAAGGGAACCCACATCACTATTGAAGGGTGATTGTACAAGGTTTCTATGGTAAGTTTAACTTCTTTTTCAAATTCATCTCTGCCGGCCTTACTGATTCTTGACAGGAAGAATCTGGATATTTTACGGTCACTCATTGGGATGTGATAAATGTTTAAAACGGTGGCCAGGTAGGTTACAAACCACTGTTTAATCTTGGCTCCTCCGCAAACCATATCCTGCCAGACAAGCATTCCAAGCCTGTCGCAGTGATAATACCATCGTTGCGGTTCTATCTTGATGTGCTTTCTAAGCATATTAAAGCCAAGGCTTTTAGCAGTCTTTATATCGTAGATGAGTGCGTCATCACAGGGAGCAGTGTAAAGGCCATCAGGCCAGTAACCCTGGTCGAGCAATCCGGTCTGGACCAAGGGTTCATTATTTAAATAAAAGCACACATATCCGTTTTCGCCCTCTTTGATGCTTATACTTCTCATTGCGAAGTAGCAGTGAACGCAGTCTAAATCCGTACTAACTACAAGGTGATATAAATAAGGATCATCCGGGGTCCAAAGACGGGGATCATCTATTTTTAATCTGCATGACGTGCCGCTTGCTTTAGAAAGTACTGTGACACTTTCTTTTTCCAAAGGTACAATTCCACTATCTCTTGAAATCTGGTCATCTTCAGTATCTTCTCTCACATAACTAAATACTTCAGGGGAAGACTCATTGGAATTTTTAAAGGTCTCGTTTAAGGTAACATCAACATAAACCGACGAAGAGTCCAAATCAGGCCGTATATTTACACTTTCGATATAGCTATTGGGCACCTTTTCAATCCATACTGTCTGCCAGATACCGCTTTGGGCTGTATAAAACATGCCGCCTCTCTTAAGGCGCTGCTTTCCCCTGGCGTGATATGACTCATCGCTTTCATCCTTAACTTCAACCGTAAGCTCAAACTCTTCTTTGGTCCAATCGTTTTTAAGATCTATTGAAAAAGGAAGGTAACCTCCGATGTGACTGGCAATTTCTTCTTTATTTATATAGACTTTGCACTGCTGATCAACGGCACCGAAATTTAGTCTGTAGTGAAAACCGCATTCAAGTTCAGGCAAAAGAAGGTTTCTTGTGTACCAGAGTGTTTCATTGGGCTGAAGCTGCCTTAAAACACCTGAAAGGAAGCTTTCCGGTGAAAAGGGGACGCGGATTTTTCCTTCGAAGGTGGAAGGGAATGCATCATCACCTGTTATTGCGTAGTCCCAAAGCCCGTCCAAGCAAATGTATGAATTTCTAACCATGCAGGGTCTTGGATATAAAGAGGATACCTCTCCATCAAGAACCTTTTGGGTCCATCTTGTCTTACTGAGTTTAGAATTATTAATTCCGGAACTTTTCTTTACAAACACTGCTTCAAGCATACAATAATCCTCATTTATTGAAATTGTTGTGTATGTTATAGGTTTCACGCCACTTTGTGGGCGATAGACCCGTAGCGTGAGTAAAAGCGTTGGAAAAATTGTGTGAATCCGTAAAGCCAAGGCTGTAGCCAATCTGTGAAACGGGCTGAGAAGTTTCAGTCAGTAAAGCCTTGGCGTGTTGTGTCTTTTCATTAATTATATACTGCTTTAAGGAAATACCGCAGTGGTTTTTAAAAAATGTAGTCAGGTATTTTTCGTTGTAACCAAAATAGTCGGCTATCTCATAAACCTTCAAAGAATCCTGAATATGCCAGTTAATGTAGTCACAAATATCAGCAAAGGTCTGTTCGCCCTTAATCATTCGGCCATAATTTTGGAAAGTCTTGGCTGATGCTGCTATCTCGGCAAGAATTGCCCCGACAAGGTAGCGGTTTAAGGTAACTTCCCTGTATCTTCTGTCAGAGTCCATAAGCTGTTTCAATAAAATGATGATTCGATCAAGCGAAGCGGGCTTTCCCTGCACAGGAAAAACAAGGTGACCGGGAGTGTAGTCATAATCCTTTTCGAGGAAGGAATGGTCATTAGTCCCTTTATTGTAACTAAAATGCATCCAGTAAAAGGTTGCCCCGCCTTCTTTCCAGCCATGCTGAAAGCGTGTTGGCGGCATAAGAAGGTACTGCCCTTCACTTACGCTATAATCTTCATTCTCAGAAGATATATATAAAGTTCCTTTTGTTACTATCATTAGTTCGTAATCCGTTAAGTCTCTTGTCATATGTATCCACTCAGAAGAAGGTGGAACGAACTGACCGCACCAGTGATAGTCAAACTCGAGACTGGAATCGAAATCTATCATTTTCATACCGTATACACCTCTTATTTGATAATAATATAACCTTTTTACACCTAAAACAACCTTTGAGAATTTATTTTCACTTTCTTTTGACTGATAATAAGGAAAACGACCCACGTTTAAGTGGGCTTATGGAGGTTATCATGGATACAAAGATAAAAAGTGTAAAACTGAATAATGTTTTGTTAAAAGACCCCTATTTTGTAAATGCCTTTTCAAAGGAAGTTGATTATCTTCTTTCTATAGATGATGATCGCATGCTTGCCGGTTTTAGAGAGAACGCAGGTCTTGATATGAAGGGTGCAACAAGATATGACGGCTGGGAAGCCTTGTTAATCGGAGGACACACATTTGGTCACTATATGACTGCTCTTGTGCAGGCCTATGAATCCAAGACTTCAACCGGTGAGGAAAAAGAAAAACTCCTTTCAAAGCTTTATACCATTACAAACGGTCTTAAAGAATGTCAGGACGCCGTAAATACCGGTTTCATATTTGCGGGTAAAATCATTGATAAAGATAACATCGAGAAGCAGTTTGATAATGTTGAAGAGTTAAAGGGTGAAATCTTTACTGAGGCATGGGTGCCTTGGTACACACTTCACAAGATTATCGAAGGCCTTGTAAGTCTTAGTAAGATTAGTGATGAGAAGCTTTCAAAGCTTGCAATTACTATTGTTGACCGTCTCGGGGACTGGGTTTATAAAAGAGTCTCATCCTGGGACGAAGAAACTCACAAAAAGATTTTCGTAATCGAATACGGCGGAATGAACGATTGCATGTATGACGTTTATAAGATAACCGGAAAGAAGGAACACTTAGAAGCGGCACATGCTTTTGACGAAGAAGCTTTATTTGAAAAGGTTATGGCTTCAAAATCCGGAGAAAACGTGCTTGAAAATGTACATGCCAATACCACAATTCCTAAGTATTTAGGCGCTATTAACAGATACCTTGTTACAGGAGACAAAAAGTACTTTGATTATGTTGAAAAGTTCTGGAATTATGTAATGGAGGATCATACATATATAACAGGTGGAAACTCAGAATGGGAGCATTTTAGAAAGGACAGAATGCTTGATGCTGTTCGTACAAACTGCAACTGTGAAACTTGCAATGTATATAACTTTTTGAAGCTTACAAAGACTTTGTTTATGATTACAGGTGACGTTAAGTACGCTGACGCATACGATAATGCCTTTACAAACCAGATTCTTTCATCACAAAATCCTAAAACCGGTATGACAACATATTTCCAGCCCATGTCTTCAGGTTATTTTAAAACTTACAGTACAAGATATACCAAGTTCTGGTGCTGCACCGGTTCGGGTATGGAGAACTTTTCAAAGCTTGGAGACAGCTTTTACTACACATATGATGACGGTGTAGTCATTAATCAGTACGTTGCAATGAATTTTAAGGCTTTAGATACTGAATTTGAAGTTGAGGCTGATCTTTTAAATGATGAAAACATAAAGATCACTTTAAAAGATGACTACAGCGGAAAACTTTATTTAAGACTTCCTTCATGGCTTGGCGGAAAAGCTGAAATCAAGGTTGATAATAAGGAAATTTCTTTTAAAGAATGTGGATTAAATGGTAACGATAAAGGTTATGCCCTTTTGGAAGGTTCTTTTGCCAAGGGAGTTACAATTACAGTTAATCTTCCTATGAAAGTTAAAGCATATTCGCTTCCTGATTCAGATAACACACTCGCATTTAAATACGGACCTTTCGTTTTAAGCGCATGCCTTGGAAGCAAGGATATGGAAGAAGGCTTAACAGGTGTTGATGTAACTATTCCTCAACAGAAGGTCTTTGAGAAGAAATACATTCCTTCTGAAAGCGAAGAAGTTAAGGTCTTAGCTACTGATGTAAAGAGCTTTGCCGGAAATATCAGTGAGTATTTTGCAAAAGAAAGTGGGGGAGAATATCCTACATTTGTCTTAAAGGGAACAGATTCAAATCTTACTTACATGCCTCATTTTGCACAGCATAAAGAACGTTATGGAATTTACTTAAAGTTCATTGGTTAATTGTCCGATATATTATATACTGAGTGTAATGGCAATTACTAAATGAATAAAGGGAGATTCAATGATATGGTTAAAGACGGAAAGATACTAATCGGTAAGGCTGGCGATCAGGATATTTATATTTATCCTAAGATGGCAAACCGTCACGGAATGATTTGTGGAGCAACCGGTACAGGTAAGACTGTAAGTCTTCGTGTAATGGCTGAGTCATTTTCAGACATGGGAGTTCCGGTATTTTTGGCCGACGTAAAAGGCGATTTGGCAAGCATGATTCTTGAGGGTGATTATAACGATAACATCCGAAAGCGCGTCGATTCTATGGGACTTGAAGATTATGGCTACAGTGTAACCGATTATCCCGTTAACTTCTGGGATTTGTATGGAGAAAAGGGTATTTCACTTCGTACAACAATTTCAGAGATGGGACCGCTTCTTTTAAGCCGTATCATAGATTTGAATGATACACAGACAGATATTTTACATATTATTTTTAAGATCGCGGATGATGAAGGTTTAATCCTTACAGACACCAAAGATCTTAAGGCTATGATTAATTATGTTGGCGAAAAGGCCAAAGAATACAGCGCCGTATATGGTAACATCGCACCGGTAAGTCTTGCAGCTATTACAAGAGGTGTCGTTGCAATGGAAACAGCAGGAGCTGACATTTTCTTTGGTGAGCCTGCTTTAAATATTAGGGACTGGTTTAGAACAGATATGGATGGAAGAGGCTTCATTCAGATTCTTGACGCACAGAAACTTTTCCTTAATACAAAGCTTTACTCAATCTTCCTTCTTTGGTTATTAAGTGAACTTTTTGAAACACTTCCCGAAGTTGGAGACCCTGCAAAGCCTCGAATGGTATTCTTCTTTGATGAAGCACACCTTCTTTTTAATAATGCAAACAAGGTTTTACTTGAAAAGATTGAGCAGGTTGTAAAGCTTATTCGTTCTAAGGGTGTTGGTATTTATTTCATAACTCAGAATCCCAAGGATATTCCTGACGGGGTTCTTGCCCAGCTTGGAAACAAGATTCAGCATGCCCTTCACGCTTACACTCCTAAGGAGCAGGAAGGCGCCAAGGCAGCTGCTAAGGCTTTTAGAGAAAATCCTGATTTTAATACCTTTAACGTATTGCAGGAACTTTCAACCGGTGAAGCTTTAGTTTCGGTTCTTGATCCGGATGGTATTCCTACAGTAGTTGAAAGAACTAAAATTCTCCCTCCTCAGAGCCGTCTTGGTACTCTTGATGATGGCGCAAGAGATTCTTTCATTAAGGAGAGCGAGTTCTATATCAAGTACTATGAAGCAGAGGATAATGATTCCTGCTACGAATTCATGCAAAGACGTAATCTTGAACTTTCAAAAGAGCAGGAGAGGGCTGCAGAAGAAAAGGCTTTATTAAAAGAGCAGGCAGCAGCCGATAAACTTGCAGCCAAGGAGGAAGAAAAGCGCCTTAAGGAAGCTGAGAAGAAGAAAGCTGCTCAGGGTAAGGCTGTTAAATCCGCTGCTAAATCTGTTGCTTCAACAACAGCAGGAACTATCGGTCGTGAAATCGGTAAGAGTATGGGTAGTGCCGGAGGTAAATTCGGTAAGTCCCTTGGTGGTAATGTAGGTGCCGCTTTAGGACGTGGCATTATTGGTACATTGTTTAAATTATAATATTTCCTGTAACGGGCCGGCGAATTGCATGGCCCGTTATTTTTTGACAAATACACGACAACGTGTTAATGTCAATATAGAAGGAGAACACAGTAATGGATGAATATTATACAGTGTCTGAATATGCCGATTTGACAGGAAGAGATCCAAGTCACATAAGAAGAATGCTTATATACGGTAAGATAGCAGGTGAAAAACTAGGTAAACAATGGATTATTCCAAAAGGTACAGAGTATCCTAAAGACAATAGAGTAAAGAGTGGAAATTATCGAAACTGGCGAAGGAAAACAAACGATAATCCAATTGATGCGGAATTTTTTGCTTTGTTAAACAGAGTATGTAAATCGCTCAGTGACTTATATGGAGAGAAGCTTGAAAAAGTGATTTTGTACGGATCTTATGCCAGAGGAGAGCAGACGAAAGAATCTGACGCTGATTTAGCTGTTATTCTTCGAGAAGATGTTACTGAAGATATACACGATAAAATGATTGACATTTTAGTAGATTATGAACTTGAGTGTGGCGTGACGCTTTCAGCAGTTCAAATAGACAATGCCAATTATATTCAATGGAATAAAACGCTTCCATACTATAAAAATATCGAAAAAGAAGGAATTATCCTATGGAAAGCAGCATAGTTGAACTATCCCGGTATAGGTATGAGGCGAGCCTGGAAGCATTATCGGATGCCAAAATTATGTATAAAAATGGTAGATATAAAAACGCATTGAATCGTTCTTATTACTCCATTTTTCACAGTATACGTGCTATTAATTCGTTAGATGGATTTGATAGTAGTAAGCATAGTGGGGTTATTGCACACTTTAATCAGGAATACGTGAAAAAAGGAATTTTTTCAAAAGAGGCATCAAAACTGATAAAACTTGCCGCCGAAAATCGTGAAAAGGCTGATTATTTAGACTTTTTTGTGGCATCTAAAAGTGAAGCAGAAAAGCAGATTGAAAGAGCTTGCAGATTTAATAAAATGATAAAAGACTACCTCGTGGAGGAAGGAATTCTGGAACCTACACAGATTAATGAACTTAATCTGTAGATGTAATAGAATAATTATAAAAGGGAGAAAATTAATGAGAGACTTACTTTTAGTAGTTGATATGCAGAACGATTTTATAGATGGGGCGCTTGGAACCAAGGAAGCCGTAGCTATAGTTCCTAATGTTAGGGAAAAAATCGAGAACTTTGATGGAACAGTTCTTTTTACCAGAGATACACATGAAAAGAATTATTTAGAGACACAAGAAGGAAAGAATCTTCCGATAGAGCATTGCATCAGAGGAACAAAGGGCTGGGAAATAAGAGAAGAGCTTGAGAAGCTTAGAACTACACAGGCAATAGACAAGGTGACTTTTGGTTCCAAAGAGCTTGGAGACATTCTTTTGAAATTAAATGAGCAAGAACCTATAAGTCATATCACTGTTATTGGTCTTTGCACAGATATTTGTGTAATTTCTAATGTTATGATTGCCAAGGCATTTTTACCTGAAGTGCCGATAACCGTAGATGCCAAATGCTGTGCGGGGGTGAGTGTAGAATCACACCTCAATGCGCTTGAAGCTATGAAGGTTTGTCAGGTAGAAGTTGTAGGAATGTAAAAGTAGGGGGAATTTAGGAGAAAATGAGTAATAAGAGGATAAAAGGACTGGCCATGATTCTTGCACTTACATTGTGCTTGTCATCTTGTGGTCAGAAATCAGTTGAAAACGTAAACGAAACCAGCACTTCTATTGTTTCATCGGAGGCAAAAGAAATATCTTCAAAGAATGATAAGTCCTCTGAGGAAGTAACTGCTATTGTGGAAAGCACTAAAGATGAGGTTAGCGAAGAAGTTGTAGAAGAAGCTGATAAAGAAAACCCAAACGGGGAAAACGAAAAAGAGAGCGAAGATGAAGCATCCGAGGATGTACCCCAAAAAGAGGTACGTGAAATAAAGGCACCTTCTAACAGCGGCCGACTTCACGTTGACGGAATCGATATAAAGAATGAAAACGGCGAGAAGGTGCAGCTTAAAGGTCTTAGTACACATGGTCTTGCCTGGTATCCTTCATATGTAAACAATGATCTTTTTCATGAGTTTCGAAATGAATGGAACTGTAACGTAATCCGACTTGCCATGTATACGGAAGAATACGGCGGATATGTAAGTGGCGGAAACCGGAAAGAGTTAAAAGAGCTTATAGACAGCGGAGTCAGGCTTGCAAGGGACAATGATATGTATGCCATCATTGACTGGCATATTCTTTCAGATGGTAATCCCAATAAAAACAAAGATGCTGCCAAGGAATTTTTCAAGGAAGTCTCTGATAATTACAAATATTATAACAATGTAATATATGAAATCTGCAATGAGCCAAATGGTGGTACCAAGTGGAAAGATATTAAGGCTTACGCCGAGGAAGTAATACCTGTAATAAGAGAAAATGACGAAAGCGCAATCATTCTTGTGGGTACACCTAACTGGTCGCAGTTTGTAGACGAAGCTGCAAAAGATCCTATTGAAGGGTATGACAATATCATGTATACGCTTCACTTTTATGCTGATACGCATAAAGACGATCTTCGCAAAACAATGACTAAGGCTTTAAAGGATGGTCTTCCAATCTTTGTAAGTGAGTACGGAATTTGCGATGCTTCAGGAAATGGTGCCATAAACGAGAAGGAAGCTCAAAAGTGGATGGACCTTATGGATAAGTACAACATCTCTTCCTGTGCCTGGAACATTTCCAACAAAGGTGAAACAAGTGCTATATTTGGCAGCTGGACTGATAAAACACATGGCTTCAAAAGTGATGATTTATCACCATCAGGCAAATGGGTTTACAGTATGCTTACCGGAAATAGTATGATTGAGTCTTCTTCTGATAAAGATGAGCCTGATGATAAGGAAGAATTTAAAGAAGATACCGAGGCTGTAAAAATTGTAGAAGGTGATCTGGTATTTTATCTTAAAGAGGTAAATTCCTGGGGTTCAGAAGAAGGAACCTGTCACCAGTTTGAACTTACGGTTGTAAATAACGGAAGCGATGTTTCTAACTGGAGCGTAGATATTTCTTTTGACAGTGATATAACCTTAAAGGATGGCTGGTGTGGTATCTATTCTGAAAAGGGTAAAGTTCTTTCTGTTTCAAATGAGTCCTATAACGGACAGATTAAAAAGGGCGGCGCCACAAAAGACATAGGTTTTATAATTGTATATTAAAGCATAAAAAAACAGCGTGTTCTAAAAAGAACACGCTGAAATTTTACTTATAAAAATTAACATTTAATTTCGTGAATCCAACCTTCGGGAGCAGGAATACGTCCCATCTGAATACCTGTTAATGTATCATATAACTTCTTGGTTACAGGTCCCATTTCTGTCATACCTGCAGGTAAGCAGATTTCTTTACCGTGGTCAACGATCTTTCCAACAGGAGAGATAACTGCTGCTGTACCGCAAAGACCGCATTCTGCAAAGTCTTTAAGTTCATCAACATATACTTCTCTTTCTTCTGCTTCAAGACCAAGAACTTCCTTGGCAACGTACATAAGTGAACGACGTGTAATTGAAGGAAGAATACTGTTTGACTTGGGTGTAACAACCTTTCCGTCTTTAGTTACGAATAAGAAGTTTGCACCACCTGTTTCTTCAACCTTTGTACGAGTAGCTGCATCAAGGTACATATTTTCATCGAAGCCCTGATTGTGAGCATCCATGATTGCATAAAGACTCATTGCATAGTTAAGACCAGCTTTGATGTGTCCTGTTCCGTTAGGAGCTGCTCGGTCGAAGTCACAAATTCTGATAGTAAGAGGTTTAACTCCACCCTTGAAGTAAGGTCCAACAGGTGTAGCAAACATTCTGAACTGATACTCCTGAGCGGGCTTAACTCCGATAACGGGTGAGCTACCGAACATATAAGGACGGATATATAATGTAGCGCCTGAACCATAGGGAGGAACATACTTAGCGTTAGCAGCTACTACCTTTTCAACTGCTTCAATGAATCTCTCCTTAGGAAATACAGGCATTTCAAGACGCTTGCAGCTGTCAATCATTCTGTCTGCGTTTAAGTCAGGACGGAAAGTAACAATACGACCATCCTCAGTTGTATAAGCTTTCAAGCCTTCGAAACAAGTCTGAGCGTACTGAAGAACACCGGCACACTCGCTAATGACTACTTTATCGTCTCCTGTGAGGCATCCTGCATCCCAGGCGCCGTCTTTGAAATTAGAAACATATCTGGATTCTGTAGGAATGTATCCGAACCCGATATTGCCCCAATCGATATTTGCCTTTTCCATGGTTCATTCTCCTTTGTTTAGAATATTTATAAAAACTTTTTTATGATTATGAAACTAAAAATATGAAAAGTCAATAAACAAGGCAAAATTCGTTTACGTTATTATTTTATTGAATTATAATGAAAATTAGTTTATTCACGTTATGTGAGGAGGTACATAGATGTTAAGTAATTTTCTTGAAGGAAGCGAGTCTTTATTCGGTTCAGATGTAAGAACTGAACTTAGAGCGCAGGAAAATATCAGAACAAGCGTAATGCTTCAGAAGGGAAATCTTGTCTCAAATACCAGAGGCGTAACTTCCGGTGTTAGTGCAAGAGTATGCAAAAACGGAGTGTATGGTTTTGCATCAATTCCCGAGCTTAGTAAAGAAGCAGCTAATAAGGTTTTAATGGAAGCAACAAAGAACGCACAGTTTCTTGCAATGCACACAAGTGCAAGCGATTCATACAAGGGAGTGTACACGAATAAAACAATATCTCCCGATAGAGAAATCGTTACAACAGCACAGAAGGATATCATTGATTACTGTAGAGAGGTTGACGAATATATAGTTAAAAACTGTCCCAACCTTGCAAGCCGTGGGGTAAGATATTCTTCAGACTCTATGGATAAGATTATTCTTACAAGCGATGCAGCTTCAGGACACGTTGTTTATCCAAGAAGCTACATCTATATTAATGCAACAGCTACAGGTGCAGACGGAGCTCCAATAGATCACTATGATGTAGTAGGTGGAGTAGGAAGCTTTGATGATTATTTCAAGGACTTTTCCAAGATTCAGGAAACAGTCGACAAAGTATATGAAGAAGTAATGAAGAAAAAAGAAGGTGTATACGCCAAGGCCGGTCTTAGAGATGTAATTTTAGGAGGAATTCTTCCAGGAATGCTTGCTCATGAGGCAGTTGGTCATACTGTTGAAGCAGACCTTGTAAAGGGTGGTTCAGTTGCAGGTCCCTTCCTTAATAAAGAGGTTGGTTCTGAACTTGTATCAATGGTTGACTTCGCAAATACAGCTTTTGGTCAGCAGACACCCCTTCCGGTATATCTTGATGACGAAGGTATTGTTGCCAAGGATCAGGTATTAATTGAAAAAGGTATCCTTAAAGGATATATGAATAATCGCGATTCAGCTAATGAATACAACATGACACCTAATGGAAATGCCAGAGCATGGGATTTCTCTGATGAACCTTTGATTCGTATGAGAAATACAGCAGTACTTCCCGGCCAGAGCAAGCTTGAAGACATGATTGCTTCAATTGATGATGGTTACTATTTATTAGGAACAAACAACGGTCAGGCCGACTTAACCGGTGAGTTTATGTTTGGTGTTTCTTTTGGATACGAAATCAAGCATGGTAAGCTTGGAAAAGCCATCTTAGACACCACAATTTCAGGTGTTGCATTTGAGATGTTAAAGACCGTAGATATGGTTTCTGACGACTTTACATGGTCAAGCTCAGGATTCTGTGGAAAGAAACAGATTATGCCGTGCGGACTTGGCGGACCGGCAATTAAATGTAAGGTTACAATGGGAGGTCGCTAATAATGGAAAGATTAGTTAATGTTACTTCTGCAACCGTTGAAAAGCTTAAAAACAAAGGTGCAGATTTTGGATATGTTTGCGCATACGATCACGAAAAGAAAGAATTTAATGTTGAAGGAAATAAGTTTTCTTTATTTAGAACAACCTTCAATAATTCAATGGATATATGCGTTTATAAAGACAAGAAGAAGGGTTCAGTAAATATCAATAACCTTTCAGAAGAATCAATCGACGAAGCTTTGGAGAACAGTTTTTCTTTTGCAAAAGAAGGAAACGAGGATGAGGCGTATGCTATCTTTCCAAAGCAGGAAAATAAAAACTTCGTAAAAGGCCTTAAAGAATCCGACTCCGAAGAGTTCTTTAAAAGATGCGAAGAACTTTTAGCGGACATTGAAAAGAAATATCCTAAGATTTTGATTTGTCTTATGATTTGTTCTTTTGATAAGACAAGATGTGCTTATGAGAATACAAACGGAACAAAGTACACTGAAGAAGAAGGTTATTATAACATCGTTTTGGAATTTTCAGCCAAAGAAGGTGATGAGGTTACTTCATTAAATTACTTTGGATTCCCTTGTGTTTCTCTCGACAAGCCTTTTATTGAAAACCCTGTTGTGTACACAAAGCTTGATGAATGCTGCAAGCTTCTTGGCGCTAAGCCTTTAGATGGAAAGATGGAAGATCCTACAGTTATATTTACACCTGACTGTCTTTCAGACATGCTTGGTTACTTCTATAATTCATTCATTGGAGAAGAATCCATTATAGATAAGACCTGTTTATGGTATGACAAGCTTAATGAAAAACTTGTAGATGAAAGATTTACTTTATCCATCAAACCTTTGGATGAAAGAATTCTTGGAGGACAGAACTTTACTACTCAGGGACGTGATACATGGGATTACGATGTTATTAAAAACGGCGTATTAAAGGCATTCCCCATTTCCCTTTATGCCGCAAATAAGTCAGGTTTTGAACCTGCACCATGTATGTCATATATTCCTGTTGTGGAAGCCGGGGATGTGTCTATTGATGAGATAATTAAAAACACTAAAAATGGTATTATAGTAGGAGGCTATTCAGGTGGACATCCTGCAGCAAACGGTGAATTTTCCGGTATTGCCAAGTCAAGTTTTCTTGTTAAGGATGGAAAGGTTGAAGGTCCTGTAAGCGAAGCAATGATTAGCGGTAACTTTGTAACAATGTTAAATAACATTGTTGGTTTATCTAAAGAACTTTTCTGCGACGGAAATAAGGTTATGCCTTATCTTGCATGCAAAGAAATTGTCGTAGCAGGAAAGTAATTTGGGAAAGATGAGGAAAAGAGAGTGAAAATACCTAAAAGAGTACTAAGGTATGCAGAGGAAAACTTCAACGAAGTGGTGCATACCACACTTAATCCTGAGGGTCCCGGTGTAGTTAGAATTCACCTTATCCCCCCCAAGATTATTAATGGAGAGATTGGTTCAAGTGTAGCTATCATTAACGGGCAGGATATCGTTCCTGTTGGTCCTTCGTGGACCATTCTTTTGACAGAGTTCATAAAAGAAGTAAACAAGTACAGCGGAAAAGAAATCGCTGAAGGTGATTACGATACAATCTTAAATGAAACTGTAAAGAGCATGAAGAAGGTTTATCCTTTCATTGCTTCCAAAAGATTTAAAAATGATATTTTTGTAATCATGAATACCTTTAAGCAGATTGCTTATGGCGAACCTGTTGATGAAGAGATTGGTTATCTTAGCATGGGCGAGTATGCGCCTATGATGAGAGCACCTCACAGAATGGATCTTATGGTTAGTGCAATGACCAAAGAAGGAGTATGGCACTGCAACCAGAAATGTATCCACTGCTATGCTGCAGGACAGAAGCAGGCAGAAGAAAGTGAGCTTTCAACTCAGGACTGGTTTACTATTATTGATAAGTGTAAGGAAGTTGGTATTCCGCAGATTACTTTCACCGGTGGTGAGCCTACAATGAGAGATGATCTTGTTGATCTTATTGAACATTCAAGATGGTTCGTAACAAGACTTAATACTAATGGAATTAAGCTTACTTCGGATTTATGTAAAAAGCTTATGGATGCATCATTAGACAGCTGCCAGATTACTTTCTATTCATATGACAGTGAGATTCACAATAAGCTTGTTGGAGCCAATCAGTATGAAAGTACTGTTAAGGGTATTGAAAATGCTCTTGAAGCCGGAATTAATATTAGTATTAACACTCCTTTATGTTCATTAAACAAAGACTATGTAAAAACTCTTGAGTTTTTACATGAAAAAGGCGTTTCATTCGTTACATGTTCAGGACTTATTACAACAGGAAATGCAACCTTGGAAGCTTCAGAAAACTTACAGCTTTCTGAAGATGAGATGAAAGAAATACTTAGGGCAGCAGTAGAATACTGCTACGCAAACGGTATGGAAATCAGCTTTACTTCTCCAGGATGGGTTTCTGATGATTTCATATCAGAATTAGGAATAAATCTTCCCAGTTGTGGTGCCTGCCTTAGCAATATGGCTATTACTCCCGGAGGAAATGTTGTTCCCTGCCAAAGCTGGCTTTCAGATGATGTATTAGGAAGCATGCTAACTGACAAATGGAGCGATATCTGGGAAAGTCCCATGTGCTCTTTAAGAAGAGACTATAGTGCCAAGATGCTTGGAGAATGTCCATTAAGGAGGAAAAACGATGAAGAATAAACTTAAAATCACTTTCCTTCTTCTTGCACTGTCCTTCGCTTTTATGTTTAACAAGACTGAAGCTTCAGCCAAGAAACTTGATGAAATTTTAAATTACACAATTATGGCCAATGTAAATTCTGATGCTACGGTAACACTTAATTACCACATTGACTGGAAGGTATTAGACAGTAGTTCAGAAGGCCCTCTTGAATGGGTTAAGATTGGTATTCCAAATAACAAATACATATCATACAAGGCCAATAGCGCTACTATCGACAAGATTTCACCTATGTCATCCGGTGGAGCATGGATGAGAATTGACTTTGACAGAAAGTATTACAAAGACGAAGTAGTAAGCTTTGACTTTGAAGTTGTTCAGGATTACATCTATCAGGTTGATTACGATACCGAGGGTGAAACTGTTTATGAGTTTACTGCCGGCTGGTTTGATAACATGGATGTCGATCAGATAATGATTCTTTGGAATGCTGATAAGGCCTTAACATGGAGTCCGTCTGCAGAAATTGAAAATGGTTATCTAGTTTGGTCCGACAGACTTACTCCCAGTGAGAAATTTAAAGTGACTGTTACTTATCCAAATGATGCTTATGAATTTGATTTATCTAAGAATGTAGAATCACATTCTTCTTCATATTCTTCATCAAGCGATGATAGTGATGTATCAGAAACAATTGCCGGACTCATATGTTTGATTTTTGGAGCATATCTGATTATAAAACCTATTACACTTATAGCCAGAGGCGTTTCAAACTACGCAAATGGTGGCTCTTTTGGAGATACAACCAAGAAGTACACCAGAACTAAGATTGTATATTATCCGGTTTGTGAAGGCTGTGGCGGAACACGTGAAGAAGGTAAAGATGTATGTGCTTTCTGCGGAAGAAGCATGATTAAGAGTAAGGAAGTAATCACTGAAGATGCTCTAAAGAATACTGAAAAGGCTGCTTCAAAGTTTACAAGAGAAGGAACATTCAGATATTCAGATTCTCCCAACACATACGTACATGTTCATGTAACTCACGTTCCAAGACCCAAGCCGTCATGTGCTCACAGTTCATGTGCCTGTGCAAGTTCATGTGCTTGTGCCTGCGCTTGTGCCTGTGCCGGTGGTGGACGAGCAGGATGTACAAACAAAGATTTCTACAATACAGATTTAAAGCTTAAACAGCTTGAACTTAAAGCGAAATATAAGAAATAACTATTAAAAGCCATATCTTATAAATGTTAAAAAAATATTTTTAATATTTAGAGAATATGGCTTTTTTATAATATTTAAATAGACTTTTAGCCAGAAAAATAATATACTTGTTAAAGAGTATTAATTGGAAAAATCTATTTGAGGACTAGCACGTGAATACACTTTTTGAGTATGCTGATAAACTTAATAACCCTTATGAATGCTTCTTTTTTGATGCTCATGAGAATACCTTTCCGGTTAGACCTCATTGGCATTACTTCGTTGAAATAATCTATGTTGTTGAAGGTGATGCTATCATTAACTGTAATAATGATACATTCTTAGTTGGAACAGATGAGTTATTCATTTTTCCTCCTTCAGCAGTTCATTCAATATATTCATCTTCCTATGGTCCCTTGAAGTTTTATGGTTTTAAATTTGACCTTAGCCAGTTAAATGGAGCAATCCACTCAACCGAGGCCGGTAATTTAAGATTTTCTTTCCTGGCTCCTACACAGTTTTCAGGAAATAATAAAGCTTTATTTTTCTCCTTTAGAGATGAAGTAACTTATAACGGATGCACAGAGGTCAGAAAGTTATTTGAAGACTCTCTTAAAGAGATGGAAGATAAGAATGTTGGATATCAGTCAATTATTCGAACCAAGATCATGCAGCTTATGGTAAAGCTTTTAAGAATTCGAATGGACGAAGGCTTTGTACCGGATAAGGCGCCTACGGGTAATATTTCTGTTTCTTCAGATATTTCTCAGATTACAGAATACATTGATGCTCACCTTGGTGAGGACTTAAGAGTTGAAGATCTGGCTAAGCAGTGCAATATGAGTTATTCATACTTTGCAAAATGCTTCCATGAATATTATGGTCAGTCCTGTAAGCATTACATATCCTTCTTAAGATTATGTAAGGCTGAGAACATGCTTCTTTTTACTGACTATGATTTAACATACATTAGTCAGGAAACAGGGTTTTCAGATTGTAGTCATCTTATTCATGCATTTAAAGAAAGATACGGGGTAACACCTCATCAGTTTAGAAAGCAGCATTAGGCTTATAAATAATAACTACCGGGGGTAAGGTAATGAAGAAACTTGCAATAATAGGAGATTCCTATTCTACATATGAAGGACATGTTCCGGAAGGATATTTTTGCTGGTACATGAACAGTGGAAATGAATGCGAAAATGATATGCCATGTGCCGAAAAGACATGGTGGTATCAGCTTTCCAAAGAAAACGATTTGGAAATTGTCATGAACTGCAGCTTTAGCGGTAGTGCAGTGTGCTACTCAGGTTATCCTGATATGCCTGATAGAATTGGCTCCGCTTTTATTTCAAGAATGAAGGTTGATTTAGGAGAGAGAAGAACTACTCCTGAGCCTGATATCTTACTCATATTCGGTGGAACAAATGACTTTTGGGCTGAGGCACCACTTGGAGATATTAAGTACAGTGACTGGACGGAAGAGGATTTTGTAAACTTTTCTCCTTCTTACTGCTATATGCTTGATTATTTAAAGAAATGGAATCCCAAGGCTAAGATTTATAACATATTAAACGATGAAATAACATCTTCCATAAGAGACATTATGAAAGAAGCCTGCAAGCACTATGGAGTAGAAATGATAGAGCTTAAGAATATCGAAAAGCAGAACGGCCACCCCAATACAATGGGTATGAGACAGATAGCTGATCAGGTATGTAAGGCTATTATGTAGTACAATTTAAAACTAAAATATAAAGATACTTAAAAGCCCTCTTTACCAAATACCGGTAAAGAGGGTTTTACTATTCAGGCGATTTTCTTTTTATTCAGAATACACATATTCATATGGTTCAGTCAGGTTCTCTTCATCTGACGGATCCCATCCATATCGTTTAAACACTTCAAGAGTGTTTACCATAGTATCGGAAAGGATAAACTTATGATAACTATAGGAAGGAAAGTATGAAGCAGAAGCATCAGTTGTTTCAAATTCGATGAAAATTGCGTCATCAAAACTTGTTAAATCATATCTGTAGTTTCCTTCTTCAAGGTCTTTTATAAAGGCCTCATATACTTCCTGCAATTCCAAAGTCGCGTCCAGACCATATCCACGAACAATATTTCCCCAGGTACTTATGTAAGTAATCTCACCATTCTTGGTAATGTTTTTAGCTTCCTTTAACATTAAATACTGGTTAGACATGAAGTCTTTTAATGCATCAGAAGAAGGGAAATCTGCTTTAAAATCAGGAACACCAAGCATACAAGGGTAGGATCTGTTTATCATTCTTCCGTCTTTTAAATAGTACTTTATGCCGCAAATGTAATGTGAATTTGTAGCAACCTTGTAGGTATTCAAAGAAGCTTCCTTATCCTCGATGAAATACTTGTGAAGATTTGTTGCAAGTTCAAAGGTATCCGGTGTGTCAAGTGTAATCATGGTATTGTCATAAGATACCGTTACAGCAGTGATTTCATCAATATCGGGAACAAACTCTTCGGCATTAAATACGTCAAAAGAAGCAATAAAGCATATTATTATAAGTGCCGAAGATGTCGCTATTAAGCCTGGAAGAAGTTTCTTTTTAAATACAGCGAAAGTCTTGTTAAGAAGCATGATGGATGCATAGTAGCCAACAATACCAGAAATAACGACTAAAACTGACATTACAAGCTTGTTATAGTAAATAGATGAAAAGCCCAAAAGGAAATACAAAAGCTCCGCTAGAGGTATTGCAACAATGCCTGAAACAATAGAGGTAAATACAGGCTTTAACCATGAAACTGATATTGTATCTCCGGCAGATTCGCTTTTTCTTTTGGTATATATAAAGTAGCAAACTACAAGCAGTGCAATGGATACTAAGGTGTAAATATAGACACAACCTGCCCCAAGAAGGTTGCTTGTCTTGGTAGTACTTGAAACATATAGCAAGGTGTTAGATATCTTAATAAAAGGAGAAAGAAATTCTGCAACACCTGCATAGTTTCCGGAGTAGCCATATATATAACCGCTTGCAAACACCTCAATAAGATATTCTACTCCGGCTGCCAGGGTATTGATTCCAACATATAAAAATGGAAGGGCTAAAATATTACCGGTTATATGGGCAGACAAAGTTCCGATACTGAACATGATGATTGAAAGGCCAATAGTTACACTCATGAAAGTAAGCATAGCGCATACATCACCATTACCAAAATATATACCTATAAGTTCATAGAGAATTCCATATACCAAAACAGGAGCAATAAGCATCGTAAGTCCCGAAAGAACATTTGTAATGTAAAGGGCAGTTCTTGTGACAGGAATGGAATGCATAAGTGAAATGCTCTTAGCACTGTACATATAACTCCAAACTGCCATAGAGACAATTAGAGCATACATAAACATCAGTATACCTGAAACGTAGTCGGTTGATGAGAGGAACAAGTCTCTAATGGATAAAAAATTCAAATCTTCATCTAAAGTCTGTTTGTAATTAATAATGGAAACGAGTTTGCCTAGAGGAATCATAGCTGAGAAGAATACGGTGATCCCCCAGATAGGCCAAAATCTCGACATGTTTTTCCTATAAATTGTCGGGCTAAAGAACGAGATCTTTGACTTCATAGTTTAAACCTCCTAATTCGTAGACAAATATTTCTTCAAGTGTTAAAGGAATCGCATCAACTAAAATAGGGTCAAAGAGATTGACGCACTTTATAGCTTCGTCGCGGCTCATCCTAAGTATAAGGGTATGAACACGACCAAGAGTAGACTTATGAATTGCAGGAATCTCTTCGGGTATTGTGTTTACTCTTTCAGGGAATACAACCTGAAGCTTAACCATATTATCCTGAAGTTCGCTTAAACTTCTTTCAATAATAACCTTTCCGTGATTCATGATTCCAACATGGTCACATACGTCTTCAAGTTCTCTAAGATTGTGAGACGATATTAAAACTGTAGTGCCCCTTTCAGTAACATCATTCATCATAAGACTCCATACCTGGCGACGCATAACAGGATCAAGTCCGTCGACAGGTTCGTCGAGAATAAGATAGTCGGGCATGGAAGAAAGAGCAAGCCAGAATGCAACCTGCTTCTGTTGTCCTTTCGAAAAGTTTCTTATGGGACGATGTAAATCCAAAGGGAAGGCTTCTTTAAGCTTTTCAAATCTTTCTTCGCTAAAGGAAGGATAGATTCCTTTATAGAATTTCTTCATATCAAGAATAGTTGAAGAGCCAAAATAAAACCAGTCATCGGGAATAGATGCTATTCTTGCTTTAAGTGCAGCATTTTCCCAGATGTCTTCTCCATCAATGCGTACAGTTCCGCTTGAAGGCTTATATATTCCAAGAAGATTTCTAAGTAAGGTCGACTTGCCGGCTCCGTTAGGACCAACGAGGCCGTAAATGGATCCTTTATTAACTGTAATATTGGCATTATCAAGTGCCGTAAAATTATCAAAAGTTTTGGTTAAATTTTTAATTTCGATCAATGCTTACTACCCTCCTCAATGATTTTTTTTATTTCTTCAGAGGTAACCCCTAAGCTTTTAAGCTCTTTAATGATATCAAAGATTTTTTTCTTTAATGTTTCAATGTGTTGCTTGTCTTTACCGTTGAGATTATTTACAAAGCTTCCCTTACCGGGAACAGAGTAAATGAAACCTTCTGATTCAAGGTCGTTGTAGGCCTTCTGTATAGTGTTTGGATTAATAGATAAATCCATGGCCAATGATCTGACAGAAGGTAATTTTTCGTCAGGTTTCAGACCACCACACAGGATGAGCCTTACATAAGAATCCTTGATCTGCTCATATATGGGACGTGAATCCCGCAAGTTAAGCTGAATCATACGACTCCTTTCTACACAACTGTACTACTTGTGCTAGTACAGTTATAACACGCTCGACATAATACGTCAACTGTAAGATAGGTTTATGCTATTTTGAAGGGTTTATTCATTATATAATTACACATGATTAGAGGAATCTAATTCTATTGAGGAAAAGGAAGGAGAATGAGTGTCCATGGAAAAGCTGGGTTACATTAAAGGCATTAGTTATGCAGTTTTTATTGGTGCGGGTAAGATTACTTCACTAGAGTCCAAAGAAAGTTTGAGGTTAGCAAAGGAGCGTACAAATGCCAACAGCATTACACTTGTACCCAACGTTTTGCAGGAAACACCTCAGTCTGAAGAGATAGACTTTCTTTCGCCTGCAACAATGACTGATGACGAGATTAAGGAGATAGTAGAGTATATCCATGATCTTGGAATGACTGTAATACTTAAGCCTACAGTAAACTGTAAGAATGGAACGTGGAGAGCCCACATTAATTTTTTTGAAAAGGATGTTCCCTGTGAACCTAAATGGTCCAACTGGTTTAATTCATATGCCAGAATGCAGGCCCATTTTGCAGCACTTGCACAGCAGACCGGATGTGAAATGTTTATTCCCGGTTGCGAGATGGTAATGAGTGAGCACAGAGAGCAGGAATGGAGAAATGTTATAAGTGCTGTAAGAAGCGAGTATTCAGGACTTGTATCATACAACACCGACAAGTACCAGGAAGGAAACGTAAAGTGGTGGGACGCTGTCGATGTCATTTCTTCAAGTGGATACTATCCCATTGATAAGTGGGATCAGGAATTAGACAGAATAGAAAAGGTTGTAAAGAAATATAATAAACCCTTCTTCTTTGCTGAAGTAGGATGCATGTCAGCTAAGGGTTCTAAAATGGTTCCCAACGACTGGTGTATTTCAAACATCTCAGATTTGGAAGGTCAGAAGCAGTGGTATGAAACCATGTTTGCTGCAATTTCTAAAAGAGATTGGGTTGAAGGTGTGTCATTATGGGATTGGAAAGAACGCCTTTATAAGCCCGAAAGCATTGAAAACGCAGTAAATTACCAGATTTACGCTAAGCCTGCCGAAGCAGTTGTAAAGGAATACTTTTCAAAGTTATAAAGTATAGGCCTGGCAGACCGTGATAATTCTATAGACTGCTGTAAAGAAGAATACAACATGAAGAAGCCAAAGTTTACCTGGAAGCTTCTTCATAGATTTGAAAAGAACAATAATGAATAAGTAGCTGGCTATAAAAGATGCCAGATAGTAAAGCCCGGGAAACGGTATGGATACAAGAATTGCGATAAACGCGCAAATCATCATTATCCAGTCGGATTTTTCGGGCTTTATGTTTTTAATTACATAATTAACACCACAAAGAAGAACAATAAGAGGAATCTCGATTCTAAAGTGGTGAATAAATTCGGTAGTAAGAAATTCAGTATCGAGGTATGGCTTAAAAGCATCTAAAGATCTGAAAAGACCAAGTACGTATGCAGTAGAGATTGACGGCATAAGGGCAATATATGTAATCAAAAACAAACTAAAATCATGAATTGATCTTTCTTTCACAGCCATGACAGGAATAAAAAGAAGTGCTACAAGCAAAGCAAAGAATATAATATCAGTAGCAATATCAAAAGGAACTCTTGAGGGAGCATTTAACATAAGGCAAAAGAAAAATCCTACCCCTTCTGCAGACTGCATATCATGAATGGCATAAGCGCAAAGCGATAGCATGACAATTATTGAACACAGTGAAAATACAAAATTAAGAGCTTTTTTCATGAAAGATCGTTTCTCCTTAATTAGTAGTAGTAGCAGACACAAACGTACATTTCAATGACACTGTAGACATAGGTACAGATGATAAAAATGTTACTTATAAGGCTGAATTTAGGAAATCTTTCGCTTATCTGTTCCAAAAATGAAAGGATAAGAACTATCAGTAAAATCATTATTCCAAACACGGCTCTTGGAGGGAAATGAGGAGATAAAATCATTGCTCCAAAGGCAAGAATCGAAGAAATAATAAGGACGATATCCCGATTAGAAACCTTAAATCCTAACACCATGGTAACTACGGTAAACAAAGTTACTGCAATAACAAGTGGAGGCAAAAGAAAGCTGCATGCACCTGTAAGCATGGAAAGAGCACGTTCAATAATGGTTCTTAATAGGCCGGAGTTATTTGTGAAAGCTGATCTTACAAAGTTACCGGGAGCAACAATAACAAGAAAGCTTCCTATCAAAGAAGAAATACAGCCAAGAGTCATCCACCAGGGGATGCGGTCGTATTTTTTGTTTTTCTTTACAAGGAAAATAACCATAAGACTTAAGATAAAACTTGCAGGTCCCATGTTCTCATTGCTCCAGCCGGTGATAAGACCAAGAGGGACAATCCAGAAAGTTATACCGGGTAATGCTTTTATTGAATCATCTTCAAGCTCTCTTAAAAAAACTTTTATAAAAGTTAAGATCCATACAGTAGAGTAGAGATAATTAACCGCACCCGACTGCCAGAACATATTGTAACGAAAACTTGCATTGAGACTTATGATAAGTGAAAAGGAAGCATAAAAGTAGAAGAGCTTATGAATCCTTTCTTTTGCAAAAGAAGCAATTACAATGCAAAGCAGGAAGGTCATAAGAAGATTCATGATGTCACAAAAAAGCGCTCCACCCATAAGGTCGAACTGAAGAATAGTGTGAGTGATACTGCGACCGCCCCAGTTAAAGTAGTGCCAGATTTGGCTTTTGATAACATCAAGCGCACTTGAAAGTTTCTGGCCGGTAACAAGGTTAGTCTGGTACCAGATATCATCCATTACAAAGAAAGTGGCTCTTTGATATAAAAACTCCAAAACAGCCAGAATTATTACAGGAACAAAATATAACACTTTTAAAGGTCTGGTTTTTTTCACGTAATCACCATCCATAAGAAAATTTAGAATAGTCTATTTAACTTCAAGTAAGTCTGAAAGCTTGGCAAAATCAGAAAGGGTTAAGGCTTCACCACGAATTGTGGGTGATAAGTCCATCTTTTCAAGAGCTTCATAAACGCGTTCTTTGGTAACTCCATCTATGCCCGCATTAGTAAGTCCGTTAACCAGAGTCTTTCTTCTTTGGTTGAATGAGGCACGAATAAGTGTAAACATAAACTGCTCATTATTTACTGAAATTGGGTTACTTTCGTGGCAGGTAAGCTTTATAACGGCACTGTCGACATTGGGTCTTGGAATAAAGCAGTTAGCCGAAACAACCATAAGTACAGAGGGCTTAGCGTAGTACTGAACTGCAAGAGAAAGAGCACCGTAGTCTTTGGTACCGGGGCCGACCTGCATTCTGTCAGCAACTTCCTTTTGAACCATTACGGTGATACTGTCAAGAGGAACATGGCTTTCAAAAAGTCCCATAATGATAGGAGTTGTAATGTAGTAAGGAAGATTGGCAACTACCTTTATAGGTCTTCCGTTATTGTATTCTTTGGCTAGGGCATTAATATCAACCTTTAAAACATCTTCATTGATAATAATCTTATTATCGTAGTCTTTTAAAGTCTCATTTAAAATAGGAATGAGATTCTTATCAATTTCAACGGCGATTACCATTCTTGCACTTTCACAAAGATACTGCGTCATAGTACCAATACCGGGTCCGATTTCAAGAACACAGTCGTCTTTGGTGATGTTTGCACCTTCAATGATATTTTCAAGAATGTGAGTATCAATAAGGAAGTTCTGTCCGTATTTCTTCTGGAAAGAAAAGTTAAATTTTTCAAGAACTTCTATTGTATTAGAGTAAATTCCAAGGTTAGCCATAAGGTCTCCAATTATTCTATGTTAAAAAGTTTTTTGGCGTTCTTTTCAGTAATATCAATGACTTCTTCACAGGATAAGTTCTTAAGTCTTGCAATTTCCTCAACAACATAAGGAAGGTACAAAGAGGAATTTCTCTGGCCTCTGAAGGGTGTAGGAGCAAGGTAAGGACAATCCGTTTCAAGAAGTATGTTTTCTATGGGAACAGATTCAACTACTTCTTTAAGAGTCTTGGAGTTTTTAAAGGTAACAACTCCGCCGACACCAATATAATAACCCATTTTTACATATTCTGCCGCTATTTCTTTGGAAGAAGAAAAGCAGTGAATAACCCCCTTTTTGGGAGGGCCGAATTTCTTCATGATATCCAAGGTATCCTGTGTGGCATCTCTTGCGTGGATGATAACAGGAAGGTCATTTTCTTTTGCAAGATTTAGCTGATAGATGAAGGCTTCCTTCTGAATTTCAGGGTCCGGTCCGTCATAGTGGTAATCAAGACCAATTTCACCGATTGCAACAACATTATGAGCTTTAACCATTGCTTCAAGCTCTTTTCGATGGCTTGCATCAAGCTGCAGGGCGCTACCGGGATGAATACCTAATGTAAGATGCAAAAAGTCGTACTTTTCACACATTTTTATCATACGGGCAAAAGAAGACCAGTCGGCAGCAGCAGCTATAACGTGACCGATATTTTTTTCATTTAATGATAATAATAATTCATCACGATCAACGTCAAAAGCTTCGTCATCGTAATGTGAATGAGAGTCAAAAATCATGATACAAAAACCTTTATCTTTAAAATTCTAACCATAATATAGTTGATTTACAAAAATGTGGCAAGAAAAACAAAAAATTGCGATAAAATCACATTTTCGATTATGGATTTGTTAATCTCTTTTTGCTATAATACTCGAACACTCGGGGAGATATGTACTAGAGTAAACACACTATTTTATTAGGAAGGTATAAGTCATGGAAATGAAAGATTATGAACAGTGGCCTGCCAATCATAAAAACGATAATCCTCCAAGAGAGAAGATTGTAAAACTTGGCAGAAAGATCACTGACGTCGCAGGACACATTCTGGGTGGTGTAAAAGTTGAGGACCCGGAATACTGGGGACTTGCTGAAATCATCACAGATGAAATGGCAGATGTAGCCCTTAAAATGAAGAAAAGACAGCACTACACATTTGATGAAATGTGCAAGCTTTGTGAGGCTAATACTGCAGAAGAAAAAGAAAGAATCCAGAAGCTTCTCGATGAGATGAGCTATATTGGATTAATTGAGTATGACTATGGTTATCACTACGATCATAACGGACGTACAGCACCTCAGTCAGAAAGAAGATACCTTCTTCCCATGTTTGTTCCCGGTTCACTTGAACTTATGAACATGGAAGAATCAGTAGACAGAAACGATCAAAGATCTAGAAGAATTGAAGATCATCCCGATATTGCATCATTCTTTGAAAGAATGACATACATTCCTCTTGCCGGAATTACACAGATGGTGCCTCCCGGAGGTGCAGGTATCGGTATGCACGTTATTCCTGTTGAAAAAGCCATTTCTATGGAAAACGAAGCAATCGATATAGAAAAGCTTTCATACTGGCTTTCTAAATATGAAGGAAAGATTGGTGTAGGTCGTTGCTCATGTCGTGCATCACGTAAAGCAATGGGTGATGGATGTGCTGACGATGATTACGGCTGGTGTATCGGTGTAGGTGACTTTGCAGATTACTGTCGCGAAACAGGAAAGGGTCATGATATCACCAAGGAAGAAGCTCTTGCTATTTTAAAGAGAGCAGAAGAAAACGGTTTTGTACATCAGACAACAAATATTGATGGAGATAACAAGATTTTTGGTATTTGTAACTGTAACGTGGAAATCTGTAATGCTTTAAGAACATCACAGTTATTTAATACCCCTAACATGTCAAGATCTGCATATGTTGCGCATGTTGATAAGGAAAAATGTGTTGCCTGCGGTCGTTGTGTAGAATACTGCCCTGCAGGTGCAACAAGACTTGGCCAGAAGCTTTGTAAGGCTGATGGAAGTGAAGTTTCATATCCTAAGCAGGAACTTCCTGATGCAGTTAAGTGGGGCGAGGACAAGTACGACTTTAATTATAGAGACAACAATAGAAGAAATGTACACGAAACAGGTACAGCACCTTGTAAGACTGCATGTCCTGCTCATATCGCTGTACAGGGTTATATCAAGAAAGCTGCCCAGGGTGAATATAAGGAAGCACTTGCACTTATTAAGAAGCAGAATCCTTTCCCTGCAGTATGCGGCGCAATCTGCAACAGACGTTGTGAAGATGCATGTACACGTGGAAAAGTGGATCAGGCGCTCTCAATTGATGCAATTAAGAGATTTATTGCAGAGCAGGATCTTAAGGCTGAAACAAGATATATTCCTCCCATCGTTGTTCCTGCAAGTACAGAAAGTAAGTTTAGAAACGGATTCCCCAATAAGATGGCAATCATCGGTGGTGGTCCTGCAGGTTTAACAGCAGCATTTTATCTTGCATCAATCGGATACAAGCCTACAGTATTTGAAAAGAATGCTGAGCCCGGTGGTATGTTAAGATACGGTATCCCTTCATACAAGCTTGAAAAGGATGTTATTAAGGCAGAAATCGACGTCATGAGAGAAATGGGCGTTGAAATCAAGACAGGTATTGAAGTTGGAAAAGATGTTACAATTGAAGAATTAAGAAAACAGGGTTACGAAGCTTTTTATATTGCAATCGGATGCTCAGCAGGAAGACGTCCAAATGTACCTGGTGATACAGCAGAAGGAACAACAACAGCCATCGACTACCTTCACGATGCAAACTGTGGCGACAAGGAATTTACAGGTCGCGTTGTAGTTGTTGGTGGTGGTAATGTAGCTATTGATGCTGCAAGAGTATCAGCAAGAAGCAAAGCAGCTTCAGTTGATATGCTTTGTCTTGAATCTGAAAAAGAAATGCCCGCTTCAAGAGAAGAAATTGAAGAAGCCGGAGAAGATGGAGTTAAGATCCAGTGTGGCTGGGGTCCTAAGGAAGTTCTTACAAAAGACGGAAAAGTTACAGGTATCGTATTTAAGAAGTGCTTATCCGTTAAGAATGCAGAGGGACGTTTTGCTCCTACATATGATGAAAATGAAACTATCACAATTGAGTGTGATCGCGTAATCTTTGCAGTTGGTCAGGCTTCAGTCTGGGGCGACCTTGTAGCCAATGAAAAGGTTGAATTCAATGGTCCCGCTATTAAGGCTGAAAAGTATACATTCCAGACAGGTCAGCCTGATATCTTCGTTGGTGGTGATGTGTACACAGGGCCCAAGTTTGCAATTGATGCAATTGCACAGGGTAAGATTGCTGCTGAATCAATGCACAGATTTGTTCAGCACGGACATATGCTTACCGGACGCAACCGTTGGGAATTCAAAGAACTTGATAAGGACGATATTCTTGTAGAAAGTTATGACAGAGCTCCTAAGCAGTACGAAGGCGTAAATGAAGAACTCAAAAAGTCATTTAAAAACTACAAGGTTACACTTACAGAAGAGCAGGTTAAGACAGAAGCTGCAAGATGTCTTGGTTGTGGTGCTACAATTATTGACTCTAATAAGTGTATCGGATGTGGTGTATGTACAACCAAGTGTGAATTTGGTGCTATCACTTTAAGAAGAGATCATCCTGAATGTTCAAATATGGTTGTTGCAGAAGATAAGTTTAAGAAGATTCTTCCTTATCAGGCTAAGAGAGTAATAAAGATCTTAAAGCACGAAAAGGTTGAGCACTAGGAAATAGACTATGCATGAATTAGGTGTTGTTTTTTATGTCATTAAAGATGTAAAAGAAGTGGCCTTACAAAACAACATCAATAAGGTGAACAGTGTTACTCTCGATATCGGTGAGGTATCGGGAGTAATTCATGAACAGCTTATTGACTGCTGGGACTGGGCCAAGAAACGTGAACCTGTACTTGAAGAAGCTGTATTAAAAATCAATACAATAAAGGCAGTAACTTTCTGTGAAGACTGTAAAAAGGAATATGAGACAGTGGCTCATGGCAAGATTTGTCCTTACTGTGGAAGTGAAAATACATATCTTCTTGAAGGAAATGAGTTTTCAATTAAGGAAATAGAAGTGCCTGATGAAGATAATTGAGTTGAAACAGGATATATTTCGTGAAAACGAAGTAACCGCAGATGGAGTAAGAAAAGAATTAAGTGATGCTAATACTCTTATGATAAATGTGATGTCATCACCGGGATCGGGAAAGACAACCACTCTTGTAAGAACCATTAACATGCTTAAGGATAAGTACAAAATTGGTGTAATGGAGTGCGATATAGATGCATCCGTAGATGCCGAAACAGTGCAGAAAGCAGGAGCATACGCTATTCAGTTACACACAGGTGGCATGTGTCATATGGACGCAGCAATGACAAAACAGGGCCTTATGGAACTTGACTGTAAGGACGCTGATCTTATTTTTATTGAAAATGTAGGTAACCTTGTTTGCCCTGCGGAATTTGATACAGGAGCCCACTTAAATATAACAATTCTTTCAGTACCTGAAGGTGACGATAAGCCTGCCAAGTATCCTCTGGTTTATGAGGTAAGTGATGTAGTACTTATTAATAAAATCGACGCTATTTCGGTGTTTGACTTTGATACAGATAAATGTATTGAAAGAATAAAGGCTTGCAATCCCAAATCAGAAGTATTCCTTCTTTCGTCCAAAACAGGGGAAGGCTTCGAAGGCTGGATTTCCTGGCTTGAAGGAAAGTTAGGAGGCAGATAGATGGGCAAAGTAAGAGTAATAGAAATACATGAAAATGTATTTGCTAAAAATGATCAAAAGGCTTTAGAAACAAGAAAAGAATTAGCTTTAAAAGATATTCTTTTTATCAATGTAATGTCATCACCGGGATCGGGAAAGACTACCGCCTTGTCTTCGCTTATTAACAAAATGAAGGGCGAATACAAGATTGGAGAGATGGATGTTGATATCCACACTGATATTGATGCAAGGAAGGTTTCAGATGCTACAGGTATAGAGACTTTGCAGATTAATAACGGTGGGCTTTGCCACATAGATGCCGATATGACTTCAAGAGCCTTAGAAGAGTATGAAAAGTCAGGAAAGCTTGAGGATTTCGATATTATTTTCCTTGAAAATATCGGAAATCTGGTTTGTCCTGCGGAGTTTGATACAGGAGCCCACAAGAATATGATGATTCTTTCGGTTCCCGAAGGTGACGATAAGCCGCTTAAGTATCCACTCATGTTCTCAATATGTGATCTTGTATTAATCAGTAAGATTGATACTTTATCATTCTTTGACTTTGATATACAAAAGGCCAAAGAAAACATACTAAGATTAAATCCAAAGGCTAAGATCATTCCTATATCAGCTAAGACCGGTGAGGGAATGGATGAGTGGCAGTCCTGGATTGAGGATTGTAAGAAAAATCTTAAATAATCATCTAAACTAAAAAGGATGGAAACACCGATAGGTGAATCCATCCTTTGTTTTTATGAAGTATCTTTTTATTCTGTATCGTCTGATACTCCGTTTGGATCGTATTCAAGAATATCGCCCGGCTGGCAGTTAAGTACTTCGCAAATTGACTCTAAAGTTGAAAATCTAATTGCACTAATCTTGCCGGTTTTCATTTTGGAAAGATTAACATTTGTAATACCTACCTTCTCAGCCAGATCATTTAAACTAATCTTTCTATCAGCCATTACTCTATCTAATCGTAACACTATCTTACCCATAAATCCTCCTCCTTATAATGTTTCATCAGATTCCTTCTGAAGCTGCGCACCATACTTGAAGATGTATGAGATTGCAAGGATAAGAAGTATTGCAAAGAAGAAAGCGAAGTTAATTGTATAGTTGAAGTTCTTTCCGCCTGATGCTAATCCTGCAACATATCCGTTAGAGATTGAAGAGAAGATTGCCATAGGAATAAGTGAAATAGCAAGGTTTCTAATTTTAACAATGATATTTTCTTCAAAAGGAGATTCGCATTTTGAGAAAGCTTTGCAAAGGCTTGAAGTGAAGAAAACACTTACCAGTACAAATGCGATTCCAATGCAGGCAACTATGAGCATGCTGCGTACGCTCTTGCAATCGATATTAGCAGCTGTGGGACCGGAAACAACAGTAATAGTCTTGCTGTCTTTATCATAAGTAACTTTATTAACTGGAACATCGTTTACTGAAAGGTGAGCCTGATCCTGCTTAGCAGCTGCATCGAGGGAAGCCTGAATCTGTGCTTCGTCCTGTGCTGACATGTTGCTTGCAAATTTAGTAATATCAACTACTGTAGTAACTTCTGTGTTAGTGTTTACGCTTACAAAGTTTGCAGGAAGTACAAACATTGTTATAGTACCGATTAATACAAATACTGATACGATGATTAATAGAATCTTAGCGATAAGGCAGATAACTGATCCAACCTTTCCGACTGTGTTAATTTTCTTGATTGCTTCTGTTTTGTTCATTTTTATTCTCCTTAATGTCTGTTCATATGTGTGATTGTTTGCAATCCTGCGTGGCCACTACAGGATTACCGCTTCGACAAACATTAATGATTTATCGTTTGTCGATAATCAAGTTATAACACCTCTATTTATGGTTGTCAACTATTTTTTATCGAAAAACGATAATTTTTTTATGGAATAAGAAAAATCTTAGCAATCAGGCCGATAATTAGAAGATGAACAGGGTAGAAAAAGTAGAAAAGATACTTATTCATGTTACCTTTTTCACCATTGTATTTATCTACAAGGAATAAATCCAAAAGTGCTGTAAGTTCGCTGGGACTGCAGATAGAAATCGCGATAACTCCGGCAAGCATGGAGTCATTATTGTACTTTGTTGCATCCAAAAAGGCATAAGTTACGACGATTAAAAGGATTCCCTTTCCTGTATAATCGGATTTAAGTAACTGGACAAGAATGATGCAAAAGAAGGTAGGAAACCAGCTAAGTGCTTCGCTAATGACTTTCTTTTGATCCATTTTTACAGTAACAAATGTAAAGACGATAATGGACAAAACGCCAAAAACCAGAGCAAAGACAATGAAAGTCGGTGATAAAAGATCAACCGTATAACCGGAAAAGTGTGAAGCGGTTAATAGAGAATAAGGAACAACCCTATACTTTAACAGGATTGAACCGACAAAAGTTGAAAGCAGTAAATAAACTGAGAAAACTCCAAAAAGGAAGAAGGAAAGGTACTTTAAAAGAATACTACCTACTCCGTAACCGATTTCTTTCTTCTTAAAGTAGTCGCGCCCTATAATAGCAAGAAGTCCTAAAGCCAGTGTAAAATACACATTCTGGTAGGAAGAGTAAAGTAACCTTCCCGAAACAGCAAGGTTAAATGGAAGTTCAGAAACAAGACCGAATAAAAGGAGTCTTAAAAAATACTTCCATTTATTCTTTGTGTGCACAAAGCCTATTGCAATGAAAAAGGCGAAAATCGGAAATGCCATACGTCCGATTGTTCGACAAAGCTGGTGAAGAAAGTCAAGCGCTTTGTAGGCGGGTGTACCAAAGTCCTGAAAAAACATTATTCTATTGATAATGAGGGCTCCGATGTGATCGATGAGCATAGTTATAATTGCTACAAGTTTGATATCCGATGCATTGAGAGATTTTTTGATCGGATTGTAATTGAATTTGAACATACCCCATTGTTCCTCTCATTTATATAGTGTGTTTGCGGCATAAGAAATTAACGCCAATTATATAATAATACAATATATGTGACATTTGAATAATTTTTACACAAAATATATGGGAAATAGTCTCTTTACATCTTAATTGTAGTATGTCAAAATGTATTCGGTTAGGTGCGAAAAGCACGAAAAATAGAATATGGAAAAGAGACGGAGGAAATATTTTTATGAAAATGATTTACAATGTTTCAGACAAGCCGAAATTCGGTCAGACTCTTGTATTTGCATTCCAGCAGTTACTTGCTATTCTTGCAGCTACAATCGCAGTTCCCGCAATTGTCGGAAGTGACATGTCAACTTCAGCAGCATTATTTGGTGCCGGCGTTGGTACAATCATTTACTTACTGTTTACAAGATTTAAGAGCCCTGTTTTCCTTGGATCTTCCTTTGCATTCATTGGTTCAATGTTTGCTGCATTTGGCGGAGCAGCTTCTTTGGAAGTTGGTTATGCAGGAATCCTTATCGGTGCAATCTTAGCCGGTCTTGTATATGTTGTTATTGCTATCGTTGTTAAGCTTGTAGGTGTTGACTGGGTTAACAAGCTTATGCCCGCAGTAGTTATCGGACCTACAGTTGCTATTATTGGTCTTTCACTTGCAGGAAATGCTATCGGAGACCTTTCAAATGCAGCAGGAAATGTTGCTACATCTCCTTATGTTTGCATCATCTGCGGTCTTGTTACATTATTCGTAACAATGATCTGTTCAGTATTTGGTAAGAAGATGCTTAAGATGATTCCTTTCATCATCGGTATCGTTTGTGGTTACTTAGTAGCTACAGTATTTACATTAGTTGGTAATTCAACAGGAAACGCAGCTTTAGTAGTTATCGATTTTTCAAAGTTTGCTAACATGAAGTGGGTTCCTGACTTTACATTTATCAGAGCCTTCAAGGGATTTTCAGGTATTACACCTGCTTATATCGGAACAGTTGCAGCAGCTTACGTTCCTGTAGCATTTGTAGTATTTGCAGAGCACATCGCAGACCACAAGAACCTTTCTTCAATTATTGAAAAAGACCTTCTTGAAGATCCCGGTCTTCACAATACATTACTTGGTGATGGCGTTGGTTCTATGATCGGTGCATTCTTTGGTGGATGCCCTAACACAACATACGGCGAATCTGTTGGTTGTGTAGCTATTTCAGGAAACGCATCAGTTGTAACAATTTTAACAACTGCAGTATTTGCTATGGTAGCTGCTTTCCTTGCTCCTTTCGTAACATTCCTTGCTACTATCCCCGCATGTGTAATGGGTGGTGTTTGTGTAGCATTATACGGATTCATCGCAGTTAGTGGTCTTAAGATGATTCAGGATGTTGATCTTAACGACAACAAGAATCTTTTCACAGTATCAGTAATCTTAATTGCAGGTATTGGTGGACTTACACTTAACTTTGGTGCGGTTACAATTACAGAAGTTGCAGCAGCATTAATTCTTGGTATCATTACAAATAAGGTACTTGGACTTAAGAAATAAGCAATAAGAAATAAGATAAACAAAAGCCTCCGATTGGAATAATCCTTTCGGAGGCTTTCTTTTGCCTGAAATACTGTTTTAATGGATTTATTATTCGTATCTGAGGGCCTCGATGGGGTCCATCTTAGCTGCCTTGTTAGCAGGGTAGTATCCAAAGAAAATACCGATTGCCATTGAGAAGGTAATCGAAAGTATAATTCCTCGAACGGAAGGTGATGCAGGACAATCAAGAAGGTTGGCTGCAAATATTCCTAAAAGACATCCTAAGATAATACCTATGATACCGCCGATTACACAGATAACAATTGATTCGACTATGAACTGAACTCGAATTGAACTGTTAGGAGCACCAAGCGCTTTTCTTGTTCCGATTTCTCGGGTTCTTTCCGTGATTGAAACGAGCATGATGTTCATAACACCGATACCACCAACCAAAAGCGCAATTCCAGCGATAACTGAAATACCAAGAGTAAGCTTGTTCATCATATCGCTCATGGATTCAACAATTGAAGCCATTGAGTAGGCGTCTATGTAAACTCGGTTGTTTTTTAGGTAATACTTACTTGAAAAGAAGCTTTTAATCTCCTTTACAAAGTCATCGGGGTTTATTCCGGAAACAGTCATAACACCAAACTGAGTGAATGTATCTGAGTGAGTAAGGCTTGTAGCGCACCTAAGTGGCACATACACGCTTGTTCTTACATTCTTACCGGCTGTGATACCAAAACTTGAAAAGGAATTTGTGTATTCGTAAACACCAATAACTGTAAAGTCGATGTTCTTTCCATTTACTTCACAGGAGATGGTAGAGCCGATAGCCTTGCTATTGTCGCTTTCAAACATGTTTTCAACAAGCTTGTCGGATACCAGGCAGACCTTAGAACCGGTCTCCGTCTCATGAGTGGAGAAGAATCGTCCATCCAAAAGTTTGGTATCGTTCAAAAGAAAGTATCCAAGACTGGTGCCACTTATTGAAATACTGGCATTTAAGTTTCCATCAACAGCCTTACCGGAACCAATCTGCTGTTCTAATGAGATTGCAGTGATCTTATCATCAAAGGTTTCGCTAAGATCTACGAGCATGTCTTTGGTGATGAAGTCGGAATCTTTAACGATTGAACCGTTGTCTGAATTTTCATCAGTCATGTTTAAGTAAACAGTAATATTGTTGGCACCAAGTCCTGCCATAGTGTTTGTAAGTGTTCCTGTAAGGGAGTCACCTACTGTCATGATGGCGATAACGGAACCGATACCGATGATGATACCAAGCATTGTAAGTAATGCTCGCATCTTATTTGCTTTTAAACTAAAGAGAGCAAGTCTGATATTTTCCCAAAGAAGTGTCATGACGAAGCCCCCTTTCTTTCAGAAATGATTTCTCCATCTTTAAGAGTAATCATTCTTTCAGTCTCTTCTGCAAGTTCAGGAGAGTGGGTGATAAGTACAATGGTTTTACCCTGCTCTTTGTGCAGCTTATGAAAGATATCCATAACAAGGCGTCCGGTAGCAGAGTCAAGAGCACCTGTAGGTTCATCTGCAAGTATAATAGCCGGATCATTGGCCATTGCTCTTGCTATAGCAACTCTTTGCTTCTGACCACCTGAAAGTTCTTCAGGAAGGTGCTTCATACGTTCTTCCATCCCTACCAAAGTAAGAAGTTCTTCGGCTCTTTCGGCTCTTGCCTTTCTGGGAACGCCGCCGTAAAGCATTGGCATTTCGACATTTCTTATGGCATTTGTTTTGGAAATCAGGTTATAAGTCTGGAAAACAAAGCCGATTTTCTGATTTCTGATACCGGAAAGTTCGCTATCTTTAGCGGAGATTACATCAACACCATCTAAGGTATATTCACCGCTCGTGGGTCTGTCTAAGGCACCTATGATATTCATAAGTGTTGATTTACCTGAACCGGACTGACCTACAATAGCAACAAACTCACCTTCATATACGTCCAAGTTTATTCCTTTTAAAACGTGAAGCTCATTAGGAGTTCCAATAAAGAAGTTTTTCCGGATATCCCTTAATGTAATTATAGGTTTCCTTTCTTTTGCTTCCATTAGAATCCTCCTGTCGCACCGGTTTCTTCCATATAAAGACCAATGTTAGAGAACAATCCGTTTGAAGGAATTACAATAGTTGTTCCAGCTTTTAATTCGTCGCTGAAAATTTCAATATAGTAGTCGCTTTCAAGTCCCTTAGTAACTATTACTCTGTGGCTTTCATAGCTTGTATCTGCGTTCTGATATTTTTTAAGTTCATCTGAAGATATGGGGCCGTTTCCTGCTGTAAGTGCTGAGAAATCAATAGGTGCACCGCTGTCGAGTACTTCAACAAAGAAGTTACCCTTTTCATCTACCTGAATAGCATCGAAGGGAACACAAAGAGCGTTCTTTTTCTCTTCAATAACGATTTCAAGTTTTGCTGTCATATCAAGGCGGATGTCATCATTAGCGGATAAAACGGAGATAACTACCTTGTACTGAACTGCCTGTAAACCACGCTCTGCACGGGGTGAAACTGTTTTAACGACACCTTCAAGCTTTGTATCGCCGGTACCGTTTGTCTTAATAGAAACCTTCTGACCTACCTTAATCTTGGGGATGTCATATTCATCTATATAAGCAGTTACTTCATAAGAAGATGTATCTTCAATTGTAACGATTGCACCGCTTGAGCATGCTTCGCCTTCAGTAACACTTATTGAAGTGATGATACCGTCGATAGGAGACTTGATTGTGCAATCATCAATCTGTTCTTCAACTTTTTCGATGCTTGATTCCATATTTCTTTTTGAAGAATCTGCATTGATATTTGTCGAAGCAAGAGCATCTTTTCTTGCAAGAACGTTCTGCTCTGTACTTCTTGCTGTGTCGTCTCTTGCCTGAATTGTCTGCTCTAATGCATCCTTATAAGGAGAAAGAACATCGTTTTGTGCCTCGTATGCATCTTTTAAAAGGGTTTCAGCCTTTAAAAGACCTTCGTATTCAGCGTTCAGCTTTTGAAGCTCAGCTTCTGTTGCCGTCTTGTTTTCTTTTATCTTCTCATATTCTGAAAACTTATCGTTATAAGTGTTGTTATAATCGTTTAATGAATGAACAAACTCTTTAATAGAGTTTTTGATTTCTTCATCATTTCCTGAATAGATAGATTTGGTTGTGATATTTTCTTTATAGCCAATTGAAACTGTTTCAATAACTGAAGAGTCAACTTCAATACCCTTAGCCTTCAAATCGTGAAGAAGATTTAATAAAGACTTTGCTGTTGAAGAGAAGTTAGAGTCAATACCTTTTCTTTCACTTCGGTTGGCTTCAATGCTCTTATATATTTCCTGAGCCTGCGCATTTAAGACCTGCATTTTTTCATATACTTTAGCTGTATCTGCGTGAGCTTCAGCATACTTTGAATAAGCTTCGTCAACTTTACCCTGATACTTATCAACCTTTTCCTGGGCTTTGTTAACGCGGTCATTAGCGCGTCCGTTTTCAATCTGCTGGGTTTCAACTGCGTTATCTAAAGCTCTCGAAGCAGATCCTCTTTCAATATTTGTAAGTTTGGAACTTGTAGACTTGGAATATTCAGCGTCATCAAGTTTTTCAGCAAGGTTAGAATCATCAAGAATACAAATGATGTCATCTTTTAATACCTTATCTCCAAGGCTGACGTTGACCTTATCAACTGTAGTTCCAACAAATGATGTTGTTAATATTCTTGTGGAAAGTGAAGTGATTGTTCCGGAAGCGGATACGGAGTTTACGATATCTCTCTGTTCAACTTCGGCTGTCTTGGCTGAGTTGCTCATGTTGGAAAGAAGATTACTTGCTCTTTTGGCGCAAGATGTGGCCCAGATTCCAAGGCCCACAACAAGAGCGATTACAACGATAATGATAATCAGTTTCTTATGTTTCTTCATGTTTAGTTATCCCTTTATAAATGTAGTTTTATAGTTTACACATATGAACAGTTTAATTATTTACCTTATTAATGTACTGATTTCAAGAAAAAAATAATTAAAAAAAACTAAAGTCTCTATATATTGTGTCCGATATATAAAATGAAACAATATGTAGCAATGGATTGCGTCGATGAGATATTCGATTACTTGTTATGGTGACATACACCGGTCAGGAGGTTGGTATGCGTAGTGTTTTATTAGGAAACTATGAAGTGTACAGCATTATTAACAGTGCTGGAAACAAAAAAGCGGCAGCAGAGGATAACAACAAAAAGATAGAAAGCGATTCCAAAGATAAAAAGATTGACAGATTCAGCATTCTTTTGGATACACAGATTAAATCTATGAGTTAAGTTGGCTGAAAAAGAGGGCTTTTAGTCCTCTTTTTTCTTTGTTATAATTCCCTTGGAGAGATTTGATTTCGGGGGAGAAAGTACAATATGAGATTAAGTGAACTACTTAGGTTTAACAAAATAGTTATTCAGTGCCACGATAACCCTGATGCAGACGCTATCGCGAGCGGCTGGGCCTTATACAAATATTTTTCTTCACACGAAAAAGATGTCAGATTAGTCTATTCGGGAAATATGCAGATTACGAAAAATAATCTGCTTCTTATGAAAAATCTATTTAAAATCCCTTTGGAATATGTTGAAAGATTATCTAAACCGGAACTTTTGATTACTGTAGACTGCCAGTATGGAGAAGGAAACGTAACCAAGTTTGATGGCGATAACATTGCAGTTATTGATCATCATCAAAGCACCTATCAGCTTCCCGAACTTAGTGAAGTAAGAAGCAATATCGGTTCATGCTGTACCATAGTGTGGAAAATGTTAAAGGATGAAGGCTTTGATGTTAATAAGTATGACAACGTACCGACCGCCTTGTATTATGGTCTTTTAACTGATACCAACAACTTTTCTGAAGTTTTCCACCCTCTCGACAGGGATATGCAGGATTACCTTATTGTAAAGAGTACTATGATAAGAAGGTTTAAAAACAGTAACCTTTCAATGTCAGAACTTAAGATTGCGGGTAATGCCCTTGAAAATAGCGAGTACAACATTGAGCATCACTTTGGTATGGTTGAGGCACAGCCTTGTGACCCTAATATTCTTGGTATCATAAGCGATATGCTTTTAGAGGTACATCTTATTGATACCTGCATTGTCTACAGTGTGCTTGATTACGGTGTTAAATTCAGTATAAGAAGCTGTATAAGAGAAGTTCAGGCGAGTGAGCTTGCGGAATACATATCTGAAAAGAACGGCTCCGGTGGTGGCCATTTGGAAAAGGCCGGCGGTGTACTTAAAATGGAGCTTCTTGAAAGCAACGGCGTTGATCTTTCCAAAGAAGGAATCAGAGACTACATATATAATAGGATGGTTGAGTACTACGAATCCACAAAGATTATATATGGAGAAGAGGAAGAAAACGACTTAATGTCAATGCGTTCTTTTGTCAAAAGAAAGTTTTTGATGGGATATGTAGATCCCGAGGAAATCGGTCTTTCAAACAGAAACGTTACTATTCGTACCTACGAAGGAGACGTTGATGTTTATTTAACGGAAGATATCTACATTATGATTGGAATTCATGGCGAGGTATATCCTATTAGAAAGGTTAACTTTGAAAGAGGATATGAAAGAACTGATGTAAGTTACGAATTTGTGGGCGAGTATGAGCCGACTATTAAATCGGGAAAGGGTGATTTCAATATTCCTCTTATTAACTTTGCCCGTCCCTGTTTATCGATTAGCGAGCATGATGTTTGCGCGAAGGTTCTGGATTGCCGTGTGAAACTTTTTGATTCGTGGGAGAGCGAGAAGTACATTCTTGGAAAGCCCGGCGACTACATCGTGGCTACGCAGGATGATGTGAGAATAATAGAAAAGAAGTACTTTGAACTGATGTATGAAGAAGTTGAGACATCGGTGCAATAGATAAATGTAATGTGTAAAAAGCTCACTTACCGGAAATACCCGGCAAGTGAGCTTTTTTTTAGCTTTTCGAAATTGAGTTGTTATTCATTAATGAAGCATTTGTAAAATCAGCTGCTGCTGATGTGCTGGTGAAGCCTCCAATTGCGGAACCTTCAAAGACTTTGTCTGAATATTTTGTTGGCTCGCCATGCGGTTCGTCTACTGAACGAAGGTAAGCCTGATCTTCAGCAAGTTCTTTAAATTTCTTATTAAGAAAACGGATGAAGAAAAATAATGCGACGCAAAATACAATAAATCCAATCATGGTCGAAACCTCCTTATATGTGTGTGTTTAAGTTGATTATACTGTACCACATTTCACGTTGGGATAATACTGCAAAAAGTGCGAAATAGGCGCAATTGTTACCCAAAGTACTGCTTTGCGACCCAAAGCGCTGCTTTTGTTACCCAAGCACTGCTTTTGTTACCTCAAGCACTGCCAATCATCATGAATCAGCTAAAGCTGATTCAGCTGATGGGCTGACGCAATTGTTACCTCAAGCACTGCCAATCATCATGAATCAGCTAAAGCTGATTCATGATGATTGGGGCTGCGCCCTATAAACCAAAAGAACCACAACTTATCTCGTTCAAGTAAACTTGACTCGACTAAGTTATGGTTCTTTTGGTTTGCAGTGCTTGGGTAACAAAAATCTCAGGCCTGCACGAAGCGAAGTCTGAGATCCGATAGTGCGCCTCCAGGGGCTCGAACCCTGGACACCCTGATTAAGAGTCAGGTGCTCTACCAACTGAGCTAGAGGCGCGTTTTATGTGGTTTTTACTGTGTTGCTCGTCACAACAAAAATGATATTAGCATAAGGCATTATATTTGGCAAGTGTTTTTTTGAAAAAATTTTACTTTTTTTTCGTAGGGTTTTTTAGGGGATTTTTTAACGCATTATAATAGGTAAGAAAGTCCTTCTTTTTATACTATATTTGGTGGTTATTCCTTGCCACAGTCTATATGATGTGATAGACTTTATACGATAGCGAAGCTATGTCTTTTCGCAGAAGAAGGGTGAAAAAAGTGGATAAATACGATTACAAAATGCGTGCGGATGAAATCCGTTTGCTGATTTCAGAAAGAAGATTTGAAGAAGCTGTTGTTATTGCCGATGAAATTGACTGGAAAAACGTTAAAAACGGCATGATGTTATGTACAATCAGCGATTTATATAAAGTATGTAAAAGATATGAAGAAGCAAGAGATGTATTACACCTTGCTTATTTAAGAAATCCTTCAGGTAGAATGATTCTTTATTCTCTTTGTGAATTGTCCATTAAGCTTGATGATATTGTAATGGCTATCGAGTATTACAAGGAGTATCTGCAGGTTGCACCTAGAGACACAGGCAGATTTATTCTTCAGTACAAGCTTTATGAAGCACAGGAAGTTAGTCTTGAAGAAAGAATAGCTGTTTTGGAAGAACTTCAGAAAAGAGAATGTCGTGAAAAGTGGATGTATGAACTTGCGTTTTTGTACCACAGAATGGGTCTTGGCAGTTCATGCGTTGACGAATGTAATCAGATTGTTACTTTCTTTGGTGAAGGAAAGTACGTCCTTAAAGCCCTCGAACTTAAAAAACTTCATGAAGATCTTTCAGAAGCAGATGTTAATTTATATGAAAGACTTACCGGTACCGGTGTGCAGGCTATTAAGATTGGCGATATGAATGTTGGCCAGTACAATACCATAGATCTTCAAAAGGAACTTGCTGATAATCTTAAGGAAGTAATGGATGACGATGTTTCTAACCAGGAAACATATGCAGAACTCATTGAAGAGCCTATTATTGGTGCGACTTCTGTTATTGAAAACAGCGAGTCTGACTTTGTTGAAAGTTCTGTAAGTGAAGAGGCTACGAAAGATTCATCTTCTATGGAAGAATCTGTAACTACTTCTTCTGAATCCGAAGAGGCGAGCGTAACTACTCAAGAAGACAATGCGACCGAGGATAAAGCCGGCGAAGAAGCTGAGGTGTCATTTGGCATTCAGTCTCTTGAGGTTGCTGAAAACCTTACAGATGGTCAGGTTGCTTTTGTTACAGGAAATGAAAACCTTCCTGAAAGAACAAGAGTATTTGATAAAGAAGAAATTGAAAAGGCCTTAGGCGGATCTGAAGTTGTTACTGATGATTCAGGAAGGCTTCCTGTTAATGAAATTGATAATATGCTTTCACTCGAAGGCGACGGACAAATCAGCCTTGTTGTTGATGATGCACCTGTTATTGAAAAGCAGATTACAGGCCAGATTTGTATCGATGAAGTTCTCTATGAGTGGGAACGCGTTAAAAAAGAAAGTGAGCAGCGTTGGACAGAAGATATGTCCAAGAAGATGCAGGAAAAGAAGGATGACCTATTAAGAAGCATCAAGCAGGCAACAAATATGGAATATGAGCTTGAGGAAATAAACATTCCCGAAGAGCCGGTTAGTGAACCTGCCGCTGAAGTATATGAAGAAATATTTATTGAAGAAGATGTAATCTTACTCGATGAAGAAGGCGAGGTTATTGTTGAAGAGGCTGAGCCTACTGCCGAGGAACTTTCTTTTGACAGAACAGAGTTTGCAGATCCTGATATTAAAGAAGCTTCTGCAGAGCCTGAAGCCGGCGATATTACTACTGTTCTTCCTGAGGGTGACGAGCTTGATTACCTTATTCAGTACGCCGAAGCTTCCAAGATGCATGATGAAGCTATGCAGGCTGCAATTCTTGCTGATGGAGTTTCAGCAGGACTTGGTGAAAGCATAGAGAAAATGCCTGAAGTTGTGGAAGATATAACTGAAGTTATGGCTTCAGACGCCAGCGAAGCAGCTTCTGAAGAATCCGTTGCAAAAGAAAGCGAGTCTTTAGAAGAGACTTCTGAAAATGCAGAAGAAAGCATCGAAGAAACTGAAGAAGTAAAAGAAGTCGTAGAGGCTGAAGAAGAAAAGGCAGATGCTTCTGTAGAAACTACTGAAGAAATCACGGAAGAAGTAAGCGAAGATTCTTCTGTTGAAGAGGTAAAAGAAGCAGAAGTTACTGATAATTCAGAGACAGTAGAGGTCTCAAAGCAGGAAGAAGCACCTTCTGCAGAACCTGAAGCTAATGAAGAAGTACCTTCAGAGCCTGCGGAATTTAAGGGTGATTTTACTGACGAGCAGTTTGAAAGATTTGAATCTTATATTTATACGGAAAGTGGCCGCGAGCAGGTTACAGAGGCTTTGAAGAAAATAACAATGAATCCGTTAACCGGTAATGCAATTATCGGAAGCCAGGATAAGGACGGAAGCATTGAACTTGCCAAGGCTTTAATTATGGAACTTTCAAACAGAGAGTCTGTAACGGGAAAGGTTGCCAAGATTAAGGCAAGCTCTCTTAATGCTAAGGATGCCAAGGAAACCTTATCTAAGCTTAAAGATGGTGCGCTGATTATTCTTGATGCCAACGAACTTAGAAAAGAAACCTTAAATGAGATTAACCAGTTTTTACAGACTGATGGTGTCAGAACTTTCGTGGCACTTACAATGATTTCAAGACACAAGCATAAATTCATTATGAACAATGCTGATTCCTTAAAGGCTTTCGATATCAAGATTGACATTGATCCTGTTGATGATGTTGAACTTGTAAGATTTGCTAAAAATTATGCATATGAACTTGAGTATTCAATTAATGAAATGGGTTCACTTGCACTTCATACAAGAATTGATGAGTTCCAGACAAACTCACATAACGTTACAATTTCAGAAGTAAAAGAGCTTGTTGATCAGGCTATAAAGCATGCTTCCAAGAAGAATGCAGGTCATTTCTTTGATATTATTTTTGGCAAAAGATATGACGAAAATGATATGGTTGTTTTAGGCGAGAAGGATTTTACAAATTAATTTTCCGGGGGGATATCGATTTGAACAATGAAATAATCATTACTCAAACTGACCAGTATCTGTTTGCGGAGGGGACCCACTATGAAATATATGAAAAGATGGGTGCTCATTTAGTTAATATGGATGGAAAAGATGGGGTGTACTTTGCAACATATGCTCCAAATGCCGCAGCAGTATACGTTCTTGGTGATTTTAATGACTGGCGCGAGTGGGAAAATAAGCTTGAAAAGCTGGGTCCTGGCGGAATATGGGCTGGGTTCGTTGAAGGGGTAAAAGAGAACCAGTGCTATAAGTTTTTTATTCAGGCCGAGGATTCAACGACAGTTTATAAGGCAGATCCCTTTGCTAACTATGCTCAGGTACGCCCTCAGACTGCGTCTAAGGTAACTGATCTTTCAGGGTTCAAGTGGACAGACTCCAAGTGGATTGAAAAAAGAGAAAAGGCTGATGTATTCTCATCACCCTTATCAATATATGAGTGCCAGATTGGCTCATTTATGAAGCATCCCGGACGCGAGGATGGCGGATATTACTCTTACAAAGAGTTTGCAGACAAAATAGTGGAATACTGCAAAGAGATGAAATATACACATATCGAGCTTATGGGTATTGCAGAACATCCCTTTGATGGTTCATGGGGCTATCAGGTAACAGGCTATTATGCTCCTACTTCAAGATATGGAAGCCCTAAAGACTTTATGTATCTTGTAAATAAGCTCCATAGAAATAACATCGGTATTATTCTTGACTGGGTTCCTGCACATTTTGCCAAAGATGCGCACGGACTTGCCATGTACGACGGAAAGGCCGTATTTGAACATCCCGATCCCAGACTTGGTGAGCATCCTGAATGGGGAACCAAGATATTTAACTATGGAAAGCATGAGATTAGTAACTATTTGATTGCCAACGTTTTGTTCTGGGCCAAGAAGTTCCACATTGATGGCGTAAGAGTAGATGCGGTTGCGTCCATGCTTTATCTTGACTACGGAAAGAAGGATGGCCAGTGGGTAGCCAATAAATATGGTGGAAATAAGAACCTTGAAGCCATCGAGTTCTTTAAACATCTTAACTCTGTTGTCAAAAGAACTTATCCCGGCTTTATGACAATCGCCGAGGAATCAACTGCATGGCCTAAGGTAACAGGCGATGTTAATGACGACGGCCTTGGATTTACCTTTAAGTGGAATATGGGATGGATGCATGACTTCTGTGAGTATATGAAGCTTGATCCTTTCTTTAGACGTGACAACCATTACGGCATGACATTTGCCATGAGCTATAATGAGTACGAAAACTATATTCTTCCTCTTTCACATGATGAGGTAGTTCATCTTAAGTGCTCTATGGTCGAGAAAATGCCAGGCTATAAGAGTGATAAGTATGCTAACCTCAGAGTCGGTTATACCTTCATGTTTGGTCACTGCGGAAAGAAACTTTTATTCATGGGACAGGATTTTGGCCAGGAAAGAGAGTGGAGTGAAGAAAGAGAGCTCGACTGGTTCTTGCTTGAAAGACCTTTAAATAAAGGGCTTAAAGACTATGTTGGAAAGCTGCTTGATATCTATAAAAGTTATCCCTGCCTTTACACTGACGACAATAGCTGGAAAGGCTTTGAGTGGATAAAGGCTGATGATAAGGACAGAAGTACATATGTCTTTATTAGAAGGACAGAGAAGGCCAAAAAGTCACTTATGTTTATAAATAACCTTACTCCCATGAAGTGGGAAGACTACAGAGTGGGTGTTCCTAAAGAGGGAACTTATAAGGTGATTTTAAATAGTGATGAAGTTATATATGGCGGAAACGGAAATGAAATGCCTGAAAGCTTCAAGACTGAAAAAGGCCTTTGCGATTATAAAGACCAGTACATTACAATGACTCTTCCTGCTTATACTTCACTGGTAATTGAGTTTGAAGAGTAGGCTAAAGATTTAAAGTTTAATATCCGAAATATAAGGTGAGCGAAAGGATTCGTTCACCTTTTTTATTTTCTGCAGGGACGCAGTTTAAAACACTTTTTGTGCTTTTGGAGACAGATATGAAGATTACTTTTGATAACGCTGCGCCCAGTCAATCAGTCGATTTTTCCAAGACTAATACCCAGATGGCCAGAGAAAAAGTAAATAACAGACAGGTTTCAGGTGGCGTATCACCTTCTTTTGCAATGCCTGCAGAATATGAAGGCAAGGGAAAGACTAAGGCAGACATCGCTGATGTTGCAAAGGACATGGACGTTACAAATATGCAAAATGCAATGACTGTAATGGCTAATACTATGTCTGAAAAAGACTTTTCAAAGGCTATGGAAGATGGCGTTGATATGTCAGATGTATCAGTAGAAGACAGCGTTACAATCCTTGATAGGATTAAGCTCGAAGTTGCCAAAGGTGGAACTGAAATTGAAGGTTTCACAGATGATATAGACAAAGAAGCTTTAAAAGAGATGACCGGAAGATACGACATAGACGTATCGGATGACATGGCCAAAGAAATTGATGAGGCTTTAAAGATGGCTTCGAATGTCACGGAAATGACTGATGAGATGAAGAAGCATTTTGTGATTAGCGAAGATGAGCTGACAATCGATAATCTCTTTATTGCCAAGTACTCTGTAGCAGATAACAGTACTTCCTCACAGGGCAAGTATTTTACACTTGAAAATTCAGCATATCTTGCAGTGAAGGGCGATGAAAAGGCTTATAAGGACCTTGATAAGCAGGTTGAAAATCTTTTAGAGGATCTTGATATAGAGATAAATGAAGAAAACCTTTCAGCTTCAAAATGGTTAATCGGAAACTATCTTGAAGTCAGTAAAGACAGTATCGACATGTATAAAAGGGTCGAAAGCCTCGAATTTCCTTTAAAAGACGAAGATCTTTACAGAAGTATTTATATAGCAGTTTCAGAAGGAAAACTTCCTAAAGATGCGGTTATCGATGCTAAAGAAAGTATTTATGAAAAGGCTATAAGACTTACTGACGAGATTGAAGATACATTTAAGTCCAAGGATATTGACAGTCTAATAAAGGATTATGCCAACGAAGGTTTCGACGTGATTCATGCAAGAAGAGTTTTAGAACAGGTTAGACTTTCGATGACTACAGAAGCTAATCTTCTTCTTTTAAAGAGTGGTTTTTCGATTGATACAAGTGAAATGAGCCAGTATGTTGATGCTTTAGTGAAGTTAGAAGAAAGCATTACATATAAAGAAGCTTCAATGGTTAGTGAAGTATATGAAACCTTTGAAGAGATTAAGGCTTTGCCTGCTATGGTAGTTGATTTTGTATCAAGATATCCTGACGCTGACATGCAGGCGATTAAAGATGAAGGTAACAGACTAAAAAGCGACTACGAAGCTGCTGCACTCACATACGAGGCAGTCGGCACAGAGGTTAGAAGAGACCTTGGCGACTCAATAAAGAAGGCATTTAGAAATGTAGATGAACTTATTAAGGAGACAGGTCTTGAAGTAAATGATATAACAAGACGTGCTACAAGAATTCTTGGCTACAACAGAATGGAAGTAACCAGGGAAAACATAAATAGAATTGCCGAAGCGGATTCAAAGCTTGAAGCTGTATTAAACAAGCTTTCTCCCAAGGATACACTTGATATCATAAGAAAGGGTTCATCGCCAGTAGACATGACGGTTGATGAATTAAATGATTATATAAATAACCGCGACAGCAGTCCGGAAAAAGAAATGGAGAAGTACTCCAAATATCTTTATAAGCTTGAGAAAAATAACGAAATAACTGCAGAAGAAAGAGCAGCATATATCGACGTTTACAGACTTTTGCATGCTATTAAAAAGGGCGATTACGCAGCCATTGGAGCTGTTGTAAATGCAGGCCAGCAGCTTTCTTTTGCAAATCTTAAGCAGGCAGTTTTATCAGGAAAGCATTCCGGAATGGATGTTAAGATTGATGAAAGCTTCGGTTTACTTGTAGATAAGCTTGAAGATGAGATTACTCCCGACAGATTAAAAGCAGTTTCTTTTGACGAGAACAATACATTATCAGGTTTATATGACGATATAACCAAGGTTCCTATGGATAAAGAATACCAGATGCAGTATGTAAAAGAGCTTCATATGCAGTACAAAGAAGCAATGCAGTCTCCGGTAGAAGTTGTAGAGGAACTTGTAAATAATGGCGAAGTGGTATCACAGGATACACTTCTTGCTGCTTCAAGGCTTATGAAGAAAGCTAAAAGTACAGCAGAGAAGCTGGACGAAGTTGACGGCGGCGAACTGAAAGAAAAGAGTAAAAAGCTTGTAGAATCTCTTGCCGGTTCAGATGAAGCCAAAGAATCGATGGATGAGGTGACAACAGAACTTAAAGAAAAGATCTTTAATGAGGCCATGGCAAGTGATTCTTATATAGATGTAAGAGAGCTTTCGCTTCTTCACAAGCAGATGACTTTAGTAAGAAATTACAGCGAAAACGAGTATTATAAGATTCCTGTTGAAATAGATGGTGAAAAGACTCTCGCAAGTGTCAGGTTTGTACACGATGGAAGCGAGGAACCGGGAATTGTCATCTCGTTAGAAAGTGAAAACTTAGGCCGTGTCAGCTCAAGACTGTCAATAAGTCATGGAAAAACAAATGGATATATTGCAACTAATTTGAAGGAAGCGGTTGAGAAATTAAAGAAAGTTTCCGATAAATTAAGTGATGATGTTTCAGTAGTATATTCCAAGGATTGTGACAGCGATAAGGTGCTTTCACAGATTCACATGAAGGATAATAAAGAAGCAGAAACCAAAGATTTATACAAGGTGGCCGAAACATTTTTAAATGCTTTGTCTACCATATAAGGCATAGAAAAAGAGGTATTTGAATGAAGATTACTTACAACATTTCAGCGATGATAGCCAACTCAGCATTAAGCCGCAGCGACTCAGACTTAAGCGACTCAATCGGAAAGCTTTCATCAGGTTACAAGATTAACCATGCTAAAGATAATGCATCCGGTCTTGCAATGGCCAAAAGAATGAATGCGCAGATAAGAAGCCTTGAAGTAGCTAAGCAGAATGCCAACGATGGTATCTCAGTTATCGAAATCGCTGAAGGTGCACTTGTTGAAGTAAACGAGATGATTCAGCGTATGAACGAACTTTCCGTAAAGTCTGCCAACGCAACAATGACTCTTCCGGAGCGAGAGATGATTGAGGACGAAATCGATCACCTTAGAGATGAAATTGAAAGAATCGCTGAAACAACAATGTACAATGGTCAGGTTCTTCTTGATGGTACTTTTGACTTAAGAGGTTATACAACAGATAACGCAATAAAGGTTGAAACCTATGCAAGTGAAGTAAGAGCCGGTGACTACATGATTGATTCATTAGACGTTACTACAGATCCGGTTACAGGAGATATTACGGCAGTTAATGTGACACTTGGAGCAAACTTCCCTGACGGTGCAACAGTAGAATACGCTAAAGATAGTATCTTTATAAAGGGTGCCAACAACTTTGAAATGGAACTTAGAGTAAAAGACAACTTCACCGGTCCATTAAAGGTTACTGCTACAGGTCTTGGATCGTTAAAGATGCAGATTGGTTCCATGGAAGGCCAGGAACTTCACGTAAGAATTCCCAAGATTTCACTTAGAGCAATGGGAATTGATAAAGAAAATTACAACGTACTTAATGAGGAAAACTCTCAGGACTTTATCGCCCAGATCAGTAAAGCTCTTGAATATGTAAACAACGCACGAAGCCAGCTTGGTGCTTATCAGAACAGATTAGAGCATACAGATGCATCATTAGGTGTTACAACTGAAAACATGACAGCTGCTTACTCACGTATCATGGACGTGGATATGGCTGAAGAAATGACAGAATACACCAAGAATCAGGTTCTTGTTTCAGCAGGTACTGCAATGCTTGCTCAGGCCAATGAAAGACCTGCACAGATTTTACAGTTATTACAAGGTTAATAAAGAGGACACATAGATGACCAGGCAGGAAATTCAGGACTTTACATTACGAATTACCCATGCAAACAGTACGCAGATGATAGTTATTTTGTATGACATCATCCTTACATATACCAAAGACTGCAGAAAGTGCTTAGAAGATGGAGATATCAAGGCTTTTAGAATTGAAATCACAAATCTGAGAAATGCCTTTAAAGAGCTCATGGATTCTGTAGACACTTCGATAGATCTTGGACTTAATCTTATAAAACTCTACGTTTTCTGCACTCAGCAGATTACTAAGGCAGATACAAATTCCGATCCGTCATACCTTACAAATGTAGAGCACGTGATAGCGGGATTAAAAGAAAGCTACAATGAGATAGCCCCTTTGGATAAGTCCGAAGCAATCATGGGAAATACCGAAAAAGTTTACGCAGGACTAACATATAACCCTTACGGACAGAGTGAAAATATGGTAGAAAACTCTACAAGTCGTGGGTATTTAGCCTAATATACAGTAAAAATATGAACCACTTAGCTTTATCGCTCAGATAAATGTTAAGTGGTTTTTCTTTTGCCATATCTGTTTATCAATCATTAACTCCAACTTCGTATAATGACATTCTATTAGGTGGGTAATTAGCCATAAATTTCACATGCGAAACGGAGATTATTATGGAAATGTATGTTACAGACATAACATGTCTTTTATTTCTATTATTTATATCAATAGTCTATTTAGGTGTCAAAAGAACGCCTACACACCAGCACAGACTGTTTAAAATAATGCTGCTGTGCTCATTTGTAAATATTGTTTCGGACATGGTTGGTTCATTTTGCAAGTTTTCCATGAATAGAAAATCGCTTGATGAACTCAATATAGATATGTTTGAAAACATGGCTGAGATTGAAATCATTACAAGAAGAAATTTCGTTGCCGATTTATCGAACTGTTTTTATATTGTAAGTCTTCTTTTCTTTTTCTATACAATATATATCTATGTAAAATTCCTTATGACAGGAGAGATTGCAAAGAAGCTTTCCAAACTTGAAACAATAATGTTATGCCCCTTCATTATTATCTGTATTCTTGCTTTATTCGGTAAGGGTAATATGGACCATGCAGCGGACGATATCAGTACCTGGTCGATAGGAACGCCGCTTACACCTATTTGCGCGGCTTTTTACATTCTCGCCGGAGCGTACTTTATCATTAAATACTGGAAAAATGTAACAAAGACCCAGAAGATGGCAGTAATAATGGCTATGGTAAGTGAAATAGTTGTAACCATTGTTCAGGCTGAGATTGCACGTAGATCAGGTATGAGAATAGCGGGAATCGGTATTGTTTTAATGGATTTTTCTTTTTACATGACTGTAGAAAGCCCGGATGCTTTAATCATCGAGCGCTTAAAGTATGAAAAAGAAAGAGCAGACGACGCAAACAATGCCAAATCAGCCTTTCTTGCCAATATGTCACATGAAATCAGAACCCCCATGAATGCAATTGTTGGTATGACTGAAATCCTGCTTAGGACCGACTTAAACGACCAGCAGAAGGGATGTCTTTATAATATAAAGCATTCAGGAAATTCACTTTTACTTATTATCAATGACCTTCTTGATTTTAGTAAGATTGAAGCCGGAAAGATGGAACTTGTAAATGAAAACTATGATCCCATATCCATCTTGAATGATGTAAGCATGATTGTTTTAAACCGAATTGGGGATAAGCCTGTTGACTTATTCTACGATGTGGATAAAAACCTTCCTGCCAAACTTTATGGTGATAGCGGCAGAGTTAAGCAGATTATCATAAACCTTATGAATAATGCTGTTAAGTTCACTGATGCAGGGTACGTAAAACTTACGGTCAGCGTGCTTGAAAAAGTAGGTAAAAACGTAACACTGAAATTTGATGTTAAAGATACCGGCCAGGGTATTAAGGAAGAAGATTTAGGTAAGCTATTTGAGACCTTTAAGCAGGTTGATATGGCTAGAAACCGTAAAAAAGAAGGAACCGGACTGGGCCTTTCTATTTCTAAACAGCTTGCCAAACTAATGGGCGGTGATGTAAGTGTAACAAGTGTTTACGGAGAAGGAAGTACATTTTCATTCACCATAAAACAAAAAATTATTGATGAAAGACCATGCGCTCAGTTATCCGAAGAATATGACGGAAAGTCATTAAGAATCGGCGGCTGGGTATGCGAGCAGAAGAGAGAACACGTCGAAAAGCTATTGGAAGATTTCAGATTCAGACTGGAAGTATATGATTCAAACACACTTCCTGATGCTGATGCTGATTATATTCTCGTGGATGATGAATGCTACGAAAGAAATAAGGAAATTCTCCATGAACTGGCAGAAAACGTTTCAGTAACGGTTTTATATAATCCCATGAAGAACGTATATGCAGATGGAAAAATCAACTTTGTGGCAGCGCCCTTGTATAGTTCCAAATTAGTTAAGATAATTAACAGGGAAAAAGAAGATTTAGAAGGAGCGAACCCTGAAGAAATAATAAACTTCTCAGCTCCTGATGCCAAGATACTTCTTGTAGACGATACTGATATGAACCTTAAGGTGGCAGTAGGACTGCTTGCGCCACTTAATATGAAAATCGATGTTGCAAGAAGCGGAAAAGAATCCATAGAAAAGGCACAAAGAAAACAGTACGACATTATTTTCATGGACCACATGATGCCGGGAATGGATGGTGTCGAGGCCAGCAGGAAAATAAGAGAGTTAGAAGTCTTTGAAGGTTATTACAAAGACTCTCCTATTATTGCGCTCACTGCAAATGCCAATATGGAAGCCAAAGAACTGTTCAAACAGTCAGGAGTTGAAGAACTTGTAACCAAGCCTATAGAAATAGCTCAGCTTGCCAAGGCCATTAGAAGGCATTTGCCTGCAGAAATGATTCAAAAACCTGTAAAACTTACACAGTTAAATCCTTTACAGATGACCAAGGCAATACCTGCAATTGTTGGAATTAATGCAGCTGAAGGAATTAAAAATTCAGGAAGCAGGGAACTGTTTGAAAACCTTTTAGGAGACTTTTATAAGCTTATTGATATGAAGTCAACCAAGATTGAAAAGTGCCTTGAAGACGGAATGATAAGAGATTTCACAATAGAAGTTCACGCCTTAAAGAATACGGCACGAATGATAGGTGCTACAGAACTATCCGAAATGTTTAAAGAGATGGAAGAATTAGGACATGAGGAAAGACTGGAAGAAGTCCAAAGAAGGATTCCCGAGGTGCTTAGTAAGTTTAGGGAATATAAAACGTCACTTTCACCCTTCGCTTCTTTAAATGACGATAATAAAGTAGAAGTATCTAAAGAAGAAATATTACATGTATTAAATGATATCAAAGATGCTATGGAGAACTTCGATGTCGACAGGGCTGACGCTGATATGAAGACACTCGATACATATAAGGTTGAAGAGGCCGCAAGGCCACTAATGGAAAATCTGTCAGCTTACATGGCTGATCTTCAGATGGAAGAAGTTATTTCGACCTGCGAAGATTTAATATCATTAATATCAATGGGTTAAGGAGCAAATTATGGCTAATTTATTACTTGCATATGATGTACCAAGTTTACTTGTGTCATCGCTTACAAATCAGTTTGAGGAAAAAGAACAGGATGTAACAACATCCTCACTTAGCGTAGCAGAACTTAGTTCCAAAAAGAAAAAATATGATGCGATTTTAGTTTTTGCAGATGAGGATATCTCAGACAACTTAGATGCGCTTGTTTATTTAAAGGATCTTGCAATGGAAAACGATAGTCCAATCTTTGTCGCAGGGGATGTTGATGAACTTAGAAAGGTTGAAAAGACTATCCCAAGAACGTTAATACTTGCTACCTTTACAAGGCCTATAAACGTAAAGAATGTTGTAGACGTTATTCTGGCTTATATAAATGATGAAAGCAGAACAGCCAAGAAAAAAATACTAGTAGTAGATGATTCCGGAGCTATGCTTAGAAACGTTAAAGGCTGGCTTGAAGATAAGTATCAGATAGCGCTGGCCAATTCAGGAACAATGGCCATTAAGTATCTGACACTCGATAAGCCGGATCTGGTTTTACTTGATTATGAAATGCCCGTAATTGATGGAAAGCAGGTTCTTGAGATGATAAGAAGTGAAAACGACTTTCAGGATATCCCTGTAATATTTCTTACCAGTAAATCAGACAAGCAAAGTGTAATTGACGTAATGAGTTTAAAACCCGAAGGATATCTTCTTAAAACTATGCCACCTGAGGAGATAGTAAAAACAGTAGACTCATTTTTTGAAAAAATGCGTTTAGAAGAAGTTTCAAAAGAAGGACAGGTTTAGGAGGAATATTGCGAAATATTCCTCCTAAAAGAGTTTTTTTGGAAATCTTTTGACATCCAAAAATGCCGTATTAGTGCGTACTAGAGGGCATTTTTGGCGCAAATGAGCGCAAGTATTTAGATATTATTAACAAAAAGCAGAAACATGCGAATAAACTATTTACAACTAGGGGTAATCTCGCCTATAATGCCAATATCACCTCAAAAATAACAAGTCGGAGGTGAGTTGAATAGAACATCTGATAATTCTTACGAGTATGATACTTGTATCGTTAACGGTTCTATGGGATATTCGGGTTCACAGAATTCCAAATATCTTTATTGTTTTTCTTATATTAATCAATTCATTTAATTTATTTCTTTTTACCTTAACCGGTAAATCAGACTTAAGTGCAACAGTAATAGTGCTAATTAAGGTGATATTGATATTTCTTATCTTATATCCCTTTTTTACCATTGGGGCCTTAGGCGCAGGCGATATTAAATTGATTATGGTAACGGCGGTAGGTTGTGAGGACCCCTTTCTTTACACATTCGTTGTATTTGTAATCGCCTCGATTATGTCGCTTATTCGTATTCGCGTTAGTGATGACGCAAAATGTAGATTTTTTTTATTGCAAAATTACATACTCAATTCTTTTCATATTAAACCCTTTTATCAATACGAAACTGCGCCTAAGGCATCTGATCGGATTAAATATTCCATTCATCTTTCAATCCCGGTATTTATAGCTCTTTCACTGTACTACGCTTATTATTATTTATTCTAGGAGTGCGTCTATGGGAAAGAAATCCTTTGCAATATGCGATTCTAATGAGGTGTATGCAAAAAAGCTGTATGAATACTTTTTTGTAAAAGAATCCGAAAGCTACGAACTTTTTCTTTTTACCAGTAGAAGTGACCTGGATGAATATGTTAAAAAAAGACACTTAAGTATTTTGTTAATTGGCGAGGAAATGATTTCTTTAAATGAGAAGATTGATAACGTTGATAACATTCTTGTGTTAAAGAGTAGTGAAACAGGTCAAAGCGAGGGGTACAGTACAATTTACAAGTACAAAACCGCAGACGCTTTACTAAAGGAAGTGATGCACTATTGTGTAGAAACCGCAGAGGTGCATCGAAAGAGAGCAAGCAACAAGAGTCTTAAGATCATAGGGGTCTATTCACCAATCAAACGGTGCTTTCAGACTACGTTTTCGATTACGCTTGGGCAAATCCTGGCAAGGGAAAGTAAAGCTGTATACTTAAATTTTGAAAGCTTTTCGGGATTTGAAGCGATGAGAAAGAACTCTTGCGGTCAGGATATGTCGGATCTGATGTTTTTCTTAGGCTGCGGAAGTGACAACTTTTCCTACAGGCTTCAGAGCATGATTAATCAGGTAGGTGATCTTCATTTTATATCTCCTTCACATTCTTATATTACAAAACTTGGGATTAAAGGAGAGGAATGGTTGCTTTTACTTGAGTCATTTGAAAAGTATACGGATTATGAGTACCTGATATTGGATTTATCAGAAAACATGATGGGGCTTTTCGATGTTTTACGTGAATGCAATATAGTCTATACCATTGTGGCGGACGATAATGTGTCCAAGGCCAAAGTACTTCAGTATGAAAAACTTTTGGAGGAAGCAGATTATTCAGATGTCTTCAACAAAACTAAACTGATTAATATCCCAAGATTTAAAGAAATACCGTTAGAATACGAGATGCTTCCTTTCTCGGAGCTTGCAAGATATGTAAAAAAACAGGCTAAGGAAGATAAGTTAATCTGATATGAACAAATCTGAAGCTTTACAAGTCTTTAAAGATTCTATTATTTCGCAGGTTGTTAGCACTCTGGATTTTACCAAAGCAATACCGGAAGAAGATATTTACAAATGCATTGACGATGCTTTTTTGCAAAACGAAGAACGAAGGAATTTCTCAGTTTCTGAGACCTTAATGATACGAAAAAGTATCTTTAACTCACTTAAAAAATATGATGTTATTCAGGATTATCTGGATGATGATGAGATTACTGAAATAATGATCAATGGAAAGGACAGTATTTTCATCGAAAAGGGTGGGAAGCTGATTAAAACCGAAAGAAGGTTTAGTTCAGTTAGTAAACTGGAGGATATAATTCAGCAGATGGTTTCCGGATGCAACAGGGTAGTAAATGAAAGTTCTCCCATTGCGGATGCCAGATTATCCACCGGAGAACGTGTAAATATTGTACTTTCTCCAATTGCTATAAACGGACCGATAGTAACAATCAGACGGTTTCCTAAAAATCCAATAACAATGGATAAGTTAATATCTATCAATTCTATTACGGCTGAAGCGGCAGACTTTTTAAAAAGGCTGGTTGAAGCCAAATACAATATCTTTATTTCCGGAGGAACCGGATCCGGAAAAACGACTTTCTTAAATGCACTATCTCAGTACATTCCAAAGGAAGAAAGGATTATCACAATAGAAGACAGCGCTGAACTGCAACTTTTGAATGCAGTCAATATAGTAAGGCTAGAAACGCGAAATGGTAACATTGAAGGTTGCAATGAAATAACTATAAGAGACCTGATTAAGTCATCTCTTCGAATGCGACCTGAAAGAATAATCGTGGGTGAAGTCAGAGGGGCTGAATGCCTCGATATGTTGCAGGCGATGAATACCGGACATGACGGGTCGCTTTCAACCGGCCATGCCAACTCTACTAAAGATATGCTTTCCAGACTGGAAACTATGGTTATCATGGGAGCAAATATTCCCATAGGTGCAATTAGAGGCCAGATATCCAGTGGAATTGATATTATGGTTCATTTAGGGAGATTAAGGGATAAAAGCAGGAAGGTTCTTGAAATAAGCGAAATAGCAGGTATTGAGGATGGCGAGATTAAGCTTAGCAAACTTTTTGAATATGAACAGGGAAAACTGATTCGTAAAGGAAAACTTTTGGATACCTATAAATACGAAAAGGAGTTTGGAACATTGGATGGATTACAAATACTATAAATTATCTGTGTGGGAGTATGTTAAATATACATTCATAGGTCTTTGCATAACGTCATTTTTATCTTTCTTTTTCTATAAATCCTGGAAGGCTTTGCTTTTGTCGTTAGTTATGCTTCCGTTTTTTTTAAGGTACGAAAAGAATCGCCTGAAGAAGCTACGAATAAAGAGACTGGCCGATGAGTTTTCGGAAACACTCTATAGCGTGAGCACAAATATGATGGCGGGCTATAGTGCCGAAAATGCTTTTAAAGAAAGCTATAAGGACTTAATACGCTTTTATGGTCCTAAAAGTCTGATGGCCAAGGAGATTTTGCGTATGAATGAAGGTTTGTCAGTAAATGTATCTATTGAGGATTTAATGGAAGATCTGGCTAATAGAAGCGATGTCGAAGATATTCATGTTTTTTCGGAGGTATTTAGAACAGCCAAGAGAAACGGAGGAAACTTGAAGGATGTATTGCATGAAACCGCGACGACTATAAGGGAAAAAATGAGAATTGAAAGAGAAATAGATGTAATAGTCAGCGAGAAAAGATATGAACTAAGGATTATGGAGACGGTTCCTTTCTTTATCCTGACCTACATTTCTGTTACTTCACCCGGGTATTTTGAACCCCTCTACCACAATACCAGAGGAATCATCGCAATGACTATATGCCTTGGAATATATATTTTTGCTGTATTTTTAGGAAAGAAGATTATAAATGTGGCGGTTTAATCAGGTAATTAAAAAATATAAGTTGCCAATAATCATTTGTCTGGCTATATGGATAGTTGCCATTGCGGCTTTTATGCAGGATGGTACGGAAGAAACACTAAAGGGTTATACCATAGAAAGAGAAGGGTATGAAGGAAAAGACAGAGTGTATTCCATAGATGCCAGGGTAGGAGATTTAACATTTGAGAATATAGAAGTAAACGTTGAAAAGAGAAGATATTCAACCAGTGAACTTCATGAATTATTTTTAGCGTGCCATGATCTTATCAAAGATTTCTTATCTATTGATTCGGGCAGTGGCTATGTTTCAGAAGATCTTTCTTTTGAATCAGCCCTGCCCCAATCCCCTCTGTCGTGGGAATGGGTTTCACTAGACGAATCAATAATAACCAGCGAAGGGGTAATCAAGACTCCTAAAGAATCGTATGCTCAGGTAGTCTGCATTGCAAGCTATGGAGAATGGAGTGAATCGTGCAGCTTTGAATTTTTGATAAAACCTAATGAAGATATAAAAAGAAGATATGTTAAAGAATCCGTAGAAGAACTTATACGTCAAAGACAGGAAGACACGTCAGAAAACGAAAGTTTTGAACTTCCCGGGCAAATAGACGATGTTGAAATTCATTATACAGAAAAAGAGAGCAAAGATGCTTTCAAATATCTTTTAATTGCTGTCATCGCCTGCATCGTGGTTTTTGTGGCTTTTTTTTATGACTCAAAAAACGAAGTGAAGAACAGGAAAAGTGAGATTTTATATGAGTATCCTGTGGTGATACAAAAACTTGTAATGTATATAAGCGCCGGAATGACTGTAAGAAATGCCTGGTCACGAATCTGCGAGGGACGCTATAGAAACGCCACGGACAAATCTTCAAAAGGAAGTCTCGGGATCTATGAGGAAATGATAATAACGGAAAATGAAATAAAAACAGGAGTAAGTGAATCCATAGCTTATGAGCATTTTGGAGAAAGAATCAATGACAATACGATTATTCGTTTTACAACTCTTTTGTCTCAAAACATAAGAAAGGGAAGTACAAGTCTTTCACAGCTTTTGAGCGAAGAATCTCAAAGAGCGTTTGAACTTAGAATGAATAACGCCAGAAAGAAGGGAGAAGAAGCGGGTACCAAGCTTTTACTTCCGATGGCACTATTACTTATTGTTGTTACTGTAATGATAATGATTCCGGCATTTTGGAATCTATAAAAGGAGGATAAACATGAAAGGTTTTAAACAGTTTTTAGTTGAAGAAGACGGTATGGGTACCGTCGAGATTATTCTCATCATCGTTGTACTGGTTGGTCTTGTGGTTATATTTAAAAAGCAGGTAACCGAGATAGTAAACGATCTTTTTGACAAGATTATCAACCAGACTAATAAGATTTGAGAAAGGGTTATGTTACAGTATTCTTCGCAATATCAATGGCGCTTTTGTTGAGTTTTTTTATGACTCTTTTAAATGGACTTATCCGTGGCGGAAGTAGATTGAAAAGTGAATGTGCCATTGATACTGCGTTGATATCAGAGTTTGCTGAATATAATCCGATCGTTTGGAAAAAGTATGGACTTATCTTTGTAGACAGCGCTTATGGTAAATCAAAAGGCGGAATAAAAGGTCCCAAAGATCACTTAAAAAGTTGTATGAATGAAAACTTTGACGAAAGATATCTGACCCTTTTTGGCGGTGTGGATTTATATGGTCTTAGGGTTTCAAAATGTGATATTCAGGGAATCAGATTTGCAACAGATAATGACGGCCTGGCTATTATTGAGCAGGTCAAGAAATTAATGGAGTATAAGTTCGGAAGTGGTTACTTAAAAGAGATACTTTCTTTTGCCGGCAAGGTTGACCAGTATGATATCGACCCGACAGAATACATTTCCAAAGCGGAGCATGATAATGAAATTCTGACCAGAGATTACGACATTCATGATTATCAGGGCTGGATAAATACAGTCGATGTCGGGGTAACTGATTCGGGGAAAGACAGCATTTCGTACTTTAGTATTCTAAGAAAGATAATTGCGAATACTGACAGTATTTCAAAAGAGTATATAAACGAGGAAAGTCTCATATCAAACAGGCAGATGAATACAGGAAATCTGTCAACCGACTATAAAGTATCTGAAATTGATAAACTCATATTTAAGCAATATTTATTCGATTTCTTATCATCTTATTTATTCTATAGGGAAGGATCCAAACTTTCCTATCAAAGTGAATATCTTATCTTCGGAAAGAGTAGTGATATTCAGAATCTGGAACTGTCAGCTAAAAGGATAATGTTTATCAGGCTGGCAGCAGACATACTTTCACTTTTATCAGACCATGAACGAATGGAAAAAATAGAAGGAATAGGAAAAATAATAGGAGTTCTGCTTGGTGCACCAGAAATAGAAGGGTTGATTACTACGGTCATTGTGGCGGGTTGGTCTTACCTTGAGGCAGTTGCGGACACAAAGGTTTTATTCTCCGGAAAAAAGGTTCCTTTTATGAAGGGGCATGATGAGTGGATAACGGGTCTATCGGGTATTTTTTCAGGAAAAGATTCCTATGACGATATGGAAGGTATGTCATATAGAGACTACATAAGAGTTTTTATCTTTCTAAGTAAGCAGCAGACATTAATGGAGCGCTTTATGAATCTTATCGAGTCAGATGTAAGAAAAGAAAGTGGTTACGAAGCTTTCAGACTTGATAATTGTTTCGATTATATTGAAGCAGAAGTTGAAGTGACGTCCAAAAGAGGTTTTTCTTTTGAAATGAAAAGACGTCGCGGTATATCACATGATTGAAAATTGGAGAGTTTAGAGGATGTCCTTGTTCGATATCATTCCCTACAAAATCCATAAAGGACAACAACTATTAACAAAATTACACAAATCACTGTTCCCGGCAGTAATAAAAAATCCGAATGCTAAATTCTTTGGCATGCAAATTTCTTATCGAAGAAGGGCGTCCTTTAAACTTTCCAAAAGACTTTCATGTGGATCGGTTTCGATAGAAGCCGCAGCGGCCTTTCCGGTTATTCTTCTTCTGTTTTTATCCTTTTTCTGGACTCTTTTGCTTTTTTGGGTACATACAGAGATTGAGGCGAAGCTATATAGCATAGGAAATGAGGTGGTGGCATGTTCCTATGCTTATAGCGAAGTGTTTTCAAAAGAAAACCTGGATTCAGATCTGATAAACGAGATAGTATCGGTTAGTTTCAATCAAGGCTACGTAGTTAAAAAACTTAAAGAAAGCCCTGCAGGTAAATGGACTAAGAATCTAAATGCAATCCTTTCGGATATAAAAACAAGCGATACAGTTGATATTAGCGTAACGTATTTTGTTAAGCCAATAATGACAGTTCCGGGCTTTAAGGGAGTGTGGCTTACTAATCATTTTTATTCTAAAAGCTACACGGGGTTTAGCTGCAGCAAGGAAAAAGATATTGAAGATGTAATAGTGTATATAACTAAAACCGGAAGTGTATATCACACTTCACTGGCCTGCTCATCTATAAAAAGTAAGGTCGATATGGTCAGTAAAAATGACATATCCAAGGTAAGGAATAAAGATAAGGCCAAGTATTATCCATGTAAAAAGTGTTCGTCCACAGATGATGGAAATGTTGTATACATCACAGAATATGGAAATCGATATCACCAAAGCATTAACTGTTCGGAACTTAAGGTAGATGTCTATGGTGTTAAACTATCCGAGGTTAATGGAAGGAGAAAATGCAGATTATGTCCATAGCATATGAATATGAAAAGCTTAGATGGATATTTTTACTTTTAGTGTTATTACCTGAATCTGTTTCAGATATAAAAGAAAGAAAAATTCATCTTTTTGTTATTATACCTGCTGTTTTAATTGCAGAGTTTTTATATGGACTCTTTCTTTCAACAAACGGCATGGAACTGATATTTAACCTCATCCCAGGTGTCTTGCTACTTTTACTCGCCCACTTTTCTAAAGAGTCTGTAGGATATGGAGATGGTATATCCCTGCTCTTTGTTGGAGCGGTACTTGGAATGAGTAACACTTTCTTTGTCCTGGTTTTAGCATTTAGCGGATGTGCAATCTTAGGACTTATTGTTCTTCTTTTCAAACTTGGAAATAAGAAAAGCAGACTTCCTTTCCTGCCCTTTATTCTTGGAGCGTCATTAATATGCGAATTAGTTGTATAAAAAAGAGTGCCTGTTTGGGAGGGTATTTTACGGTTGAGGCAGCAGTGTTAATGCCATTTTTACTGGCACTTACCTTTCTTTTTACGTATTCATTAATATACATTTATAACCTGACACTTCTGACTCAGGATACTTACTATACCTGTGAAAAAGTAAGGGAAGCTATTTTGGAAAATGAGGATCCCAAAATAGAAGCCGGAAAGGTTTATTCGGCTTTAAAGAAAGAGTCACCTTATGTCTCGTGTGAAAACCTATCCATGAAATACTCTAAATCCGGCTATAAAATATACGTCGATTCCAAAGCGAAATTCAAGATTCCGATAAAATCATTTCTTGGAAGATTCTTTAACCCATTTAATGAAAAGATGAATGTAGAAGAATATACCTACATCACGAAGCCACAAAATATTATGAGAATGTCTTATATAATCAAGGAGCGATAAATACTTATGAAAGACTGGACTGTAATTCGAGAATTAAATCACACATATCTTGTTTGTGATGAAGATGAAGATTATATAATGTCGGATTTCAGGTTTAGGATGCTAAGAGAAAACAAAGCTACTTACCTTGTCTCGATGGATATAAGAAATATTAACGGTGTTTTTAAGGTCTATTATGACATCACGGACCTTGAATCTGTCGAGGCAGTAATACAAGCACATACCATAACATATAATGATATGGAAAATATTTTAAAATCAGTAGTTATGGCTTCATCAGAACTTGAAAAGTTTTTTTGCGAAGAGGACACACTCGTTCTTTTGCCAAATCTGATTTTTAAAAACAGAGAAACCGATTCGTACGAGTTTATATGTTATCCGGACAGGTCGCCGGAAAATAACTATCAGCTAAAACTAATATCTTTTTTTATGGAACATATCGAGGTTAAGGATGAAGATGCAACTGAGGGGTTGTTTGAAATATATGATATGGCCATAAATGGTGTGAAGAAGTATAAAACTCTTTATGAGAAGCTTATTTCGCACAGAAAAGAAGAAGAGCCGGATAAGCCCTTAGAGCAAGAATCTTTGAATGCATATGACGATGGCTACAAGAAAGAAGAGCGTGAAAATGCAATGAAGAAGCTTAGGGAGAAATACTATATACCATCCCTTCAGGAAAGCCTGGCAGGCCTGTTTTTACTAAGCGGAATTATTTCAGTTTGTGTGTACATATATCTTGGATGGATATAGGAAAGAAGGCATAAATGAGTAAATGGAAAAAAGCCAAAGAAAGGCTACTTAAATATTCAAAGGATTATACGCTCGAAGAACTTACGGAATTTTTGGATTCTATTGGGTTTGAAAAGTTAATGGATGAAACAAGTAGCGAATACTGCTGCTTTTTTGATCGATTTCAAAAGAGGATTATCATTATACCAAATGTAAAACATCCCGGAAGTGACATCATAAAGCAGGTAGTTGGCAGTCTGATTGAGAATGGGGATATGTAATGCAAAGTATAAGTTATAAAGGCTACAGATTGTGCCTTGATGAAAATGATGAAAAAGCCGTCTGTATCAGGCTTAGTGGAATAAGAGATCTTGTTATTTGCAGTGTCACAGATTTTGACACGATAGCAGACAGGTTTACTACACTGGTAGAAGAATATACAAGGGTATGCAGTATTATTGGTAAAAAGCCTCAAAGCCCCTTCCCGGACGAACTAAGGCTAAATCTTGATGGCAGAGTACAAAGATATTTAGAGGACGAATCCTACAGAAAAAAGGTAACAGTAGAAAAGCTTATTGAAGATATTGTAAAAGAGTATGTAAAAACCCGTTAAAAAAGGGCTTATAAACACAATAACGCTTTCCTATTTAATACATAAGTGCTAAAATGTGTTATGAACTGGTTAACATGATATAGCTTGTACGTGCTGGGAGGTTTGGTATGAGTGGGAAATTAAAGAAGCAGGTTGACTTGCAAGTCATTCTGATGATCGTAGTTGTTATATTTATGTTTGGGGTGGCTTTTTTCTGGATTGGATATTCTATTCATATACGTCTGTTTGGAAGAGAGTTCACTCGCCAGGTTGGAATCAATCTCACGGGCCAGGTAACGGTATATGCCAAGACGAATGGGGATATATACTTACTAGATAAAGATACTGTAAATAATATTGCCAAGGCATCAGTTATCGGGTTTGTAAACGAGAAGAGCCGTAAGGATAAAGTGACCGGAAAGAGTATTACACTTATTACCAAAGCACCTGATCAGGTGGATCGGAGTATGACGATAGAAGAACTTACTAACGGCAAGTTACTTATAACAATCGAGAACGAAAACGGAAAAATCCAAAGTGTAACTGAAGAAACCAAGTATTTCTGGTTCGAAGACCGTATTGCCAAGAATGATAAATCTGTAAAGGTAACGGTAATTCCTTCAAAATAAGTTAATTAATATAAGAGAGATTTATAAAGAAAATACCAGGGGTAAATGATTGTCTTGCCTTTTAGGATATCCCGTAAAAGGAGTACATATCATTTATCTCTGGTACTATTATTTTTTTCTGCTTTTTGATATAAGCTGAAGTTTTAATATTAAAAACATAGCCATAACAGATGGCAGTAATGCTCTATGAGTCATTGTAAAATGTAAATAAGAATGATTACTTAGAACAATAAATCTAATGATTGGAACAAAGCATATTATTAAAAGCAGCCTTCCAAAATCAAAATTTTTCCCTGACTTTCTGTATAAGAATATAAAGCATAGTAAACCCAATACGAGGACTACTGAAAGCCAGTTTAGGCTAAGCGGCATGAAACTGAAAGGGAAAAGACTTCCTAAATTTCTTCCAAGAGCCATAATAATCTGGCGTGGTAAGTTTAAACTTTCACCTACTTCCAGGGTCCATTTGGCCGAGTGGCTGGCGGCCTGAGTAAATGCATTCACATCTGTAACTGCAGTCGTCAGTATCCATTTCATAGCCCACATCAGACCATAAGACAATCCAAAGCCAAAGAATGACTTAATCATAAATACCATTTCTTTGGAAAAGTCTTTTAATGTTTCCTTCTTGTACTTAATAGCATAATAGGCTACAAGGCAGGTTAGGTATGGAAGTGTTTCTGTCGTTAAAAAGTCAAGAAAATTAGTTACTACACCAAGCGAAACAAAGAATGCCAAAAAGGCACTTTCAGAGGCATTCTTTGAAATGAGCCATAATTCAACCAGTAAAGCCAAAAGACAAAGCATATGCATTGTTGTAAATTCAATGCATGTAAAGGCCATAAAAGAGTTACTGAATACTAATCCTATGCCAAGGGAAAAGGCCAGATCTTTATAATCATTTTTAATCAGATACGTAAATACTAAGGCAAGCATTAGTAACAGCATAAAGCCGTTTAATATATATATCCCTTTACATGTTAATAGTAAAAGAAGAGGCCTTAGAAAAGCTGTACTTCCGTGCCAGTATCTGCTGTATTCAGCATTTGGAGCCAAATCATTTTCAATTGCGTCAAGTAACATGGCTGATGATTTGTATTCTCCATCTACTACGGCGTCATAATATTCGTCTTTTAACATGCTGCTAAGTGGATGACTTGAATCCTCATAATACATGATGTTAAAGAGAATAGGATCTGAAAAGTAGTCTATGGACAATTTGTAATTACCAGGAAGCCACTGATATACCGGTTTGAATGGTTCCCAGTATTTACCGGACTGATAAATATTCTCTTTTATATTTTCGCTTTTAACTGCACTTACTGAAATCAAAAGCACAATGGCACAGAAAAGGAACGTAATAACAAATGTCAGACCGCATATAAAAAGTTCTTTTGATCGTTTACCCATATAACCCTCTTAACCATTCTAATAACCGGATATCTTAACCTTCGAAGAAAGTCCTTTCTTCTTAAAAATCTTTTTATAGTCCGAAAGCTTCTTTTTAGGAACCTTGATGACTGTCTTACTTGAGATATTACTAAAGGCCTTAGATGATATATTTTTACTGCTTAGTACAGTAGAGGATATCTTGAGTGTTTTGAGGTTTTTACACTTAGCCCAGACACCGTTTCCTAATTTTTCAACTTTGGAAGGAATTGTAAGACTCTTAAGCCCAATGCATCCGTAGAAAGCTTCACTTCCTATAGTTTTAACTGACGAGGGAAGAGTAATGCTTGTAAGTTTACTACAGTTTTTAAAGCAAGCTTTGGGAATCTCGCTGATTCCTGAGGGAAAAGTTACTGAGGTAACAGTTTTATTATTGTAAAATGCCTTGGATGAAAGGGACTTTACTTTAAATCTGCGACCTTTATAAGTTACGTATGTCGGAATCTTAACCTTGGAACTATTTGAAGGCTTTACGAATTCGACGTATTTTTTGTTAAAGTTTGTTATCTTAAACTTTCCGGCAGAGTCAGTAAAACTTGTGGCTTTATTTTCTTTAGATAACTGTTTTAAAGAAAGCTTTATCTGATTTTCACACACTTTGCAGTAGGGATATTCTTTACCAAGATATCGCATTTTGCAGTTTTGTGATGGTCTGTACCAGTTATAGGCGGTTTCGTAAGGGTATATACCTATACCAAGGAACTTAAGAAAGCTTTTCCACTTAACCTTTGAAGGGCTACTTTCCTGGGTCATATTAGGTGATTCACGAAGATACTGTGGACCGGCATAATATTCGTCTGCAAGTGAGCCAAAGGAATGACCAATCTCATGAACCATAATCTCAGTAGATAAGTAGTTGATTGAACCTGTAGCGCATACAGATCCACCGCCGCCACCATACTTTTCATCGTTTACAAGAACAAGAATCTGATCATAATAGGGAAAATAGTATGAAGCAGTAGCTGTAACTCTTGAAGTATCAGTAGGGTACAAAAGTCGGTCGATTCCTGAAGTATTATAGGTAGATCTAAAGTATGTATCCTTCATATCATAAGGATCGTGAGCTACACCCGAATAATTTGAGATAACATCAACTGCATAGAAATTGATGTGGTCCTTCATGCTATCATAAGGCGGTGTATCCAGAATATAGTCTGCTATCGACTGGGCATAGTTGTTAAACTTATCCTGTTCGGATTTTGTAAATCCGTCACCCATGATAACAAACACAACGCTTTCATCATCAAATCCGCTAACATAAAGCTCTTTGGTCTTGAAAGTGGTTATTACCGAAGAACCTGAAAGCTTATCAAGCCCCAGAGAATTTCTAAACTCCTGATACTGGGGGATTAAGTCAACATAGTCAGGAAACATCTCGTAGTGGCCTGTGGAATCTGCATTGGGCTCTTTTACTCCCAATTCCATGGCAAAAGAACTTCTTTGACTTCCTAAAATGATGACCAAGATTAATAGGGTTTCAATGATTGTTTTGAATAGATTTTTTTTCATTCGGTTATCCTTTCTAATCTATTTTCCGATAGTGTTAGTCCGTAAAAGAAAGGAACTGTAAACAGAATCGGGAACCCATAACGTGTATGTTCCAAAAAGGCAGGAGCAGCAAAACAAATCAAAAGTGAAACAAAAACATATACTGAAAAGATGCTGTACTTTTGATTGTTGCTGACTTTCTGGTATAGAAGAAGGAACAAAAATGCCCATGTAGCCATTCCTGCATTCTCTAAAGCACCTAAAAGAGAGAATGCGTTTAGGTATCTATATAAAAATACCATACCCTTATCAAGTACTTCCCATATTCCAACAGGTGTCATGAAGTCATCTGCAAGAGTTTCATAGCGTTTTTCCGCAGAGGTTGCAGGAGAGTACCAGCCATAGGTATGAATCAAAACGGCGTCCACAAATGTCAGGGGATGTCTTAGTGAAAACTTTCCTGTAAGTAGCAGAAAATTCATAATATCCTTATTGGAAGAGCTTTTAACAAATCGTGTCTTCACCTGATCGGCAAGGTCAGGATTATATCTGTGAAGTGCTTCATCAGCATCTCCTAAAACGGCACAAAGTATTTCGTATTCGCCGTCTTTTAATTCATCAGAATAAGAAATATAGTACTTAGCGGCAACCTGGAAAGGAAGCGATAACATTTCTCCCTTACTTGCAGGTAAGGCGTTAGTTACTTTGGCTTCAACCCTTCCAATCGCAGTTGAAAATACCGCGGCCAATATAACCAGAAGAAGAAAACTGAGTATTCTTTTCTTTAAATCATATTTTTTAAACAGATAAATCCAAAAACCAAGTCCACTAAGCACAAGCATATAAAGACCGTTATTTCTAAACAGCATTGCGCCCATCTGGACTAAAAGGTAACAAACATCAAACTTTACGCTTTTAATAATGTCCGGTGAATCGATTATCATAGCGGACATAACTACGTATGTTACGACAAAGCCCATGAAAGGCACATCTTTAATTGCGGTACTTACAATATTTGAATAAACGGGTGTAATTGCATAGATTGCTAAAATCACAAACAGGGTCTTATCGGATAATTTCTTTTGACTTAAGTAATAGATTGAAAGCGAAAGGCCGCCCGCAAGCATTGCTGTTTGCAAAAGAATGTATACAAATAAGCCAAGGTTCATGGAACCTGTGATTTTATCACTTAATGTGCATAAGCCTCCAACGAGAAATGTCTCGGTGAGGGGATGGTGGACGCTATATTCCATCTCGCCTGTGACCTGCATAATCTGACCGATGGTGTCGCAGTTGAGATTTCCGGGGTAGCTTAGAAGTATAAAGGGCATATATGAGCCCATCAGTATTAAAAATGACTTTAAAAACGCCTTGGTTTTAAAGAACCTATTATCGTTACTTACGAAGTTTTTTTTTAACAATAAATCAAGTAAAAAGCCTAAAAGGCAGACAAAGAAGAAGTAAAAACCAACAAGCTGGAATACAAGCTTAAGGATATTTACAAGGCTTCCAAACGCTACCGAAAGGGTCTTGTGGTCTCTAAGCACAAGGCCTAATGACAAGGTAAGTGAAAAGAAGGCTGAAAGCGGATAAGTTTTTTTATTCTTATCGTATGAGTTTTGTGCCATAAAAATAAAGAAGATGGCGCTTATAAACCAAAGAAGTAAAAATACAAAGTCGTAATAGCCTATAAGCTCTGTTACAGAGGCTGTGTAGTAATCTATCATTTCTCCGTACCAGCCGGTCTGTAAAACGGGCCCTATGGTAAGTCTGCAGGCATATGCTGTTATAAACCCTTTAATCCAGGGTGCTAGTTTCTTCATTGTAAATCCTCTTAAAACGCGGTTTTGTGTTGACTACTTTCACAAATATTAGCATATTTTGGTGCTCAAATAAATAGTAGTGCACTGATATTAACAATTTAATCAGATATGTTGAGCAAAGGGTCTTTTCTTTGGTATATTAGTAATTATGAAAGAGAAATTTTTAATTTTAAAATATAAAATCAGTAAGCTTCCTAAAGCGGTGTTTGTATTCGTGCTTATAAACGTTTTGAGCTTCCTAATATGTACATTTACAGGCGATTTGTTATATAATAAAGGTTGCGTGAGCGTACGTTTTTTAAAGGATATTCACCAGTGGTACAGACTTGTTTCGTCTACATTTTTACATGCAGATATGGAGCATTTGGTCAGCAATATGTTGGTTCTGTACTGTGTAGGCCAGATGGTTGAAGAAGTATCCTCTACAGGCTTTAGTATTGCTGTATATTTTGGATGCGGAATAGCAGGAAATCTGGCTTCAGCCTTTTATGAGTTTTACTTTCATAAGTATTCTTTATCAATTGGTGCATCGGGTGCGGTATTTGGTTACCTTGGCTGCTTTGTAGCATTTTTATTATTCAACAGGGCCAACTCACGACAGTACAGTATTCCAAGAGTGATAGGATCGGTTGCCCTTAGCCTTTATGCCGGATTTTCCAATACAAGGGTTAACAATGAAGCTCATATAGGCGGACTGGCATTTGGACTTATCATGGGAATGGTTTACTGCATGATTAAAGAAAGAACTTCAAAAAATCCATGGAGATAAAAGAATGAAAATCAATATTTATTATGGTGGTCGCGGACTTATAGACGATCCTACACTTTTTGTAATTAATAAGATGCAGGCAGTTTTGGAAGAACTTCATGTTACGATTGAAAGATTCAATCTCCATGAACTTAAAAATACGATAACAACACTTCCCCAGACACTTAAAAGTGCGGATGGTGTTATTCTCGCCACAACAGTTGAGTGGTTTGGTATCGGTGGATACATGCAGCAGTTTCTCGATGCCTGCTGGTTATATGCTGACAAAGAAAAACTCAGTAAAATCTACATGTGCCCTATCGTAATGGCTACAACCTACGGTGAAAGAGAAGGTAAACTTAACCTTTCAACAGCCTGGGAAATTCTTGGAGGACTTCCATGTAGCGGAATCTGCGGATACATTGAAGATACTTCAATTCTTGAAAACAGTGACGAATATTTAAGACTAATCGAAAAGAAGGCTGAGAATATGTACCGAACAATCAGCCAGAAGGTTGCAAGCCTTCCTGCAAGTAACCAGGCAGTTAAGCAGAAGGTTTATATCACTAAGAATACAACCTTAACTCCCCAGGAATCTGAGCAGCTTTCGGTATATGCTTCAGATGATGCATATGTTCAGAAGCAGAAGGAAGATATCACAGAACTTGCGTCAATGTTTAGAAATATGATGGGTGTCTCATCTTCTGATAATGATACAGACTTAATTGACCGCTTCGAAAAGGCCTTCAGACCTCAGCCCGGACTTGAAGCTACATATGTATTTAGAATAGATGGCAATAATTCACCTCTTAGCATAAGTGTCGAGGGGTCTGACTTAAAATGCTTATATAAAGACAATAGTGATGCCGATGTTGAACTTCAGCTGACAAAAGAAAAACTTAAGGACATTTTTGCAGCCAACACAACCTTCCAAAGAGCTTTTATGGCAGGAGATATGAAGATGAAGGGCGACTTTATGGCGCTTAGACTATTAGATACAATATTTGATTTTAACTAGTGGAGGAATAGATATGGTTAAGGACGATTGCATTTTTTGCAAGCTTGCTAATGGAGTATTTCCTACAAACAGCATTTATGAAGATGAGGATTTTAACGTAATCCTTGATAATGGCCCTGCGACAAAGGGACATGCACTTATTTTACCTAAGTCACACGCTGCAAACATTTTTGAAATAGATGACGAAACACTTTCTAAGGCAGTGGTACTTGGTAAGAAGATTGCAACACATATGACAGAGGTTTTAAAGTGTGACGGAGTAAACCTTGTTCAGAACAATGGTCAGGCTGCAGGACAGAGCGTTTTTCACTATCATCTTCACGTTATTCCAAGATACGAAAATGATAATGCCCACATTCTTTGGAATCCTACAGAGCCTTCAGCAGAGTCATTAAAAGCCTTATGCGCTGAACTTAAAATGTAAGAATCTGTTGACCAAAAGTGGAGGGGAAAATGATTCACTATTCCTGTAAAAATTGTGGAGCACAGTTAGATCTTGGTCAGTCAGGAAGCCTGTCATGCCCTTATTGTGGTTCCAAGGCGTTCCTTTCGGACAAGGAATTTAGAGGAAATAAGGAGTTTAGAAAGAAGCTTCTTTCTTACTATAAGGCCTGCAATGATGCCAAAGAGATGAGTTATGAAAATGATACTCTCTGGGAGTGCGCAGGTCGTGATACTTTTACTACAGCTAAAGGACAGGCAGTAAATATCGAATATATGAAGAAGTATTCATATAAGGATATGGTTTGCTACCTTGCTAAAGAGACAGTTGTTTATGTTTTTAGTGACAACAAATCTTCCGAAAGGTTTATGCAGGGACTAAACAGTCTTACATTTCCTGAAGCAGATACGAAATTATACAGAAGTTTTCCGGAACTTAAGACAATAGTGGACTTATCTGAGGGTAAGGCAGTTGTATTTACCCGAAGACCACATTTTTATCCTCTTGAGTTCTTTGTGCCCATGAAAAATAAACATTCAGCCTGGGTTATATCAAGAATGGAAAATATATGTTGTGCTCTTGAATTTTCTGAACTTGAGCACAAGGATATAAGTAGCAGCTCAATTTTTATAAACGTTGAAACTCATGAAGGAGTATTATTTGGAGACTGGCGTGGAGTGAGTAAAAAAGTCTCTAATAAAGACCTTCTTTCGATAAGAGAGGTTGGTAAGGAAATATCAGAGGATACTTCCAAGCCGGCTGAGTTTAAAGAGTTTTTAAACTCCAAGCCTAAATCATCAGCTTTTGATGACTTTTCCTATTGGGACAGTGTCATTGAAAAAGGTTTTGGCGGACACAATTTTAACAAATACGAATAAGGGGGGCGAAATGGGATACGGTAGCTATTCAGCTTCGGACTGGAGCAAATTAAAATCCAGCAGAAAATTATCAAATAATCAGAATGTTGAAGAGGTTTTTAAAAACAGACAGATCAACCCCAAAATGGATCCATATTATATTGGAACAAGAGAGTGTTTTGACTCAGAAGATCATCCCAATACAACACCTATTGTTGTTGGTCTTGATGTAACAGGTTCAATGGGTTATCTTGCTGTTGAAATAGCAACAAGAGCTTTAAATGAACTTATTATGAAGCTTTATTCTACAGGAGCAGTTGAAGATCCTGCTCTTATGTGTGCTGCATACGGTGATTTTTCAGACCAGTCACCTTTACAGGTAACACAGTTTGAATCTGACATAAGAATCGCAGAGCAGCTTTTAGAGATTTTCTTTGAAAATGGCGGATGCGGTCAGGTCGTTCCTACTTGTCTTTGGGATTTTCTTTCAAGACATACCAACATCGATGCCATAAATAAAAGAGGTAAAAAGGGCTATGTATTTACTATAGGTGATGCTGCTGAAATCAGAAAGGACAAAGTGGCTGAAACTATTCAACGAGTAGTTAAGGATACTCTTGATTCCAACACAACCCGCGAAGATGTTCTTAGTGAAGCTGAAAAGAAGTTTAATGTTTTTCATCTTGTCGTGGACAGCAGTACAACTATTTTTCCTGCCCTTGCAGGTCATATTATGCGCATCGATCCGGGCGAAATCATGGCAATTCCTGAGATTGTTATCAGTACAATTCAATTAAATAACGGCATGGATTTGGAAAAGGTTATTGCTCAGTGGGATGAGGTTAACCAACCTATCGTCAGATCTGCTATTGGACAGTTAAACCTGCATAAGGACGAAGAGTCAATTAATTTCTAATATATGAATATTGCTGTTATAGGAAAGAATTTTGGAGATGAAGGAAAGGGACTTGTCGTTGCAAACCTTTGTTATAATCATCCGGGTTCTTTGGTTATTAAACATAATGGCGGAGCTCAGGCCGGACACACGGTAGAGACTACAACGCCTGACCAAAAATTCATACATCATCAAATAGGTTCTGGGGCCCGTTTCGGCGCCAGAACTTTCTTTTGCAATACTTTTCATCCTGATCTTTTCCAGTTAGCCAAAGAAATAAATCAGTTTAATGAACTATTTGGCTTTATTCCGCCAATATATGCAGAAGCTACTGTTTCAATCACTTCTATCGATGACGTAATTTTAAATATGGCAGTAGAATCAGAGCGTGGAGACAACAGGCACGGCTCATGCGGAATGGGAATAAATGAGTGTTACGAAAGAAATCTTAAGGGATTTATTCTTAGCCTTGATGAGGTCGCCAAAGAGGACTCTTATAGTCTTTATCTTAAGCTTCTTACTTTTAGAAATGATTATTCCGTAAAGAGAGCCAAGGAGCTTGGAATCAGTGAGGACAACGAGTATTATAAATTATTACTTGATGATGATCTTTTAAGAAATTACGCAATAGAAATAAAGAATAATATTAGTTACATCGAGATTGTAAGGGATTTAGTGGATTTTATTGATGCTTTTGATACAGTGATTTTTGAGTCGGGGCAGGGACTTATGCTTGATTTTGACAGACAGGAATACATGCCTTATTTAACTCCTTCCAAGACCGGAGTTGCCAATCCTGTTAACTTTTTAAGTAGGATTGGTAAAAGTCTTGATGAGGTAATCTATGTTTCAAGAACTTATGTGACAAGACATGGAGCGGGGCCGCTTCCGGGGGAAGTTATCAGAAATGAACTTGAGGGCGTTGAGAAAGATTTTACAAATGAACCAAACGACTGGCAGGGTACGATACGTTACGGAAAACACATAAGCTTAAAAGATTTTGTAGAGCCTTTGCTTTCAGACTGTAAGGACATAAAGGCGGAAATATCGCTTGTACTTACCCATGTTGATGAAACAGATGGAATTGTTTACTTTGAAGATGGGAATTTGACCGTGGGCGAGGTCGTTGACAGACTGCCTTCAAGTATTAATCATGTATATCTTTCAAAAGAAAAGGATGCTACAAAAGAGATATTTGTAGCTAAATAATAAAAATAGTGGCTGCTATGCTTTTATGATTCTCCCTATTTACTGAGGTTCATATCAACATAGCAGCCACTTTGTTATTTAAGTTTGTTTGGTTTTATTTGAGAAAGTTTACATGATAATAAATATATTTTTTATCAGGTGTCTGAATGTAGAAGTAAACAAATGCGTGCTCTACATTCTTAAGAACTATTTTTGAACCGGATTTGATTTTCTTAAATTTATTATCTCTGTTTAATGAAGCTGAGATTATTTTGTAGCCTTTATTTAACTTCCACTCAAGAACTTTTCCGGATTTAGCCTTGTAGACATTTCCTGTTTTGTATTCGTTACCTTTATAAATCTCTTTCTTGTCGTACTTGATGCTCTTAAAGGGCTTGTCATCGACAACTTCAATCATCCTACTAATCTTGTATGTCTTCTTCTTGTAAGTTACATCGACAGTGATTTTTGTCTTTCCTACTCCTACAAGTTTAAGGGAAAAAGAAGATGAATCTGAATACGGCTTATAATACTTTGCAACTTTTTTGTTGCTTGATGTAACCTTGGTGATTTTGTAGTTTTTTGTAGGGAATCCGCCAATTGATGAGCCGGGGTAAGTATTCTCGTTTAATAAGATTGTACTATCAAGTGACATGTAAGGTGAGTAAGCACTGTCACAGTTTTCGGCATAGACTCTTGAAGAACTTTTTTCAGAAGCCATAGCTTCGGTGTTTGTAAGTCCCATAAGTCCGATCACCATAATGAGACTAAGAATTAAATACTTGATTTTTTTCATATTATATTTCCTCCATTAAAAGAATTACCAAACACTTATATATTTTCATAGATAAGTGTTTGGTTCAAAAAAATTCAAAAAAATTCAAAAAAATTTTTAACTTACTCTTCTGAAGGAGTAACACGGGCATACTTTTCAATCTCTTTCATGATTGTAAGTACCGGCTGCATCTGATTGCATTTGTTCATTGCTTCTATATAAGAATGACGGTTGCAGTAAAGCTCGGTCACTGTTGTAAGTAAGCTCTTTTCATCTAAGTCTTCTTCGTGAATTACAATTGAAAATCCCTGGGCTTCAAAAGAAGCGGCATTTAAAAGCTGGTCTCCTCGGCTAGCAGTAGCAGGTAGAGGAATAAGAAGATTAGGCTTTCTTAATGTAAGCAATTCACATATTGAATTGGCGCCGGCTCTTGAAATAACGATATCGGCAAGAGCAAAAATGTCTTTAAGTTCAGCACCCAAATATTCAAACTGCTTATATCCGGGAGTGTTAAGAAGAAGGTTATCAACCTTATCCTTACCGCAGATATGAACAATCTGGAAATCATTTAAAAGCTTTTGAAGAGTAACACGGACAATCTTATTAATGCTTCCGGCACCCTGGCTTCCGCCAATAACTAAAATAACAGGCTTGGTATCGACAAAACCGCAAAGCTCTTTGCCTCTCTGCGAACTGCCTTCTGTAAGTTCTGAACGAATAGGAGTTCCTGTAAGAACAGCCTTTTCTTCGGGAAGATACTTAAGTGTTTCGGGGAAGTTGCAGCAAACTGAAGATGCACAGGGAATGCAAAGTTTGTTGGCAAGACCCGGAGTAATGTCTGATTCGTGAATTACACACTTAATTCCTAAGGAGTGAGCAGCACGCACGATAGGTACGCTTACGAAACCACCCTTAGAAAAAACGATATCAGGATCAATCTTTTTAAGATACTTTCTAGCTTCTGCGAATCCAATGGCAATTTTAAAAGGATCTTTGAAATTCTGAGGGTCAAAGTAACGGCGAAGCTTTCCTGTTGATACTCCGTAGTAGGGAATTCCCAAATCAGTAATAAGCTTCTTTTCAATTCCGTCTTTAGAACCAATGTAATAGATATCATATCCTGACTTTTTAAGTTCAGGAATCATTGCGATATTGGGAGTAACATGTCCTGCAGTACCGCCACCGGTAAGTACAATTTTCTTAGACATTGTATGGCCTTCTTCCATAATTAATTATAATGCGTTGTTCTTGTATGCAGTAAGAGCCTTGGCAAGCTGGTCAGGGCAAGATGAGTTTCTCATTCCACAGGTAATTCCGTCTAATCTTGTAATTACTTCGTCAACAAGCATTCCTTCACAAAGTGCAACGATACCCTTATGGTTTCCATCGCATCCTCCGGTAAACTTAATATTTGATACGCGATCATCATTAACATCAAAGTCAATTCCGACTGCGCAGATTCCTTTTGGTGAATAGTGCATTTTAAGCTCCTTTCCGAAATGAAACAAGTCATTTCGCTTCAATATATATATTGAAAGAATTATAGCAAAAGAAACTTTCTTTTGCTAGTAGCATTAAAAAAAGGGCATAGTTGTAGGACATCTTTAGAGGCCAAAAGTATTGAAATGGCTAGGATTCTTTGCTAAAATATCCACGTTTGTAAAGAAATATTAACCATTTTTTTAATAAAAGAGGAGATAGTACTATGAGTAATGTAAATTTTGATTATTCAAAAGCTTCTTCATTCATTAGCAATGACGAAGTAAGCAACATGAAAAAGCTTGCTCTTGATGCCAAGGAACTTCTTGTATCAAGAACAGGTGCAGGAAATGACTTTCTTGGTTGGATTGATCTTCCTGTAGCTTATGACAAAGATGAATTTGCAAGAATTAAGAAAGCTGCTGCAAAGATTCAGAGCGATTCAGAAGTTTTACTTGTAATCGGTATCGGTGGTTCTTACCTCGGTGCACGCGCTGCAATCGAATTTTTACGTCACAGCTTCTATAATGTAGTTGATAAGTCAGTTAGAAAGACTCCTGAAGTTTACTTTGTAGGTAACTCAATCAGCTCAACATATATCAAGCACCTTATGGATGTAATTGGAGACAGAGATTTCTCAATCAACATGATTTCCAAGTCAGGAACAACAACAGAACCTGCTATCGCTTTCAGAGTATTCAAGAAGATGCTTGAAGAAAAGTATGGTAAGGCTGAAGCTTCCAAGAGAATCTACGCTACAACAGATAAGGCAAAAGGATCACTTAAGAACCTTGCCAATGAAGAAGGATACGAAAGCTTCGTAGTTCCGGATGACGTTGGTGGACGTTTCTCAGTTCTTACAGCAGTAGGTTTACTTCCTATCGCAGTAAGCGGTGCTGATATTGATAAACTTATGGAAGGTGCTCAGGCAGGACGTAAGGCAGCCCTTGAAAACGATTTTGAAGACAACGATGCTCTTAAGTATGCTGCAATCCGTAACATCCTTCTTCGCAAGGGTAAGCAGATTGAAATCCTTGCCAACTACGAACCTTCAGTACACTTCGTTTCTGAATGGTGGAAGCAGCTTTACGGCGAAAGCGAAGGTAAGGATCAGAAGGGTATTTTCCCTGCAAGCGTTGATCTTACAACAGACCTTCACTCAATGGGACAGTTTATTCAGGACGGTTCAAGAAACATGTTCGAAACCGTTATTAATATTGAAACTTCTCGTGAAGAAATTCTTCTTGAAAGCGAACCCGTTGATCTTGACGGACTTAACTACCTTGCAGGCAAGACAGTTGATTTCGTAAACAAGAGCGCTATGAACGGAACAATCCTTGCTCATACAGACGGACAGGTTCCTAACCTTATGGTTAACGTTCCTGAAGTTAATGAATTCTATCTTGGACAGCTTTTCTACTTCTTCGAGTTTGCATGTGGTGTAAGCGGTTACCTTCTTGGAGTTAACCCCTTCAACCAGCCCGGTGTTGAAAGCTACAAAAAGAACATGTTTGCTCTTCTTGGAAAGCCCGGTTACGAAGCACAGAGAGAAGAACTTCTCAAGAGACTTTAATCTTAGTATTTTTTCAGCCATCCGATTCATTTCGGGTGGCTGTTTTTTTTGACCGGTAGAACTTTGTGTGCTATGATAAAATAGATTATCCTATAGGCACTTATAGGGGCCTATAGTCAAGTTACACGAAGGATTTACAGTTAATATGTCTACAAGCAAAAGAAAGCAATTCAGAACTCAATTGCGTTCAGATATGGTAAAACATGCCAACGATATTCTCACTTCCAAAAATTTCAGAAGTTCAGCGAGAAATATCCAGCATGGAACAGTTTCAGTTATGAAACATAGTATGAAAGTCGCTTATACAAGCCTTTGGCTTAGTAGGAAGCTTAGAATAAAATGTGAGGAAAAGGATCTTGTAAGAGGAGCACTTTTACATGATTATTTCCTTTATGACTGGCATGATGAAGAGCACTGCGGGCTTAGAAACCTTCATGGTTTTTATCATCCGGGTGTTGCACTTAAAAATGCCAGTAAAGAATACGATTTAACAGCACGTGAAGAAGATATAATTAAAAAGCACATGTGGCCGCTTACAGTTGTTCCCCCTCTTTGCAGAGAGGCATGGCTTGTAACTGCCGCAGATAAGTATGTTTCAACAGTTGAAACCATAGCCAAGAGAAGTAAGAAAAAGCGTGGTGACAAAGAAAAAACGAGGTAACCGTTGTGGGAAAGATAGTCTATATAATGGGCAAAAGTTCATCAGGAAAGGACACGATTTTCAAGAATCTTGTCAGTGATCCTTCTTTTGACTTTAAGACAATAGTTTCATACACAACAAGACCTATCCGCGAAAGCGAAAAAGAAGGCGTTGAGTACCATTTTGTAGACGAAGACGAGTTTTTGAGACTTCAGGCTTTGGGAAAAATCGTCGAAGAAAGAAGCTACGATACCTGCCACGGTCTTTGGAGATATTTTACCGTAGACGATGGACAGTTTGATTTAAAAGAGGGTAATTACATTACTATCGGAACACTTGAGTCTTATAAAAGTGTTCGTAAGTACTTTGGCAAGGACATGGTTATTCCGGTACTTATCGAGCTTGATGATGGAGTGAGACTTCAAAGGGCTTTAAACCGCGAAAAGAAGCAGGACCATCCTAAATATGAAGAGATGTGTCGAAGATTTTTAGCGGATGCCAAAGATTTTGACAATGAAAAAATCAAGCAGCTTAAAATCAGCAAGAGATTTAAAAACGATGATTTGAATGTATGTATAAGTGCTATTAAACAGTACCTGACTATAGAAATGGCTTAATTTGCAAGTTAAATTAACCTAAGGGTGAAGCTTATGGATGTAAAGATTAACGGGCTTTCGCAGATCCAACAGACTCCTGAAACACAGAAAGTTGAAGAAGCAAACGGCGATTTTAAGTTCATACTGACCAGCAAGGTAGGCGAGGAAGAGCTTCAGGCAAGACTGACTTCTTTAATGGAAGAAATCACCATGCAGGGAGAGCGAATTGCCAAGAAAAAAGATATCAAGGATATGCGTAAGTACAGAGGTCTAATAAAGGACTTCATGAACGAAATTGTATCCAGATCACATTCTTTTTCCCGAGAGAACTTTCTTGACCGACGCGGACGCCACAGAGTTTACGGCATTATCCGCCTTGTGGATGAAAACCTCGATGCACTTGCGGCGGAACTTTTGAAAGAAGAGAAAGACAACCTTACGATTTTACAAAAAATAGGAGATATAAGAGGCCTGCTTCTTGATATCTTTACCTGATAAATGTGGAGGCAAGTATGCCGGATTTTAATGATATTATTGGACAACCGCAGATTACGGAACATTTTAAAAGCGCAGTGGAGCAAAACAAAGTTTCCCACGCTTACATTATTTGCGGAGAAAGATACAGCGGAAAAGAGTATATAGCCAAGATTTTTGCTGCAGCACTTCTTTGTGACTCAAACGAAAATCGTCCCTGCAATAACTGCCAGGCCTGCAGTCAGTCTTTTTCGGACAATAACCCTGATATAGTTAAGGTTACACATGAAAAGCCTATGATTATCAGTGTTGATGACATTCGTACTCAGGTCAACGAAGATATAGTTATTAAGCCTTATGGTGGCAAAAGAAAGATCTATATAATTAATGAAGCCGAGAAGATGAACCAGCAGGCTCAGAATGCTTTGCTCAAAACCTTAGAGGAGCCTCCGGAGTATGCAGTGATTTTACTGCTTACTACAAATCTTGAGGAAATGCTTCCGACAATTAGGTCAAGGTGTGTTGTTTTAAATATGAGACCGGTTGCCGACAAGGAAGTCAGAAAGTATCTGATGGAAGAAGAACAGCTTCCCGATTATAAGGCAGATATGAGCGTTGCATTTGCAAGGGGAAATCTTGGTAAAGCCAAGCTTCTTGCCAAGAACGAAGAGTTTGACGAAATAATGAATGAAGCGCTTCATCTTATGCATCATCTTAAGGATCTTGAAGTTTATGAGCTTAATAAGTGCGTTAAGAGAGCAAACGATTTTAAGATTGCTATAGGTGATTATCTCGACTTAATCAGTGTCTGGTACAGAGATGCTCTTGTTTTCAAGGCTACGGCTGATGCAGATAGCTTGATTTTTAAAGACGAGATGAAGTATATTAGGAAAGTGGCTGATTGCACAACCTATGAGAACTTACAGGATATTATTGATGCAATCGATAAGGCCAAGAAAAGAATTTCAGCAAACGTTAATTTTGACCTGACAATGGAACTTTTGTTTTTAACACTTCAGGAAAAAGACAGTGTATAAAGCAAAAAGGATAGGAGATATATGGTTAAGGTAATAGGAGTTAGATTTAGAGAGGCCGGAAAGGCATATTTCTTTGCCCCCGGAGATCTTGATGTAAAAAGAGACCAGCATGTAATCGTTGAGACTGCAAGAGGTCTTGAATATGGTACAGTTGTCCTTGGAGTTACAGAGGTTGATGAAAGTCGTGTAATTCAGCCTTTAAAGAGTGTTGTTCGTATTGCAACCAAGGAAGACGATAAAAGAGAAGAGACAAACCGTATTAAAGAGCAGGAAGCTCTTCCCATTTGCAGGGAAAAGATTGAAAAGAGAAATCTTCCCATGAAGCTTATCAATGCAGAGTACACATTCGATAACAGTAAGATATTATTTTACTACTTCAGTGACGGACGCGTTGACTTTAGAGAACTTGTAAAGGATCTTGCAAGCGTATTCCACACCCGTATTGAAATGAGACAGGTTGGTGTCCGCGATGAGGCCAAGCTTCGTGGCGGAATCGGTATATGCGGTCGTCCTTTATGCTGCCACTCATACATGGCAGACTTTTCACCTGTTTCAATTAAGATGGCAAAAGAACAGAATCTTTCATTAAACGCAACCAAGATTTCGGGCGTTTGCGGAAGACTTATGTGCTGTTTAAAGAATGAACAGGAAACATATGAAGAATTAAACCGTAATCTTCCTAACGTAGGAGATGAGGTTACTATAGTAAACGGAAACAAGAAGGGTGTTGTTTCTTCAATCAATGTTCTTCGTCAGATTGTTAAGGTAATCGTAGACGAAGGTGATGAAAAGCAGATGGAAGAATATAAACCCGACGAACTTCGCTTCAAACGTCGTAAGAATCGTAAGATTGAACTTACCGAAGAAGAGAAGAAGGCTATGGCGGAGCTTGAATAAGTATGTCAACTGATCTTGTTAGGGCAAATGAACGCGTAGACGATTTGGAAAGAAATGGCCTTAAGATTATCCAGGATCCGGATCGTTTTTGCTTTGGAATGGATGCGGTGCTTTTATCAGGCTTTGCTGACTGTAAACCCGATGGAACCATACTAGATATGGGAACCGGAACAGGTATCATTCCAATTCTTTTATCTGCTAAAACGCCGGCTAAGAAGATATATGCGCTTGAAATTCAGCATGAGTCGGCTGATATGGCTTCAAGAAGCGTTCTTTTGAATAAGCTTGAAGATAAGATAGAAATAGTTGAGGGAGATATAAAGGAGGCATCCTCGATTTTTAGTAAGGCCTCGATGGATGTAGTAACCTGCAATCCTCCTTACATGATTGGACAGCATGGAATTACAAATCCTGATGCACCCAAGGCTATTGCAAGGCACGAAATACTCTGCTGCCTTGATGATGTTGTAAGGAACGCTTCACAGGTTTTAAAGCCTGGCGGGAAATTCTATATGGTTCACAGGCCCTTCAGGCTGGCTGAGATTTTCTCGACTCTAAGCAGATATAAACTCGAGCCCAAAAGGATGCAGCTTGTATATCCTTTTGTCGATAAAGAGCCTAATATGGTGCTAATAGAAAGCGCCCGAGGTGGAAAATCCAGACTTACAGTTGAAAAGCCTTTAATTGTTTATGATAAGCCGGGGGTTTATACCAAAGAAATATACGATATATACGGATATTAAATTTTTATTATCTCAATTGACAAACATATATATATGAAACTATACTTGCTTTAAAACAAGGGATTGTCCTTGGGCTATATTGAATTAAGGAGACCACTCATGTTAGAAAAGATTGTTGAGATTATTAAAGAACAGCTTAACATTGATGATGTTGAAATTACTGAAGAAACTTCTTTTAAGGATGATTTAGGTGTTGATTCACTTGATCTTCTTGAACTTGTAATGGCGTTTGAAGAAGAATATGATATGGAACTTGAACCTGAAGAACTTGAAGGAATTCATACAGTAGGCGACGTTATCGAATACATTAAAAGCAATGTAGAATAAACATGAATATATAAGCTTCGGTAATTAAAACCGAAGCTTAATTTTTTTAAAGGGGTAAAAAATGTACAACGACTTATTCACAATAGGAAAAATAACAGTCCACACATACGGACTTTGTACCGGTCTTGGAATCATGGCTGCATTATTTTTAGCTACAGCAAGATGTAAAAAGAAAAATCTTTCCGACGATATTGTGTATGGAATTCTTTTATTTGGTGTGTTTTTCGGATACATCGCTTCAAAGACAACATTTGTACTTGTGGAATTTGATTCATTCATTAAAAATCCCATTATGTTTTTATCACAGACCGGATTTGTTGTAATGGGCGGTCTTTTAGGTGGTTTTTTGGCTGCATGGATTTACTGTGCTGTTAAAAAGGTTCGATTTGTCGACTATCTTGACCTTTGTGCACCTTCGATTGCAATCGCACAATGCATTGGCCGTATAGGATGCTTCTTTGCAGGATGCTGTTATGGACGCCAGACAGATGCCTGGTACGGAATAGCTTTTTCTCATTCCGACTTTGCACCTAATCATGTAAAACTAATACCTACACAGCTATTTTCTGCAGGACTTGATTTATTAAATATGATTTTGCTTCTTATTGTCGCTTCCAAAACAAAGAAGAAAGGTCTTGTAGGTGCTTTATATATTACTTTGTATAGTATCGGAAGATTCTTATTAGAATATTTACGTGCCGATGAGCGTGGAAATGTCGGAAAGCTTTCAACTTCTCAGGCAGGTTCAATTGCAACCTTAGTTATTGGACTTATTGTACTTATGTGGGCTTTACTTCATAAGGAAAAAGAAAGCGTTGAGGCTGAAGTGGCATAATATTTATTAAGAAACTACGGGTAGTGTAATGAAAAGATATCAAAGAGAAGACGAAATTTCATACTCACTTGGAATCACATTAACATTTGAATTGTTAAAGTATGCAACAGAGTATTGTAACAGGGTATACGTTCACTCCAAGATGGATAAGGGAGAATCATTTGAAAAGCTTAAAAAGCTTTGCGATGATGCAAACATTCCGATGGAGTTTGCTGATAAGCCTTTTAACATTCTTTCTCAGAAAGAAAACTGTTTTATCATAGGAGAGTTTAGAAAATTCAAACGTCCTGTGGACAAGAATGAAAGCCATGTTGTTTTAAACAATCCGTCAAACGCCGGCAACATGGGAACTATTATGAGATCTGCAGCAGGATTTGGAATTACAAATCTTGTTATTATATCTCCGGCAGTAGATGAGTTTGATCCAAAGACAGTAAGAGCTTCAATGGGAGCCATCTTCAGACTCAATATTTCGGTTTATCCTTCTTTTGACGAATATAGAAAGCAAATGGGAGACAGAAGTTATTACCCATTTATGCTTAAAGCTAAAACCAGTCTTTCAAAACTTGAACCGGTTAAACCATTTTCTTTAATATTTGGAAATGAAGCGACAGGCCTTCCTGACAGCTTCCTTGAAGTTGGAACAAGTGTAATTATTCCTCATTCCGACAGAATTGACAGTTTGAATCTTCCTATTGCCGCAAGTATTGCACTTTATGAAGCTACTAAAAACGACTTTACTAAATAGAGGTTTTATTATTAAGTAAATAGGTTTGAAAAGTGAAATCCTGTACATGTAATGTGTACAGGATTTTTTGGCTCTTAAGAGTTGAAAACAGTAGGTTTTTTACAGTTTTCAAGATTGACACAGGCCTGCAATCGTACTATTCTATAGACAAGTTATCCGACAACTTTTGTACAAATTGTTTGTGTTTTTTAGACAACTCAGGAGCACATATTTCAAAGATATAAATGGGGGTCCGATGAACGGAGCTAAATACGAAATAATAGTAGAGTATATACACAAGAAAATAGAGGAAGGTCAGTTAAAGCCCGGAGACAAGATGCCTTCTGAGAACGCACTTAAGGCAAGATTTGGGCTCAGCCGTGAGACTGTAAGACATGCCATGGCGACTCTTGAAAATGAAGGGATCATTTCAAGGGTTAGAGGAAGCGGAACATACATTAAGAAAAGGCGAGTGGAAGCGAGTAACCGTATAGCAGTAGTTACTACCTATGTCGACAGTTACATTTTCCCTAAGATTATTAAAGGAATAGAGGAAGTGCTTACCGAAAACGGTTATGTTATGCAGCTTTCCTTTACAAATAACCGTTTTGATCGTGAAAGACAGGTACTTGAAGATATTATTGAGAAGGATGATGTGGCAGGTATCATCATGGAACCTGCAATGAGTGCACTTCCTTCCCCTAATCTTGATTTGTATGAAAGAATAATTAACAGAGGAGTCAGCCTGATATTTATTAACTCAGCTGTTAAAGGAACTGATATCCCATGCATATGCTTAGACGATGAAAATGCAGGATATGTTACCACTAAGTATCTGATATCTAAAGGACACAAGAACATTGGTGCCCTGCTTAAGATGGATGATGGCCAGGGACATTTGAGATTTTCAGGGTTCCGCCGGGCAATGAGGGAAGCGGGACTTCCTGTTAAGGATGAGACAATACTTTGGTACGACACGGTTGACGGAAGTGACTTTTACAAGCTTTCCGACCGTATGATGGATAGATTTTCAGAATGCAGTGCAGTGCTTTGTTATAACGACTTAGCCGGACAGCATCTTACACAGATTATGTTAGACAAGGGACTATCAGTTCCTGATGATCTTTCGATAATCGGTATTGATGATTCGGTTACAGCCATTATCTCACCGGTACAGTTAACATCTTATCTGCATCCTGCGGACGATTTGGGAAAACTTGCGGCTAAAAGTATTCTGACACTTTTAACAAATCCAAATGCAATTGTATCGTACAAATTTAAAACCAAGATAGTAGAACGCGACAGCGTTAAAGAAAATGAATAGTTTTATAAACAGGAGGGCCTAATTATGGGTTACAACAAGGAAGAGATTAAACAGCTTATTGAAGCCGGAAAGGCTGTAATGGGTATTGAATTTGGTTCAACAAGAATTAAAGCAGTTCTTGTTGACGACAAGAATACACCTATTGCATCAGGAAGTCATGAATGGGAAAACCATCTTGATAACGGTATCTGGACATATCCTCTTTCAGAGATTCACGAAGGATTCCAGGATTGCTACAAGGACTTAAAGAAGGATGTTATGAGCCAGTACGGCGTAGCGTTAAAGAAAGTAGGCGCAATCGGAATCAGCGCCATGATGCACGGTTATGTTGTATTTGATAAGGACAACAATCTTCTTGTTCCTTTCCGTACATGGAGAAATACAATTACTGAAGAAGCAAGTGAAAAGCTTACAGAACTTTTCGGATACAATATTCCTCAGCGTTGGAGTATCGCACACCTTTATCAGGCTATGTTAAAGAAAGAACCTCATGTTAAGGATATTGCTTTCCAGACAACACTTGCAGGATACATTCACTGGATGCTTACCGGTAAGAAAGTAATGGGCGTTGGTGAAGCTTCAGGTATGTTCCCTATCGACATCAATACACATGACTTTGATGAAACAATGGTTTCTAAATTTGATAAGCTTGTTGAAGCTGACGGATACTCATGGAGATTTAGAGACATTTTCCCTAAGGTTCTTGTAGCCGGAGAAGATGCAGGTACACTTACAGCAGAAGGTGCTAAGTTCCTTGATCCTACAGGAGAATTGGAAGCAGGCGTTCCTGTTTGTCCTCCCGAAGGTGATGCCGGTACAGGTATGGTTGCAACTAATGCAGTTAAGGTTAGAACAGGTAACGTTTCAGCCGGTACAAGCGTATTTGCAATGGTAGTTCTTGAAAAGAACCTTTCAAAGGTTTATCCCGAAATCGACCTTGTAACAACTCCTTCAGGCGACCTTGTAGGTATGGTTCACTGCAACAACTGTACATCAGACCTCAATGCGTGGGTTGGTATTTTTAAAGACTTCCTTGAAAGCTACGGCATGGAAGTAGATATGAATAAGTTATTTGGAACTTTGTATAACAAGGCATTAGAAGGCGATAAGAACTGTGGTGGTTTACTTTCATACAACTACTTCTCAGGAGAAGGTGTAACAAAGCTTGATGAAGGTCGTCCTTTATTTGTTCGCGAGCAGAACGCTAAGCTTAACCTTGCAAACTTCATGAGAACTCACCTTTATGCTTCTTTATCAACACTTAAGCTTGGCTGCGATATCATGCTTAAGGAAGAAGGCGTTAAGGTTGATTCTATCACAGGTCACGGCGGACTCTTTAAGACTAAGGGTGTAGGTCAGTCAATTCTTGCAGCAGCATTAAATGCTCCTGTTTCAGTTATGGAAACAGCAGGTGAAGGTGGTGCCTGGGGCATGGCCTTACTCGCTTCATATATGATTAATAAGGCAAATGGAGAATCACTTGAAGATTACCTTTCAAACAAAGTATTTGTTGGAATGAACGCTTCAACAATCGCTCCTGATGCTGATGATGTTAAGGGCTTTGATGAATACCTTGAGACTTACAAGGCGGGTCTTGCAATTGAAAAGGCAGCAATTAACAGTATTAAATAATTGAAAGAAGGAAAAAGAAAATGCTTGAAGCTTTAAAGAAAGAAGTTTACGAAGCAAATATGCTTCTTCCCAAGTACGGTCTTGTTACTTTTACCTGGGGAAACGTAAGTGGTATCGATCAGGAATCAGGTTTATTCGTAATTAAGCCTTCAGGAGTTGATTATGATAAGCTCACTCCCGATGATATGGTCGTTATGGACCTTAATGGTGAAAAGGTTGAAGGAAGATATAAGCCTTCTTCTGACACACCTACTCATCTTGAACTTTACAAGGCATGCCCCGATATCGGTGGTGTAGTTCACACACACTCATCATACGCAACAAGCTGGGCTCAGTCAGGAAGATCAATTCCCTGCTATGGAACAACTCATGCAGATTACATCTATGGTGAAGTTCCCTGTTTAAGATGCCTTACAAAAGATGAAATTGATGAAGCATACGAAACCAATACAGGTCTTTTAATTACAGACTACTTTAAGGACAAAGATTTCATGGCAGTTCCTGCAGTTTTATGCAAAAATCACGGACCATTCACATGGGGTAAAGATGCTCATGAAGCAGTTCACAATGCAGTAGTATTAGAAGAAGTTGCCAAGATGGCATTTAGAACTGAGCTTATTAATCCCAGCGTTCGCCCTGCTCCCAGTGAACTTCAGGACAAGCACTATTACCGTAAACACGGCGCAAACGCTTATTACGGCCAGAACTAAAATCGCAATATTTAGGATATGATTAGCACTAAACGAAATAGATTTGTTAATTTGTTTGTGCTAAAGTCAACATATAACTTAAAAAAACTATAATAAGGAGAATTGAAATGGATAACCTTACACTTCAGAAAACAGCCAATGAAGTACGTAAAGGTGTTGTAACTTCAGTTCACGCTGCTAAAGCCGGACATCCCGGTGGATCATTATCAGCAGCTGATATGTTCACATACCTTTACTTTGAAGAAATGAATATCGACCCTAAAAACCCCAAGAAAGAAGATCGCGACCGCTTCGTTCTTTCTAAAGGTCATACAGCACCCGGTCTTTATTCAACACTTGCAAACCGTGGTTATTTCCCCGTTGAAGATCTTGTTACATTAAGAAAGTTAGGATCATACCTTCAGGGACATCCCTGCTACCAGCATGTACCCGGTGTAGATATGTCATCAGGTTCTCTTGGACAGGGTATCTCAGCAGCAGTTGGTATGGCACTTGCAGCTAAGTTAGATAACAAGTCATTTAGAACATATACTCTTCTTGGTGATGGTGAAATCCAGGAAGGTCAGGTTTGGGAAGCTGCTATGTTCGCAGGCGCTCGTGAACTTGATAACCTCGTTGTTATCGTTGACAACAACGGATTACAGATCGATGGTAAGATTGAAGACGTTTGCTCACCTTATCCTATCGATAAGAAGTTCGAAGCTTTCAACTTTAACGTAATCAATATTGACGGTCATGACTTTGACCAGATTCGTGCAGCTTTTGATAATGCTAAGGCATGCAAAGGAAAGCCTACAGCAATTATCATGAAGACTACAAAGGGTAAGGGCGTAAGCTTCATGGAGAACAATGCCGGATGGCACGGAAAAGCTCCTAACGATGAAGAGTACGCAACAGCTATGGCAGATCTTGCTGCTATTGATGAAAAGTTAAAGGAGGGCAACTAAGATGGCAGATAAGATTGCTACAAGAGACAGTTATGGTAATGCGTTAGTAGCATGTGCAGAGGATTTCCCCAATCTTGTTGTTTTGGATGCGGACCTTGCAGGAGCTACAAAGACAGGTACATTTAAGAAAGCATATCCTGAAAGACACATTGACTGCGGTATTGCAGAATGTAACATGACAGGTATTGCAGCAGGACTTGCAACATGCGGAAAGATTCCTTTCATTTCTTCATTCGCTATGTTTGCAGCCGGAAGAAACTTTGAACAGGTTAGAAACTCAATCGGTTATCCTAACCTTAACGTTAAAATCGGTGCTACACATGCCGGTATCACAGTAGGTGAAGATGGTGCTACACACCAGTGTAACGAAGACATCGCACTTATGAGAACAATCCCCGGAATGACAGTTATCGTTCCCAGTGATGATGTTGAAGCAAGAGCAGCAGTTAGAGCAGCACTTGAAATGGAAGGACCTGTATACCTTCGTTTCGGACGTGCAGCTGTTCCGGTATTTAATACAAATGATGATTACAAGTTTGAAATTGGTAAGGGCGTTCTTCTTCGTGAAGGTACTGATGTAACAATCGTTGCAACAGGTATCTGCGTTGATTCAGCTTTACAGGCAGCAGAAATGCTTGCAGCTGACGGCGTAAGCGCTGAAGTTATTAACATCCACACAATCAAGCCTTTAGACGAAGAAATGGTTATCGCTTCTGCTAAGAAGACAGGTAAGGTTGTTACAGTTGAAGAACATTCAATCATTGGCGGACTTGGTTCTGCAGTATGTGATGCTCTTTGCGCTAAGAATCCCGTTCCTGTTAAGAAGCTTGGTATGCAGGATATCTTCGGTGAATCCGGTTCAGCATCAGCACTTCTTGAAAAGTACAAACTTGATGGAAAGGGCGTATACGCTGACATTAAGGAATTTCTTGGTAAGTAATTACTGATTAAGAACAATACCCGCAGGTGATTTCATCTGCGGGTTTTATTTTGTAGAAAGACAATCCTACATTTTTCTTGACATAAGAATAAAAATCAAGCAGAATTCATAAGGCAAAAGAAAAACACCAGCTTTATAAGCGCTTATACAAGCGTAAAAGGATATTTAGATGAGTATTTTAACAGTTGAAAATCTTACACACGGATTTGGGGACAGAGCTATATTTGAAGATGTTTCCTTTAGATTATTAAAGGGCGAACATATCGGACTTATCGGTGCAAACGGTGAAGGTAAGTCTACATTTATGAACATTATTACAGGAAAACTAATGCCTGATGAAGGAAAAATCGAATGGTCCAAAAACGTTCGAGTTGGCTATCTTGACCAGCATACTGTCCTTCAGAAAGGAATGACAATAGAAAGCGTACTTAAGTCAGCCTTCGACTTTCTTTTTGAGTGGGAAAGCCGTATGAATGAAATCTGTGACAAGATGGGTGACGCTGATGAAAAGCAGCTTGAAGAGTACATGGAAGAGTTAGGTACTATACAAGATCTTCTCGACCAGCATGATTTTTATATGATTGACTCCAAGGTTGAGGAAGTCGCCAGAGCCCTTGGCATATTGGATTTAGGTCTTGATAAGGATGTTACGGAATTATCAGGCGGTCAGAGAACCAAGGTACTTATGGCTAAACTTCTTTTGGAAAAACCTGATATCTTACTTCTTGACGAGCCGACTAACTATCTTGACAAGGAACATATTGAGTGGCTTAAAAGATATTTAAATGACTATGAAAATGCTTTCATACTCATTTCTCACGATGTTCCTTTTATCAATAGTGTCGTAAATCTTATCTACCATATGGATAACCGTCAGCTTAACAGGTATGTTGGTGACTACGATAAGTTTATGGAAGTCTACGAAATGCAGAAATCCCAGCTTGAAGCAGCTTACAACAAGCAGCAGAAGGAGATTGCTGATCTTAAGGATTTTGTTGCAAGAAATAAAGCCAGAGTTGCTACAAGAAACATGGCTATGTCAAGACAGAAGAAGCTTGACAAGATGGATGTTATTGAGCTTGCTGCCGAAAAGCCCAAGCCTGAATTTAATTTTAAGGAAGCCCGTACTCCGGGAAGATACATCTTTGAGACTAAAGATCTTGTAATCGGATATGATGAGCCCTTGTCTAAGCCTGTAAATCTTCAGATGGAGAGAGGGCAGAAGGTTGTTATAACAGGTGCGAACGGTATAGGAAAGACTACTTTGTTAAAGAGCATTTTAGGCCTTATAAAACCTCTCGAAGGAAGCGTTACACTTGGAGACTACCTGTCTATCGGTTACTTTGAACAGGAAATGGACCAGAATATATCTACCACTTGCATAGAAGAGATTTGGAAAGAGTTCCCTTCTTTTTCTCAGTATGAAGTAAGATCGGCTCTTGCAAAGTGCGGACTTACAACCAAGCACATTGAATCACTCGTAAAGGTTTTATCAGGTGGTGAGCAGGCCAAGGTAAGACTTTGCAAGCTTATCAATAGAGAAAGCAACATTTTACTTCTCGATGAGCCTACAAACCACCTTGATGTAGACGCCAAGGATGAACTTAAAAGAGCTTTAAAAGAGTATAAAGGAAGCATTCTTATGGTTTGCCATGAACCTGAGTTTTATGAAGGACTAGCAACAGATGTATGGAATGCAGGGGAATGGACAACGAAGCTGCTCTAAAATGCTATATATTTAGCAATATTTGAAATTGATTATTAGAAGACCCTTTGTTATCATTTATATGACAATAAGGAAAAGGAAACGGATATGATACTTTCACCATCTATTCTTGCATGTGATTTTGCAATTTTAGGACAACAGATTAAAGAGGCTGACGAAGCCGGAGCTGATTACATCCATATCGACGTTATGGATGGTAAGTTTGTTCCTTCTATTTCTTTTGGTATGCCTCTTATCAGTTCTATTCGCAAGGTTACTGATAAAGTGTTTGATGTTCATCTTATGATCGAAGAGCCCATAAGATACATTGAAGAGTTTGCTAAAATTGGTGCTGATATCATTACTGTTCACTATGAAGCGTGCCAGGATGTAGATGCAACAATTGATGCTATTCATAAGTGTGGATGCAAGGCAGGACTTTCCATTAAGCCTGCTACTCCTGTGGAAGTGGCTTTTCCTTATTTAAATAAAATTGATATGGTTTTGGTTATGACTGTTGAACCCGGTTTTGGCGGACAGAAATATATTGAAGCATCAACAGATCGCATTAGAGCTATGCGTGATGAAATTACTTCAAGAGGCTTGTCGTGTGACGTTGAGATCGATGGTGGTGTGATACGTGAAAACATTGATACAGTACTTGAAGCGGGAGCTAATGTTATAGTTGCCGGTTCATCTGTATTTAAAGGCAACATTACAAACAATGTACAGTTTTTTAAACAAAAATAATGCATAATGACAAAAATTAAAAACCCTATTGAAATAGGGTTTTTTTATGTGGTAAACTCGTAAAAATGCGTAAAGACGGACGTATAAAATCAGGAGGAAATTATGGCAAAGAGAACAGACATTAAAAAAGTGCTCATTATAGGTTCTGGCCCTATTATTATCGGTCAGGCTTGTGAATTTGACTATTCAGGTACTCAGGCATGTAAGGCACTTCGTAATTTGGGATATGAAATTGTATTAGTTAATTCAAATCCCGCAACTATTATGACAGACCCCGGTATTGCTGACTCAACTTATATTGAGCCTTTAAACGTTAATAGATTGGAGCAGATTATTGCTAAAGAAAGACCCGATGCGATTTTACCTAACTTAGGTGGACAGTCAGGTCTTAATTTATGCTCTGAACTTGCTTCAGCCGGAATCCTTGATAAATATAATGTAAAAGTAATCGGTGTTCAGATTGACGCAATCGAGCGTGGTGAAGACCGAATCGAATTTAAGAAAACAATGGATAAGCTTGGCATTGAAATGGCTCGAAGCGAAGTTTCTTACTCAGTTGATGAAGCTTTGGCTATAGCAGACAAGCTCGGTTATCCCGTTGTTCTTCGTCCCGCTTACACAATGGGTGGAGCAGGCGGCGGCCTTGTTTATAACAAGGAAGAGCTTGCAACAGTTTGTGAACGCGGACTTAAAGCGAGTTTAGTAGGTCAGGTTCTTGTAGAGGAATCAATTCTTGGATGGGAAGAACTTGAACTTGAAGTAGTAAGAGATGCCAAGGGCCAGATGATTACAGTATGTTTCATTGAAAACATCGATCCTTTAGGAGTTCATACAGGTGACTCGTTCTGTTCAGCTCCCATGCTTACAATTTCTGAAGATGTTCAGAAGGAATTACAGCGTCAGGCATACAAGATTGTAAATGAAGTAGAAGTAATCGGTGGTACAAACGTACAGTTCGCTCATGATCCTGTAAGTGGAAGAATCATCGTTATCGAAATTAACCCCAGAACATCAAGAAGCTCAGCTTTGGCTTCTAAGGCAACCGGTTTCCCTATCGCTTTAGTTTCAGCTATGCTTGCTTCAGGACTTACACTTGATGAAATTCCTTGTGGTAAGTACGGAACACTTGATAAGTACGTTCCTGATGGAGATTATGTAGTAATTAAGTTTGCTCGTTGGGCTTTCGAAAAGTTCAAGGGCGTTCAAGATAAACTTGGTACTCAGATGAGAGCCGTTGGTGAAGTAATGAGTATCGGTAAAAATTACAAGGAAGCATTCCAGAAAGCTATCCGTTCTTTGGAAATCGGTCGCATGGGCCTTGGCTTTGCCAAGGACTTTAACTCAAAGTCCAAAGAAGAACTTTTAAAGATGCTTGCAACACCTAACAGTGAAAGATACTTCATTATGTACGAAGCACTTCGTAAGGGTGCATCAGTAGATGAAATCTTTGAACTTACAAAGGTTAAAACATACTTCATTGAGCAGATGAAAGAACTCGTTGAAGAGGAAGAAGCACTTATGAAAAACAAGGGCAACCTTCCTTCAGATGAAGCTCTTACAAAAGCCAAGAAAGATGGTTTCTCAGATAAGTATCTTGCTAAGATTCTTGAAATCAAAGAAGAAGACGTTCGTAACAGACGTATTGCAATTGGTGTAGAAGAAGCATGGGAAGGCGTTCATGTAAGCGGAACACAGGACAGCGCATACTACTTCTCAACATACAATGCTCCTGATAAGACAGAAGTTTCAGACAGACAGAAGATCATGATTCTTGGTGGTGGTCCTAACAGAATCGGTCAGGGTATCGAATTTGACTACTGCTCAGTACACGCAGCATTAGCACTTAAGAAACTTGGTTTTGAAACTATCATCGTTAACTGTAACCCTGAAACAGTATCAACAGACTATGATACTTCAGATAAGCTTTACTTTGAGCCTCTTACACTTGAAGATGTACTTAGCATCTACAAGAAGGAGCAGCCCGTTGGTGTTATCGCTCAGTTCGGTGGACAGACACCTTTAAATCTTGCTGCAGAACTTAAGAAAAACGGTGTAAAGATTCTTGGTACTTCTCCTGAAGTAATCGATCTTGCTGAAGACCGTGATCAGTTCCGCGCGATGATGGATAAGCTTGGAATTCCCATGCCTGAAGCAGGAATGGCAGTTACAGAAGATGAAGCTGTTGAAGTAGCAACAAAGATTGGCTACCCCGTAATGGTTCGTCCTTCATACGTACTTGGCGGACGTGGTATGGAAGTAGTTCACGACGAAGAAACTTTAAGAGAATATATGAAGGCAGCTATCGGCGTTACACCCGACAGACCTATCCTTATCGACAGATTCCTTCGCCACGCTATGGAATGCGAATCAGATGCAATCTGCGACGGCGAGCACGCATTTGTTCCTGCAGTAATGGAACACATTGAGTTAGCCGGAATTCACTCAGGTGACTCAGCTTGTATCATTCCTTCAAAGCACATCTCAGAAGAAAACTTAAAGACAATTGAAGAATATACACGTAAAATTGCAGAAGAAATGCATGTGCAGGGTCTTATGAATATGCAGTACGCTATCGAAAACGACAAGGTATACGTAATCGAAGCTAACCCTCGTGCATCAAGAACAGTACCGCTTGTATCCAAGGTATGTAACATCCAGATGGTTCCTCTTGCAACAGAAATCATTACAAGAGAACTCACAGGAAAGGCATCACCTGTTCCTACACTTAAGAAGGGTGATATTCCTTACTATGGCGTTAAGGAAGCAGTATTCCCCTTCAATATGTTCCCTGAAGTAGACCCTGTACTTGGACCTGAAATGCGTTCAACAGGTGAAGTTTTAGGTATTTCCGAATCATATGCCGAAGCATTTGTTAAGGCGCAGGAAGCAACACAGACAGTACTTCCTCTTTCAGGAACAGCGCTTATTTCAGTAAATGACAATGATAAGCCTGAAGTAGCAGATGTATGTAAAGACCTTGCAGCAGCAGGATTTACATTTGCAGCTACAGGAAGAACATACGAGCTTATTAAAGAATCCGGATATGAAGTTAAAAAGGTTGCCAAGATTTACGAAGGACGTCCTGATGTATCTGACCTTATTATCAACAAGGAAGTATCACTTGTAATCAATACTCCTATTGGTAAGAAGGGCGAAGTGGACGACAGCTATATTCGCAAGGCAGCTATTCGTGCTAAGATTCCTTACATTACAACAATGGCAGCAGCCAAGGCAGCAGCTGAAGGAATCAGAACAGTAAAAGAAGGTAAAGTATCACCCGTTAAATCTGTTCAGGATTTACATGCTTCAATTAAATAATTAGCAAAAGAACGAGACCTCTTGCATGAGTGGATTCACCTTTAGATGCTTACTAAAGGTAATTGAACTGCTTATGCGAGAGGTTTTTTGTTTTTTTGAACATTTAGACTATACAATATATGAGTCTGTGTGTAATCTATATGTAGGGTTATGAGGAATTTTTTATAGGGGATAAAAAATGACTCGAGAATTGTTAAATAAAAATGGGGAAGACATCAAGAGAATTTATTCGCTTGATGTACTTAGAATACTCGCAACAGCAACTATTGTACTATACCATTTTCAACAGGTGTCAGGTATAGGACTTGCCAATGCAATAGACTTTTCTACCAAAGTATTTAATGTCGCTTATTTGGTAGAATTCTTTTTTGTGCTCTCCGGTTTCTGGGCTTATAAGGAATATGATAAGCTTGTAAACGCAGAGAATTCATACAAGAATTTCCTGATTAATAAATTTAACAGACTAATACCGCCTATAATTCTGCCGTGCGTTTTATACACGGTTTTATGCTATTTGTTTAGAAGCATCGTGGGAAATGGCGGTTGGTATTTTGATACTACAGTCGATATAATAGGCACAATTCTTGCCAGCTTTGGATTGCAGTTTTGGGGTGTATTTGATACAACTCCGATTAATTATCCCCTTTGGTATGTAGATGTGCTTCTTTTGTGCTTCATAGTATTCTGCCTGATAATTTGGATTTCCAAAAAATTCAGCTTTTCACCGATAGTTGGATTTGTTGCCATGATTATCGTCGGCATGATTGTATGGAACAGGGAAATCGAGTTACCCTTCCTCACAATGCATATTGCAAGAGGGTATTATGCCTTCTTTTTCGGGCTTTTAGTTGGAATGTGGTATGAGAAAAAGAAAGAGGAATTGGATAAAATTCCAATCATGCTTTTACTTGCAGTAATAATAGTACTTAGCCTCTTTGTTACGGTTCACTGGATAGACTGGTTCAAGCAGTATGACCACTATGTATATACTTTTGTAACTTATCCTGCAATAATTGCCCTGTTTTTAAATTCAAGGATTCAGAAACTCTTTAACTTTAAGTTTTTAGGTGAAGCGGGAAAAGTAACATATGATGTATATGTATGGCATTTGGTTGTATTTTTCTTCTTCGATTTTATATGCTCTACAAATGCGGTTAATCAAGTATTTGCATGTCATAACATTATGGTAATAAGTATTCTTTCTTCTATAATAGTGGGGCTTTTGTCATTTTATCTTTCAGACAAAGCGACTTTGAAAATACTGGGTCGAGTAAAAAAGATGTTTGTATAAGAACAGACATAAACGGGCCCGTAATATGACAAGAAAAAAGTACTATAGTACATAATATTGTCAGATAGAGTAGTATTTTACTATCAATTAATTTTTGTTTTGTAGTATTGTGTAGATAGATAATTTTTCGAGAAGTGGAGATTTCTTATGAGCGAAATGAAAATTAACAAACTACATATGGGTCCTGCAAAATGTGCATTAGACCTTGGAGACGGTTCTGAAAGAGGCGAATACGTTAATCAGGACTACATTCTTAATAAGCTTGGCAGACCTCATAGAGCAATCAGCTTAATGTACTGCTACTATCCTCACGATCCAAAGTGGCCAGCACGTGTAAGTGAAGCCTATGTAAATGATGGTTCAGGAGCATGGGGATATCCTTATGATGATTATTTTACATACAAGGGAAGCATGACAGAGGGAAATCTTGAAAACGAACCTTTCAAGTATATGCGTGAGATTAGAAGCCATGGACAGGACGTTCTTTTGACTCTTACAATTGATCCTAAGGTCGAAGACGAGCACATTATTGCTATTGCAAGAGATTTAAGAAACTTCGGTAGAGTAATGCTTCGTATCAATCATGAAGCAACAGGAAACTGGTTTTCTTTCAATAAAAGAGCAACTTACGAAGAAGTTGCAGCTTTCTTTGCACACTGTTGCGAACTTATTCATAAGGAAGCTCCCAATGTTAAAGTAATTCTTTGTCTTGATGGATTTAAAGATCCTAATGAAGAAAAGATGGAAAAAGAAGATATCTTTATCGATGCTATTAAGGCAGCAGACATTGAGTCTGTAGACAGATACCTTGCTCTTCACTGGGGTTGGCCTTATGACATAGCTGAAGAAGGCGGAGTAAACTTTGCCCGTTACAGCGTAAAGAACATTTATGCATGTACCAAGAAAAGCTACACAAGATACTGCGAAATAAACGGTATGAAGAAACCTATGGTTCTTTCCGAACTTAACGCAGACGGCGATGTTACAGGTGCATACGATCAGGCTCAGATGATGATCGACTTTGCTAATATGGTTAAGGAAGATCCTGAAAAATGGCTTGACGGATTTACACTTTATCAGATGAGAGACCGCGGAAGACTTGGCCTTGAAATTGAAGATCCCAACAACAAAGAAGTTGGTATTGAACAGCCTTTGTTAGATTCTTATAAAGAACTTTTATTTGACGATTATTTCTATCCTTCAATGGAAACAGCTGAAGAGATTTCGCTTCCTCAGACACTTAGATGGGGTGGAGCTGAAGATGCTGACGGATTATCAATTCCTGTAAAGCTTGAAGCTGATCCTATTTTCTGCGAAGCATATTTTGAAGACGATTTAGTTGATGCAAACCTTATGATGGAAATCAACGGACGCTGGTTCTACAAGGCTCCTGGTGTTAAATGCATTGACTTTATGAGTGCTTTTTATAAGAACAGACTCGATGGAGCCAAGGAAGTTACATTAAAGTTATTTGCTCCCCCTGCTACAGGTGAAAACGATCCTTCTCAGGGAGATGACTGGCAGACAAATTACTATTATGAGATTAAGTCACTTCCTAAACTTAGAATCAAGTATAAGCCTATTGTAGAAACACTTGACTAATCTTACACGGTAAATATGCCGGTATTTGGTTAAAGAATTGAGTATTGACAATAAAATAAACAAGTGTTAACTTACTTAACATATAAGTTTTAAACGCAATGATGAAGAGAGTAGTCGTAGATAATACTTACAGAGAAGAACCGTTTGCTGAGAGGTTTTGGTTAACGATACGATGAAGATGGCTTTTGAGCAGCGCACCGAGCCTGATGGTTAGGCTGCGACGGGATTGCCCGTTATAGCAAGAGGGTATGTTAGTACCTGATAAGGTCTGAATTGTGAGATTCAGATGAAAAGAAGTGGTAACGCGTAGATTTGACGCCTTCTTATGTAGCGATGCATATGAAGGCGTCTTTTTTTAGCGAAGAACCCCTGCGATGCCAGACGGCAGGGCTTCGAGAGTTTGGAAAGGAGAGAGAAATGAGTAAAGGAAAGTATTATTTGACAACTGCTATTGCTTATACTTCAGGAAAACCTCATATTGGTAACTCTTATGAGATCGTTCTTGCAGACAGCGTAGCAAGATTTAAAAGAAAAGACGGATACGATGTATTCTTCCAGACAGGAACAGATGAACACGGTCAGAAGATTGAAATTAAGGCTGAAGAAGCCGGAGTATCACCCAAGGAATTTGTTGACTCAGTAGCAGGAGAAATTAAGGATATTTGTGACTGCCTTAACTGCTCATACGATAAGTTTATTCGTACAACAGATGAAGATCATGAAAAGCAGGTTCAGAAGATTTTCAAGAAGCTTTATGATAAGGGAGATATTTATAAGGGTGCGTACGAAGGACTTTACTGTACACCCTGTGAATCTTTCTGGACAGAGTCTCAGCTTGTAGATGGAAAGTGTCCTGACTGCGGAAGAGAAGTTAAGCCTGCCAAAGAGGAAGCTTACTTCTTTAAAATGAGTAAATATGCTGACAGACTTATCGAGCATATCAATACACATCCTGAATTTATTCAGCCTGTATCGAGAAAGAACGAAATGATGAATAATTTCCTTCTTCCCGGACTTCAGGATTTATGTGTATCAAGAACATCATTTAAGTGGGGAATCCCGGTAGACTTTGATGATAAGCATGTAGTTTATGTATGGCTTGATGCTCTTACAAACTACATTACGGGAATCGGTTACGACGCAGAAGGAAATTCTTCGGACCAGTACAATAAGCTCTGGCCTGCAGACTTACACCTTATCGGAAAGGATATCGTAAGATTCCACACTATTTACTGGCCTATTTTCCTCATGGCTTTAGATGAGCCATTACCCAAGCAGGTATTTGGTCATCCCTGGCTTCTTTCCGGAGACGGAAAGATGAGTAAGTCAAAAGGAAACGTAATCTACGCAGATGATCTTGCAAAGTTCTTTGGCGTTGATGCGGTAAGATACTTCCTTCTTCATGAGATGCCTTTTGAAAACGACGGTTCCATCACATGGAATCTTATGACAGAAAGAGTAAACACAGACCTTGCAAATGTACTTGGTAACCTTGTAAACCGTACTATTTCAATGAGCAACAAATACTTTAACGGTGTGGTTGAAAACAAAGGTTGTGATGAAGCGGTTGACGAAGACTTAAAGAATGTAGTTATATCTGCTTTTGATAAGGTTTCTGATAAGATGGATGCGCTTAAGGTTGCTGATGCAATTACAGAAGTATTCAGTATCTTCAAGCGTTGCAATAAATACATCGATGAAACTGAGCCTTGGGTACTTGCCAAGGACGAAGCTAAAAGCGACAGACTTGCAACAGTATTATATAACCTTGTTGAGGCAATCAGCATTGGCGCTTCAATTCTTTGGCCTTTCCTTCCCGAAACAGCCGAAAAGATTGTAAGCCAGCTCAACACTAAGATTAGAGAATTTGATACATTAAAGGAGTTCGGTTTATATCCTTGTGGAAAGAAAGTAACAGATAAGCCTGAAATCTTATTCGCAAGACTTGATATTAAGGATGTTCTTGCTGAAGCTGAAAGAATTGCAGAAATTCAGAAAGCTGAAGTAGCAGCTCCTGTAGAAGAAGCCGAGGATGATTCTATGGAAGTAACATTAAAACCCGAAATTGAATATGGTGACTTTGACAAACTTCAGTTTGTTGTTGGCGAAATCATCAAGTGTGAAGAAGTTCCCAAGTCCAAAAAGCTACTTTGCTCACAGGTAAAGGTTGGTAAGGAAGTAAAGCAGATCGTTTCCGGAATCAAGCAGCACTACAGTGCCGAGGAAATGGTCGGTAAAAAGGTAATGGTTCTTTTGAACCTTAAGCCTGCAACACTTGCAGGTGTGGTTTCAGAAGGTATGCTTTTATGTGCAGAAGATGCAGAGGGCAATCTTTCATTAATGACTCCTGAAAAGAAAATGCCTGCAGGTGCTGAAATCTGCTAATACAGTTTAAAAATCAAGTCTCCGGAAAAAGACGGAAAATCCTTTGATTTTAGTCTTTGCCCGGAGACTTTCTTTTGCCCCAAATCTTATAAATCAGGCAAAAGAAAGTATTTGGTTATAATTTCTTTATATTTATAATTATTGAATAAAAAAGACAGATATCATATAATAATTCTAACTGTATTCATGTGTTTCGCTCGTTTAGGAGGGGCATTTTTATGAAGAGAGAGGATTTATATTTTGACTCCCGTGACGGTAAATCTAAGATTCACGCTGTAAGATGGGAGCCCGATGATACATCTAATGTTGTGGCAGTTTTACAGATTGTTCATGGTATGGCAGAGCATGTTGACCGCTACGAAGAGTTTGCAAAATTTCTTACCGATAGAAACTTTGTTGTAACTGCAGATGATCATCTTGGACATGGAAAGACCTGTGAAAATGCAATTCCGGGATATTTTTGTAAAAACGATCCTGCAACAACTGTTGTTAAAGACGTACACAGACTAAAGAAAATTACTCAGGAAAAATATCCAAGAATTCCTTACTACATTCTTGGACATTCCATGGGTTCATTCATATTAAGAAATTATCTTTTCCAGTATGGAAAGGGAATAAGCGGTGCAATTATTATGGGTACCGGAATGGTTCCGGCTTCTATGGCAAGACTGTCTTATGTAATGGCAAGCCTTGGCTGTATTTTCGGAAAGTCCCAAAAGCCTTCAACCACACTCGATAAGATTGCTTTTGGAACATATTTAAAGAGGATACCAAATCCCAGAACACCTGCGGACTGGTTATCTAAAAACGAAGCAAATGTGGATGAATATATTAAAGATCCTTTATGCGGATTTGTCTTTACATGCAATGGATTTAAGACTCTTGGATCTCTCCTTTGCAGACTTGTAAAGAAATCCAATATAGAAAAAATGCCTGTCTCATTAAGAGTCTTCATCGTAAGTGGTGAAGAAGATCCTGTCGGCGATTACGGTCAGGGACCTAAAAAGGTTTACAAACAGTACATCGACGAGGGTATGCAGAAGGTAGAAATGAAACTTTACCCCGGTGACAGACATGAAATATTAAACGAACTTGACAGAGCTACTGTATATGAGGATATCTATCAGTGGATAATAAGAGAAGTTTAATAAATGGTACTTACGGAGGTTAGGGTATGACTCAGCCTGCTTACAATATTGTGCCTGCCGGTCGTGATGACTGGGAAGATGCAATGGAAGTATGTTGGAAAACTTTTTTGGAGTTTGAGGCAAGTGAGTACTCCAAAGAAGGCGTAGAACACTTTTTGGATTTTATTTCTTCTAATGAGCTGTTCAAAATGTTTCTGATTGGCGAATATGTAATGTACGTTGCTAAAGATGGCGAAACCGGAAAGATTATCGGAGTAGTCTCTATGAGAGGCGTGCAGCATGTTTCACTATTGTTTGTAGATAAAAGATATCACAGGCAGGGAATCGGAAGGGCCTTACTCAAACACCTTCAGGAAACCTTACATGATGATGTAAGGCTTACGGTAAATGCGGCTCCATACGCAGTAGACTTTTACCATAAACTTGGATTTATGGATACCAAGGAGCAACAACTGTCGGATGGAATAAAATATACGCCCATGACCCTTGTTACGAAGATAAACTGATAAGGGTAAGGAAAGGAAACATTGAAATGAAATTTTTGAACCTTGATAGTCCATTGATGAGAGGACTTAGTAAAATGGCCGATTTGATGTGGTTAAACATACTTACACTTGTATGTTGCCTTCCAATCGTCACAGCCGGAGCATCAGTTACAGCCATGCACTTCGTCCTTTTGAAGATGGTTAGAGATGAAGACAGTTATATCACCAAGGATTTCTTTAGATCTTTTAAGCAGAACTTCGTTCAGGCAACAATCATCTGGTTAATGGTGGTTGCAGTCGGTGCCATTATGGTATTCGACGTTTGGTATGTAATGTTTTCACCTGAAAAGGGAAACGTAAACACAGTATTTTTTGCAGCAATTATCGTTTCAGGAATCCTGTATTTATGTGTAACAACATTTGTATTCCCTATTTTGTCACACTTTGTAAATTCCATTGGAAAGACAATAAAGAATGCATTATTTATGAGTATTCTTGTTTTTCCTAAAACTGTAGTAATGGTCGTTGTAGGTCTCATTCCTTCAGCAGCAATTTACTTTATTCCACAGATTATTCCTCTTGCGGTTCTGTTTTTCTTTACAGGCCCCGGATTCGTAAGCGCGCTTTTATATAACAAGACTTTCAAGCGTTTTGAGCCCGAGGAAGAGGAAACTGTTGTAAGCGACATGGAATGGACAGTAGCAGCTGAAGAGGAAGGTGAAGTAAAAGAGGCCTCAGATACTATGCCTGTCGATGAAGAGGTTACTGAAGATAGTCAGGATACTCAGGCTTAAACACTGAAAAATAAACGGGTTAGTAAAATAAACTGAAAAATAAACAGAGTTTTGGAGGATTATGTTTTGGGAGAGGGTAAGACACAAAAAACTCACTGGGGCGAGTTCGCAGCAGCATTATTCCTTTTTATAGCAGTGATAGCGTTTTTCTTCATATCATTTGTCAGATCAGGAAACGAAACTGCAATTACTCAGGCACAACAGAAACAAGTAAATTATGAAACTGTTTGGGGTGGACAGTTTAGCGAAGAAATATATAAGGCCAAGGAGTTTGGAAGTATCGTTGCATCTTTTTATGACGCCGGACTTCCACGATCCAAAGAAAGCAGAGTCGTATCCTGCTTAAATAACATCATCAACAATTCGTTTTTCTATAGAATTGCCATTTGTGATGAAAGCGGAGTCTTAGTTGACAGCCAGGAAGACGGAAGTTTTGATACATCTATGGTTTATACGGGTGAAGACAGAGCCTTTTACTATCCTTCCAAGGGTCAGACCGGGAAAGATTATTCAATGGCCATAAACGTTCCTGTTAATGATGGCAAGATGAATATAGTATTCTTTTTAGACCTTGCAAGAGTTAGTGAGAAGCTTTTGAAGAGTAATCTTGAGGATTCTTCATTTTTGGTTCTCTTTAAAAAGGATGGTTCTATTTGCTGTATTTTCCCTAACTTTGCGGATAAAGAAAGCGAATATATTAAGTCAGGAAACATTCTTACATGCATTTCGGAAGGCTCAAAAAGAGAAAAGTTTGGAATTTTTAAGTCTGAACTTTATAAAGGAACAACATCCGAAATTTACTGCGAATATAATGGTGAGAAGAGATGGATTGCAGGTCTTCCTCTTGGCATAGATGATTTGTATCTTGGATTTGGAATTAAAGATTCACAGATGAAGAAGGAAAAGGATTTCTTCTTTAAAGATACAAGGGGTCTTGCGATAAGACTTGGAATTGCACTCATAGGATTCGGAATATTCGTATCGATTGTTTCAATAGTTATATTTAATAAGAATGTAGCCAAGAAAAAGAATCTTGAGAACAAAGCTGATACTGATTTGCTTACGGATTTATACAATAAGGCCGCGACCGAAAGAGAGATTCAGGAATACATAGCCAATAACCCTGACGGACGCGCGTTAATGTTTATTCTTGATATAGACAATTTCAAGAAAGTAAACGATACAATGGGTCATGCGTTTGGTGATACTTTACTTAGGACCTTAGGTAAAGAAATTAGACAGGAATTCAGACTAACAGACATTATTGGTCGAACCGGTGGAGATGAATTTATAATCTTTTTAAAGGATATAAATGATAATCTCATTGTGGAAAGAGAAGCCAACAGACTTACAAGATTTTTCCACGATTTTAAGGCTGGTGGAGATTACGTTAAGTATTCAGCTACGGCAAGTATAGGAGCTGCAATATATCCTGATGATGCTGATACATTTAAAGACCTTTATGTAGCAGCAGACCAGGCTTTATATAAAGCCAAAAAAGCCGGAAAGAATCAGCTTGTATTCTTTAACGACAAGAAAAACCAGTAGAGATTTTATAATTTTTTATAATTTTTGGGCATTATGTACACATCTGACATCTTTTATCAATAAAAATGTCAGATGTGTTTTTGCATATAATCAAAAATCGTCAATTCTTACAATGATGACGAAATTTTTTGTAATAATCAGCATTGTTTTGTTTAATGTGATTTAGTATACTGTCTTTAGTTGACCGGGGTACCGGGATTATTTAGGAGGTAATTAAAAATGGCAAGTTTATCTTTAAAGAATATTTGCAAGGTTTATCCTAACGGCTTTGAAGCAGTTAAGAACTTCAACCTTGAAATCGCTGACAAAGAATTCATCATCTTCGTAGGACCTTCAGGATGTGGTAAGTCTACTACACTTCGTATGATCGCAGGTCTTGAAG
>JAKSRS010000030.1 GCA_024403515.1 Lachnospiraceae bacterium
TGGAAAGTTACAGGATTACGCCGGAACAGAAAAGCTATTTAAAGACGTTAAAAATATGATTATGTAATTTCGGTATAAATGCTTATTAGGAAATATTACTACTGGAGAAATCAGAGAACTCGACAGAAAATTGACCGCAAAGAGTTTTATGTGCATACGGGCATCCCTGTTCGTGCATTAGAGGACTGGGAAGCAGCAAGAAGAACTCCTCCGGAATATATACCAAGGTTGATAGCTTATCAGCTTAAGTATGAGGAATTTTTTTGCGCAAACTGACGGAGTCGAAACTGTCATATTGCTACCCTTGAAAATAAGGGGGTAAAAATTGAGAATATTCAAAAATGTGCGCCAGAATAGTATGATTGTGCGCGCACAGGGTGTTAAAATACTCTTAGAAAAATGGAGGTGTTATTTTGAAGACATTATATGTGTCGGATTTAGATGGGACATTACTTAGAAGTAATCAGAAAACATCCGAATTTACAAATTCCACAATTAATAATCTTGTTAATAAGGGTATGATTTTTTCTTATGCAACAGCCCGTTCTCTTGTTACAGCGAAGAAAGTTACAAGTGGTATTAAAGCAAAAATACCTTTGATTGTATATAATGGAGCTTTTGTTATTGATAATATAACTGAAGAAATACTAATCGCAAATTATTTTGATGAGTCAGTAATGAGCGTACTAGATGAATTATTTGCGAATCAGATATTTCCAATAGTATACGCATATATAGATGGTGTAGAGAAGTTTTCATTTGTTCCTGAACTTTGCACAGATGGAATGATGAAATTTTTAGATAGTAGAAAAGGGGATATTAGAACAAATATCGTAAATAAATCAGACGACTTAAAAAGTGGCGATATCTTTTACATCACTTGTATTGATGAGGAAGGTAAATTAAAGCCGTTCTATGATAAATACAAAGATAGATTTCACTGCGTTTTCCAAAAGGATATATATACAGGTGATCAATGGTTGGAAATTATGCCAATAACAGCATCTAAGTCAAATGCGATTATACAATTGCAAAAGTTATTGAACTGTGAAAAGGTTATTTCTTTTGGAGATGGGAAAAATGATATAGATATGTTTAAAATATCAGATGAAAGTTATGCAGTCCAAAATGCTGATGATGAGTTAAAAGAATACGCTACTGCTGTTATTTCCTCAAATGACGAGGACGGTGTAGCATATTGGCTTGAAAAGAATTTTTAAATACAATCGAACATCAATAAATCTTGAAAAAAGAATACGACTTTGACAGCAGATTATGCTTGGGATGGGAAGCTCTATTTCAATTGATTTTGTTCGCAGTTTGGAATTATAATATTTATGTGTAGATTGGTTTCGCTCTCGGTTTCTTTGGAGGTCTAACATGGAGTATTTATCAATTAAACAAACATCAGAAAAATGGGGGATTTCCGTCAGAAGGATACAGATACTGTGCTCTGAAGACCGTATTCCTGGTGCTACCAAGATAGGATCATATTGGGCCATTCCGGCGGATGCAGAAAAACCGCAAGACCAGAGAATCAGAAGTGGAAAGTATATAAAAGCTGAGAGCCAAACTTCACTTAATCCCGTACATAAGTAATGTAGATACATGTCAATAAGGGAGGAACTGTTTGTGAAAGAAGCTAACATGGAAACGAAAATGAATATTCATCGGAGTTTGTCTTCTATTGTGGAGGTAGTCTACGATGGCAAATTCACACCCGGAAAGAAAATATTGATTGCCGCTACGCATGATATGACCACAGGTGGCGCTCCCTGGGCATTGATTTCAATGCTGGATTCCATAAAAGACGAGTATGACTGCTTTGTTATTTCTCCCAACGACGGAGTCATGACCAAAGAGTTTGTGAAGCGAGGTTATGGAGTCTATATCGCCAGTCCCAAGGCGTTTGAAATTCCGGAATTTAAACACGTCTTAGAAAATGCTGATTTATACTTTTGTAATACCATTGTGTCAGGATTTTTCGTATCCCTTGCCTATAACTTAAAGACGCCAACAATTTGGTGGGTTCACGAGAACAGGGCATATTTTGAGCGCTATAAGGACTATCTTAGTGTTAATAATTGTACCAGTGAAAATATCCGCATTGTTGCGGTGACTAAAAGATCGGCGAAAGATGTGGAGGAATTCTTCCATGTAAAATGCGAAGTCCTGCATTTTGGAATTGACGATGAGTACGATAAAAATGATATAGAAAAAAAGAATTCGGGTGGTATGAAAGAGGTTACAACTTTTTTTATGCCTGCCAATTTTTTATACATTAAAGGCCATGATGTGATGGAAAAAGCTATTCGCATGCTGCCAAAAGACTACCAGGATAAGACTAAATTTCTTTTTGCCGGAAATAAGGTGGAAGAAGGGGTCTATCAACTTATTGAAAGACTCTCCGAGGAAAAAGAAAATGTTAGTCTTTTGGGAAGACTTGAGAGGGATGAAGTTTATCGCCTTGATGGAGAGGTAGATGCAGTAGTTGCTCCTTCTCGTATTGATACACTGCCTGCAACTATTATAGAAGGAATGATGAAAGGCGCATTATGTATATGCTCAAATGCGGCTGGCGTTTCAGAATATATCGATTCTGGTAAAAACGGTTTTGTGTTTGGAAGTGAAGATGCAAAGGCTTTATCAGAACTTTTTAAATATGTTGTTGATCACAAAGCAGAGATGCCACAGATTAAAGAACTGGGCAGGCAATGTTATCTGGAACATTTTTTAAAAAGAAGCAGTGTGAATCGTTTGAAAGAAATAATTGAGGAAATTGAAAATCAAGTGAATAATCCAAAGACAAAGCGATTAGTTCTTTTTGCGGGTCAGATTGATATACTTGACATCTTTGTGTATCAGTTAAGAGATGCTTTTGTAAGTATGTCTTATGAGGTAATGATATTCGATATTAATAATATTTTGGAATCATCAGTAGAACTGTTGCAGTTTGTGTTTAAACCTGTAACTGCTATGATTACGTTCAACAATATCGGAATTGATTATAAAATTGATCCCAAGATTAATTTCTGGGAGCAGTGGAATATTCCGTGTATTAACATTCTTATGGACCATCCCTTCTGCTATCATGAGGAAATGTTAGCTATGCCCCAAACCGGAGTGGTACTTTGCGTGGATCGAAACCATATGAATTATTTACTGCGCTTTTACCCTAATCTGGCGGCATGCGGTTATCTTCCTCATGGCGGAATTGAAATTGGTGGGGATAAAAAGCCGATAAGTCAGCGTAATATTGATGTTTTATATGTAGGTGGACTTTCACGTAATTCGGCATATAAGATTATGCCTGACTTTACTAAATATACAGATTTTGATGCCAGAAAACTTTGTGAGGATGCCTATAAGGTATTAGTTGAAAATCCCGGAAGAACACTTGAGGAAGTAGTAGAGAGTCTTCTTGTGGAGCAGGGCATTAACTATCAGGATGATGTTCTTCGCGAGATTATTTCGGACCTTCATGTTATAGATTTGTATGTAGTTTCACATTTCCGTGAAAAGACAGTTCAGGTTTTGGCTGAAGCCGGAATCAATATTGAACTTTATGGAACAGGCTGGGAACTTTGCGAATGGATAAATCTTCCAAACGTACATTATGGCGGAAGAATCTCTGCTGATGAGGCAGTGGAGAAGATGAAGGACACAAAGATAGTATTGAGTACCATGACCTGGTTTAAAGATGGAACTCACGACCGCGTATTTAACGGAATGCTTCAGGGTGCTGTGGCCGTTTCAGATAGTTCCGCTTATATGAAAGAAACTTTTGATGACAGCGAGATGGTACAGTTTGAATTAGATGAACTGGACACACTTGCTGATAAGGTTCGCTCAATCCTGGATAATCCTGACAAAGCCCAGGCTATGGCAAATCAGGGATACAAAAAAGCAGTTGCAGAACACACATGGATAGCAAGAGCAAGAGAACTTGAAGAGGGACTATTTTAGTAAAGGGAAGAAAAAATGAAAATCCTATATTTGGAATGGAACAGCTACGCAAATACCTATGTTAAAGAGGCCTTAATGGAATGTGGTCACGAACTTATTTCTTTTGATTTTCCTGCTTCTGATAATCCTAAAAGCAACGAATCAGTAGCACAGCAAATTGTTCTTTCCATCATTTCGAACCAGGCAGATATCTGCTTTTCTCTCAATTACTACCCTGTGGCAGCGATTGCGTGTAAAGCATGTAACATTAAGTATGTATCATGGACCTATGATAGTCCTTACGTGCTTTTATACTCAGATACTGTTTTTTTGGATACAAACTATGTATTCATATTTGATAAGGAAGAATACTATAATCTGAAAAACCTGGGGGTTTCCAACATTTTTTATCTTCCTATGGCTTTTTCTTTTGCCAAAAGAAATGAATTAGCAGACCCTTTAAATGTCGATTATAAGCACGATATCGCTATGATTGGGTCGATGTACTCCGAGGCAAAGCACAACCTTTACGGCAAGCTTAATGCCTTATCTTCGTATGAGAGAGGATATTTAGAGGCCTTAATTGAGACCCAGAAATTTACTTACGGCGTAGATATTATTACCCCTTCACTCACTGATGCGATCATTCATTCAATGGAAGCCAATGCGCCAATGAGGTTTCCGGAAGATGAGCTTCAGACACCGAGGTGGACCTATTCCAACTATTTTTTGAAAAGAGAAGTAACCAAGCGCGAAAGAAAGGAAGCGCTTGATAAGCTTAGCGAGGGTAGGAATGTCTCGCTATTTACCCATGAGGCAACGCCATTTCTTACAAAAGTTAATAATTTTGGGCCCGTTGACTATTACACTCAAATGCCGGGAATTATGAACACATCAAAGATTAATCTGAATATTACTCTTCGAAGTATCGGTTCAGGTATGCCGCTTCGCGCGATGGATATAATGGGCTGCGGTGGATTTCTGCTCACCAATTTCCAGGCAGATTTTCTTGATTTCTTTACACCAGGCGAGGATTATGTTTATTTTGAAGGGCTTGAAGATTTGGCTGATAAAGTAGATTTCTACCTTGCAAACGATTCTCTTAGAAGGGATATCGCGCACAATGCTTTTGAGAAGATTAATGAAAGCCACACCTATATTCACAGAATAAGTCAGATGATGGATATAGTATTAGACAAAAACTAATCTGTAGATTTTAAGGAGATTGCAGAGTATGAATAAAGAGCAGGCGAAGGTAAATAAAAAAATACCTTTTATCACAGATACAATTAAAGCAAGTCAGCTGGATAGGGAAAATGAACTGCACTTAAACGAAATATATGCCATGTGTAACAACGAAATTACCCTGCAGCAGTCTAAACGTGATACCACAATCGGCTTTTACCTTACCCTAGTCGGTGTTATTGGATCGGTTCTTACAGGTGTTTTGGGAAAAGAAGTACAGTCAGTTCCTTCTGTTTATCTTCAGTTTTCCATTTCACTTGCTTTTGCAGTGCTTTTTATTCTCGGATGTATGCTAACATATGTCATCATCAGATACAGAGTTTACAAAGAGATTTACTGGGTTACCAGTCGAACCTTAAACCAGATGATGAGCTTTAAACGCAGTGAAGTTACTAAAAAGGAAGTCATTCAGCGCCTTTTCTTTATCAATCTTCATGCTAACAGGAACTCAGTTGTGGTTGAGAAAAAGAACGCTGACAGCATTCAGAAAAGGGGTCTTAAGGATGTTGATGCCTGCTACGAGATTGACCTTGGAAAGACCAGAAAAAAGATAGCAGACAGCGCAGAAACCAAGATGTTTAGAACCCTTGTTTTCACTGAATCAGTAATGTTTTCATTAGCCTTGGGCCTTGCTGTGAATGCAACGCTTTCACTGACACCACTAGCTATTTTTTATCGTTATCCCATTGTAGGTGTGTGTTGTTTAATAGCAGCGGTTGCAGCATATACATACTGGAACAGTGTATATGTTAAAAAACTTATAGAGGTTTACAGGGTATTTTATATTAGCCCTGAGGATGATGATTATATAGATAAAAAGATAAAGGCATTTAACGCAACTTTCCAAAAGGCATGGTTTATACAGTTATATGTTAACGTTGATGTTGACGATGTAAATGATGATTACGAAGAAAGCAAGGCGGAGGAATAAAATGGATATACTTGAAAAGGTAAAAGAACTTGTAAAAGAAGCTTCAAAGCTTTGCTTTAAAGATAATCTTATAGTTGAAAGCAAGGGAAGCAATACAAATTACGTAACTGACGTGGACAAGGCAGTTGAGGTTTTTTTAGGTGAGCGTCTTCCCAAGCTCATTGATGGTAGCCGTATGCTTGGAGAAGAGGGCGATAGCATCAAAGATGCAAGTGGTTATGTCTGGGTTGTTGATCCAATTGACGGAACAGCTAATTTCATTAGACATTTTAACTTAAGCGCTATTTCGGTGGGACTTTTTTATAATACTGAGCCAACACTTGGTGTTATATATAATCCTTTTACGGATGAGATGCTCTACTCTAAAAAGGGCGAAGGAGCATTTCTTAACGGAACGCCTATTCACGTATCTGACCGTGACTATAATCATTCTACAATTTTTACAGCTTTTTCTCTTTATGATAAAACTCAGGCAGAACCCTGCTTTAATATTTTACAGAGAATTTACTATGATACAGACGATATGCGACGATTAGGCTCTGCAGCACTTGAGCTTGCATCATTGGCAGCCGGAAGGGCTGAATTATACTTTGAAATCCGGATATTTTTCTGGGATTTTGCAGCAGGCTTATCGATAATAAGCGAAGCTGGTGGATACTACGAGATTCTTAATTTTTCCGAGGAGCCCATTGACTACAACAAGCCCTATGCGCTCATTGCGGCAAACAGTAAAGAAAGCCTTGAAAAACTCAAGGCGATAGTGACCGAAGAAATCAACGCGTGGAAAAAGTGATACCAGGGGACGGGGTTAGGGGGTCATTTTTGCACTTGCAAAAATGACCCCCTAACCCCGTCCCCTGGTATCACCCCAAAAAGCTGCCAAAGAGCTTTAGGCGTGCAGGAAAAGAAACCCAAATATTGACTTTCCGGCATAATGAGATACTCTTTAAAAGAGAGAATAAACTTCACAATATTGGAGAACTTGAAATGTGGAAGGTCTTTTTGGTAGATGACGAGGAAATAATATTAAATCAGATAGAACAGGCAGTTCCCTGGATGGACAATGGCTTCGAAGTCATCGGAAGGGATACTAACCCTGGTAGGGCTGTGAAACAGGTTTTGGAACTAAAGCCCGATGTTATTATTTCGGACTTAAGAATGCCACAACTTGATGGTCATACCTTTATGAGAACCGTAAAGGAAGCAGGGCTGGATGTTGAATTTGTAATGCTAAGTGCCTATGGAACCTTTGAGGATGCCAGGACTTTTTTTCAGCAGGAGGGCTTTGACTATTTGTTAAAGCCTTTGCAGATTCAGGAGGTTGAGCTTGTGCTTGAGAAACTTGCTAAGAAGCTTGCTAAAAAGAAACCTTTTGAAGTGTTAAACGATGATTTGGGAATAAATCCTGCCTTTTCGGAACTGATTGAATATGTAAGAAATAATTATTCCGAGAAGATTACTTTAGACCAGCTTTCAAGGCAGTTTGGACTAAGCGCAGGCTATATCTGCAATCTTTTTGCAAAAAGTTACAATACGACATTGACATGTTTTGTCACTAAGGTCAGGATGGAACATGCTGTCGAGTTGATGAAAGATAAAAGTTTCTCATTAAAGGCTGTTGCAGCTGAGTGCGGCTATAAGGACTATTTTTATTTTAATAAGGTTTTTAAAGGGTATTATGGAGTGGCTCCAAGCCAGTATATAAGTGAAAAATAAATTATTCGGTGTGGTAACATGAGAGTTAACAAACAATTCAGAAAGATAAGCCTTATATTGTTTACAACCTTAATCCTGATGTTAATATCGGGATTTCTTTTTACCATGCTTAAAATTGAAAAAAAACCAAAAACCATTACTATAGCTGTGCCACAAAGTGAATATGTTCAAAACTTTGATACCAACTTTTATTCGAACTGGTTGAGAAAGGAAACCGGGTATGACATAAGGTTTGTGACTATTTCCTCCGGATATGAAGAAGAGTATATCTCTACGATGCTTCGCGCTGATGAGGGACGGATTGATGCACTTTTTCTTCCACGTGAGAAAGACTATGTAGATAAGTCCTTGATACTTTCTTTTGCAAAAGAAGGACTTATTGAAGATTTGTCAGAGTATGTGACTGAGGGAACACAATCTTTTGACGTGGCAAATGAGATCGAAGGGGAATCCAAAGGCCTAAGAGTTGATGATAAGATATATTTTTTCCCAAGCATTGATACAGGTAAAAAGCAAAGCAATATGCAAATACTTTGGATAAATCTAGGGTGGCTTAGAAAGCTTTCCTTACAAATCCCGGAGACTACGGAAGATTTTAAGACGGTACTTGAAGCCTTTAAGGAAATGGATCCAAACGGAAACGGGATGAAGGATGAACTTCCGCTAATATCAAACAATTCAGACGATTCCTATAAAAGTTTCTACTTTCTTCTTAATGCTTTCTTATATGTAGATCCGACTAAAGACTATATAGTAAGGAAAAATGATGATGGAATTGAACGAGGGCTTACTTACTGTAAAGACTTATACGAAGAAGGACTTTTAAAAGATACATGTAATGATTACAGCCCAAGACAGGTCAGGGAACTTATCAATTCTCCGCAGGACTTAGTGGGGGCATTTACATCCAAAAGCATAGAGGAAATAGTATATCCAAACTGCGAGGATGTTCTTGCAAGATATATTCAGGTTCCTCCATTAAAAGGTCCCAAAGGCGAACAGAATGCGATAGAACTTGAAACTGAGGCTTATATCGGTGGCTTCATTCCTGCTAATTCCAGTCACAAGGAAGAAGCATTTGAAATAATGGATTTAATGCTATCGTTGGAAGGATCACTGATTTCTTCTTTTGGAGAAGAAGATGTAGATTGGAGAAGCGCTCAAAATGGAGAGCTTTCAGGCTATGGATCCAAGGCGAAGATTACAACGCTAAATTATTTATCGGGAAAAATACAGAATAAAAGCTTTGCCGGAATAGGACCTATGTATTTGCCGGAGGCCTATTCAGATGCGGTAGCCTGGAATGGCGATAATTCCTTTGTAGAATATTTTGATGCCAGGGCAATAAGAATCTACGAGCAATTTTATAGAGCATATACTTCTTTGGATGATTTGGGTAAGGAAGCAAATACTGTAATTCGGTTAAAAGAAAAGGAAGCAAACGTAATACAGACATACATTTTTGGAGGAAAGAAGCAATAGAGGGAATGGCTGAGAATATAAAAGGAAGGAAACCATTAATCAGAGAATTGACAATGACTGTACTGGGTCTTGGTGCCGCAATGATTATCATGTGGTTTCTTTTTTATGCAATTATTAACCGGGTTATCATGAAACAGGTTATGAAAAGCATGGAGCATGTTTCTGAGCAGATTATTTCACAGATGGAGAAGTCTTTTCTTGATTTGGAAGAGGTTTCTTTTGCCATAAAAAAAGATGATGATATTAAAAACATTTTAAAGCAGGACAATCACACATCTGTCGTTGAATCTGCAGGAGCAGCAGAAGAAAAAATTGAGCAGCTTTGCAAGGGAAATATGTTTGTCGACAATCTGATTATCTATAATTTGGCCGGAGATTTCTACAGGTTTTCAGGTAGCTTAGATAATACCAGCATTAAGTATGTTATGCAGGTGGTTGAAAGTGATGATATAAAAAGTCATGCACAGATAAAGGTTGAAGCCAAAAACTACATTGGATATGTTTCTGATATTTACGATGGAAGTGATAAAATTGGAACACTAATTATATTAACAGAAGAAGCCGAAGTTTATCGTTTGTTTGAACAGGCTGGGAAAAATGAAAATCTTCGAATAGCTTTGGCGGCTGATGATAAGGTGATATTATCGGGATATGCAGATTTTATCGGTAAAGACGCTGTTGATATTAAAGCACTTTCCAAATACTGCATATATAGAAAAGTAGGTTTTACACCTTTTGGTCTACTGGTTTCCTACGAAGATTCTAATAATTATATAAGTATTATTTTCTTTGTGGCTATGCTTGCAATGGCCCTGATTCTTTTTTCAATCCTTGAGGTCTTTCTTTATTTTTGGCGAAAGAAATTTTTCCTTCCTATACAGTCTGTTATCACAGAAGTTGAAGGTTTTGAAGGTGGAAAGGGTGAGCAACTTCCTGCCACGGGAATGGAACATTTTGATGGACTGGTGCGCGGAATCAACGAGATGGTTGAACGTATAGAACAGAAGGAAAAAGAAGTTTTTGAGGCTTCTTACTCTTTGCAGGAAGCTGAACTGAAAAAACAGAGAGCGTTGATTGTTTCTTTAAAGAAGCAGATAAGTGCTCATTTTACAGTTAATATCTTAAATATAATTAAAGCTTTGTCAGTGTCTGGAGAAAACGAAAAGGCTGGTCTATTGTGTGATGGTCTTTCATTCTTACTTAGATATGCCAACGCAGGAGATTCGTATATCAACGGAATGGATGAGTTTTTCGTGTTGACAAAGTATGCAGAGATAATGGAGGTTCGTTATCCGGATAGATTTACAGCTGTTATCGATATAGTTGATGAACTTGAACAGGTTGAACTACCAAGAATGTTACTTCAGCCTATTATTGAAAATAGTATCGTCCATGGTATTATAGGTGGTGCCAAAGAAAGTGGCGGACACATTCATGTCTATAGTGAATTTGAAGATGATAAAGTTCGATTTATTATTATGGATAATGGATGTGGCATGAGTGAATCTTCGTTAAATGAACTAAGGGAAAACATTCAGAATGCAGATTCGAATGATGTGGAAGTCGAAGGACTTTCACATGTCGCAATAGTAAATATTCAAAGAAGAATTCATTCCTATTTTGGTGATGACTATGGTATTACAGTAGATTCTACACTAAACGTAGGAACGAAGGTTATAGTGCAACTACCCCGCTGTAAGCGATTCACATAGGGAGGTTTATCAGATGAATAAAAAGATTTCTATATTTTTCGTTTTGCTGCTTTGCTTAGCTTGTTTTGCCGCTTGCGGAAAAAGAGCTTCTGACAGTGAGATGGCAAACTGGGAAAAGAAGGCTTCGTTAGAAGGTGAGCAATCGATTGAAGAACTTTATGAAGCTGCAAAGGGAGAAGGCGTTTTAAACGTATATACAGTTTCGTCAAGAGTATTTGATGTCGCAGAGTCATTTCAGAAGCAGTACCCGGGGCTTTTAGTTGAGGTAACTTACTGTAGAGCTGAGGAGATGATAGAAAAGATAAAACAAAATCATGATAATAAAACATACGATTGTGACCTTCTTTTTATCACAAACGGGGATGGCAGTATAACGCAGGACCTGATTCCTAACAGCCTGGCATATAAATACGTTCCTTATGATATGAAAGATAAACTTAGAAGCGGTGGCTCTGATGAGTATTTAAGTGTCTTGCTTGAAGTTCCGCTTCTTACTTATAATGAAGATTACTATGATGAGGTTCCTATCGCTAACTGGTGGGAGCTTACAGAAGAAAAGTGGCGTGATAAAGTCTATATTACTAATCCGACTAAGAGTATGATTTCGTATACCCTTTTTTCAATGTTTATTGAAAATGAAGATAAGATGCTCGAATCTTATGAGTCGCATTTTGGGGAGAAATATGAAGCGATAGATAATGAGGCCGCTGGAAAAGCATTTATAAGAATGCTCATCGAAAACGGTCTTAATGTAGTAAATGATAGTGATGATGTTGCAAACGCTGTTGCAGCCCCGGGAAGCAAAAGTCCCGCGGTAGGCGTGTTAAATGCCAGTAAATTAAGACTTCGTGATCAGGGATATCCAATGCAGGTATGCTATGAACTTGCCCCTTTTGCCGGCGTCATTAACCCAGCGAACATTATGATTGCGGGTGGCGCTTCAAATATAAACAGTGCTAAACTGTTCATACGCTGGATTCTTGGGGAAGAGGATGGAAACGGCGATGGATATAAGCCCTTTTTGCAGGAGGGTGCATGGCCTTCACGCCTTGATGTAGAAGGCGGTGCAAGCAGGAAACTTGAGAATATGAATGTAATATATACAGACGAGAAGTATTCATCCCAAAATAGAGATTCCTTCCTGGAGTTTTGGAACAAATTTTATAATTGATTAAGTTGACCGAATAAGTTAGCCGCCTTTGTCAGACAAAAGAAAGTCTGCCAAAGGCGGTTTTTTATTTATTACTATTTATCTTAATATTTTACCAACGCATATTAAGATATTCTATATGGCAAGAGGGGGCTTTTTTATAATATTAAATGGAGATAAAAGGAAACTGGAATATTATTATTTGGAGGAAAGGGTATGAGAAGAAAAGTACTTGTAGTTTCTATACTTATGGTCATTTCTTTTGGTCTTCTTGCATGTGGAAAAAAAGCGGAAACAACTGCTGATACAATCCATGGCGATGAAATGGTAGTTTTTGCTGAAACAGAAGAAACAAAAGAGGAGGTTTCGTCGGAGACTGAAGAAGACGATTATGTGGAAACAGACAATTATGTGCAGGGAACCAGTGCAGGAGTTCCCTTGACTGTATTAGTCTATGGCCCCCAAAAGGCAGATGTGCGATATGGCCTTGAAAGATGGCCTAAGGGAAGCGTTTCAATTTACCTTGATGGCACCGGTTATATGCTTTTATATGCCGACTTGGGAGATGGCCTTCGTGCAAGGGTTTGTAATGACGCTAATGGAACACTTTTAGGGGAAATACCATTTGAAATATCTGATACAGAACTGGTATTTTACGCAGATATGAGTGAGTATGGTGATTTTTCTTTTGACGCAGTTACTTCATATTCAGAAATCGTAGATTACGATGGAGAAGGTGGTGCATACATTACATATGCGACAACAGATGTTGTTAAGGCTGTAGAAAGCAGCGGAGAACCGGAAGAACCTGAAGAAGAAACTTCTAAAGACAATCCGACGGTAAGTAACGTTAAATATCTCAACGCAGTATATGAAGGTGGCGCGGGAACGAAGTTAGTTGTTCTTGCGGTTGATGCACAGGATGTTCCTATAACAATTCAGTTTGGTGATATAACAGTCAATGCCTCAAACTATGAAGTAACAATAAATGACTCAGCTATTTTACAGGTCGGATATTCCTGGGACGATGATTCATGGTCAGAACTTAACTACTTAAAGGATGAGGATATGTTCATTTTAAAGAATCATTACGGTGGGGAATATTATCCAACAGCAGGATCCTCATCTAATGGAAGTCAAGACTCTGAAAACGAAGTTGATATGAGTGTTTTGGAAGGTTATCTTGGAAAATACACTGATAGTCTTGCGAACTGTTTTGAACTAACTAAGGAACAAGGATATGGAATAAAAAATCTCAAACTCTATTCCGCATCCGGATGGCCTGAAACTATAGGCGTAGATGGCGACAGATTTTATGACACTCCCACCATTAGCAGCGTAAAGCAGGGAAAGGACTACGTGGTGGTTGAAACGATTTCTCAGTATATTTTGGCAGAAGGAAGATTTAGATTTAACTTCGATGGCACTGTTGAGGTGACCTACACTGGTGGTGTTTTGCAGGGAACTTTTACAGGGACATTCACAAAATAATAAAGCGAAGAACTTATAGATGATAAATTAGCAAAAGAATAAGCCACTGACATACGAGGTGGCAGAACAGGGGAAATATGAAAAAAATATTTTATTTACTTGGGTGTATTTTATTATCCTTTCTGTTTTCGAATGCGGCCTATGCCGAAACAGTTGTAGGAGACAAAAATGTTTTAAATGGTGAAACCTGGACGATAACAGATGATACTTCGATTACCGGAGATTTGATCATTGATTCGGGCGCAATGGTGGAAATTCAGGATGGCTATACACTTACAGTTATTGGTGCAGTTGAAAATTATGGTGGGCTCAGAATTGGAAGCAACAATAGCACCTCGTCTGAGACAAACTTTGGAAAACTTATCATAGGTCCCGGGGCAGGAAGCGCATCAGATGCGTATCTTACTAATGACAGTATGTGTAACGTAAATGTCGGCAAATTTTCTGTTCTTGAAATAGACGGTGATTTGAATGTCAAAAATGGAACGATCTGTTGCAGTAATGCATCAAAAACGACCGTTACCGGCGATGTATCAATTGATTCGGCTGCTACATATTTAGATGTTTTTTCTTCATCTTCTTCAACAATTACATACTTTACACTTGGAGGAGATTTGATTGATCCCTACGGTAAGTTCAAGGCTGAATTGGGTGGAAGTTTGTTTTTTACTTCGGGTAAGTCACATACTATTGAGACCGGCCGTAACACTATACTTGGAAATGTAAAATGTGATTCTTCATATCCGATTTATGTGAAAAACTTTCTTTGTATAAGAGAGCTGATGTCGAATGCTTATTTTGTAGCTTCAGACAGCAATCCCATTAATCTTGTCAAGTTAGATACTCAGAATTTTAACTGTAAAATTCAGGGAGATGTTGTTCATGATGATACTTTTACAATTTCCATAGGAAAGGATAAATACGGCTCAGATGTTGGGGATGGCTCTTCAATACTGGAAATCACAGGAGATTTACTTGTAGAGAAGGGGACTATTAGTACAGAAGGCAACAATGCTTCTGAAGGAATCCTAAATCAGCTCATTGTAGGTAAGAATCTTCGCATACAAAGTAAGTCCGGTGAAGATTATGTAAAAGGCGATGGAAGAATAGTTTTACACGGAACTATAACTGTTAAGGGAAGTATTTTCAACAATTCAACCACTACATCTTACTTGTATGGTAATACTGAGGGACGAATGGTTGTATACGGAGATTTTTTCGATTTTTCCGGTAATATTTCAAGTAATGGTAGTGATGTTCTTTATTTTGAAACTAATGAACTTACGCATAATCATCTTATAGACATTGAAGATGAGACTCTTCTTGGAAAGATAGGCTGTGCATCATCAGATACTATAATAGTAGAAGACTATTTTTACTGTAAAGGTCTCGCTTCGGATGTTAAGCTTGTAGCTAAAAATGGAGAGATATATACAAATTTTCTTGTTACCGGTTCAAATATTTGTGATATTACAGGAAATCTTATAATGCCTAGTGATTCAAGCATTCCACCAAGCGTAAGAGTTGGAGCAAACAACGGAAGTGCTACGGCAACAGGGTCAAGTCTGCTTAAGGTTTCGGGTGATTTCATCGTTGAAAAAGGTATGATTTTGATTGACGGCGTAAATTCGGCGGCTGGTATGATGAATGTGCTTGAGGTAGATGGTGATATTAGAATTCAGGAAAGGAGCGAAGATAACTACATACAGGGAAGTGGGCAGTTCAACTCTGTTCGTGGATCTATTATTATAAAGGGGAATTTATATATAAATAGTTCAAGTAAATCATCTTTTGGCGGTGGCGAAGGTGAAATGACTCTGTATGGAGATTACTACGACTATTCCGGAAGTACAGAAACATCTACCTACACAGCACAGGGCTATTACACAACTTGTTTTGCATCAAGTCCTTCGAAAAAACATATAGTATCAATGCCGTCAACAGCAAGTCTTGGAGTTTTAAAGGCAGCTGAAGGAGAGGAATTGATTATAGATGACAGTCTTAATATCAAGGGACTTGGAAGCGATGTATCTTTATCAGCCGATAATCACCCGGTCAGACTGGTTAACTTTGCGACTAAAGAATATGATTGCGTCATAAATGGAGATGTAATCTCAAGTCAGGGTCTTGACAGCAATGGCTCACTTACCATAAACGGAAGTCTGATAAAAGAAGACGGAAGCCTTGCAACCGGAACAAACGGTAATATTTATGTAAGAGATGATCTAAGAATCCAGAAACTAAATGTTGATGGAAGCTACTCACAAAGTTCAGGTAGAATAGAATCATTTTACGGAAAAATTGAAGTAGGAAAAGATATATATGTTGATACAGTAAAAGTTTGTATGACCTATGGGGCCTACTCAGAGATTATTTTACATGGAGATTTGCACGATGATAGTGCATCGTTTATTCCCTACGATAAGAATGGGACTTTAAAGTTTACCGCAGGCAGACACGACATCTATGCTACCTATGTATCAGATACAAGGACAACAACCTTCTACAATATAGAAGGAACAGATGTTATCCTGGATTGGAAAAATGCTAATGCTCCTTTCCAGTTTTATAGGATTAGTAATGCTGCATCAATTTCCGTTGATGGAACGGCTACCATTTCTTCGTTAAAAGGTTATACTGACTATTCAAAGATTTTAGAAGGGTCTGTTGTAACTATTAATGGAGATCTCATTCAAAAGTCCGGACGCCTTGAACTTGAAGGAAGCAATACTACTCTTAATGTTAAGGGCGATTATATTATGAGGGCTCCCAAAGATGCAGGCGGATATCAAAAATCCAGTGCAACATTTTCAATGTCTTCTTATGCAGTCTTAAATATAGATGGAAACTGTGATATCCAGACTAGTGGAACCTTCAATCTGAGTGGCGGAAGCATGACAGTAAAGGGAGACATCCACCAGTACACCGATGATGGCGCAACCGGAAAGATTGTAGGCAATAAGAATCATACAACTATTTTACCGGGATACCTGTCAGGAAAGCAGATAGTTTCTTTAAATAATATAAGTTCCAAATTCGGTACAGTTAAACTTTTACAGACAAGAGATCATTATTCTTTTGAACCTGATAGTTGCTGGATTGAGATTATTGAACCAGAAGAAATCGCAGAAGAATACAATATTTCTTATGTATTAAATGGTGGAACAAATCATCCTGATAACCCATCTTCATATACTGAGGGAACTGAAACGATTACATTGAAGGCGCCTACCCGCAAAGACTTCACTTTTGGCGGCTGGTTTTTGGATGTTGCGTTAACCAGACCAATTAGCCAGATAACTTCTTCTACTACCGGGGACATCACTCTTTATGCAAAGTGGATTGCGATTCCCAAGCCGGAAGAGCCCAAGACATATACTATAACGTATATGCTAAATGGTGGAGTGAATAATAAGAAGAATCCTAAAAAGTATACTTCAAAAAGTGCTACGATAAAGCTTTTGGATGCAAGCAAAAAGGGCTATACCTTCGCTGGTTGGTATTCAAATAAAAAGTTCACTAAAAAGGTCACTAAGATTGCATCAGGAAGTAGCGGAAATCTTACTTTGTATGCAAAGTGGAATGCTAATACATACACAATTAAATTCAATGCTAATGGTGGTTCGGGTACAGTAAAACCGCAGAAGGCGACATACGACAAAAAGATTAAATTAAACGCTAATAAGTATAAGAGAAACGGCTATAAGTTTGTCGGTTGGGCGACAAGTAAAAAGAACGCTCAAAAGGGAAATGTTGCTTATAAAAACACTGCTTCTGTAAAGAACCTTACAGAAAAGAATAAGGCTACAGTAACCTTATATGCTGTTTGGAAAAAGAAATAGTCCGATAGTATAAAAACCCAAGTCTCTACGATAAAGTGACTTGGGTTTTTTTATACAAAAAAACAAAAACCAGACTTTAGTCCAGTACACATGATAAGCAAATGGTGGTAACATTACTAAGTATTCTGTTTAAGCAAAGATAAGGAGAAATGAGAATGGAAATTAATAGAAGAATAATAAAGAGGGTTGTAGCTTTTTTGTTGTGCGGATTTATGTTTCTTAGCAATGCAGGCGAAGCTAACGCAGCCGCCGCTTATCCATATGCATTCAAAAGTATGTTTTATTCGAATGCAATCTTAAGTGGAGGAGAAGGTGTGGCGGCAAACTGTATGAGCCTGGCGCCTCTTGCGGATAACGGTATAGATATATATGCCTATGATATTGTCAGCGGTAGAACGTTGCTAACAACTGTTTTGGAGGGAGGCAACAAATATAAGATTGAGGTTGGATGTGGTGAAGCATCAGATCCTTACTCAGGAACCGAGGTTTCTAACGGTGGTGATGAGCTGATTTTTAAAGTAAAAGAGGGTAATAAGACAATACTTACCAGTAGAATGACTATAGAACCCAGAGCAAAGATGTCGCTTAGAACAGCAGACGATGAATTGCCTACAATAGGAGAAAAAAATAAGCATTATATCTGGACTATTTTAGGTGATAAATTTGGGGTTGATGGAAGTTTCAAAAATGTTGTGGAAGCGTCGCAGCTTTATTCACCTTATGGCTTTACGTTGCAGTTTACTGAGGTTTATAGTGTCGATTATGAAGATGCTGAAAATGATTGCGAGTATCGTATTGGCGATTTGTTTGTTGAAGGAAATCACTGTAGTTGGGGAGAAGGATGCACGGAAATGTTATATTCAGCACCAGGAGAAGAAAGTTATATATCTCTTGGCGGCGGTAGAGCCTTTACTTCTCCCAGTCATTTTGAAATAAGAAAATATAATGAAGATTGTACTGACTACGAGGTTATTGCACTTACAGATCCTGAATTAGGATTACATTATTTGGAAACTGGTGGAATTATTTATGATTGCGCATTCATTATGCCTGAAGGCAATGTGAAAATATATCTTACGTCAGATAAGTCATCGCTTGATAATGAAGACTTTGTAAAAAGATACATGGTTCCGGCTAAAGAGGCTACCTGCATATCACATGGAAATCTTGCTCATGTTAAGTGTCCTGTTTGTGAAAAGTATTTCGTAAAAGAGGGCGATAAGTGGGTCGAAAAGGCAGAATCCGAAGTCTTCTTTACAGATAAAAATAAGCATAGAGAGTATGTGACAAAGATAACTGAGGCTACTGCTGATAAGGATGGAAGAATTGAAGAAAAGTGTAGAGACTGCGGTAAGGTTATTTCAACTAAAGTCATTAACCGTCCTTACGTATCGGTAGATGATACTGCAGCATACAAGGGTGCCAAGAAGAAGGTACAGCCTACAGTAAAAGTTACAGATATAAATGGAGTGGTAATCGATAAGAAAAACTACAAGGTAACATACGCTAACAATACTAAAGTAGGAAAAGCGACTGTTAATGTTACTTTCACAGGAAAGAACTATAAGGGAAAAATTTCCAAGACTTTTACAATTGTTGATAAGAAGAATCTTCCCAATTCAGTGACAGGCTTTAAGGCCGTTTCTAAGAGTAAGGCGATGGCCCTTAGCTGGAAGTCACTAAAGAGTAACTGCACAGGATATGAAGTTCAGTACTCAACAAACAAAAACTTCTTAGGAAAAAGTTTAGTGACTAAGAAGGTAACCAAGGCATCCGCAAAGAGCCTTTCTTTAAACAAGCTTAAATCCAAAACAACATACTATGTACGTATTCGTGCCATTAATAAGGTGGGAAAACTCAATGCATACTCAGCTTGGAGTAAGAGCGTAAAGGTAAAAATAAAATAACTTTAATGCGCAAAGCATAAAGTAAAAAAGCTGACTACAGTGATATGTAGTCAGCTTTTTTTATCATAATCTCTAAATATGAAAGCGGCCTATGGTATGTATGTAAGACCGGCAATCCTTTGATTAATATTTACTTAGTCATCTGCACCTAAAGCGTCAAGGCCTTTAACATTGGCAACTTTTGAAGCTTTAATGTTTTTAACAAGGAGTGTAAATACTATAAGGCTAATAAGCGAAAGAATTGTAGCATATATAGGAAGTGCTCTCCATGCACTAAACATATTTAAAAGTAAGCCAAGAAGAATAGGTGTAACGGTCTGGGCTGACATGCTTGCTGTGTAGTAGTAACCGGTAAACTTTCCAATTTTATTGGATGAGCAAAGCTCGACAACCATGGGGAATGAGCAGTTATGAACAAGAGCCATACCAAAGCCTTTAATTGCCCAAACAACAAACAAAAGAACCGGGAAGGAATATTCTCCGTTTGCTCCTGTTACCACGTTTGTTGGTACTACAAAGCACATAATGATGAGCCCTAAAAATGTTACAAGTAAACCTGTTGAAATAGTCCACTTTCTTCCGATTTTATCGGCAATGGAACCTGCTGTCGCAAAACCGATAACTGAAGCAAGACCTCCAAGGATTGTTAAAATCATTGTGTTACTTGAAGATGAGTTAAGGTAGTAGATTACGTAGTTACCTATATAAGTTCCGATTGCGTTGTCAGACATAAACCATAAAAATTCAGCACCTAAGATTGCTAAAAGCATATTTCTGTTGGCCTTAGACATTGGAGCGTTATCATCGATAGGAGTTTCAACGGCCGCAAGTCTTTCACCTTCTTCAAGGTCGTCTTTAATTTCTTCTTTAATCTTGTTTTCCTTGATTGTAAAGAAAAGAACCATGGCTGATACAACCATTAAAAGTGATGCGATAATAAATGGTATTTCTATTGTCCAAACCTTTCTTGCCGCATCGGGGGCATTTATGTAATCGCTTAATTTAAGGAAAATTCCAAGCACTGTAGCGAACGCACCACCGAAGTATCCCATGATATTAATGATACCGTTAGCCTTGGCTCTAAGTGGCTTGGGTGTAATATCGGGCATGAGAGAAACCGCAGGATTTCTATACATCATCATAAACATTAAAACGATGGCCATTGTGATAACCATGCCTACGATGTTATTTTTGTGGAAAAATAAAGGAATAAAAGGGAATGCAATTGCTGCAACGAATGTACCTGTTAAAATGAATGGCATTCGCTTTCCTATTGAAGTGTTTGTGCGGTCTGAAATGTTACCAAATAAAGGCAAAAGAATCAGCGCCGCGAGATTGTCACACGCCATGATGATTCCAACAATCCACTGAACCTGTAAGATTTTACCGGGATCTCCGGCCTTAAGTTCTGCAGATGAAAGTCCGTACATCTGACGGGCAAAGATGTCAGTTAAGAAGGTAGGACACCATGAATCATAAACCTGCCACAAAAGAAGGATTCCAAAGAAAGCAAAACCGATGAGGCATGTTCTTTTGACATTTAGCTTCAGTGAAGCTGATGAATTAGTAGTTTCATTTTTCATTTTTATAACCCTCTCCCAAAATATTTACTACATATATCTAATATAAGTTATTTTTACATATAACACAAACAAAAGTTAGCATATTGTCACACAAAATAAATGGGTTGACACATATAGTCTGTTGAATGAAAATAAGAAGAAAATGTATAAAACCTTCTAAATATGAAAGGAAAAATATATGAAAGTAGTTCTCGAAAATCTGACCAAAAGATTTCCTAACCGTAACAAAAAAATCAAGGAAGATGTAATTGCCGTTAATAAGTTTTCTTTTGAAATTCCAGATGGAAAACTTATAGGTCTTCTCGGACCCTCAGGCTGTGGAAAAAGTACCACTTTAAATATGATAAGTGGTCTTGAAAAGCCCACTGAAGGTAAGATTTTCTTTGGTGATGACGATGTTACCACTGTTCCTGCAGAACACAGGGGAGTTGGACTTGTATTCCAAAATTATGCCCTGTATCCTCATCTTACTGTTCGCCAGAACATTCTTTTTCCCCTTCAGAACCTTAAGGGCAAGGATAAGCTTACTAAAGAACAGATGGATGAAAAGGCCGACGAGGCTGCCAAGCTTGTGCAGATTTTCGAACTTATGGATAGAAAGCCTTCAGAACTTTCAGGTGGTCAGCAGCAGCGTGTAGCTATTGCCAGAGCTCTTGTTAAGATGCCCAAGATTTTACTTTTAGATGAGCCTTTATCTAACCTTGATGCAAGATTAAGACTTCAGACAAGAGAAGAACTTAAAAGAATTCAGACTAAGACCGGTATTACAACAATTTTCGTAACTCACGATCAGGAAGAAGCCATGAGCATCTGCGATTTGATTGTTGTTATGAAAGATGGTTTGCTTCAGCAGATTGGAAAACCTCAGGACGTATATGATGATCCCAAGAATCTTTTTGTGGCCAAGTTTTTAGGTACTCCCGCAATTAATACCTTTGACGGCGAAATTAAAGACGGAGTGCTTTTTATTGGAGAGGACGCAGTTTTAAAGATGGACGGCGTAACTGATCAAAAGGTCCATGTCGGCATAAGACCTGAAGGATTTATTCCGGATGAAAACGGTCCGTTTAAGTGCGATTTGAAGGCCTACGAGGTAATGGGGCGTGACTCAAGTATCATTTCTTCTCACGATGGAATGACCTCTACCCAAATTAGAGCAATTATCAGTTCCGATATTCATGTAAATACGGACGGTGGAAAGGTTTCTTTTGCCTTAAAGCCTCATAAAGTACATATCTTTAGTAAAGAAACTGAAGAAAGAATTTATTTAGGTTAGGAGAAAGAAATGGAAAAGAAAGATTTTAAAGGCTGGCTCTATCTGCTTCCTGCGATATTGTTTTTGGGCCTTTTTATGGTATATCCACTTATAGATGTTGTGATTTATTCGGTGGAAGAGGGCTATAATTTTGCATCCCAGTCCTTCTTTGGATATGGTGTATACAATTTCTCCTATGTCCTTCATGATCCTTTCTTCATGCAGGCCATAAAGAATACTTTTATTATCGTTATAATAACGGTGCCTCTTTCAACGCTTATTGCACTTTTGATTTCTCTTGGACTTAACTCAATTAAGCCTCTAAGAGACCTCTACCAGACGGTATTTTTCCTTCCTTATGTAACAAATACTCTGGCAGTAGGTTTAGTTTTTATGATTTTATTTAAAAAGACCGCATATTCGGATGGTCTTATAAATCTTATCATTAACTTCTTTGGCCACGAGTCCATAGATTTCATTGACGGACCCTATGCTGCCAAAATGTTTGTTATGTGCTTTTACACAATCTGGATAGTGCTTCCTTTTAAGATTCTTATACTTACAAGTGCACTTGCCAGTGTTCCGCAGACCTACTATAACGCTGCCAAGGTTGATGGTACTTCAAAGTTTAGAATCTTTTATAAGATTACGCTTCCTATGATTTCACCTATGATTTCTTATCTCATAATCACAGGTTTTATAGGTGCCTTCAAAGCCTACAGCGATGAGGTTGCTATTTTTGGAACCAACCTGAATGCTGCGGGTATGAATACAATCGTAGGCTATGTCTATGACATGCTCTACGGTAACAGCGGCGGTTACCCTTCATATGCATCGGCAGCGTCACTTATACTGTTTGCAATCGTCTTTACCATCACGGTTATAAACCTTATGGTAAGTAGAAAGAACGTGTAGGGAGGTTAATATGTCTGATTTTAAAGATTATGAAAAGATTGAAAAAACCGCCCGAATTGCAAGAAAAAGCCAGACGGGGCTTACATACTTTCTTTTGACACTTTGGGCACTTATCGTCCTATTTCCTTTTTACTGGATGTTACTTACATCTGTAAAGGATTACGGTTCATACAACTCGGAATATATTCCAAAGTTTTTCACAACAAGCCCTACAATCCAAAACTACGTTGAGGCTTTCAATGCTGTTTCACTTGGAAAGTACTTTGTAAATACAATCATTTTCACAGCCGTTACGACTTTGATTATGCTTGTTATTACCGTGCTTTCAGCCTACGCATTTGCAAGGCTTAAATTTAAGGGAAAGGATTTTGTTTTCGCACTTTTTCTTTCGCTTATGATGATTCCAAACGAGCTTGTTGTAATCACAAATTTTGTTACCATCACAAACTGGCACATGAGAAATACCTATATGGGTCTTATTCTTCCTTCGGTTGCCTCGGTTTTCTATATCTATTTATTAAAGGAAAACTTCGAGCAGGTTCCCGAAGAACTTTATAAGGCTGCCAAGGTAGATGGAACGTCTGACCTTAAGTATTTATTAAAGGTTTTGGTTCCTATTTGCAGACCTACGATTGTGACCATACTTATTTTAAAGGTTATTGAGTGCTGGAATTCATATGTGTGGCCCAGACTTATTACGGATAATGCCGATTACTATCTTGTTTCAAATGGTATCCAGCAGATTCGTGAAAACGGCTTTGGCCGTGACAACATTCCTGCCATGATGGCAGCAGTAGTGGTTATTTCGGTTCCACTTATTATTCTGTTTCTTTTCTTCCATAAAAAGATTATGGAAGGTGTTTCAAGAGGAGGTACAAAAGGATGACAAAGAAAAGATTTGCTCTTATGTTTGGCCCTCTTTTACTTGTAAGCTTTCTTTTGACCGGATGCCATGGTGCCAAGGAGAGTGTAGTTTACAAAACACCCGAGGAATTTGATAGCAGTAAAAACTATGAGCTTACCTTCTGGGCCAAAAATGATACCAACATCACCCAGAAAGAGATATACGAAAAAGCAATTTCGGACTTTGAAAAGATATATCCTAATATCAAGGTGAATTTAAGAGTTTACACTGACTACGGAAGGCTTTATAACGACGTAATTACCAATATTTCCACGGATACAACGCCTAATGTCTGCGTAACATACCCCGACCACATTGCCACCTATATGACCGGTGCCAATACGGTTGTTCCACTAGATGATTTGTTTTCTGATGAAAAGTACGGGCTTGGCGGAAGTGAGGTTAAGTTTGACGGTCCTAAGCTTGATGAGATGATTCCTTCATTTTTGGATGAATGTGTTCTTTCCGGCTACCACTACGCTGTACCCTACATGCGTTCAACCGAGGCTTGTTACATTAATAAAGATCTCGTTGAAAAGCTTGGCTACGAAGTTCCTGATGTAGTGACCTGGGACTTTATTTGGGAAGTGTCCGAAAAGGCTATGCAAAAGGATTCGGACGACAACTTTGTAATCAACGGCCAGAAGGTCATGATACCCTTTATTTATAAGTCAACCGACAACATGATGATTCAGTATCTTCGTCAAAAGAAAGCGGGTTACTCAACACCCACGGGTGAGATTCTCATTTTTAACGACGATACAACAGACTTTTTAAAGACCATCACAAAGCATGCTAAAAG
>JAKSRS010000031.1 GCA_024403515.1 Lachnospiraceae bacterium
TCACTTTCGGAATCTGAAATAAAATCTGAAAGGGCATTTGTGTGGTCTGAATCTGAGTGTGAAAGATACAAATCAGTCACCGTATAAATGCCTTTGGACTGTAAAAAAGGAAAGATAATGCGTTTACTGATATCATTTTTTGATGAGGAGCCAATGTCGTAGATTATGCACTTTTTAGGAGCGTAACAGACAACGATGCACTGGCCCTGCCCGACATCCAGCATGGTCATAAAGGGGGCAAAAGAAAAATTAGTCGAGATAAACAGGACAAGAAAGAGGTATAAAAGGTTCTCGAGGAAACGACTAGCTTTCTTTTGCCCAAAAATATGAAAGGTAAGCAGAATGAGATAGTAGATAAAAAGCGCGATTGCATTAGGTTTTCCGAGTATGGTCAGGGCACTAAAGTGGTTAAAAATGTCGCAGACTTTATCCATAAATCGAATCAAAAGTGCAAAGAGAAAGTCGCAGATTGCAGCAAGGATTACAAAGTTATGTAAACTTAAAACGAAGCAAAAACATCCAATTATCATAAGCGGTCCGGTGAAAATACCAAGCACAAGATTTAAAAAGATTGATATAAGTGAAACCTTATAGTTTGTAAAAAGATTCACGGGAAGAAGGTAAAGCCATACGGTGACAGCAACCATATATTTTTTGGAATTTTTGGAAAGTATTTCCATGTATATGGAAAGCGCCAGCACACAAAGGTATGAGTAGATAAAACCATTATCAAGAATGGAAAAAGGATCAATTATAAGGGCCAGAAATGTTGAAAGGCCTAAGGCGCTTAGCATATCGTATGGTCGCTTTAATATATCTCCTAAGAGCCTTAATGAAAACATTACTATGGCTCTAAAGACTGAAACATGGAAGCCTACCAGTAAAGAATAAAGGAGTATCAGGGCCATGGAAGTTAGGGCACAAATGCTTCTTGGAATGCTAAGGTTCTTTAAAAGATAGTAAAGTGCGGTGCCAAGAATCTGTATGTGAAGCCCTGAGATGACCAGAAAATGCGCAAGTCCGACGCTTTGGTAGAGGTCTTTTCTGTCTTTTTGCAAAGCAGACTTATCTGCCCAGAGAATTGTATTTATTGTTCCGTATTCAAGTGGGCAGTTAAGCCGGATCTGCCTTAAAAAGAAGCATCTTAGCTTAAAAAAGGTTTCAAGTAGTCCGGGTGCCGGCCTTAGGCACTTTACCGAAGACAGGGTTATTGAATAAATAACATGATGGCTTTCGTAGTAGCGCTTTATATCAAATTCGCCCGGATTAGTTGCATTTGAATACAGGCGAACCTTGCCGGAAACCTCATATATTCCACCGGGAAAAACAGGGGAAATATCATCAGGCCCCATGTTTACATAACTCGAAACTGAATCCATATTTTGACGCTTATAATGCGATGCATAGCCCTCACTATGGTTTACATAACACAAAACATCCAAGCCTTTATTTATCCCGATTCGTTTTTCTTTATAAACACCTTTTAGCACAAAAGAAGCAATGCTGCCGTCTGAATTCAGGCTGATATCAGAAACTTTGCCCTGAATAGTAACCAGGCCTTTATCAGTTATATTTAATTTCGGAAAAACGTAGAATAGGTTTACATAAAGTATCGATAATGCAAGATATGCAATAGCGACAACTAAAAGAGGACGCTTTGGCGGGAAGTAGTCTTTGGTATTACCGGTATGAAAATTTCCAAAGACCTTACGTGCATGACTGTCGGCTCTTTTCGTAGTCTTAAGACCTGGGCTATCTGACGCAGATAAGATCTTTGAGCTTTTCAAAGGTTCCCTCCTTGATTCCTGAGACCTTCGTAATATCCTCAATCGAAGAGAAGTTACCATTCTTATTTCGGTATTCGATTATTGCCAAAGCTCTTGTTTTACCAATTGATGGAAGAGTAGTAAGCAAAGTTTCGTCTGCTGTATTTATATTAACTTTGTTTGAAGAAGCTTCAGAAGTGATTATAGATGAATTTAGCAAAACAGAGGAATCGTCGGAAGACATCATGTCGTTTGTTATGTTAACTGAACATTCGCCCGAATTCCTTTCCGTATCCTTTGCTCTGATACTAATCTGCATTCCGTCTGATAGTGGACTTACAAGGTTTAGATTAGCAATATCCGCATCATCTAACAGCCCGCCTGCTGCATTTATAAGCTCGTATACTCTGCTTGATTCTTCAAGATAATATACTCCGGGATTTAGTACGGCTCCTGTTATGCACACACAAATCTCACTTGCGTTATGTAAACCAAGGCTGCCATCTTCATTTTCATCATTACAGGTCAGGTTCTTGTCATCATCCTGGTTAAAGGCCTGGTTTTTGACTTCACTATCCTGATAGTTTATGGGGTTATCATCAGTGATAACTGTGCCGCCATCTTTAGCACATGAAGTTGAAAATAGAAAAATAAAAGTAATAAGAATAACAGATAATAATTTATTTGATTTCATTGTCCCTCCAAGGAGGGATGAGCGCTGATAAATGGATGATAATATTTCGAAGGCAAATTTTCAATAGTATAAGAGGATTTTGTATCTTTGAAAGTACTTTCTTTTGATAAAAAACAGTATTCCTAACAGGCCAAAAGTGGTACAATATCAAGGAAGTATGTCAATGTGGCAAGGAGGATTTAAAAGTCTTACGAAACTGCACTTTGACATAAGAAAAAGCGCTAAACACAAGGATTTTCAATGAGCAGACTTACTGAAGAATTACAAGCAAATACATATAGAAATGTCTACCTTTTCTTCGGTGATGAGGCCTTTAACCGAAACTCTTACAAGAACTATCTTGTAAGAAAACTTGTGGCAGAAGGGGACAACCTTAATTACTCCTATTTTGAAGGCAGTAAAACCGACATGAGCGAGGTCATTGGACTCATGGAGACCATGCCATTTATGGCCGACCACAGGGTAATAGTTGTTGAAAACAGCGGCTGGTTTGCTAAAGGATCATCAGATGATGAATCCAATGAAGGCAAAAGAAAAGGTAAAGAAAGTGATGGACTTTTATCGGCTATTGAAAACATATCTGAGGATGTGGTCGTTATCTTTTCCGAAGAAAAAGCTGACCAAAGATCCAAACTTTTTAAGGCGATTTCTAAGGCTGGTATCTGTGAAAACTGCGAGAAATTAACGCCTGAAGCTGCTTCGATGCAGGTTGCCAGATTTGCCAAGAAGGAGGGTAAGCTTATCAGAAGCTCAACAGCCGAATATCTCGTAAACGAAGTTGGCTGTGATTTATATACCCTTTATATGGAAGTTAACAAGCTTGCCTGCTGGTGTCTTGAAAGAGATGAAATCACAATTTCGGATATAGACGAAGTTTGCACTCACCAGGTAAATAACAAGATTTTCGATATGGTTAGTGCCATAGGAAATCATCGCCAGAAGGAAGCCTTGAAGCTTTATTATGATCTGCTTACTTTAAGAGAATCACCTTTTCATATTCTTACGCTTATCACAAGACAGTACAATCAGATGCTTGAGGTAAAGTCATTACTGAATGCTGAATTTGGGCCAAGAGCCATAGCGGAAAAGCTTGGAAGTCCTGACTGGCTTGTTAAAAAAATCAGTGCCAGCGTATCAGGATTTAGTAAAAAGAAAATTAAGCGCTGCCTTGAAGCCTGCGCCAAGGCGGACGAGGATATTAAATCCGGAAATATATCAGATGCTTTAAGCATCGAACTTTTAATTATTGAATGTTCCCAGGCAGATAATTAAAAACTGAGATAAATATAATAAGCCGAAATGCCTGATTTACAGAAAAATCGACTTATAAAATTGCAACAAAGTCCAATAATGCGGACAGAACATAGTGTATCTTAGCACCATAAACAACATGCAAACGAGATTTGGAGGTACATTATGAGAACATCTAAGGCATTAAATAAAGGATTTGCAGTACTGAGCGCATTAGTTTTGATTATCATTTTAGGAAGCATTTTTTCAATAAAGGCAATCGCAAGAGATAAGTCCTATTTTTCAACTGCAACCGATGCAGCTGAAAGCGACTATATTGCACAGATTAAAGAAGTTTTAACCTGCAACGAAGTTTATAAAGCAGGTGTAACAATGACCAAGACAACATTGGATGGAGTGAATATCGATTACGAAGTTTCAATCCATACCTCTGAATATATTTATGATCACATCAGTGATTGGGACGGACTTTTTAAAGAACTTAATGAGCTTGTCCTTGAAGTAGACAATGCTTGCGTTAGTTTTTCTTTTGCTCACTGATGAATCGGAAAGAGAGTTTTATGAATTCACCGGAAATTGGCGGAGTTTACAAGCATTTTAAGGGAAATTACTACAAGGTTTTACACCTTGCAACTCATAGTGAAACCCGTGAAACTTTAGTTATTTATCAGGCTCTTTACGGAGAGGGCGGTATTTATGCAAGGCCCCTTGAAATGTTTATGAGTCCTGTGGATAAAGAAAAATATCCTGACGTCGACCAGGAGTACAGATTTGAACGCCAGAAGTCAGCGGTAGACCCTGGAGTTATGGACTTTCTTGATGCAGACACCTGCGAAAGAAAACTTGAGATTCTGGCGAAGATCCATCCCAGAATTACCGACGACATGATTAACACAATGGCAGTATCCCTTGATATGGAAATCAAGGATGGAAAAATTGAAGATCGTTACGAGGAACTAAAGTACAGTATTATGACACGTGCCCGTTTCGAATGTACCAGATTACGATAAATCATTCGGGCATGTGAGAAACGGAGCTTTTTTATGGCATACAATCTTGACAAGAAACTTGTTATTGGTGTTTCATCACGTGCTTTGTTTGATTTGACCAAGGAAAACGAAATATTTGAAAAAGAAGGTCTTGATGCTTACTGCGAATACCAGAAGGAGCATGAAAACGAGATATTAAATCCGGGTCCCGGTTTTAAACTTATAAGGGCCTTACTTAATATCAACAACTTAAAGGGCCAGCAGGGAAGAGTTGAAGTTATTATCATGAGCCGTAACAGCGCGGATACTTCACTAAGAGTTTTTAATTCCATTGAATATTATGGCTTAAATATTACAAGAGCCGTGCTTGCAAGCGGTGGAAGTCTTGCTCCTTATTTAAACGCCTTTAAAACCGATTTGTTTCTTTCGGCTTACGAAGACGATGTGCAGTCAGCGATTAATTCAGGGATCGCAGCCGGTATTATCTGTAACGACGTAAACAAGGCCTACGACATAAACGAGCATTTAAAGCAGATTCGAATAGCCTTCGACGGAGACGCGGTTCTCTTTACTGATGAATCTGAACAGATATACCAGAAAGAAGGTCTTGAAGCCTTTGAAAAGAATGAAAAAGAAAACGCGAACAATCCCCTTCCGCAGGGACCCTTCGCCAAGTTTCTTAAGACTATTTCAGACCTGCAAAAGGAGTTTGCTCTCGAGGATGTTCCGATTCGAACAGCTTTGGTTACAGCAAGAAGTGCACCGGCTCACGAAAGAGTTATACGTACGCTTCGTGCCTGGAATGTTCGTATCGACGAAGCTTTTTTTCTGGGCGGAATATCAAAAAGGGATGTGCTTGAGGCTTTTGGAGCCCACATATTCTTTGATGACCAGGCAATACATACAACTCCTGCATCGGAAGTCGTTCCGAGTGCAAGAGTACCATATATAAATCCAAGATAAACAAAGGCCGGACCAGTGTCCGGCTTATGGTTGTTTAATCAGAGGGGAGAAGTTTTATGAAGTTATTATCATTTGCAGTTCCATGCTACAATTCAGCCGAATACATGGAAAACTGTATCAATTCATTATTGGTAGGAGGAGAAGATGTTGAAATCATCATCGTAGATGATGGTTCAACCAAGGACGATACAGCGGCCATCGCTGACAGACTTGCAGCTGAGTATCCTACTATCATTAAAGCAATTCACCAGCCTAACGGAGGTCACGGTGAAGCCGTAAACACGGGTATTAAGAACGCAACAGGTCTATATTTTAAGGTTGTTGACTCAGACGATCACGTATCGCCTAAGGCCTACATGGAAATTTTAAAGACCTTAAGAGAATACTCAAATCCCGACAATATGCTTGATATGCTTATTTCAAACTTTGTATACGACAAAGTTGGCGTTAAGAAGAAGCATGTCATGAAGTATACTTCAGTACTTCCCGTTAACAGAGTCTTTGGCTGGGAAGAAGCCGGATACTTTAAAAAGGGTCAGTACATTCTTATGCACTCGGTAATTTACAGAACACAGCTTTTAAGAGACTGTGGAATACAGTTACCAAAGCACACATTCTACGTTGATAACATTTACGTATTTGAGCCCATGACTCATGTTCACAGAATGTACTATCTTGACGTAAACTTTTATATGTACTTCATAGGAAGAGACGATCAGTCTGTAAACGAAAGCGTAATGATTAAAAGAATCGACCAGCAGATTCGAGTGAACAGACTTATGTTTTCATATTATTCCAAGTGGATGAAGAAGCTTTATCACAGAAAACCTCTTTCAAGATACATGTTTAATTATCTTGAAATCATCACAACAATTTCCTCAACCTTCCTGATTTTAGCAGGGGACAAGGAGTCTTTTGAGAAAAAGAAAGCTTTATGGAAATGGATGAAGAAAGAAGACTTTGAACTTTATACAAGACTTCGCTTCAGATTCCTTGGTATTGCCATGAACTTCCCTGGAATTATAGGAAAAACCGTTGTGAAGGCAGGATATAAAATATCCAACAAAATATTTAATTTCAACTAATCAGAAAGAGTTTTAAGATGACATTAAAAGAGTTAGGAATCGGTAAGACCGCCGTCGTTAAAAGTGTTGGCGGTCAGGGTAATTTAAGACAGCATTTTCTTGATATGGGACTTATCCCCGGAGTGGAAGTAACACTTACAAAATTTGCTCCTATGGGAGATCCGATGGAGCTTATGATTCACGGTTATGAGCTTACTTTAAGACTTGATGATGCAGCCCAGATTGAAATTGTTGAAGAATCAGTTCATGACTGCAGGGGTGATTGTGATTATTATGAAAGTCCTAAAAACAGAGTAGACCACCCCGGTCTCGGTGAAGGTGGCAAGTATCATGTAAAGGAACACGAAAATCCTTTGCCTGATGGAACTAAACTTACATTTGCTCTTGCCGGTAATCAGAACTGCGGTAAAACAACACTTTTTAACCAGCTTACAGGTTCTAACCAGCATGTCGGAAACTTTCCGGGAGTAACCGTTGACAGGAAAAGCGGTGAGATGAAGGGACGCCCTGAAACTGAGGTAACTGACCTTCCCGGAATCTATTCTCTTTCACCCTATACAAGTGAAGAAATCGTTTCAAGAAAGTTCATACTCGAAGAAAAACCTACAGGTATTATTAATATCGTGGATGCCACAAATATTGAAAGAAACCTCTATCTTACAATGCAGTTAATGGAGCTTGGAATACCGATTGTTCTTGCTCTTAATATGATGGACGAGGTACGAGGAAACGGTGGCTCAATCCTCATAAATAACATGGAAGATGCATTAGGAATTCCGGTAGTTCCTATTGCAGCCTCTAAAAACGAAGGTGTAGACGAACTTATAAACCATGCGGTTCATATTGCAAAATACCAGGAAAAACCCGGTAGAACGGACTTCTGCGATAAGGACGATCATGGTGGTGCGGTACACAGATGCCTTCACGGAATCATGCACTTGATTGAAGATCATGCCAAGGCAGCAGGGCTTCCTGTAAGATTTGCAGCCAGCAAGCTGGTTGAAGGTGACGAACTTGTGTTAAAGCAGTTAAAACTTTCTACCAACGAAGAGGAGATGGTTGAGCACATTATCTGTCAGATGGAAGAAGAAAGAGGCCTTGACAGAGCAGCAGCCATGGCAGATATGAGATTTTCTTTCATTAAAAAGCTTTGCGATGATGCGGTAATAAAACCACACGAATCCAAAGAGCATGAAAGAAGCCGTAAAATCGATAAAATTCTTACCGGTAAGTATACGGCAATTCCCAGCTTCATACTTATTATGGGAGTTGTTTTCTTTTTAACATTTAACGTAATTGGAGCCTTTTTCCAGAATCTGCTTCAGATGGCAATAGATTCGCTGGCAGCAGCGACAGACAGTCTTTTAACAACACTTGATGTAAATGAGACCCTGCATGCTCTTGTAATAGGCGGAGTATTTGAAGGCGTGGGAAGCGTGGTGAGCTTTGTTCCTATTATCGTGACCCTTTTCTTTTTCTTGTCAATGCTTGAAGACAGCGGCTATATGGCAAGAGTTGCTTTTGTAATGGATAAACTTTTAAGAAGAATTGGTCTTTCGGGCCGAAGTATTGTTCCGATGCTTGTCGGCTTTGGCTGTACCGTACCCGGTGTAATGGCCAGTCGAACGCTTCCTTCAGAGCGTGACAGAAAGATGACTATTTTACTGACACCTTTTATGAGTTGTTCTGCAAAACTACCCATTTATGGATTTTTTACGACCTTATTCTTTCCTAAATACGCGGGACTAATAATGGTGGGCCTGTATTTGCTTGGTATTTTAGTCGGAATATTTACAGCCCATATTTTTAAGCATACCTTGTTCAAGGGCGAAGCGGTTCCTTTTGTAATGGAACTTCCAAACTATAGAATTCCCGGGGCCAAGAATGTTTTGCACCTTTTGTGGGACAAGGCCAAGGATTTTTTACAAAGAGCCTTCACTGTAATCTTTATTGCAACAATTATTGTATGGCTTTTACAGAATTTAGGCTTTGGACTTAACTTCGTGGATGATATCAATGAAAGTATCCTTTCATCCATAGCAGGTATTATAGCTCCAATCTTTGCGCCACTTGGCTTTAATGATTTTAGAATTTCAACAGCACTTATTACAGGCTTTATTGCCAAAGAAAGTGTTGTATCTACTCTAAACGTTTTATATGGAGGAGTAGACGGTCTTTTAACAATATTAAACGCAGCTTCGGCAGCAGCACTTTTAGTTTTCTGCCTTTTATACACTCCCTGCGTTGCAGCGATTGCATCCGTAAAAAGAGAACTCGGCGTAAAATGGGCCTTGTTCATGGTTACGGCGCAGTGCATAATTGCCTGGATATGCGGCCTTATAACATACCTCATTGTCGGGCTCTTTGTTTAGATTGGAAATGCCTATGAATTTTGCAAGTATTGTAGTTCTATTGATTTTAATTGCCCTGGTTTTAGTGGCCTTTCACTTCTCACGTAAAAACGTGGGCAGGTGTTCCTGCCAGGACTGTGGCGACTGTTGTAAATGCGATAAAAGAAAACAAAAGATAAATTAATCCGGAGGCTGATATGATTTCATTTAATCCTGCAAGCAAGACCTTTAAACTTGATACTCCAAACACAAGCTATGTGTTCGCAGTCGGAAAGGAATTTGGTCATTTAGTACATTATTATTACGGACCCAAAGTGTCAGACGATAACCTTTCTTACTTGTCCCTTCAGGACCCAAATGCAACTCAGGCCTGGGTTGAACGCGAGAAACTTTCTTATGTTGATTGTGTTTCTTTTGAATATCCGACAGGAGGGACAGGCGACTTTCGAACTACAGCAATGGAAGTGGAAACACAGGAAGGCTACAGCGTTTTAGAACTTAAATACGATTCACATGAGATTTATAAGGGCAAAAGAAAGCTTTCAGGTCTTCCCGCAACATTTGCAGGGGAGGATGAGTGTCAGAGTCTTGATGTGATTTTAAAGGACGATATTCTTGGCTTAAAGGTTGTGCTTACTTATTCAGTATTTGAAAACCTTGATGCCATCACAAGAAGCGTAAAAGTAATAAATGAAGGTAAGGCGATATATCTTACTAAAGTTATGTCAACCTGCCTTGACTTATATAATGAAGATTTTGAAGTATTAAAACTTTGCGGAACATGGGCAAGAGAAAGAAGAATGGAAAGATATCCTCTTGCACACGGCTATCAGGGAATATCTTCCAAACGCGGTATATCAAGTCACCAGGAGAATCCTTTTATTGCACTTGTCAGCCCTAATACTACTCAGACTCAGGGTCAGGTTTATGCAATGAACCTTGTATATTCAGGAAACTTTGATGCTGATATTTATCGCAATCAGTTTGACTATGCAAGAATGACAATGGGTATTAACCCTTATAAGTTTAAGTGGAAGCTTGAGACAAATGCTTCTTTTGAAGCACCTGAAGCAGTAATGGTTTATTCTGCAGAGGGCCTTGGAAAGATGACAAGAACCTTCCACGATTTATACAGAAAGCATCTTATAAGAAGTCCCTATAAGAACATGAAGCGTCCCATTCTTATTAATAACTGGGAAGCAACTTACTTTGATTTTAATACCGAAAAGCTTTTGGACATTGCAAGGGAAGCCTCCAAGGTTGGTATCGAAATGCTTGTAATGGACGATGGCTGGTTTGGCGACAGAAATGATGACAACAAGGCTTTAGGCGACTGGATAGTAAATGAAAAGAAACTTCCGGGAGGACTTAAATACCTTGTAGACGAGGTAAATAAACTTGGTCTTAAATTTGGTATCTGGATGGAACCTGAAATGATCTGTCCCGATTCAGACCTTTACAGGGCACATCCTGATTGGGCTATTGCAGTGCCGGGACGTGTTGCGGGAAAGAGTCGTAACCAGTATGTTCTTGATTTGACAAGAAGCGAAGTTATGGAGCATACATGGAATTCCATTAAGGCCGTAGTTGACAGTGCAAATATTGAATATGTTAAGTGGGATATGAACAGACCACTTGCAGATATTGCAAGCCTAGGACTTGATAATGACAGACAGGGAGAATTCTTCCACAGATATGTTATGGCTGTCTATGAACTTCAGGGTCGTCTTGTTAGTAGTTATCCTAACCTTTTACTTGAAAACTGCTCTGGTGGCGGCGGACGTTTTGATCCCGGTATGCTTTATTTCAGCCCTCAGATCTGGTGTTCTGATGATACTGATGCAGTTGAAAGACTTAGAATCCAGGAGGGTACAGCGCTTGTGTATCCTTTATCTTCAATGGGAGCGCATGTATCGGACTGCCCTAACCACATATTAGGAAGGGTTACACCTTTTGAAACCAGAGGACACGTTGCACTTGCAGGTACCTTTGGCTACGAACTTGATATTACTAAGATTTCCAAAGAAGACAGGGATGAGATTCCCAAGCAGGTTGAAATGTACCATAAGTACAACGACCTTGTAAGAGAAGGTGACTACTACCGTCTGGCTTCTTTTGCCGATAATAATGAATATGACTGCTGGATGGTTAAGGCCAAGGATGAATCTGAGATTCTTGTGACCTTTGTAAGTGTTATGAACCGTCCTAATATGAAGCCTTTAACAATTAAACTTCAGGGGCTTGACGCATCCAGAAAGTATAAAGACCTTGAAAGCGGCATGGTTTACACTGGCGACATGCTCATGTATGCCGGAATCCGTGAAAGTCGCATCTGGGGAGACTATAAGTCTAAGCTTATTCACCTGGTTGAAGTTAAATAAGTTTTTTAATATAGCAGGGGAACTATATGATGGATATTAATTACGATAAAGGAATAATGAATTTCGGAGACAACAGACGCCTTGAAAACGCAATGCTAAAGGCGATGTCCGGCGAGGCCGTGACTGTTGGTTTTTTAGGTGGAAGCATCACCCAGGGCTGCTTATCATCAGTGCCTGAAACCTGTTATGCCTATCTTGTCTACAGCTGGTGGAAGGAAAAGTTTCCTAAAAGCAGTGTGACATACATAAATGCCGGAATTGGCGGGACTCCTTCTGATTTTGGAGTTGCAAGAGTAGAAGATGACCTGCTTAGGTATAAACCGGATTTTGTTATTGTAGAGTTTTCGGTAAATGATGAAAATACCTTTCATTATATGGAAACTTACGAGGGGCTTGTAAGGCATATATTAAAGTCTTCTTCAGACCTTTCATTAATGCTTGTTCATAACGTTAAATACGATGATATGTCCAGTGCTGAGGATAAACATCTTATTATAGGAAAGTATTATGATCTTCCTGATGTCAGCATGAAACATACCCTTTATCCTTTGGTAGCAAGTGGAAGCGTTGATGCATTAGAGGTTACTAAAGATTATCTGCATCCCAATGATCTTGGGCATAGTATTCTTGCAAAACTTATAATAAACTACCTTGAAAAGGTTTATGAGAATGCCTTAAATATTAAAAGACCGCACAAGATTGATACGGCCCTTTTTAAGCCACTAACATTAAATGACTATGAAAATGGCATTAGATTAAATAATCTGAATTCCAAACCCGTAATCAATGGCTTTAAGCCGGATGAAAGTCCCCAAAGCCACATTACGGAAATTTTCAGGCATGGATATACTTCCTGGAAAGAAGGAGACAGTATTACTTTTACTGCCAGCTGCTCGGCAATTTGCGTTCAGTACAGAAAATCAGTAAATAAGCCGGCACCAATTGCACTTGCAATAGTTGACGGGGATGAAGATAATGCGGTTGTTCTTGATGCGAACTTTGACGAGGACTGGGGCGATTGTCTGTATACCCAGTTGATTTGTGAAAGACTTGAAAGAAAAGAACACAGTATTGAAATTAAGATAGTAGCAGACCACAGCAAGGAAAAAGAAAAGGATGCGGTTGCCTTTTATCTTGTGTCCGTAATTGCTTATTGACACATTTCTTATGATGTTATACTCTCACGTGGGATAATTTTGGTACAAAGGAGTATAATATTTTATGGTAGTACGTGTTCCTCGAACAAAAAAAGGCTTTGCGGCATACGCTTTCGCGATTGCGGCAATCCTTTTAGTTATTTCTGTTTTTATGGGGTATCGCTACATTACAGTAGCAAGCAAAGAGCCGGTGGCCTTTGAAAATGTTTCAAAAGATGAAATCAAGGCAGGTAATATTTACTATGCCACAGACATTATTTTAATTGACGGATACGCATCACTTACATCAAATAACAGTACATCTTATTACTGCTTCATAGCTTACTATGATAATAACGATGACTTGTGTGTATCATCCATGAGAGTAAGCCCTACAGATGAAATTTATGGCATGGTATCAAGGTATATTAAAAACCCCAATGCCGGTATTGGTGATTGCATAGTTAGTGCTTACATTGAATCTGAAGCATCCTCTAAGATTGATAGCAAGGTACGAGGCTTCTATGAAGATTCAATTAAAGAAGCTGAAGAAAATGAGATTTTCTATAAAACAGATGTCGTTGATTTAAACTACAAATATTTATGTAGCGGAGACCTTCCTGCTGAGGGCGCTTCATACAAAATAAAATCTTCTGCATCATCAACAGCTTTAGGCTGCCTTGCCGGTGCTCTTGTAGCAGGCTTACTTGGGTTATTATTATACAAGTTAAGTAAGAAAAAAGAAGAAGAGTAAATCGTTGGATTGGTCTTATCCCGCCGATTGTTGACGGAAAATAATATTGATTGAGCCCCACAGTTTTGATGTGGGGCTTTTTTATTTTATGCTAATTTATTTCGTGAAAAAAGGGAAAAATTAATAGTAGTAACATGACTCATAGCGTATATGTTATAATATGGAGTATGAAAGAAAAACGCATTGATTACCGTTGCAGCAGTAATCAACGCGTCCTATGATTCGGAAATGCTACAAGCACATCCAAGTTTAGCACCTTGTATAGTAGCATTTTTGATGGTAACAATCAATAATAATTTGGCATTTTGCCGGAAAGAACAGCGAATGAACAAGGGATTAAATGAACATGAAAAGTATGTAATTATTCGCCCCATCATTGGCGATTGTGAACTCGATACCAATGGGTTTCCTATCATCAAAAAAACTGAATATAATGAAAATGAGTGGTATGATATCGATGCTACAAATTTGCAGAACTTATCTTGCAAAAGCAATAATGATAGAAGAATACTGCTTATGTTTGCACATGACTATCGATTGGAAAATTTGTGGAATAATCCACTAAAAAAGGTTGCTTTATTTCAGACATTTTATGCTATAGCAACGCCTGATTTTAGTATATGTCCGCAAATGAATATAAATGATCTTCGCCATAATGTTTATAAGTCTAGGTGGTTGGGAAGAACCTGGCAGAACTATGGATGCACAGTTTTTCCTACCATACAGTGGGCATTGCCGGATACGTATGATATTGCATTTGGCGGAATTGAGAAGGGATGTGTTGTAGTAATATCAACTCTAGGATGCCAAGATAATAGAGAGGTCTTTTTGGACGGTTTTAATGAAACGAAAAGGCGTCTTGAACCATCATTAATTATTGTATATGGCAAAATGATTAGTGGGATGACTGGCAAATTCGTCAATTATTCATATTCTGATACTTTTTCACGAGATTCAGTTCAATTGAGAATAGAAGGAATCTCTCAGGTGTTTGAGATTAAGGAGAATGCTTAGATGGGGTCAAGAGGTGCATTTGAAAATATAGATATAGGTAAGTTTTCTTTTATCGAAGGCGGCCAACATTATAAGTCCATCGGCTCGCTTAGCAGTAATACCAATGTTAAAGTTATTCTTCAAGACACTAAAAATGTTAAAGCTCCTGAGTATTCACATACCGAAGGGAGAATATATGCGGTAGTCAAAGAAGGGAAGTTGAAACATTTAGCTTATTATGATGAATCTCATAATCAAGCTGTGAGTATTGATTTTGCTCATCCACATAAAGGTATTCAGCCGCATCGCCATGAGTATATGGATCATAATAAGAATGCTCCAGGTGTAGCACCGACTCCGGAAGAGGAGGCACTCATCAAAAAGATAAAAAAGGAGTTTCATTTAAAATGAGGAAAAATGAATATGAATCATTAGAGCAATTTGTTTCACAGTATATTGGTGAATGGAATCCTTCAGGAGGACATTGGTATGGTCTTGATTTTAGGTATGGTGGAAAGATATATCGATTTCACACAGGGTGCATGTATGACGAAAAAGAAATACTTCCAAATGGCAAAGAAGTAATGTTTGGATTATATGAAAAAAAAGAAAATGATGATGACAATAAGAGAGAGTATGACCTATTGGGGTTGTTCGCTGAAATGAAAGAAGTTCTGTCAAGTAAAGTCATTCAAGGAAGGCCTTTTTGTGAAGTAATAGTTGATGAAAACACAGAGCTTCTAGGGCAAGATTAGTCTATAGATATTTTTGATAAGTGACCATTGAATTAGGTTGGTGTGCCACGATGAAAAAAGAGGGCCCTACTTTAAGCAGTTGGCTTGAAGTAGGACCTTTCTGGTTCACATCATTCTGGACTTATTAAGCTTTTCGTAAAGAAACATGATTTTCATGATCTTTGATTGATTCGTGAATGCTTTCGATTAATTCGGTTCTGTAAACAATTATACCCATGAGTAATGCCATTAAAAAGGCTGTACAAACATCAAAGAATGAATGCTGCTTGATGAGCATAGTTGAAAAAATGATTGATACACAAAGTATAAATGAACCGATTCTAATAACCTTTTTATCTTTAGTGGCGCTGCAGTGTGAAACACAAAGGTGAGCTCCAATCGAGTTATAAACGTGAATGCTGGGCCAAAGATTAGTAGGTGTATCGGTTCTGTATAAACCGGCAACAAGGCGACAGCATAAGTTCTTTCCCTGAATATCAAGCGGCCTTAAGTTGTGTCCGTTAGGCCAGAGTGTTGATATTATAAGGAAGATAGTCATTCCTGTAATGAGGAAGACAAGGCTTTTTCTGTATTCCTGTTCGTCTGTAAATAATGCAACTACAACGGTTAATGCAACGTAACCAAACCAAAGAAAATAGGGGATTACGAAAAATTCACAGAAAGGAATTTTATCATCAATCGATGTATGAATAAGTGTGTAGGTTGTTATTTTGCTCTCAAGAACAAAAAACCAAACCAGGTAGATTACCATATATACGGCAATCGGAATTGCTAATTTCAATTTTTCAATAATGTACTTCATTCTCCACTTCCTTAAAAAACTCCCAAAAGAAAAACTAATACAAAAGTCTTAATAACCCCGGTTCACAGGAAACCTTTACATGATTAGACTTTGAATATACCTCACCGTCTGTATGAACCCACAATGGTTCGTCGAGTATTAACTCGTAGCCGGTAGTATGGAATAATTTTACTTTCTTACTTTTTACATGTTTACCATTAAGTGCCTTGGGAAGAACAAGAAATGCTTCCAAAGCGGATAAATTGCTGACCATACATATATCGAGATATCCGTCATCGCCTACGGCATCGGGGGCGAACTTATAACCGCCGCCTTCGTAGCAGGTATTCATGCCGACGAGAAAACGAAGCTTATTAAATGAAACGGTAGTACCGTCATCAAGAATAAGTCTTCCGTCAGGCTGAGAGCCTTTAAAGATAACTGATAAAGCGATTTTTAAATATATTAACTTCCCAAGACCAATCTTATTTAAGAAAGACTTGGCTCCACCGGGATTTAGAGCTTCAACACAAACAGAAGCGTCAAATCCAAGACCACAGCTTACATCAAAATATCGTGTGGTGGAAATACCTGTTGAGAGTCCCATTCTGGAACCGCTGGTGGCAAGGTATTCCAATTTTCCTAAGTCCATGATTCTAGGCTCAGGACAGGATATGATTTTTTTAACTGCTTCTACAGGATCTGCGGGGTATTCCATAGCGCGGGCAAAGTCGTTACTGGAACCTGTAGGAATATATCCAAGGTTAACTTTGGTAAAATCAATGACACCCTGAAGGGCTTCATCCATTGTTCCATCGCCACCTAAGACTACAACATTAATTGGGCATTTATCATTAATATGAGACGAACATAAATCATTCATTATTGTCTGTACGTTACCCTGATAAGCAGAGTAAAAAACGTCATATTCAAATTCTACAGACTTTAAATATTCTTCAACCGACTTCCAAACATCGATACCAAGTCCGGAACGTGATGCCGGATTGACAATAAAATAAAACATATGCTTCGCCCTCTAATTTATAAGTAGTGAACAGATTCAAATACTCACTCTTTAATACCCACTAACAGATTCTAGCAAGTTGCGATATTTGTGTAAACTGTCAATTATTACAGAAAGATTAAGATTGGAAGCATAAAATATTAAAAAATGATTGAAAAATATATGGCGGGTATTATATACTAATAAAAATTTTTAACACAGTATCAATTTAAATAATTAAAGTACAGGAGGATAAATGGGATGTATTCATTTGATGAAATCAAAGTAGCAGATCCTGAAATCGCTGAAGCTATTGTTGCTGAGCAGCAAAGACAGAACGATCATATCGAGCTTATTGCTTCAGAAAACTGGGTTAGCAAGGCAGTTATGGCTGCAATGGGAAGCCCTTTAACTAACAAATATGCGGAAGGATATCCTGGAAAAAGATACTATGGCGGATGCGAATGTGTTGACGTTGTAGAAAATCTCGCAATTGAAAGAGCCAAGAAGTTATTTGGTTGTGACTATGCTAACGTTCAGCCTCACTCAGGTGCCCAGGCTAACATGGCAGTTCAGTTTGCTATCTGCAACCCCGGAGACACAATCATGGGTATGAACCTTGATCACGGCGGACACTTAACTCATGGTTCACCTGTTAACTTATCAGGTAAATACTTCAACATCGTTCCTTATGGCGTAAATGACGACGGATTCATCGATTACGATAAAATGTACGAACTTGCTATGGAGCACAAGCCCAAGTTAATTATTGCAGGTGCTTCAGCTTACGCTCGTGCAATTGATTTTAAGAAGTTTAGAAAAGCAGCAGATGACTGTGGCGCTGTATTAATGGTTGATATGGCTCATATCGCAGGTCTTGTTGCTGCAGGTCTTCACGAAAGCCCTATCGGTATTGCTGATGTTGTTACTACAACAACACACAAGACATTAAGAGGACCTCGTGGCGGACTTATCCTTTGCAATCAGGACGTTCAGGACAAGTACAACTTCAATAAGGCAATCTTCCCCGGAACACAGGGTGGTCCTTTAATGCATGTTATTGCAGCTAAGGCTGTTTGCTTTAAAGAAGCTTTATCACCTGAATTCAAGAAATATCAGCAGGGTATCATTGATAATGCCCAGGCGCTTTCTAAAGGACTTATGGATCGTGGCGTGAAGATTGTATCAGGCGGTACAGACAATCACCTTATGCTTGTTGACCTTACAAACTTTGGTCTTACAGGTAAGGCAGTTGAAAAACTTCTTGATGCTGCACACATTACAGCTAACAAGAACACAATCCCTAACGATCCCCAGAAGCCTTTCGTTACTAGCGGTATCCGTTTAGGAACACCCGCAGTAACAAGCCGCGGAATGAACACTGAAGATATGGACGTTATCGCTGACTGCATCGCAAACATCATCAAGGGTGGCGAGGACGCAGTTGAAGCTACTAAGGCAAGAATCGTTGAACTTACAAAGAAGTATCCTCTTGTTCAGTAGTCATATGTCCGACAAGTAAATACAAAAGCTTAAAGCCTGTGTCAAAAGAAAGGGAAACGAGAGAATTTCTTTTGCCATAGGCTTTTTAATTTAAAGCTCTTTTAAAAGGTTTTATGCCTTAATAAATTCTATTTGTGACAATGTGACAAATAGGACCCTTCAAGTTAATAAAATATGTAAAACATTTTTATTGTGTATTTTTATTCATTATGATAGACTTCTCTTTGCGACGGACATGTGTACGCATAGTGAAGACACAAACAGGAGGTAAAAGAAGATGTCTCAATCAACAGAATATTATGTTGTAAAGAAAAAAGCGCTTCCGGAAGTGTTGTTAAGCGTAGTTGAAGCCAAGCGTCTTCTTGAAACTCACAAATGTGAAACTGTACAGGAAGCGGTAGATATTGTTGGTATCAGCCGTTCTTCTTTTTACAAGTATAAAGATGATATAACTCAGTTTCATGATAATTCTCAAGGTACGATACTTACATTAACTTTTGAAATCGATGACGAGCCAGGCTTGTTATCTGAAGTTATTAAAGTAATTGCAGACCATGGGGCTAACATTCTTACAATTCATCAGAGTATTCCGATTAACGGAACGGCTTCTTTGTCTTTAAGTATTCAGATTCTTGAAACAACCCATGATGTATCCGAAATGATAGAAGTTATGGAAAAAAGACGTGGTGTTCATGCAGTAAAGCTTGTCGCTAAAGAATAATCATTAAACTGTAAAAAATAGAAAGGTAATTAAGTAGATGGTTCAGGTAGGTGTATTTGGCTACGGTACAGTAGGTAGCGGTGTAGTTGAGGTATTAACAAAGAATGCGGATTTAATCGCTAAGAAAGTTAAGGACGAAGTTAAGGTTAAGGCAATTCTTGACTTACGTGATTTCCCCGGCGATGAACACGAAGATAAGATTGTTCATGACGTAGACGCGATTATTTCAGATCCCGAAATTAAGATTATTTGCGAAACAATGGGAGGCATTGGCGCTGCTTATAAGTTTACCAAAATGGCTCTTGAAGCAGGAAAGAGTGTCTGCACCTCTAATAAGGAGCTTGTAGCAGCTTACGGTCCTGAACTTTTGGCTCTTGCTAAGGCCAATAACTGTAATTATAGATTTGAAGCAAGCGTAGGTGGTGGTATTCCGATTATAAGACCATTAATCGATGCAGTTACAGCCGATAAGATTGAATCTGTAACAGGTATCGTAAACGGTACAACAAACTACATGCTTACTAAGATGGCCAACGAAGGCGCTGAGTTTGACGATGTATTAAAGCAGGCTCAGGCTAACGGATATGCTGAAGCAAATCCTGCTGCAGATATCGAAGGCTTAGACGCAATGAGAAAGCTTTCCATCCTTTCTTCACTTGTATATGGAAAGACTGTTAAATGTGAAAATATCAGTACAGAAGGTATCACTAAGATATCTTCAAGAGACTTTAAATATGCCAAAGAACTTGGATGTGTTATCAAACTTCTTGCTAAGTACAGCGATGAAGAAACAGGAGCTTATTCAATGGTAGCACCTTTCATGGTTAATGAAAGTAATCCTTTATATCACGTAAACGACGTATTCAATGCAATTATGGTTCGCGGTAACATGCTTGGTGATGCAATGTTCTACGGACGTGGAGCAGGAAAACTTCCTACAGCAAGTGCTGTTTGTGGTGACGTTGTTGAATGTGCTAAAAGCCTTGGCGTAAACGTTGATGTAGACTGGAAGAACGAAGAAGTTGCATTAGACGGCCTTAAGGCTTCTAAGAGAGCTTTCTTTGTAAGAGTAAATAAGGATTCAAAAGAAGCCTGCCTTAAAGCCTTCAATAATGTAAAAGAAGTTAATGCAGGTTTTTATGATGAATTTGCTTTTGTAACCGAAGAAATGACAGAAGAAGCTTTTGAAAATGCTGCATCAGCTTCAGGCGAATTAATCAACAGAGTACGAATCGAGAAATAATCAGAGGTAATTAGTAATGAAATACGCAGTTATTTTATGTGATGGTATGGCAGACGAAGAAATCGCTGAACTTGGTAACAAGACAGCTTTGGAATATGCCAAAACTGAAGCTATGGATAAGCTTGCTCCAAAGTCAGAAATCGGCCTTGTGCATACAGTACCCGAAGGCATGAATCCCGGTTCGGATACCGCGAATCTTGCTGTTATGGGATATGACCCTAAAAAGTACTATTCAGGAAGATCTCCTCTTGAGGCTTTAAGCATCAAGGTTCCTATGGAAGATACAGATATTGCAGTCAGATGCAACATTGTAACATTAAGTGAAAATGACTGCGCTTTTGAAGACCAGATCATCATTGACCACTCTTCAAGCGAGATTTCAACAGAGGATTGCGCAGTTTTATTAAAGGCAGTAATGGAAGAACTTCAAAACGAAAGATTCCAGTTTTATGTAGGTACAAGTTACAGACACTGTCTTATTGAAAAAAACGGAAAAGTGCTTGACTTCACGCCCCCTCATGATATTCTTACAAGAGTGATTAAAGATTATCTTCCTTCTGATGAAGCATATCTTCAGATGATGAAGAAAAGCTATGAGATTTTAAAGAACCATCCATTAAATCTGGAGCGAAAGAAAGCGGGTTTAAACCCTGCTAACTGTTGCTGGTTCTGGGGTGCAGGTACAAAGCCTATGCTTTCACCTTTTAAGGAATTAACAGGTCTTAACGGATCAATGATTTCAGCAGTAGATTTATTAAAGGGTATTGCAGTTGGCGCTGATATGAACGTTATCGAAGTTGAAGGCGCAAACGGCGGACTTGAAACAAACTACGAGGGTAAATGTGAAGCAGCTTACAAGGCTTTGAAGAGTGATGACTGTGATTTTGTTTACGTTCATATTGAAGCTCCCGACGAAATGGGACACCAGGGAAGTTATGAGCGTAAGGTAAAGGCAATTGAAAATATCGATAAGAAGATAATAGGACCCTTAGCTTCCAAACTTGAAGCAGATGGAACTGATTTTAGAATGCTTATCCTTCCTGATCATCCTACTCCTGTAAGACTTCGTACTCATACTGCAGATGCAGTACCTTACCTTCTTTATGATTCAACAAAGCCTCAGTCTAATGACTGGCTTTACAATGAAAAAGAAGCTAAGAAGTCAGGAATAGATATTCTTAACGGATACACACTAATGAACAGATTTACACAGAAGGCTCAGTAAGAGCTGAAAGAAATGAAAGGACTGGCGAGTAATCGCTTAAAGACATGATTAAGGTAGTTAAATTTGGCGGTAGCTCTTTAGCAAGCGCAGAGCAGTTTACAAAAGTTGGTAATATTATCAGAGATGATATAAATCGTAGATATGTAGTTCCTTCAGCTCCCGGTAAGAGAGATGCTAAGGATACTAAGGTAACAGACATGCTTTACAAGTGTTATGAACTTGCATCAGCTAAAGAGCCCGGTGAAAAGTTTATCGCTCAGTTAGAAGCAATTGAAGATCGTTACCAGCAGATTATTGACGGACTTGGCTTAAAGCTTAGTCTTGCCGAAGAATTCAAGACAATTAAAGAAAACTTCCTTGCTAATGCCGGAAGCGATTACGCAGCATCACGTGGTGAATACTTAAACGGTATCATCATGGCTAAGTACCTTGGATATACATTCATCGATTCAGCCGAAGTTATTAAGTTCACTGAAAACGGCGATTTCGATTCAGAATTAACAAATCAGATTTTATCTGCAAAGCTTAAAGAGCATGAAAAGGCGGTTATCCCCGGATTCTACGGTTCATACCCTGATGGAAAGATTAAAACTTTCTCAAGAGGTGGTTCTGATATCACAGGTTCAATCGTAGCACGTGCCTGCAAGGCAGATGTCTACGAAAACTGGACAGACGTATCAGGATTTCTTATTGCAGATCCAAGAATTATCAAGAATCCTGAAGCAATCGATACAATTACTTATAAAGAACTTCGCGAGCTTTCATACATGGGAGCTACAGTACTTCATGAAGATGCAATCTTCCCTGTAAGACGTGAAGGTATTCCGATTAATATCCGCAACACAAATGCTCCTAAGGACAAAGGAACATGGATCGTTGAAAGTACATGCCAGAAGTCTAAATACACAATTACAGGTATTGCAGGTAAGAAGGGCTTTTGCTCAATCAATATTGAAAAAGATATGATGAACTCCGAAATCGGATTCGGAAGAAAAGTATTGCAGGCTTTTGAAGATGCAGGTATTTCTTTTGAACATATGCCTTCAGGTATTGATACAATGACAATCTTTGCTCACCAGGATGAATTCATGGATAAAGAGCAGCAGGTAGTAAGTGCTATCCACAGACTTGCCGATCCTGATATCATTGAGATTGAATCTGACCTTGCACTTATCGCAGTTGTAGGTCGTGGTATGAAATCAACACGTGGTACAGCAGGACGTATCTTCTCAGCTCTTGCACATGCTAATGTAAACGTAAAGATGATTGACCAGGGTTCATCTGAGTTAAATATCATCATCGGTGTTGCAAACGAAGACTTCGAAACAGCTATCGAAGCAATCTACAACATCTTTGTTTTAGCTAGAATCTAATTAAAAAATAAGCCGAAAGCAGTCAATGCTTTCGGCTTTTGTATTATAGGTCGTGAGCCGGTTGAACTCGCGAAGTGTGCAAAATATTAACTGCCTGCTACTCGGGTTCGAATTGAATTTTGAAGGCGTCTTTAATTAATAACCAAGTTCCTGGCCTACAAGAATTACTTTAATTCTACCGGGGATTCTTGAAGCTCTTGTCACAAGAATCTGGCAACAGATTGTATCGTTTAAGCAATTAGCGCATCTTCCGGTAGTGGCACAGGGAGTGTCGCAGTTTAATCTTACAGTGTTAGGAGGTGTGGCTTCATTTCTAACGCGTCTTACTCCATCTTCGGCATTGGCTACTACCTTATTCATTCCTGCGACAACAATAACTTCATCAGGACCATAAATAAGGTAAGATACTCTGTTTCCGCGGGCATCGATATTAACAAGTTCACCGTCAAGGGTAATAGCATTTGTACTTGTTAAAAAGAAATCTGCGGTAGCTGTCAGGGCTTTTAATTCTTTGATTTCTTCATCACTTTCATAGTTTTCACGAACAATAAGATTGTGTCCGCCGGATTTTACAGCGTCATAAAATCCACTATCGGTTAATGTCATAGATCCGCCGTAGGCAACATTCTTACTATTATCACCCATAAGTTCAAGCATTTTCTTTTTGGCATCATCAACTGTCTTACAATAGTAGCCCTCCATTTTGCGAAGCTTAAGGTTCTTTATGATAGTAGCTGCCTGGTTTTCGTAAAATTTTTCTTTTGATGGATTCATGTTTGGTCCTCCTTGAGAATTATATTCATTCTATCATTATTTTTCTTATAAGTCATTAGAAAATATATTGATAACTAAACCTATTAACGGAAAAATAACAGAAAATACAGAAATTATTTTTAAATTGTATTGACAATTCAAAAGAGGTATTATATACTTCAATCATACAAAACAACTTCATACAAATCTTTAAAGAAGGAGGTTATTAATCTTTAAGAGAGATTACTTAAATAAAGAAAAGGAGGTCAATTTCTCACAGAGATTTTTATATACAATAAATAAACCGGAGGAGCAGTCCATTGGAAAGATATAATGATTAATTAAATACAGCTAATAGAAAGAGAGGAACAGACCATTGGAGCTTATAGAAAATTA
>JAKSRS010000032.1 GCA_024403515.1 Lachnospiraceae bacterium
TGAATACGTCCGCCTGATTCAGTTTCAGGAACACGCTGAACACGGTGAACACCACTTTCATACTTAAGCTTTGAATATGCACCGGAACCTGTAATCATGAAGTTAACGTCCTTCATGCCGCCGATACCGATATCATCGATGTTCATTGTTTCAACTTTCCAGTGCTGCTTTTCAGCATAGTGTACGTACATTCTGTAAAGTTCGGCAGCAAATAATGCGGCTTCGTCTCCACCTGCACCTGCACGGATTTCTACGATAACGTTTTTATCATCATTAGGGTCCTTAGGAAGAAGAAGAACCTTAAGTTCTTTTTCAAGTCTTTCAACGTTGTCTTTAGCTTCGTTTAACTCTTCCTTTAACATTTCACGCATATCTTCATCAGACTCTGCTTCAAGCATCTCGAGACTGTCCTCAATATCCTGCTTGCTCTTTTTGTATGACTTGTATGCTTCTACGATAGGTGTTAAATCGCTCTGTTCCTTCATAAGTGCTCTGAAACGTGTCTGGTTGTCAGTTACGCCGGGAGCTGAAAGTTCACCCATAATTTCTTCAAATCGAATTAATAAATTTTCTAACTTATCAAACATGTTAATCCTCTTTATAAAACTGAGCGTCTTGCGCTCACTACTCTGTCATTTCCACATAAGTCTTTAGTGACTTTTACATCAATAAAGCCGGCATCTTTTAGAAGTTTACTTACTTCCATACCCTGAGTATTTCCTATTTCAAAAGCAATGAATCCGCCTTTATTTAAATACTTATCTGCCACCTTAACTATTTCATTGTAAAAGTACAAACCATCTTCTTTACCGTTTAATGCGATAAATGGCTCGTGGTCCTTAACTTCAGGCATTAATGATTCAATCTCGCAGGTAACAATATATGGCGGGTTTGAAACAATAATGTCAAAGGTTTCATTTACATTTTCAAAGAGATTACCCTGAATGAATCTAAGTGACTCATCCGATAATTTCTCTTCCATTCCTAAATCAACTGCGTTTTTGTAGGCAATTTTCAGGGCCTTGTCGCTTATATCGGCTCCAACGCCGACGCAGTCATTACTGTATTTAAGTAAACTTAAAAGAATACAGCCGCTTCCGGTGCACATATCAAGAATTTTCATTCCATCATGAAGTTCACCCTGTACCAGTTCTACAAGACACTCTGTATCCTGTCTTGGTATTAAAACATCCTTGGAAACATTAAATTCAAGTCCCATAAACCACTGCTTTTTGGTTATATGCTGAAGCGGAACATGCTTGGCTCTTTCATCTATTAATGCCAAATATGTCTTTTCACCTTCTTCATCCACCATCATGTCAGGATCTGAAAAAAGTGTAGTCGCAGTAGTATTTAAAACATGTTCCAAAAGAAGTCTTGCATCAAGATTGTATTCTTCAATGCCCGCAGCCTTAAGTTTTAAACTGCCGAGCTCGTAAATTTCTCTATACTTCATGCTTACGGCTCTTTAACTTCCTGTGAAGTTTCCTCTTCTTCCCAGTTGAATTTTTCCTTCAAAAAGTCCTTCCAGTCAAAAACAGCTTCAACTGCACTGATTGCAACTTCTACCATCTTCTCATCAGGCTCTCTTGTTGTAATCTTCTGAAGTAAAAGTCCGGGAGCTGAAATAATCTTAATGAGTAATCCGCTTGTACGTCCTGCAAGTCTCAAAATTTCATAGGAAATTCCGGCAATAACAGGAATAAGTAAAACTCTTATTACAAGTCTTAAAGCTCTTGAATCCACATGGATGAAGAAGAATAAAACAATACTTACCAAAATAACTAAAAGTAAAAAGCTGGTTCCACAACGTCTGTGAAGTCTTGAACTTTTCATTACATTGTTTACTGTAAGGGGATGACCATGTTCGATGCAGTTAATGCATTTATGCTCTGCCCCGTGATACATGTAAACTCTTTTAATATCCTTGCTTAAAGATATCAAAAGAACGTACAAAACAAAGATAATAATACGAATCAAACCTTCGATTAAGTTTGTAAGTGTATCGTTTCTTACGTTCTTAGTAAGTAAACCGGTTAAAAAGTAAGGAAGGATAATAAAGATACCAATTGCAAGAGCTACTGAAAAAACTGTAACTACTGCAGAAATAACCTTGTCGGCCTTTCCTCTGAATACCTTGTTTAATAACTTTTCAAACTTAGTCTCTGTTGTTACGTCATCTTCATAGAATGAAGCAGAATAGTTAATGGTCTTCATTCCAAGAACTAATGAATCTATAAAATTAAATACTCCTCTTAAGAAGGGGATTTCCTTGGCTACATGTCCCTTGAGTACGCCGGAGTATTCATCAATATCAACTTCAATTTCATCATCAGGCTTTCTTACAGCTACAGCGTACTTGTCCTTGTTTTTCATCATGATGCCTTCAAGAACAGCTTGTCCGCCAATGCCTGAGTAGTAGGCTTTAGTTTTACGCTTTTTTTCTTTTGCCATATCTTTAACCTTCTTTCCCAATGATATTTCTCACAAATACTGTATATCTAAGAATATAAGAAAAGGTTGAGACAAACGCCTCAACCTTTAAGTGACTGATTATTTACTAACAACACCATACTTCTTGTTGAACTTATCAATACGTCCGTCAGCTCTTGCAGTCTTAACCTGGCCTGTGTAGAATGAATGACACTTTGAACAAACTTCTACGTGGATGTCCTGCTTTGTTGAACCTACAACAAATGTGTTACCACAGTTACATGTTACAGTTGCCTGATAATAATCAGGATGGATTCCTTCTCTCATCATTACACCTCTTCTATAAAATCATTTTTAGTTAATATTTGTTCTCATCCGCTACTGCTCGGTCTCATACGAACAGCGCATTTATCATAGCATAGCAAATAAACAAACGCAAGAGTTTTTTTATCGCTTTTATGTAAAGAAATTATCAAGCTTTACAAGGCACTTATAAAGCATTCTTTTTTCATTATCATCAAGATCAACAACTACTGCTTTAATCATGTTTTTATGAAAATCGCGATGGTGGAAAAAAGCCTTACGGCCACGCTCTGTTAAGGTAATATAAACAACTCTTCGGTCAGAGGCACTACGCTCTCTCATAACATAGCCCTTCTTATCAAGCGCATTCATATTGGTAGTAAGTGTTCCTACTGTAACACCAAGTCTTTTAGCTATATCAGACATATTTCTTGGTTCTGAAACACCAACCGCCTCGATAATGTGCATATCGTTGTTGGTTATATCCTTAAATTCTTCAGTTATTACAGCTTTGGACTCAACGTCCATCACGTGATTAAACAAGCTTACAAGCATCTCGTTTAATCCCTTAGTTGCACCGGCCATCTGACACCTCGCGAAAATTCAATATATATTAATTATATGCTATATAAAGCTTTAAATGCAAATCAATAATCGGCTTACAGACCTTCTTTGGCCTTAAAAGGTTAAAAGGTCCATAAGCCGCCACTCTAGAAAAAAGCTAAACTAAAAATCAATTACTGATGCGCCATATGTAAGGCCGGCACCAAAACCTGAAAGAACAACCTTCTGTCCCTTCTTTAAAAGACCTGATTTTTTACATTCGTCCAAAAGAACGGGAATTGAGGCTGATGACATGTTTCCAACCTTTTCAACGTTTGTCGGAAACTTTTCCATGCCTGTACCGAGCTTTTTGGCTATTGAAGTAATAATTCTTTTATTGGCCTGATGAAGCAAAAATAAATCTATTTCTTCTTTATCTATATTGTTGATACTTAAAAGTTCTTCTATGCAGGCAGGAATTGTACCTACTGCAAATCGAAAGACTTCTTTTCCGTCCATTACGACTTTTTTTTTGGATACTTCAGATTTATATAAAGGATTGTTTATATCCCTGTTTACGCAGGAAAGAACGCTTCCCTTGGCACCACAGGCTCTTTGAAGGAATCTGTAGTTATCTTCATCCTGCATCTTAGCTTCAACATATACCGCGCCTGCGCCATCACCAAATAAGATTCCTGTACCTCTGTCAGTCCAGTCAATAATTTTGGATAAAACCTCTGCACCGATTACGAGAGCATTCTTATAGATACCGCTTTTTAAATAGGTAAATGTTGTGTTTAATGCAAACAAAAATCCTGCGCACGCTGCGTTTAAATCAAAAGCCACAGCTTTGTCGGCACCTATGTTACTCTGAACCTGGCAGGCAAGACAGGGAAGAGCATCCTCGGCTGAGCACGAAGCTACAATGATAAGTTCAATATCTTTGGCATCAGCCTTGGCATCTTCTAAGGCTTTTAGAGCTGCTTCAGTTGCTAAATCGGCAACGCTTTCACCTAAGGATACGTGTCTTTTTTCAATTCCCGTTCTTTCTCTAATCCATTCATCAGAAGTTTCCATGAATTGGGTTAAATCATCGTTAGTAAGGAGTCCTTTAGCAAGTTCACTTCCAGTCCCCATTATTTCCATTTTCATAAATAAATCTCCATTCCGCTAAGGAATCTTTGGAAGCTTCTCGGCTTCTTATATTTTCAACCTGTCAGCCACTTAAATCTTTTAGTACTTTCTGAATCTGTCATAGCGAAGATTCCTTATTTCTTCACCGCTAAGTCCGTCAAACTTTTTCAAAAAGTCGCAGATACTTTCGCGAAGATACGATCCGATTGCTCCTTTTGTAACGTCATCCGCGCCACCAAATTCAGGAATAATTCTGTCGATTACCTGAAGGTCGCTTAGATGCTCTGCTGTTATTTTCATCACTTCGCTGGCTTCCCTGGCACGAGTGGAATCCTTCCACAAAATGGATGCAAAACCTTCGGGCGAAAGAATGGAATAGGTAGAATTTTCTAACATCCACACCTCGTTACCGACTGCTGTTGCAAGCGCTCCGCCGCTTCCGCCTTCACCGATTAGTATACACAAAACCGGAACCTTCAAAGAAGACATTTCAAAAAGATTTCGGGCAATTGATTCACCCATACCTCTTTCTTCTGCATCAATTCCCGGAAAGGCTCCCGGTGTATTTACAAAACACACGATGGGTCTGTTGAACTTTTCGGCCTGTTTCATTATTCTAAGGGCTTTTCTATAGCCTTCAGGCATGGGCATACCAAAATTACGCTCTTTGCATTCTTTGATATCACGGCCCTTGTGCCCTGCTACAACTGTAACCGGCTGGCCGCCTATAAAGCCAATACCTGTAATAATAGCGGGGTCATCTCTAAAGGCCCTGTCTCCGTGGGCTTCTACAAAGTGGTCAAATATAACCTCGATATAGTCAAGAGATGAGGCTCTTTTTACATCACGAACCGCGCTGAATTTATCCCAGGCGGTAAGCTCTTTGGCATATGTTGCCCTTTCTTTTACAACCTCAGGAATATGGCATTTTGTAGAGATATCTCCAAATTCACTATACTTTCCTTCTTTATTCTTATGTGCCTTTACAAGGAAATATATAGTCTTTTTTAGATTCTGTCTTTGGACTATTCCGTCTATTATTCCATGCTCTACCAAAAACTCGGCAGTCTGAAATCCTTCAGGAAGGTCCTCTCCGATAGTTTGTTTTATGACTCTTGGTCCTGCAAAGCCGATTAAAGCTCCGGGCTCAGCCATAATGATATCACCAAGCATGGCAAAGCTTGCAGTCACACCGCCGGTTGTCGGGTCTGTTAAAATCGAGCAGTAAAAAAGTCCTGCCTGAGAGTGCCTTTCAAGCGCTGCCGAAGTTTTGGCCATCTGCATTAAAGAAACTATTCCTTCCTGCATTCTTGCCCCGCCTGAACAGCAGAACATAAAAATAGGAAGTCTAAGCTTGGTTGCACGTTCCACCATTGCAGTGATTTTTTCACCAACCACATGTCCCATGCTTCCCATCATAAATCTGGAATCACAGATTCCTATAGCTATTTCTTCTCCGAAGACCTTACATTTTCCCACTGTAACGGCCTCGTCAAGCCCTGTATCGGCTTTAGCTTTAGCTATCTTATCCTCATATCCTTCAAACCCTAGAGGATTTTTAATTTCATTATCCTCAAACCAGGCTTCAAAAGAATGCGGGTCGGCCACCATACGTATACGGTTATTGGTTCTTACTCTGAAGTAACCACCGCACTCGTAGCAGATATACATCTTCTTTCTGGCCCGTGATCTATCTATCATTTTTTTGCACTTAGGACATTTGATAAGATATTCTTCTTCATCTTTTACTACATTAACCTTTGGGGTAATGATTTCTTTAATGACATTTTCAATACCGAAAGATACGTCATTAAGATTAAATGTAGGAATATTAATCTTTCTTTTGGACACCCATCTTCTAATTCCCATCTTTATCTCCATTCCGCCTCTTGGCCTGCCAGCGGGCAGGTTCTTTTGACGTAGTTAAACACTGTCCTTTATATATAGTGTCTTGCCTTGTAATTTACTGACCAATTGCAAAGGTAAGCTCTGCCTCACAGACTTTCTTGCCATTGACTGTGGCAGTCGCCATTCCTACGCCTACCGGACCCTTAGACTTTATGATTTCAGTTTCAAGTCGTAATACATCTCCCGGCAGTACTTTCTGTCTGAATTTAGCCTTATTTATTCCGGCAAAATAAGCGGTTTTTCCCTTCATATCTTCAAGTGAAAGCATTGCAACTGCACCGACCTGAGCAAGAGCTTCTATAATCAAAACTCCGGGCATTACAGGGTTACCGGGAAAGTGGCCTACAAAATATGGCTCATTCATGCTGACACACTTTCTTCCGACAGCCTTCTTTCCGGGCTCAAGTTCTTCAATTGCATCTATTAGCAAGAAAGGATTTCTGTGGGGAATAATGTCCATGATTTCCTGTATATTCAAAACGTCCATACCTATCCTCCGATTTATCAGTCCTTATACTTTCCAAGTAAAAGGCTGGCGTTATGTCCTCCAAATCCAAGCGAATTTGAAAGTGCGTAATTTACCTCTTCTTCGTAACTTTCCTTGCAGTAATTTAAATCAAGCTCTTCATCGCACTCGCATAAACCTACTGTTTTGTGAATGAAGTTTTCTTCGATTTCCTTTACGCAGGTAACAAATTCAATTGCTCCGGCTGCCCCAAGAAGGTGTCCTACCATGGACTTGGTTGAATTTACTTTAATATTTTTAGCATGGTCTTCAAAGGCAAGCTTGATTGCTCTTGTTTCAAACAAATCGTTGTGATGTGTTGAAGTTCCGTGAGCATTTATGTATGTGACATCTTCCTTTTTAATTCCAGCATCCTTAACGGCATTAAGCATTGCTGTTGCTGCGCCCATTCCGTCCTCTGCAGGCGAAGTAATGTGGTATGCATCTGATGAACAGCCGTATCCTAATACTTCGGCGTAGATCTTGGCACCACGCGCCTTAGCATGCTCTAACTCTTCCAAAACAACAATTGCAGAGCCTTCTCCCATTACAAAGCCGCTTCTTTCCTTGTCAAAAGGTATCGAGCAGCGCTTAGGATCCTCGCTTGTTGAAAGTGCCTTTAATGCGGCAAAAGAAGCAATTCCGATAGGAGTTATTGATCCTTCGGTTCCTCCTGCTACCATCACATCGGCATCCCCATAAGCTATTGTTCTAAAGGCTTCTCCAATTGAGTTGGTTCCTGTAGCGCAGGCTGTAACTACATTGATGCTCTTTCCTTTAAGGCCAAAAGCAATACTTACGTTTCCTGCTGCCATATTTGTGATCATAAGAGGCACCATCATAGGACTAATCCTGGAAGGACCTTTTTCAATCAGATTTCCAATTTCTTTTTCCATAGTCTGAAGAGAACCAACTCCACAGCCTATGGAAGTTCCTACCATGTACGCATCTTCTTTGTCCATATCAAGGCCTGAATCTTTGATAGCCTCTGCTGTTGCTGCCATCGCATACTGGCTGAACTTTTCCATTCTTCTTGCTGCCTTTTTGTCCATATAGTCTTCAGGGTTGAAGTCCTTAAGCTGGGCTGCAAGTTTAACCTTATATTCTGATGTGTCAAAATATGTGATGGGCTCAAAGCCGATTTTCTCGGCCTTAACACCTTCCCAAAATTCTTTTACACTGTTTCCTATGGGTGTTACTGCACCCATACCAGTTACAACAACTCGTCTTTTCATACAAACTCCTACATGGCCATTCCGCCATCAACGCAGATTACCTGTCCGGTAATGTAGTCAGCGTATTTACTCGCAAGAAAAACAACTGCATTAGCAACGTCTTCGGGCTGGCCGATGTGCTTTAATACTATGTTTTCCTCGGCTTTTTTAAGCATGTCTTCGGGAACCTTTTGTGTCATCTGTGTTTCGATAAATCCGGGAGCCACAGCGTTAGCACATATTCCACGGCTTCCAAGCTCTCTTGCAACACTTTTGGTAAGACCGATAAGTCCTGCTTTGGAAGCAGAGTAGTTGGCCTGACCTGCGTTACCGATTATTCCTGATACAGATGAGATGTTTATTATCTTTCCCGCTTTATTCTTCAAAAAGTTTCTTGAAAGGTTGCTTATCGTATTGAAAGCTCCTTTTAAGTTTGTGGTAAGTACATCATCGTAGTCTTTTTCGCTCATACGCATAATAAGATTGTCTCTTGTTATTCCTGCATTGTTTACAAGAATGTCTACCTTGTTGTACTTTCCTAAAATGTTCTCTGTCATTGCCTTGCAGGCTTCATAATCTGAAACGTTGCAACCATAGGCTTCTGCAAAGCCACCAAAACTTTCGATTTCTTTTACTACATCTTCAGCAGCTTCTTTGGATCCGTTATAGTTGACCAGTACAGTCGAACCACATTTTGCCAAAGAAAGTGCTATACTTCTTCCAATTCCTCGACTTGCCCCTGTTACCAGGGCAACTTTTCCTTCTAATAGTTTGCTATCAAACATATACACTCCAATGTTTTACTAATGCTGATTTATCTGCCGCCAGGCTACCACGTTGCCGTCACTTGGCTGTTATGTTGTCACTGCTTGCTGGCAGTCAGTCGACTTTCTTTTGACTACATTGACTGCAGTTTTTCCAAATCAGCGACTTTTTCAATGTTTATAACAGTTAGCTGCTTATCAATCTTTTTAACAAAGTTGCTTAATGTCTTTCCGGGGCCAATCTCTACAAAGGTAGTTACCCCGTTTTCCACTAACTCAAGAATGCTCTCTCTGAAGCGGACTCCGTTATAAACCTGTCTGGTTAAAAGGTCTTTAATATCGCTTTTATCCTTAACAAGCTTAGCTGTTACATTACTTACATAAGGAATTTGTGGATCATTTATCGCTACATCTTCAAGTACCTTGGAAAGCTTCTCTCCGGCACCTTTTAAGAGTTCTGAGTGGAAGGGTCCGCTAACTTTAAGAGGGATACATCTTTTCACTCCTGCTGCCATCAGTGCTTCCATAGCCTTGTTTACAGCCTCTTCTTCTCCTGATATAACAATCTGTCCGGGGCAGTTATCGTTGGCTACTGTCACGATACCTTCTGTGCTGTCGCATACAGCTTTTATTGTTTCATAGTCAGAACCTAAAACTGCTGCCATCGCACCACCTGTCGGATATTCCTGCTGCATGTAAAGGCCTCTTTTACGAATCACTTTAAATAAGTCTTCACAAGAAAGAACCTCTGCCGCTGCAAGCGCACCGTATTCTCCAAGGCTAAGGCCAAGGCAATAATCGGGCTTTACGCCGGTTTTTAATACGGCTTCCAAAATAGCAACTTCTGTTGTAAGCAGCGCAACCTGAGTAAATTCAGTAATATTCAGTTCTTCATTTTCTTCAAAACAAAGCTTTTCGACATCAAGTTCTGATGCCTTGGAAGCTATGTTGTAAATATCTTTTACGTAATCAAATTCATCGTAAAAGTCTTTACCCATTCCAACATACTGGGCACCCTGACCGGGAAACATGAATGCTGTCTTTCCCACTAGAATCTGCCTCCATTCTTAAGAAGTTTCTCGCCATTTAAAACAATGTCTTCAACGATTTCCTTGCAGCTTTCTTTCTTTTTAATCAAGCCTGCAATCTGACCAGCCATAACTGTTCCGTTTACGACGTCGCCATCTATAACCGCTTTTCTAAGAGAGCCTAAGGTTAACTGTTCAAGTTCCATGAAATCAGCACCTTCTTTTTCCAGTCTCAAATACTCTCTGGTCATCTTATTTCTAATACTTCTTACCGGATGACCTGTTGACATTCCGGTTACTTCTGAATCGATATCAGATGATTTTACAAGCTTATCCTTGTAGTTTTCGTGAACGATTGATTCGCTTGCTACAACAAATCGTGTACCTACCTGAACAGCCTCGGCACCAAGCATATAGGCTGCTGCAAACCCTCTCGAGTCTCCAATTCCGCCTGCGCCGATTACGGGAATTGATACTGCATCAACTACCTGTGGAAGTAAGGCCATTGTTGTGATTGAACCAATATGTCCACCACTTTCCATTCCTTCAGCAACCACTGCATCGGCCCCGGCACGTTCCATCATCTTGGCCATTGCAACTGAGGCAACAACCGGAATAACCTTCACGCCGGCTTCCTTCCATGCATCCATGAACTTTGCAGGAGAACCTGCACCGGTTGTAACAACCTTTACGCCTTCTTCGATAACCACCTTGGCTACCTCTTCGGCATTTGGATTTAAGAGCATGACATTTACCCCAAAGGGCTTGTCAGTAAGTTCTCTACATTTTCTAATTTCTTCCCTAACTATTTCAGGGGGAGCTGATGCAGCTCCAATAAGGCCAAGTCCACCGGCATTGGAAACTGCTGCCGCGAGGTTGTGTTCAGCAACCCAGGCCATACCGCCCTGAATGATGGGATATTCAATTCCAAGTAACTGAGTTATTCTAGTCTTCATAATTATTTCTTGCTTTCAAGATATTCAACTACAGCGCCAACAGTTGTAAGCTTTTCAAGTTCCTCTGAAGGAATTTCTACGTTGAATTCTTCTTCAAGTCCCATAACAAGTTCAAATAAGTCAAGTGAATCTACACCAAGATCATCCTTAAAAGATGTCTCCTTTGTAATTGTTACATCATCAAGTCCTAACTTTTCTTCAATAATTTCAATAACTCTTTCTAACATGTACTTTTCTCCTTTGGTTTTTCTTTTGATTGTCAAATAGTTTGAGTATCAAACTATCAACAATTGGCATTGTAAATAAAAATACTTTGATTGTCAAGATATTTATTTTACAAGCGTCGTTAATGAAAGCAACAAAAAACCCTTGCCAGCTACGGCTGGCAAGGGAAGTTCTAAATTCATCAAATGGTTTAATGGCAGATAAGTGTTTTCCCGCCTGTTATCTTAGAAAATGTGAATCTTATTAGTCATATTAATAAAATCAGAATTGGAACGTGTCTTGGAGAACATATCAAGAATTCTGTCAACGCATTCGTCGGGCTTAAGGCCGTTAATACCACGTCTTAAGTTATTTACTGCATCAATTTCTTCCTTGGCAAGAAGTAAATCGTCTCTTCGTGTTCCTGATTTTGGAATGTCAATTGCAGGGAAGATTCTCTTTTCAGAAAGTTTTCTGTCAAGAACCATTTCCATGTTACCGGTTCCCTTGAATTCTTCGTATACAACATCATCCATCTTGCTTCCTGTATCTACAAGGGCTGTCGCAAGAATTGTAAGGCTTCCGCCCTCTCTCATGTTTCTCGCTGCACCAAAGAATCTTTTAGGCATGTGTAATGCTGCAGGATCAAGACCACCTGAAAGTGTACGTCCACTGGGTGGAACTGTAAGGTTATAAGCTCTTGTAAGTCTTGTAATTGAGTCAAGTAAAATCATAACGTCCTGATGCTGCTCTACAAGTCTTTTGGCTCTTTCAATAACCATTTCAGATACACGCTTGTGGTGTTCGGGAAGTTCATCAAAGGTTGAGTAGATTACTTCAACATTTGGTCCTTCTATTGCTTCCTTGATATCTGTTACTTCTTCCGGTCTTTCATCGATAAGAAGAATAATCATATGGATATCGGGATGGTTTCTTTTGACCGACTTGGCAACTTCCTTAAGAAGTGTTGTCTTACCGGCTTTAGGAGGAGATACGATCATTCCTCGCTGCCCCTTACCCACAGGACTTAAAAGGTCCATAACTCTCATGGCAACGCTGGCGCCAGGAGTCTCAAGTTTAATACGGCTATTGGGGAAGATTGGTGTCATATCCTCAAAGTTAGCACGTCGTTTAATCATCTCAGGCTCAATGTTATTTACACTCTTTAAGTATAAAAGCGCTGAGAACTTCTCATTCATTGTCTTGATTCTTGTGTTGCCTTCAATGATATCACCGGTTTTAAGATTAAATCTTCTAATCTGGCTGGGCGCAACGTATACGTCGTTTTCGCCGGGAAGGAAGTTCTCACATCTTATGAAACCGTATCCATCGGGTAATACTTCCAGAATACCGTGAGCTCTGATACCGCTGTCTAAGGACTTATCATCCCTTTTATCGTATGAATTCTGGGGCTTATCGCCGCCTTCGCCCTGGGGCTTCTCGCCACCTTCAGCCTGCTTATTCTGGCTTGCACCATCAGGCTGTGTTGTGTCATCTTCTGTCTTTTGGGGTTTATCAGTGTTTTCTGAAGATTCTGACTTTGCAGTTTCATTCTTTGCTGCATTTTCAGTTTTATCCTCTGACTTAACTGTGCTCTTACGGCCTCTTGCCGCTGGCTTTTTGGCAGTGCTTTCAGATGACTCACTTTTAGCTTCTGCAGATTCATTAACAGTTTCTGCAGGTGCTTGTGCTGCTTCTTCCTTTACAGGTACCGCTGCTTCTTCACTGTCTTTTAATAACAGCGCTTCTACAAGCTCACTTTTACTCATTGTTGAAATGCCTTTGATTTGGCGAATCTTGGCTATAGCACGCAAATCTTTTAGTGCTAATGATTCATATTTTTCTCGCATTAAAAACCTCCACACATAATGCTACTTTAATAAACAAATGGGAAAAAAACGAATTTTCTGCATGTCACTGAAAGTGACTTTAGACCAAATTTACTATTTCTTTTCTTGATTAAAACAGATTTTATGTTTAAGATTATATAGTCTTAATTATGTTTTGTAAAGCAATAATTGATCTTTAGAATTAATTGAAAGAGAGTCGTCATGAATCAGGATCCATTAACATTATACAAATTAATCGTTTTATATATGCTAAACAGAGTCACTTTCCCTCTTACAAAAGCTCAGGTTTGTGATTTCATTCTTGAAAAAGAATATACTAACTTCATGACTCTTCAGCAGGCTATAAGTGAACTCATGGACGCGGATATGCTTTATGCCCGCTCCATTAGAAACAGAACACATCTTGAGATTACTGAGTCAGGTCGCGAGACATTAGACTTTTTCCATAATCGTATCAGTTCTACTATAAAAACCGAAATCGACAATTACTTTCTTGATAATGAGTTTGAACTTAAAAGCGAATTATCGGTTTATTCAACCTACTATCCTACTTCAAATGGCGAATACAGTGCAGAGCTTGTAGTTAAAGAAAAAGAGGTTGAATTAATCAACCTCAAATTATCTGTTCCTGCCAAAGAGCTTGCTGTTTCAATTTGCGACAAATGGGAAAGCAAGCACGAGGATATTTATAAGTATGTAATTGAAAAGCTATTCTAGAAGAACTCTTCAATCACTTTCCCGTCAGCACCCGGAAGTTTCCAATCCATAAGTTTGGCAATTGTAGGGCCTTCGTCCCAAAGATGCATACTAGAAACAGTAGCACCCTTTTTAACATTAGGTCCTTTAACTGCAAAGAAGGTTATGTTTTCTTCCTTGGTGGGCAGGCATCCGTGAGTTGCAAACATCTTATGGTTTTTAGTCTCTGAAACCTTCTCCGTAAGCACATCTGCATTATTTAAAAAGTAGAAACCGGGTTTTCCTTCAATCATTACAAGACAGTTACCGTCAGCGCCCATTTCATAGGCTTCTTCACTGCTGTAAATTGCTTCTATACCAAGTCTTTCATCCTTTTTCATTTCATTTAATAAGTCCATTACCTGTTCAAGTAAAACCTCATCATCTGCGTAATCAGGATTTAAGTATACATAGGTTGAACCATCGCATGACTTGGCAATTACCTTATAGTCGGTAATTATTCCGTTTTTAACAGTCAAAAGTCCCTTGTCGCTAAAAAGTTTATTCAGATAAACTATCGTATGCATGTCAACCTGACAGTGATCTCCTAGGACAACAAAGGTATATTCTTCGCCGGGTCTTTTAGCCTCAAGCCAGCTTTGAAGTTTTCCAAGCCTCTCATCGTGCCTTCTTAACGCGGCTTCAATTTCAGGTCCTTTTGTTCCAAAGTTGTGTCTGTTGGTATCCACATCAGTAAGATGGATAAGTAACATATCGGGGTCATGTTTATCAATTGTATACTCAGCGCATGCCATTAAAAAGTCATCAAGTGCCGGTTCTTCAATTCCATGTCTTATATGGCCAAATCTGTTATTTACATCCAAAAGATACAAAGGTGTACCGTTTGCAAGGCAGGCAGTTACCTGAGTCTGAAACTTTCTTGTGACCAACACTTCCGGAATATTCCAGTTAATCTTAGCTGAACCCATTACAGGCCAAAGAAGGGAGCAGATGGTATATCCTGCTTTTCTTGCTTCATCAACAAGTGTTGTACCTCGGATGAACTTTCTTTTGTATAACCAGTCCGGATTATTTCTTGACGGTTGAAAACGGGTATTTGCAATAATTCTGTGATTTACGGGCTTTTTTCCTGTCACAATTGAAGTGTGAGCCGGATAAGTAAGAGAAGGATAAACGCTATAGACATTATCGCAAAAAGCGCCTTCTGATATCAGCTTGGAAAAGTTTGGAAGAGATTTTAAAAACTCCATATCCCTCTTACCAACAGCATCAAGTGACACCATTACAATTCTTCTCTTGTTTCCCATAATTATTCCTCTGCCTCTTCTTTCAACTTTTTAAGGTGTTCAGTAATCTTCTTTTCATATCCCATATCAGTAGGATGGTAAAAAGAAAGATCATTTAATTCATAAGGTAGATATTGCTGTTTTACATAGTGATTTTTGTAATTATGTGCATATTTGTAGCCAACTCCGTGGCCAAGTTTGGCTGCACCTTTATAATGGGCATCCTGAAGGTGGGTAGGAATTGCTACATTTCCTTTTTCCTTGACCGCATTCATGGATTCTTCAAGTGCTATGGTGCAGGCATTACTCTTAGGAGCCGATGCTACATATAATGCAGCCTGCATAAGAATCAGCTGAGATTCGGGATATCCGACTCTTTCAACTGCTGAAGCTGCTGCTGAAGCAACTACTATGGCGTTAGGGTCAGCATTTCCGACATCTTCTGAAGCACAAATCATAATTCTTCTTGCTATAAATGTTACGCTTTCACCGGCATACATCATCTTGGATAAATAATATGCCACTGCATCAGGGTCTGAACCTCTCATACTCTTAATGAAAGCTGATATTGTATCATAGTGATTGTCGCCGTCTTTATCAAAAAGCACAGCTCTTTTCTGTATGCATTCCTGAGCTACTTCAAGAGTGATATGAATCTTTCCATCCGCACTCTTTTCAGTTGTTGTAACTCCGATTTCTATTGCATTTAAAGCCCTTCTGGCATCTCCGCCTGAAAGGTCTGATAAAAATTCCAGGGCATCATCTTCAAGGACGGGATTAAAGCCGCCAAGGCCGTTGACTTTATCAGTCACCGCTCTTTTTAGTAAGTCTTTTATATCATCCTGGGTTAGAGGCTTCAGTTCAAATATCTGTGATCTTGAAAGCAAAGCCCCGTTTACTTCAAAGTATGGATTTTCTGTTGTCGCTCCTATAAGTACTAAGGTTCCATCTTCAACATAGGGAAGAAGAAAGTCCTGCTGAGCCTTATTGAAGCGGTGAATTTCATCTATAAAAAGAATGGTCTTCTTTCCATAGGCGCCACGGTTCTGCTTGGCTTTTTCAACAACCTCTTCCATGTCTTTCTTTCCGGCAATGGTTGCGTTAATCTGGCAGAACTCAGCCTTAGTCGTATTGGCTATAACCTTGGCTATTGTTGTTTTTCCTGTACCGGGAGGTCCGTAAAAAATAACTGAGCTAAGCTTATCAGCCATTATTGCACGGTAAAGAAGCTTATCCTTGGAAAGGATATGCTTCTGTCCGACTATCTCATCTAAAGTTTTGGGTCTTAAACGGGCCGCCAGGGGAGATTCTTTTTCCTTGGATCTGGCCTCCATCATTTGAAATAAATCCATTAGATTTTCCTATCTTGAGACAAACTGATTTGTATCTTCATTATACACATAACCAGCCGCTTTCATAGTATCTATTATTGAATTCTTATCCTCATCAAGATCATCACACAAGTTATCAAGGCTTGAGTAAAAATCACGGAGCTTAAGATTTAAATAACTTAACAAAATCATTGGATCTTGTGGCAACATAAATTATTTCCTTCCAAACTTATTTCTATGGAATCACCTGTATTTAAAGTATCCGAAAGGATAAGTTTGGCAACAGCTGTTTCCACGTTCTTTTGAATATATCTCTTTAATGGTCTTGCACCGTAAACCGGTTCATAACCGTTATGCGCAATATATGAAAGGGCTTCTTCTGAAACACTGAGCTTTAATTCGCGGTCAGATAATCTTTCATTTAAGGCTTCAATCTGAATCTTTGCAATTGACTTAATGTCAGCTTCTGTAAGAGGTTTAAAGAAGATTGTTTCATCAAGTCTGTTTAAAAACTCAGGTCTGAAGCTGTCTTTAAGTTCATCCATTACTTCTTCTTTGGCATCTTCGGATATCTCGCCATCAGGTGTGATGCCGTTTAAAAGATATTCAGCTCCAATATTTGAAGTCATGATAAGGATAGTGTTTTTAAAGTCTACAGTACGGCCCAAAGAGTCTGTAATTCGTCCATCATCAAGTACCTGAAGAAGGATATTGAATACATCGGGATGAGCCTTTTCAATTTCATCGAAAAGAACTACGCTGTAAGGTTTTCTTCTGACTGCTTCGGTCAATTGACCACCTTCTTCGTATCCAACGTATCCGGGAGGTGCTCCTACAAGTCTTGAAACGGAGAATTTCTCCATGTATTCACTCATATCGATTCTTACCATGTTGGATTCATCATCAAACAAAGCCTCCGCCAGAGCCTTGGCAAGCTGAGTCTTACCAACACCTGTAGGGCCTAAGAACAGAAATGAACCGATGGGTCTGTTGGGATCTTTAATTCCCGCTCTTGATCTTATAATAGCTTCTGTAACTAGTCTTACTCCTTCATCCTGACCAACGACTGTCTTATGAAGTTCTTCATCAAGATGTAAGGTCTTATTACGTTCTGTTTCAGTAAGTTTATTTAAAGGAATATTGGTCCATCTTGAAATAATCTTTGTAATCTCTTCATCCGAAACACTTTCATGAACCAAAGAAAGCTGCTTTTTAGCTATCTCTTCTTCCTTGGCTTCCAAAGACTTTTTAAGTTCAGGAAGCTTGCCATAAGAAAGTTCAGCTACCTTTTCATAGTTTCCTTCTCTTGTGGCTGTTGCTATATCGCTGTTAATCTTTTCAATATCTTCGCGAATTGTAGATACGCTGTCTACAAGTTTCTTTTCATTTTCCCAGTCGGCAATTCGTCCTGTAAGCTCAGACTTTTCTTCTGCAAGTTCTGCTCTTAAGGCTTCAAGTCTTTCAAGACTTAAGTGGTCTGTTTCATTCTTAAGGGCAGCTTCCTCAATCTCAAGCTGCATTACGCGTCTTCTGGATTCATCAATCTCAACCGGCATGGAATTCATCTCGGTCTTTATCATTGCACATGCTTCGTCCACAAGGTCTATTGCCTTATCAGGAAGGAAGCGGTCTGTAATGTATCTGTTGGATAGAACTGCTGCCGTAACCAAAGCGTTATCCATAATCTTAACGCCATGGAATACTTCGTATCTTTCCTTAAGTCCTCTTAAAATTGAAATAGTATCTTCCACTGTAGGCTCATCAACCATTACAGGCTGGAATCTGCGTTCAAGTGCAGGATCCTTTTCAATGTATTCTCTATATTCATCAAGGGTTGTAGCACCGATGCAGTGAAGTTCACCTCTTGCAAGCATAGGCTTTAACATATTTCCCGCATCTAAGGCTCCGTCGGTCTTTCCGGCACCGACTATTGTATGAAGTTCATCGATAAAAAGAATGATTTCGCCATCAGACTTTTTTACTTCATCAAGAACGGCCTTAAGTCTTTCCTCAAATTCTCCACGGTATTTGGCACCTGCTACTAAGGCTCCTAAATCCAGTGAAAACAACTTCTTATTTTTAAGTCCTTCCGGAACGTCTCCTGCAACGATTCGCCTTGCAAGACCCTCAACAACTGCTGTTTTACCTACGCCGGGTTCACCAATTAAAACAGGATTGTTCTTGGTCTTTCTCGAAAGTATCTGTATGATGCTTCTAATCTCGCTGTCTCGTCCGATAACGGGATCGAGCTTATTGTTTCTTGCTACTTCAACAAGGTCTCTTCCGTATTTATTTAAAGTATCATATGTATCTTCGGGGTTATCACTTACCACTTTCTGATTACCTCTTACTGTTGATAATGCTTTTAAGAACCGATCCCTTGTAAGTCCGTATTCACCAAACAAAGCGTTCATGCTCTTGCTTGAATTCTTTAATATAGAAAGGAATATATGTTCAACTGAAACATATTCATCCTTCATAAGCTTGGCTTCATCCTCTGCAAATGTTAAGGCCTTATTCAAATCCTGACCAACATAAGGCTTACCGCCCGAAACCTTGGGTTTCTTTTCAATTTCTTTTTCCACTCTCTGAGTAAAATGCTCGAGATTAATTTCCATCTTCTCAATGAGCTTGGCAATTAAACTGTCATCAACTCTTAAGAGTGCAAGTACAAGGTGTTCTTCATCAATCTGCTGATTTCCGTACTCGAGGGCAATCTTCTCGCAATTAGCAATTGCCTCGGTAGATTTTCTTGTAAATTTCGTTATATTCACTTTATTTACCCTCCTATAGATTTAAGCTGCTATATAAGCTTTCTTTTCAATCACAAATATAGCACTCTTTTTATCATAAAGAATAAAATGAAAATAAATAATTCTAAACAAAAAATGATAATTATAAACTAACTGAAGTCTTTTCTTTTGTTCTCATAAGATACATTCCAAGTACGAATACTGCTGCACCGGCAAAGATTGCAATAATGGAGCTAAAGCCCATTCCAAGTCCGGATACCAGTGTTGTTATAACAGTTCCAAAGAAGTTAAAAAGAAGGTGTCCAAGTATTGATGCATAAATGGAATCATAGCGTTTTCTGATATATCCTAAAACCATACCTATGCAAAAAGCGTAGGTTCCCTGAATAATATTTCCATGAACTATTCCAAAAAGAAGTGCCTGGCAAATATTTGCCACCAAAAAGTTATTAAAGCTCTTTTCAAAAAGTTTCAAAGTAAAACCTCTGAAACAGATTTCTTCAACAATAGGAGCTCCGATGACAGCGCAAATAATGGTAATCATAGAAAAGTCATCGCCAATTCCAAGCTGCTGCATCATGTCATTGTATTTTTCCATCGCATTTGGAAATACTTCATAAACAATATTCAAAATAAAGTTTGTGGTTATGCCAAGTCCGATGATTGAAAGTGTTATTCCGCCTACTGCCTGGAGGTTTATATTTTTAATGTTACCCTTTAAAGACTTTTGTTTAAAAACGAAGTAACCCACAATAAGTTCTACTATAAGAGCAAGCATAAGGTATAAAGAAAGTACTATTTCAATCCTTTGATTGTTCATTACACCGTTCATCGCTGCCAGAACATAGCTACTTACAGCCATAGGATCGTCACTTGGTAATCCTGTTTTGGAAAGCTGTTCCATAAAGGAATATACGGTTACGAGTACAAGCGCAAAAGCCTGAATTATATTAAGCATAATTGCAGGAATCAGTGCATATACAAAATACTTAATTTTCTGTCCCATAAGATTTTCTCCTAAAAATACGTAAATCTACATATTAAGCCGTTTTATTTCTTATCTTCCGGGCTTAACTTTCTAAAATTATTAATTCCGTTCCACAAAATCTTTATGCTTGAAATGAAGGTTGAAAAAAGTCCTTCTTCATATAAAGAAACAACAATGATGCCTACAGGAACAGCAATTAACATTCCAAGTACTCCGCCAAGTTCAAAACCGATATAAAGTAAAAACAAGGTAGGAAGCGGCTTCATGCCGATTGAATCGCCGATAAACTTAGGCTGGATAAGCTGTCTTACGAGCTGACCAACTCCCCAGATTATAAGCATTCCTACTGCTGTAAAATACTCTCCGTTTACAAATGCAATAACTGCCCAGGGAACCATAACGGCACCTGCTCCAAAGAAAGGCAAAAAGTCCAAAAATGCGATGCCCAAAGCAATGATAAATGCATAATCGATTCTTAAAATAAGTAATCCGATCACCAAAATAACATAGATAAACACTTCGATTTTTACCTGAGCTATAAGGTATCCGCCAACTGCTCGTTTAATACCGCGGCTGACGGTCTGAAGTCTTGAATAGATAAGTTCCGGTGATTTCTTGGCAACAACCTCTTTAATTGTGTTGTGCTCAACTGTAAAGAAGTAAGCGCTAAGTAAAGCCATGATAATTGAGATAATGGTCGAAGGAAGGCTTTTAGCAAAGCTCGATACTGCTTCCCAGGTTGGTGAACCTAAGTTGGATACAAAGCTTGATAAAGCATTCTCAAGGTTATTACCTAAAGTTGCTACTGTGTTTCTTGTATCTTCCGGTAAATTCACTGTAAGATTGTTAAGTTTGGCTCCAATCTCATTTAAAGCTCCCTGAACTTCAGGCCAGAACTCGGGAACACTTTTAATAAATCCTGCACCCTGATTGATTAAAAAGACGATTATTCCATAACTAAGTGAAATAATCACGGCAAGAACCAGTATAATAACCACAGCCGAACTGGTCTTTCTTTTGAACTTAATCTTCTCTTCAAAAAACCTTACAATAGGGTTGGCCATTAAGGAAATAATCCAGCCAATTATAAAGGGGAAGAAAAACCAGCATAACTTAGGAAATATGGTTACAAACAAAACAAAGGCGATTACATACAGTACGATATTTGTAAGTGCCTTGAGGTATTTCTTTTTACTGTTCACTATTAGCCTCCAAAATAGAATCTATAATTTCATAAATTTCGTCTCGTCCCTGCTTAGTTTCCGCAGAGAAGGGTATCATTATTGTACCCGAAGGCGCCTGTATTTTTTCTTTAATAATCTTTATGTTTTTCTGAAGTTGTGAACGCTTAATCTTATCAGCCTTGGTCATAATGATGATAGGTTCATAGCCTTTGTCAACAATCCAGTGATACATCATTACATCATTTGCTGAAGGCTCGTGGCGAATATCGATAAGAAGGAAAACGCACTTAAGCATCTTGGATTTTCTAAGATACTTCTCAATCATGTTGCCCCACTTAGCCCTTGTCGACTCGCTTACAGCTGCATAACCATAACCGGGAAGGTCCACAAGATAGAGTTCTTCGTTAATGTTGTAAAAATTAATAGTCTGAGTCTTACCGGGCTGAGAGCTTGTTCTGGCAAGATTTTTACGATTCATAATAGCGTTTATAAGCGAAGACTTACCAACGTTACTTTTACCGGCAAAGGCGATTTCCGGCTTGTCATTTTCAGGAAGTGTACTGGTTATACCACATACTGTTTCCAGTGCAACGCTACGAATTACCATTATTTACCCCTTTCTTTTGTAAGTGCATGCAAAAGAACTTCTTCCATTTCCTTTACATATACGATTTCAAGGCCATCTTTGATTTCTTCAGATATTTCGGCCACATCACTAATGTTATCATAAGGAACCAAAACCTTTTTGATTCCGGCAGTTTTAGCTGCCAAAAGTTTTTCTTTAAGGCCTCCGATTGGAAGAACTTTTCCTCTTAAAGTGATTTCACCCGTCATGGCTACGTCTTTGCTTACTTTAATATTTGTTATGGCCGAAAGAACTGCACTCGCCATGGTTATACCTGCCGAAGGGCCGTCTTTAGGAACCGCACCTTCAGGAATATGTATATGAATATCATTCTTTTCAAAGAATTCAGGTTTAATCTTATACTTTCCGGCTATGCTTCTAATGTAACTAATGCCGGTCATTGCAGATTCCTTCATTACATCGCCGAGTTTTCCTGTAAGTTCAAGATTTCCTTTTCCGGGAAATACGTTAACTTCTATGGAAAGTGTATCTCCACCAACTGAAGTCCATGCAAGACCTCTTACAATTCCGACTTCGTCTTTGGAGTTTTTACTGTCTTTACGGTACTTTTCTTTGCCGAGATATTCTGAAAGATTTTTACTGTTAACTGAAACCTTTTCGGTCTTTCCTTCCAAAATTTCTTTGGCTGCCTTACGACAGATTTTAGCTATTGTTCTTTCAAGTTCTCTTACACCTGCTTCTCGTGTGTAGGACTCGATAATTTTCTTTATGGCACCATCATTGATGGAAATCTGACGTGACTTAAGTCCGTTCTTTTCATACTGCTTCTTTAAAAGATGTTCCTTGGCAATGTGGAACTTTTCGTTGGAAGTGTATGAGGATACTTCAATAATCTCCATTCGATCCAGTAAAGGTCTTGGGATAGTTGAAACATTGTTGGCTGTTGCAACAAATAATACCTCTGACAAATCAAGCGGTATTTCAACATAATGGTCTCTGAATGCAGAATTTTGTTCTGAGTCCAAAACCTCTAATAATGCTGCGGATGTATCCCTTATGGGGTCAGTGCTGACCTTATCGATTTCATCAAGTAAGATTAAAGGATTCTTAACTCCTGCTGCCTTAAGTGAAGTAGCAACTCTACCGGGCATGGCCCCAACATATGTCTTTCTGTGTCCACGAATTTCAGATTCGTCCTTCACGCCACCAAGACAGATTCTTACGTATTTTTTATTTAAAGCTGTAGCTATACTTCGAGCAATTGAAGTCTTACCTGTTCCGGGAGGTCCTACAAGACAGATAATAGGTGAATCACCTTTACTTGTAAGATTTCTGACTGCAAGAAATTCAAGTATTCTTTCCTTAATCTTTTCAAGTCCATAGTGATCATCATCCAAAACCTTAGCGGCATTTTCGATGTCATTATTATCCTGTGTCATCTTATCCCAGGGAAGCTCAAGCAATGTTTCTATGTGGCCTCTTTCAACCGAGGCTTCTGTAGCTGATGAATTTAATGATTCAAGATGCTTAATCTTCTTTAAAATCTTACTTTTAACTTCCTCGCCGGCTTCAAGGCTTTCGACTTTCTTTTTGAACTCATCGATTTCAGATTCATCATCGTCTCCAAGTTCCTTTTTGAT
>JAKSRS010000033.1 GCA_024403515.1 Lachnospiraceae bacterium
AGTTAAGAATGGATGGTGAAGCTATCGCATCAGGTATGGGTACCTGCGGCTTCGTAGGACAGATTGGTGTTTATACCGGCTGGGTTAATGCCGTATCTGAAGGAAGTAAGGCTTCAATCACTGCAATGGACTGGATAGGACTTATCTTAATTAGTATAGTTTTACCTGCAATCCTTTCTCAGATTTTCTGCCTTGTGCTTAGAAAAATCGGCTGGATTAAAGAAAATGATTTAAAACTTGATGTATAAAATATAAAACCTCCGTAACTTTATGTACCTTTTTCCAAAACAAGCAGGGAAAGGGGATATAAAGTTACGGAGGCTTTTTATATTACTGTTTATGAAACTCCTTGTAGTCTGTAGGAGTGCAGCCTTTTAAATTCTTAAACATTCTCATAAAGGCGGATATTGAATTAAAACCTGAAGCCATTGCAACCTCCGTAATCTTTACGGAAGGATCTAAAAGTAACTGCTCAGCATGTAAGATGCGTCGCATGTTCAGATATCTGTAAAATGAGTAGTTCGTAAATTCTTTAAAGAGGCGACTGAAGTGGTATTTGGAAAAACCTGCCATTTCAGAAATCTCATCTAGAGAAATATCCTTAGTACAGTTTTTATTGATGTAGTCACATATGTTCATAAAGGTTTCGTTATATTCAAGCATCTTATTTGGTTTAATACTTGCGAAACGTTCATGAGACTCACTGTAGGCTCTTGCTATAGTTGTAAACATCTGAAGAAAGTTTGAATACATAGCCGTTTCTTTGTAGGTGTTTTGTGAAAGACCTTCATTTAGTATATTGAGCATACAGTCCAAGGCCTTTGGGTGAACATCAGGATATTCTGAAGGAGTGATAACTGCAAAGGGGCCCATGTATGAAATAAAGGATTCAATTTCTTTAAGAGACTGAAGTAAAGAAAGGTTTACCTGAAAGATAATTCGTCTACCCCTGTCTTCATACATTTTGTGCAGTACTCCGGGAGCGATAATTGCGATGTCGCCTTCGTTTAATGTGATAGGAACATCATTACATTCAATCCTGTACTTACCGTTTATCGGCACAACGATTTCAAGAGGAGTGTGCCAGTGTATCGGATACTCCTCGTAATCGGTATTGTCGTATAAAAGAATGTTAGAGTTTTCATCGAAATTGACTATTTCGCGAATCCCTTCAAGTGATGCAATCATTTTTCACCTAAATGCCCTTGGTGCAGTATTTATAAGGAAACCGTAAAAAGAAAGTAACCTTCTTTTCCTTTATGAAAGTATATCAAAAAAAATTAAAGTAGCAAACAAGTTATTAATTGGCGTAATTTATCTTAGTTTTTGGGCATATTTTCTGTTGTATATATGTAAATTCAGTACTAGAATCAAAAAAGTATGAAATTTTTATAAATTGATTTATTTAAGGAGGAATTCCTGTGTTAGTTTTACTTTTTTTAGTATGGCTCATATTTAACGGGAAGTTTACTGTAGAGATTGCAATTTTCGGACTTGTAATCAGTGCGGTAATTGTTCTTTTTATGTGTAAATTTATGGATTATTCCATGAAGAAGGAACTTAAGCTTTATAAGAGCTTTTTCTGGTTTATAAAGTATATCGCCATTTTGGTGTGGGAGATTATTAAGGCTAACCTTAGTGTTATTTCTTTAGAAACCAGCCAAAGATATGAACTCGAACCTGTTATTGTAACTTTTAAATCCCCTGTTAAGACAAGCGTCGGTAAGTTTATTCTTGCCAATTCAATAACTTTAACTCCGGGAACAATAACAGTTTCTCAGGAAAACGACGAGTTTGTTGTTCACGCTTTAGATTCATCTTTGGCGGTTGGACTTGATTCTTCAGTATTTGTTGAACAGATTCTTAAACTTGAAGGGGAGGGCAGATAATGCAGCAGGCATATAACGTATTATTTATTGTTGTTTTAATTATTTTGGCTCTTTTCCTTTTTGCATGTTTACTTAGAGCCATCATTGGACCTAAGGTGGCCGACAGACTTGTGGCTACAAACATGATGGGTACAATCGTTATTGCGATTATTGCAATTCTCGCATTTTTACTTAAGGAAGGATACCTTCTTGATATCTGCATTATTTACGCAATGATTTCTTTCCTTGCTGTTGTAATGCTTTCTAAGGTTTACATCGGAGTACATAAGGCCAAGAAGGAGGGTAAAAAGAATGATTAGTGAATGGATTCGTTTTACACTGGGAGCAACTTTACTTGCAATCGGTATTTTTATTTTCCTCTTTGAATTGTTTGGTATCTACAGATTTAAGTATGTATTAAACAGAATGCACGCAGCCGCGATGGGAGATACTCTTGCTCTTAGCTGTTTTATCTTAGGACTTGCAATTATCAGTGGCTTTAACTTTGATACGCTTAAGCTCATTTTGATCATTGCGCTTTTTTGGATTTCATCACCCGTTTCATCACATATGCTTGCCAAGATGGAAGTTGAAACTAATGAAGAGATTGCAAATGAAGTTTCTTTTGAAACATTAGAAGAAGTTGAAAAAAAGGAGGCTGAAAAATAATGACAGTTTTCCAGATTATTTTATTAGTTTTTCTTTTGGTTTGTGCTATAGCAGTTAGCTTCTCCAAAAACTTATTAAACTCAATACTTATATTTATGTCCTTCTCACTTATTATGTCTATCCTCTGGGTATGCCTTGAATCACCTGATTTGGGCATTACAGAAGCTGCGGTAGGTGCCGGAGTTACATCAATCCTTTTCTTTGCTACCTTGAAAAAGATTCATGCCATCGAGGTCGAAGGAACACAGGAGGAGGCAGAAGATGAGCAGGCTTAAAACAAAAGAAGAATATGAAAAGACCATTGGCTTTAAGTTTCGCCGCTGGTTATATGGTGAAGAAGATCCTTATATCAATAAAGTAGAGATGGTCAAGCAGCACCATCGTCACGTTGAAGAAAAGACAATTACGGAAAGAATGCACGAAAAGCAGATGCATCGTGAATATACATATGATGTAAACCGCAATAAGGTTTTAAAAACCTACAGCATGCTTTACAGAATTGCATCTGTTGTCTTTGTTATTTTGATTGCTGCGCTTTTAGTTTATAACGTTTCATGGCTTCCTAAAACAGGAGCGGCTGAAAAGGCAGTAAATAACGAAGTGCCTCAAAGATACATCGAAAACGGCCTTCAGGAAACCGGTGCGGTAAACATTGTTACCGGAATGATTCTTGACTACAGAGCTTTCGATACATTAGGAGAATCACACGTTCTTTTTATCGCAACAATTACTGTACTTATCCTTCTTAGAAACAATAAAAAGAAAGCGACTATCGCTCAGATAAGTGACAGAAGATTCGAGCCCAAAAACGACTCAATCTTACAGCTTGGAGCCAAGATCCTTGTTCCAGTAATTTTTGTGTTTGGTATTTATGTTGTATTAAACGGACACATTTCTCCGGGTGGAGGTTTTTCAGGCGGTGCCATCATTGGTGCGGGACTTATCCTTTACGTAAGCGCCTTTGGCTTTGAGAAGACTGAAAAGTTCTTTACCGAAAGAACATATAAGGTAATCAGCTTTGCAGCACTTGCAACTTACTGTATTGCCAAAAGTTATTCCTTCTACACAGGAGCTAATCATATCCACAGCATTATTCCTCTGGGTCAGCCAGGAGCAATTCTTTCAAGTGGTTTGATTTTAATCCTCAATATCTGTGTAGGAATGGTTGTTGCGTGTACAATGTACACCTTCTATGTAATGTTTAGAAAAGGAGACTTCTAATGGGTCCTAATCTTATAGCTAACTATGGGGAAGCCATTGCGATGATTATGTTCGCAATTGGAATGGGAAACCTGCTTCTTCAGAAGAATTTGATAAAGAAAATAATTGGTCTTAACATTATGGACTCTTCAGTGTATTTGTTCCTTGCCTTAAAAGGATACATTACAGGAAGAAAGGTTCCGATTGTTGTAGATGGCATTCAGGAAGTGACTGCTTACATTAACCCCATTCCTGCGGGTCTTGTGCTTACAGGTATCGTTGTTTCCGTATCGGTTTCAGCATTAATGCTTTCACTTACAATTCGTCTTTACAAGCGTTATCACACCTTGGATCTTGACGAAATATCATTAAGACTTCGACAGGAGGGATTATAAATGCAGTTTGTTCAGAATTTTCCCTTCTTTTGCATAATTCTTACTCTCTTTTCAGGCTCAGTATGTGCAGTATTAAAGAGTAAGCCTGCAAGAATCGTAAATACTATTTTAATCACTATTGTTGGTATCTTAAATGCCTGTGTTCTTGCCTTTGAAATTAAAACAGGCGAAAGTTACACCTACATGATGGGTCATTTCCCTGCACCCTGGGGTAATGAAATCAGAATAGGTGTACTTGAAGCAGGCATGGCACTTTTCTTTTGCGTAATAATGCTTCTTTCAATGCTCGGCGGAAAGCACAAGGTTTTAACAGAGATAGCAAAAGAAAAACAGAACCTTTACTATGTTTTGGTTAACCTTTTACTTAGTTCATTAATCGCACTTGTTTATACAAACGATATTTTTACTGCTTATGTATTTGTTGAAATAAATACTATTTCAGCCTGCGGTCTTATCATGATAAGACAAAACGGGCGTACGATTGAAGCTGCAGTAAGATACATGATTATGAGTTTACTGGGTTCAGGTCTTCTTCTTATGGGTATCTGTATGTTGTACGACATTACAGGACATTTGCTTATGAGTAATATTAAGCAGACACTTGAAGCTACATATGCTTCAGGAAAGCTTGATGTGCCTTTGCTTGTATCGGTAGCCTTTATGTGTATCGGTCTTGCAATTAAGAGCGCACTGTTTCCTTTCCATGCATGGCTTCCAGATGCTTACGGCTATTCAACCGTTTCATCGGCTGCAATCCTTTCATCACTTGTTTCAAAAGGATACATTTTCTTACTCATTAAGATTATCTACAGAGTAGTAGGCTTTGAAATATTCAGGGATACACACATAATTAATGTGCTCTTTATTTTTGGTTTGTGTGGAATGATTTTTGGATCGGTAAGCGCTATTCGTGAAAATGATATTCGAAGAATGATTGCCTTTTCATCAGTTGCCCAGATCGGTTACATCTATATGGGTATTGGCCTTGGAACTGAAGTTGGTATGGCTGCAAGTATTTTCCATATCCTTTCACATGCAGCTACAAAGTCCATGCTCTTTATCGCAGCTATAGGACTTACAGAAGTTTCAGATGGCAGCAGACACTTTATTAAGCTTACAGGTGCAGGCTTTAGAAATAAGATTGCCGGACTTACATTCATGGCCGGATCTTTATCGATGGTAGGTGTGCCTATCTTTGCAGGATTTATCAGTAAGCTTTTGTTTGCTCAGGCAGCGACAGTGAATAAAGGAAAGATGCTTCCTGTTTTGATATGCCTTGGTATTAGTACAATACTTAATGCCATTTATTTCATGAAGACAGTTATCAGAATTTACACACCTATAGATGATAAGACATTTGAAGAGAACAAGTGCTCAGTTATTAAGGCTCGTCAGGTTCCTTTATATACAGTTACCTGCATTCTTTTCATCATAGTAAATGTAGTGCTTGGTACAATGTCAGATCCAATCATGGACCTTATTACAAAGGGTCTTTCAATGTTTGCATAAATTCGGAGAATAAAAATGACTATTTTACTTTCAATATTGTTCCCTATAATTGGCGGAACTTTTATACTCCTTGCTCCTGAAAAAGGATTTTTTGGCAAAAGAAAAAATGTATTTTCTCTGGCACTTTTGTTTTTATTAGCTGGTGCTGTATTTTCTATGCTTACGGTTTTATCGCCTAAGGATGTAGCGGATACAGTAACACTGGTCTGGAAGTTCACACCACAGCTTTTCTTACTTTTTGCAGTTGACGGGGTAGGAAAGGTCTTTGCCGTAGTTGTTACTATCGTGTGGATTATGTGCTTTATATTTGCTTTTGAATATATGAAGCATGAAGAAAACAACAAAAGATATTTTGGCTTCTTCGTCGTATTATACGGAATATTAATGGGACTTGAATTTTCAGGAAATATAGTAACCTATTATGTTTTCTATGAACTGATGACAATCCTTTCAGCACCCTTGGTATTACATAATCAGTCTAAAGAAGCTATTATGGCCGGTCTTAAATATATGTTTTACTCCTTCTTCGGAGCGTATATGGTTTTGTTTGGTCTTTTCTTTGTAACAAAACTTACAGCCCCTTCTTCAATGTTTACGGAAGGTGGATACATTCCTTACGAAGTAGTTTTTGAAAATCGTGGAATCCTTCTTATTGCACTGTTTTTAATGATTTTGGGATTTTCAGTTAAGGCAGGAAGCTTTCCTTTACATGCATGGCTTCCCACAGCCCATCCGGTTGCTCCTGCACCCGCTTCGGCTGCCTTATCAGGTATCATTGTTAAAGCCGGTATTCTTGGAGTTATAAGAACTGTTTTTTATACCTTTAATCCTTCTTTTGCAAAAGGAACATGGGTACAGACTACATGGCTTGTTTTGGCGCTTATTACAGTGTTTATGGGTTCTATGCTTGCCTACAGAACTGATGAATTCAAAAAGCGACTTGCATACTCGACTGTTTCACAGCTTTCTTATATTTTATTTGGCATTGGAGTAATGGAGCCTGTGGCTTTTGAAGGTTCTTTATTACACGTTATTTTCCATGCCTTCAGTAAAAGCCTTTTATTCCTTGCAGCAGGTGCTGTTATTTATAAGACCGGATGCCACAAGGTTTCAGAACTTAAGGGAATAGGAAAGAAGATGCCTGTAACAATCTGGTGCTTTGCTTTTGCATCTTTGTGTCTTATAGGTATTCCTCCCACAGGTGGATTCTTAAGCAAGTGGTATCTTGCAATCGGAGCATTAAAGGCACAGATTCCGGTATTTTCAATCTTAGGTCCGGTTATCTTACTTATAAGTGCTTTATTAACTGCCGGTTACCTTTTACCTGTAGTTGTAAAAGGATTTTTACCCGGAGAAGATTATGATTATGAAAACAATGTAAATCTTGAAAAAGATAAGGGTATGGCCTGGATGCTTGTTCCTATGATTATCCTTGCCGTGCTTACAATAGTTCCAAGTATCTTTTCAACAGGAATCGAAAGCTTTGTCGGAGAGTTAGCTCTCCGTCTGATGTAGAAAGGAGGTAAAAGATGCCTGAATTTATGTTTCTTCTTGTAATTTTACTTCCTGCCTTAAGCGGACTACTTGTTTATGTTCTTCCTTTTAAGAAGGAAAAAGTATGGCACTGGTTTTTGGAAATCATGATGATTTTAACCTCAGTGCTTGTATGGATGATTATTTTAAATCGTCCTGATGGTGTGTTTACACTCGTTAGATTTACAGGTGATTTGGCAATTCAGTTTAGAATTGACGGCCTTTCAATGGTATTTAGCGGCCTTGTGGCTTCACTTTGGCCATTAGCTACTTTGTACTCATTTGAGTATATGACCAAAGAAGAAAGAAGAGAGTCCTTCTTTATGTTCTATTCGATGACATATGGAGTAACTCTTGGTATCTCACTTTCAGCCAACCTTCTTACCATGTATGTATTCTATGAAATGCTTACACTTGTAACATTCCCTCTTGTAATGCATACCTTAAAAAGAGAAGCAATCCTTGCTTCAAGAAAGTATTTATACTACTCACTTGGTGGTGCGGCTTTTGCCTTCATCGGACTTGTATTCATTTTAACCTTCGGCTCAACCTCTGATTTTATTTTCGGTGGAGTTTTAGATGCAGCCAAAATTGGCGAAAAGGCACAGGTTTTAAGACTTATTTATGTATTTGCCTTCATGGGATTCGGCGTTAAGGCCGCAATCTGGCCCTTTAACTCATGGCTTCCCCAGGCAGGTGTTGCACCTACTCCTGTTACAGCCCTTCTTCATGCGGTAGCAGTAGTTAAGGCAGGTGCTTTTGCAATTATAAGACTTACCTATTATAGTTATGGCCCTGAGTTTTTAAGAGGTTCTTTTGCCCAGTATACTGTAATGGCCTTTACAATGTTTACAATCGTTTACGGCTGTTCACGAGCTGTAAAAGAGACTCATATCAAAAGAAGGCTTGCTTACTCAACTATAAGTAACCTTTCATATATTCTTTTTGGTGCAGCTTTGATGACTCCCGCAGGACTTGTGGGCGGACTTGCACATATGGTATTTCATGCAACCATGAAGATTTGCTCTTTCTTCTGCGCAGGTTCTGTTATGTATGTTACTGAAAAGCATTATGTTCATGAGCTTGATGGTATCGGAAAGAAGATGCCGGGTGTAATGACTATATTTACAATTTCAGCATTTGCATTAATGGGTGTTCCCGGTCTTTGCGGCTTTATAAGTAAGTATTATCTTGCAACAGCTGCGGTAGATTCTAAAGATCCAATGGCATATGTTGGTATCGCGTGCTTGCTGGCATCAGCACTTTTAACAGCGATTTATATGCTTTCAATTGTAGTAAGAGCATTCTTCCCGGCTAAAGGCTTTGACTACAGCGTCTGGGATGGAATTAAAGATCCGGGCTGGAAGATGATGCTTCCATTAACTTTATTTGCAATTGCAATGCTTGTATTTGGTTTATATAACGAACCGCTTATTTCGTTCTTTACAAATATAGCGGCAGGACTTATTTAGGAGGGAAAAAGATGAGTGGAAATTATTTGATAATGTTTCTTGTTTTTCTTCCCATGCTGGCGTCTGTCGCGGGTTATCTTATAGGAAGAGCAAATAAAAAGCTTAGAGATTATTTTGTACAGTGTATTGTACTTTTAGAGGCAGCAGCCTTTTTGTACATTTTAATTACATACGTTAAAAATCCTTTAACTACCATGGACTTTACCTGGCAGGGATTTTGCGTAATGGGACTCAACTTTACAGTTGATGGCTTTAGAGCCTTATATGCCTTCATAGCTTCATTTATGTGGGCTATGACAGGACTTTTCAGCGGTGAGTATTTTGCCCACTATAGAAACAGAAACCGTTATTATCTGTTCTTTCTTCTGACTTTGGGAGCAACAGTAGGCGTATTCTTATCAGCAGATTTGTTTACTACCTTTGTTTTCTTTGAAATCATGAGTCTTACTTCTTATGTGTGGGTTGCTCAGGAAGAAAGCACGGGTGCTTTAAAAGCGGCTGAGACCTATCTTGCAGTAGCGGTTATCGGTGGTCTTGTAATGCTTATGGGCTTGTTCCTTCTTTATAATGAGATTGGAACACTTTCTATCGCAGCAATTAAGCCTGCAATTGAAGGCTTAAACGGACAGGACAGAAATATTATATATGCAGCAGGTATATGTATGCTCTTTGGCTTTGGTGCCAAAGCCGGTATGTTCCCTTTGCAGATCTGGCTTCCTAAGGCCCACCCTGTAGCACCTGCTCCTGCGTCAGCACTTCTTTCAGGTATTCTTACAAAGGCCGGTATTTATGGCATTTTGATTATCTGTTCAAGAATGTTTTTTGACGATGCAGTATGGGGTAGCATGCTTCTTACCCTTGGTGTTATCACAATGTTTGCAGGTGCCTTACTTGCGGTATTTTCAGTTAACCTCAAAAGAACACTTGCATGCTCATCTGTTTCACAGATTGGCTTTATCTTAGTTGGAATTGCCATGTCAGTTCTTCTTGGAGAGGAAAATCACATGGCTGTAAGTGGTTCTTTACTTCATATGGTAAACCATTCACTTATTAAACTTGTCCTTTTCATGGCAGCAGGTGTGGTTTATATGAATATCCACAAGCTTGACCTTAACGATATAAGAGGCTTTGGACGAGGAAAGTGGTTTTTGCATTTTATATTTTTAATGGGTGCTTTGGGTATAGGCGGTATCCCTCTTTGGAACGGTTATGTCAGCAAGACCCTTATCCATGAAAGCATAGTAGAGTACATAGAACTTATCATGGAAGGACATTTATCATCATGCTGGTTTAGTCCTTTGGCAATGAAGGTTATAGAGTGGATATTCCTTATAAGTGGTGGTATGACCGTTGCTTATATGACCAAGCTCTATGTTGCTTTATGCATTGAAAAGAATGTTGATGAAAAGCTTCAGGAAAAATATGATGGAAAGAAAAAATCATATATCAATGCTAAGAGTGCCATCGCTTTATCGGTTTCAGCTATTTTACTTCCTATAATGGGCTTTATGCCAAATCTTGTAATGGACAAGGCAGCAGCGTTAGGAAGTTCTATAATGCTTGCCAGTGAAGAAGGTGAAGCTGTTAAGTACTTTTCTCTTGAAAATTTGAAGGGTGCATTAATTTCGATTTTAATCGGTGCCTTTTTGTATCTTGTAGTTATAAGATTGCTTCTTATGACCAAAAACGAAGATGGAAGAAGAGTGTATGTGGATAAATGGCCTAAGTGGCTTGATATGGAAAATCTTATCTATAGACCTTTACTTACAGGCTTTTTACCGACCTTCTTTGGAATTATCTGCAGATTTTTGGATTCGCTTTTAGACTGGCTTGTTGTTTTACTTAGAAAGACTATATTTAAGGATTCGCCTTTGCCGGATGAACTTATTGAAGGAAACGGCTTAACAGTATTTCTAGCATCTGTTGCAAGATTCTTCAGCAGATTTAAATACAAAAAGGGTCAGGACAGACCTGACTACGAACATGAATTTGCCCTTAAGTACGATGATATGGATGAAAACGTTGTTATCGTTTCAAGATCACTTTCTTTTGGCTTATTCTTATTCTGCATTGGCCTTTTGGTAACGATTATTTATATGTTTATTGCAAACTAAATATATAATTAGCTCATAAAAAGCCCATCGTTAATTCCATTTTCTTCATGAAGGAAAATGAAGTTTTGCGGTGGGCTTTATTTCTTTTAAGTATTCGCGTTTCGCTTTAGTATTAATTGAAGGTTACATCGAGGGAATATAATTACATTACTATGAGGCTGGTATAAAATGCTGATACTCTTTGGTATGAATGGAGAATGCTATGGAAACTGTATTACATATGATGGCCGTTGACTTTGTTATGTTGGCGCTTGCTGTATATATATCTGTTCGAGCAATGATGCTTAATCAGAATGCTCTTATGAAGAGATTCTGCCATTTTTCATATTCTCTTGTTGCACTGGAAGTTATAAATATAGTTACAAGACTATGGAATTTCAGGGCTATAGATTTTAGTGATACTTTGGCCTACTGGGCACTTGCTTTGTACTTTGTCATTTTAACTCTTACAAGTTTTGAATGGCTTGTGTTCTTTGAAGTGTTTAGAAATGAAAAGTATCTTGATAATACCAAAAAGGTAATTATTCTTTCACTTCCTTTGATTGCAATGGTCGCAATATGTATTGTGTCTTTCTTTACAGATTGTCTTTTTTATATTGCTGACGATAGAAGTGTTCAAAAAGGTCCGCTTTTCATACTTTCATATATTCTTCCGTATTCTTACGGCTTAATGTTTTTAGTAGGATTTGTAAGACTTTATTTTAAAAAGGATAAAGAAAGTAAGCGTACTATTCTTATAATGCTTGCTACAGTTATTCCGATTCTTTTTGGCGCCTTTATTCATTTCTTTGTTCAGGGCTCATACCTTATTACTGCCTGCGTTGCAGGTGGTCTTCTTGCTTACAATGAACTGATAGTAGATGAAATGAAAAGGCTTGATAAACTTGCTGCGTTAGGTGTTGTTAACAAGGAACTTGAAAAAAATTATCAGAAGATTGAAAGTGACTACAATATCATTAAGTCATTAGCACATGCCTACAGTGTTATCTACCTTATCGATATAAAAGAAAACAAATATACAGAGATTGCAAATAACCTTCCCGGGGTACGTGGACTTGTGGCTGAAACAGGAAACGCCATGGAGCAGCTTGAAATATTTGCAAGACATATCTGCTATGCAGAGTACGGAGATAAGCTTAGCGAATTTGTTGATTTAACAACAATTGACGGACGTATTAACGAGGCTAATTATTATATATCAACTGAATTTGAAGCCAAACTTACCGGCTGGGGTGAGGCTATGTTTATTCCGGTTGAAAGGGATAATAATAACAAACTTACGCAGGTAATCTTTGCAATTGTTGATATAAACAATAAAAAGATTCTTGAATTTGAACAAAGCAACATGCTTACCATGGCGCTTGATGAGGCAAGAAAGGCTAATAACTATAAGTCTATTTTCTTAAATAACTTATCTCACGACATAAGAACTCCTATGAACGCAATTGTAGGATTTACAAATCTTGCTAAGAGTAACATTGATAATCGAGATGTATTTTCAAGGTATTTAACAAATATTGAAAAGGCAAGTGACCACCTTCTTTCTATCATCAACGACATTATTGACTTAAGCCGAATTGAAAACGGTAAGATTGAAGTTGTTGAAAAAGATACTGATATGGCAATGTTTTTAGATGATATTGTGACAATTATACGTCCAAGTATTGAAAAGAAGGGCCTTGTAATAAACACCAACCTTAGTGAACTTAAAAACCACTATGTATCAGTTGATAAGTTAAAACTTGAGCAGATTCTTTTAAATGTTTTAAACAATGCTATTGCCTTTACTGAAAAAGACGGTATTATTTCCTTTAATGTTTACTGTGAAAACAGTGAAAAGCCCGGCATGGTTGATTATGAATTTGTGATTACTGATACCGGTATGGGTATGGATCAGGAAATTGCAAATCTTATGTTTGAAGACTTTGTATTTGAATCAGATGAACTTACAAATATTCAGACGGAATCCGGCATGGGTATGACTATCATCAAAAGTTTTGTTGATATTCTTGATGGCAAGATTGAAGTTAAGAGCGCTGTAAACGAAGGAACTAAGGTTAAGATAAATCTTTCTTTTGCCCTTTGTAATGGAATAGTAAAGGAAGAAGAAATCGCAAGCTACGACTTTACCGGCAAGAAGGTTTTAGTCGTTGAAGATATTGAAATCAACCAGGAAATTGCAAAGGCTATCTTGGAAGAAATCGGTTTTGAAGTGGACCTTGCGTCGGATGGAAGAGAAGCAGTTGAAATCGTATCGGCACTTGAGACAAATGAGTATGATGTAATCCTGATGGATATCAGAATGCCCAGACTCAATGGCTATGAGGCAACTGTTGAGATTAGAAATATCGATGGACCTCAAAGCAGAATTCCGATTGTCGCAATGACTGCAAATGCTTTTGAAGAGGATAAAAAGAAGGCTTCAGAAGCCGGAATGAATGCACACCTTGCAAAGCCAATAGATGTAAATCTTTTGAAGGTAACACTCGCAAGAGTAATCGGTATAGACCGGTAATGGCGCTTAAATAGAAGCGGAAAAGTATTTTGGCGATGGTCGTATAGACAAAAAATGGCCCGTGACTTGTAGACAAATTTTTATTTGTGAGTAAAATAATTTCTGTAAAGGGAAAACGTTTTTCCTAAAAGTGGGAATTGTAGGGTAGAGTATGTTAAAAAGTGTTAAAGTACCAATTTCTGAAATCGAGGAAGGGTATATTCTCGATGAGGACATTATTAAGGACAACGTTCTTTTGCTTAGCAAGGGAATGGTTATTACAGCACACAGAAAAGAGCTTTTGGCTCACAGAAAATCTGTCCGTGTTGTAATGGATATTGTTGTAACAGACGATTATCTTGATGAAAGTCTAAAAGATGACTGCGTAATCGAGTTTAGTGACGAAACTAAGGCGGAAATCTGTTCAAGACTTGAAGATTTGTATGAAAATGCTGAATCCGGTCAGGCTGTTGAAGCGGCTGCCGGAATTTCGGATACAATCGTTAATGACGTTATGAGTAAAGACGGCGTGGGTATTAACCTGGCCGCTTTAAAGGTCAGCGACGAGTATACCTTTAAGCACAGTGTCGATGTGGCAGCTATGGCAATAACTCTTGGTAAGAACATGGGTCTTTCCAAAGAAAGCCTTACAGAGCTTGGCACAGCCGGTATTATGCATGATATCGGGAAGATTAAAATTCCCAATGAGATACTTAATAAAAGAGGCAAACTTACAGACGGTGAGTTTAGAATAATAAAAAGTCACCCTGTGTACGGTTATCAGATGCTTAAGGATATGGATGTTGTGTCTGAAAACGTAAGGCGTGGTATACTACATCATCATGAAAGATATTATGGCGGTGGATATCCTGCTAATATTAAGGGAACGACAATACCTTTATATGCAAGAATTCTTTGCGTGGTTGATGTCTTTGATGCCTTAGTGACCGATAGGCCCTATCACAAGGCCCGTACCCTTGTTGACGCCATTGAAATCATGTATACCATGTGTGATCACTTCGATATGGATATTTTTAAAAAGTTCTTATCGTCACTTATCCCTTTTCCGATTGGGTCTGTTGTTACGCTGACTAATGGTGTAAAATGCCAGATTGTCGGTATTAATGAAGGATATCCGTTAAGACCTCTTGTTAAAAATCTTGAAGACGGCGAGACTATCGATTTGGCAACAAATCTCGACTGGTTAAGCGTTATGATTGAAAATCCCGGTTTTGTTCAGTAGTATAATCTCCGAAAAAGCGTAGATGTCAGAGTGCTGGTTGACTCTGTCATCTACTTTTTTTGTGCCCAATTGTAAACTTTAGTGTTTAAAATGTGTTCTTTTTCCTAAAAAAGATATAGACTTTCGAAGAAATAAAATTTAGGAGAAGACGTAATGATTAATCTTGCAAAAGAAATAATTTCGGGTCGTCGAATTAATAGAACTGATGACCTTAGCATATTTTTAAACTGCGACCTTGAAGAACTTTGTAAGGGTGCAGATATGATTAGAGACCATTTTGTTGGGGATAAGATTGACTTATGTTCAATTATAAATGGAAGAAGCGGAAGATGTCCTGAGGATTGTAAATACTGCGCCCAGTCAGCACATAATCACACTGACTGTGAAGTTTATGACTTCATTTCAGAAGAAAAAATTCTTGAAGCCTGCAAGTTAAATGAGGCTGAAGGCGTAGACAGATTTTCAATCGTTACAGCAGGAAAAGCCTTAACAGGAGAAGAATTCGAAAAGGCTATTCATGCTTATGAAACCATGAAGAAAGAGTGTAAGGGTATTGAACTTTGTGCTTCAATGGGCTTTATATCCAAAGAACAGCTTGTAAGACTTAAAGAAGCAGGGGTAACAAGTTACCACCATAATATTGAAACTTCCAGAAGAAATTTTCCAAACATCTGTACCACACATACTTATGAGATGAAGATGGAAACATTAAAACTTGTAAAAGAAGCAGGGCTTTATGTATGTAGCGGTGGTATCATCGGCATGGGTGAAAGCTGGGAAGACAGACTTGATATGGCGATAAGTCTTTCAGAGGTTGGTGCGGATTCAATCCCGATAAATGCTTTAATGCCGATAAAAGGAACACCACTTGAAGGAAGAGAAAGAATTAGCGAGGATGACATTTTAAGAACGGTCGCTTTCTTTAGATATATAAATCCCAAAGCCGAAATAAGACTGGCTGCAGGAAGGGCTTTGATGGAAAATGACGGTGAAAAGGCTTTTAAATCCGGTGCTTCAGCGTCCATAACAGGAAACATGCTTACAACTGTTGCGAGAGCAACAATACGCAGTGACAAGGAAATGATTAAAAGAATCGGAAGAAAATAATCGGAGGCTTCGGTAGTGATACCGAAGCTTTTTTATACAGTTTTTATGGATATTGTCGTTAAAAAAATGTATAATGGACAAGTGCCTTGCATACAATTAAGAGGCGAAAGGGAGATTATAATGAATTACAAAGAGACCGGATTTAGAGGATTATACAAGCAGTTTAGTGTATATCCCATGAACAAGAATATTAAGAAGTTAGTTGGAAAATATGAAGGCGTAACAGAGGGCGACGGTATTTTGACATACGGCTACTATGACCGAGAAAAGGGACTTATGTTAGAAGTTCTTGCTGCTGCTACAATAAAAGAAGAGAAGGTTACTTTTGAAGAACCTGTATATGGAAGAGTTACTATTTCTATTTCAGATGTTTGCGACGAGCAGTTTTCTCACATCGACGATAAGGATGATTTCCTTTCTAAAAAGTACTCTGAAAAGTTATCGGTTCTTAAAACTTATGCTGCATCAGCCAAGCTTGAAGCGACAAGAAATGTTGCAATTCTTGATCCTTTAAGAGACCAGGTATGCTTTGATGAGATTAAGGTTGTTTTCAATAAGAACGGTCTTGAGGCCGAAGAGTGTCAGGTTAGGATTGAAGAGCAGGTTGAAGGACATTTTGTAGGAAGCCTCGTTTCCAATCCCAAGCAGGATTTTGGCTTCTATGAAGGTGACAGAATAGTATTCTTTGTTGCTAAAGAAAAAGAAGGTCAGATCTTCTGCCTTGCTGATTTTGGCCCTTCTGCTTTTTTAACCGAGGATGATCTTGAAGATGGAAGCTTACTTGAAGCTGCTGTTAAAAAGTTTAGAGAGCAAAAGGGTGAAGAAAACCTTATGGAAGTGTTGCAGTTAATAAGAGACAGCTACGTATGGGTCCCCTGCAGAATGCTTTCAGAACTCAATGTTGAAACTGATCTTGAACAGGGAATTTCGCCCGATATCTTCCAAAAGGGAGCAGACTTCTTTATTCCCATGTTTTCATCAGAAGAGCAGATGAAGGAATATGCTACAGCACGTTCTAAGTATCCTATGCATGCTCTTAAGGTTATAAAGATGGCCAAGGAAAGTACAAAGCCTTTAACAGGTATCGTGCTTAATCCGTTTACAAATCCTTTTGTGCTTGATATGAAACTTTGCGAAGTTGTGGAGAAAATGAAGAGCAGAGTAACTCAGTAAGATATAAAGACTACAAACGACAACCGGCTATATGAGGAGCATTTGAAAGCATATAGCAGGTTTTGGGGAGAATAAAATGAAAAAACGTTTTGGCATAGCTGCTATCGTTCTGGCAAGCTTTCTTTTGGCTGCCTGTTCAAATAGTAAAAAGTTGCCTGAAAATGGTGGAGAAGGTGTGGTAGTTTCGAGCACTGAAGTTTCCGGCATAGAAGCAGGGGCGGAAAATAAAGAAGATTCATCCGTTTCTTTAGACGATGGTTCATCTGAGGACAGTGGAGTTTTGGATGATTCAAATGTTAATGAAGATATCGATAAGGATTTATGGCTTTATTCGTCATATTACGATAGCATTTACCGTATAGAAGACGATACAGTTAAAGAAAGCTTTTCTTTTACTGATTTAACTTATGGTGCAAATTATGTAGGTGTCTATAAAAGAAAGGCAATCGGTTTTACGAACGATTATGATGAAAATTATAATTCGATTGGAAGTAAGTTTATCGCTGCAGATATTGACAGTGGCGAAATAAAAACGTTTGGACGAACTGATAGTGCTGACAGTCTTGTGTATTCGGATATTGTTGGAAACAAACTTGTCATTTTGTATAAAGAAAATGAGATTAACTATCAGAGGGTGTTTAATCTTGATACGTTAGATGAAGAGCCTGTAGAAATGAATAACTATCTGTTGGAGAAAAAGGCGTATCTTGCTAACTACGATTTTTCGTCATTTTACTATAAGGCCGGAGCTGATAGGATTATGGCTGAAAATGGGCAGGTAATCTGGGATTTCGACAAAAACTTTGTACTAGTCGATGAAAGCGGAAGAAAGGAACTTGGCCCTATAACAGATGGTAATCCGATAGATGCTTACAGAAAGAATAAAGTCTTTTATTCGGCATACAGTGATGATTATTCAAAACATCTGCTTTTTATGAAAGATATTGAAAGTGGTGAAGTTGAAACCATTAGCGAAAATATATACCAAAGCTGGGGTATTTATGAAGATAAGGTATATTTTAGCGAGATGATTCTAAATGGAATCAATAAAAATGTTTACTCCATTATGGAATTTGACATGAACTCTTTAGTAACCAAAGAGATTGCAAGATGCGAAAGACACCTTGGAATGGACGGATATATGCCCGGGACAGATGTTCAGATTTTTAATGGAAAAGTTTACTACCTTTATGATGATGAAAAGACCACTGGCTGGTTTTCGTATGATATTAAAGAAAAAATAACCAGGATGCTTTCAGGCAGCGTCAAAGATTATCCTATATTTGAACTTGGTAAGGTGAAGTCTTTGGAAGACGAAGCAGTATGTAGCAAATGCGGTAAGGGTATCGGCGGGTATTCATACGAATACTTTGTATTTGATACTGATAAGGATGCAAGACTTGAAAAAATCAACAAGCTTTTATATGAAAAGGTAGTTATGAATCAGGAAAACTTCTTTTCAAACGTAGTATTTGTTGAGGAAGAATTTGACTGCGAAGAGCATGGGGAAACTTATGCGACTTATACTGACGAAGAAAATGTTGGTAAAATAGCATTTTTAAGTGACAATTATGTACTGGTTAATACTTCGGGTTACGATTACGCGGGAGGAGCCCACGGTATGCCATATCTTACAAGTGCAGTTTATGATTTAAATGAATCTAAGGCTGTTGACTTTATGGATTTGTACCAGGGAAGTTTTGAGGATTTAAGAGTATTATTTGCTACTAAAACGAAAGAGGATTTTGAATCATACGCTGAAAAAAATGAAACAGCACCGTATTTTTCAGATGATCCTGATCGTATATATGAGGAGGCTTACAACTTTATAAATAACGAGGATTACATTCCAATTATTTGGATGGATGGATATGTATATATCACTTATTCTCCTTACGTAATGGGTCCCTATGCTTCAGGCTTTATTCAGATACCGGTAAGCTACGAAGAATTGGGAATCAGATTTAATTAAAAATAATAGAAGGAAGTTTTTATGACCTTATCTTTATCAACTTTTTTAATCGTATGCCCGCTTGTGTTTCTGGCAGGACTGGTAGATGCAATTGGCGGAGGCGGTGGACTTATATCCCTTCCTGCCTATCTTCTTGCGGGGCTTCCGACACATATGGCGATAGCTACTAACAAGCTTTCATCAGCCTGCGGAACATCGGTTGCAACAGCTAAGTTTATAAAGAATAAGCAGGTAAATCTTTTCCTTTCTATACCAACTATAGTGTGCGCATTCTGCGGGTCATTTTTGGGCGCAAGGCTATCACTTGTTACAGATGAGAGTGTTTTAAAATACATTCTTTTGCCTGTGCTTGTGCTGGCAGCAGCGGTTGTACTTAACAGAAAACTTTTTAGTGATGAAAATACAGTGGAGAGAATTACTAAAAGAGTTTACATCGTTGCAAGTATTGCTGCCTTCGTTATAGGAATGTATGATGGCTTTTACGGGCCGGGAACAGGAACCTTTCTTATAATTGCGATGACAGTTGTTGGAAAACTTACAACCAAGCAGTCCAATGCGCAGGCTAAGGTTATAAATCTTACGACCAATCTGACTTCACTTGCTGTGTTTATAGCAGGCGGGCAGGTTATATGGAAGTTAGGGATTGCGGCAGCAGTATGCAATATGATAGGAGGCTACATTGGCTCTTCTTTAGTATTATCCAAAGGAGACAAGATAATAAGGCCTGTAATCATCGCTGTATTGGTGCTTTTGGCAGTCAAGGTCGTCGGAGGGTTTTAAAAAAATCATATTATTTGAGGGAAGTATGGAATTTGCAAACACAAAAGATTTAAACAGGCGAATAGCCAAGAATCTTGCAATCAGCTCCTTTGCCCTGATTGCAATACTTCTTCTGAGAGTCGTTAGGGTCCTGAATCTTGATAGTAAGGTCATAATGACCATAAGTACTCTTGGAATTCTTACAACCTTATCACCTATAATACTTAGTTATTTAAAGGTAAATGATACCTTCTTGAAGTATTATATGTTCTTTATTCTTGAACTTACTATAGGTGCACTTGGTTGTTCTAATAAGATAGGCATCTTTTTGACATTTATCGTGGTGCCTCTTTCAAGTTGTCTTTATTTTGACAAGAAGTTTACGCTCATAAGCTCAATTTATTCTTATATCGTTATGTGTGTGGCAGTTTACATAAATTCGGCGGGCAAGCTTGAAGTAAAGTTCTATCACTGGACACACGCCAAAACTTTTATCGCTTATATTTCAGGTTTTACAATTGAATATATCGTTGTAATGCTTTTTATTTTCCAGTTTTTAAACAGGGCAATTTATGTTCTTAAGAATGAGAAAGATAGTTCTATGAGAGCCAAGTCTCAGGAACTTAGATATGAACTCTTAAGACAGGAAACTTCCGATGTAATATTTGAATATTTCATTAAAGAAGAGAAATACGAGGCTAATAAGTCTATATATTCGAATAGTGACTATAGAAACATCTCTTTTGATCTTAACGATATTGAAAATATACGCGACAAGCACCCTGCGGTTGCATTGTTAAAAGAGCATATATTAAGTAATTTAGGGCAAAAGAAGGTTGAGCCGTTTGAAATAGACCTTTCTTACAAACAGGATGATGAATTGGTTCCTCTTTGGTTTTCGTGCGAGTGTTTCGTGATTCATGATAACGGGGAGGCGGTCAGCGTTATTGGTAAACTTCACGACATTACTGCGGTTAAGCTTGCCCAGGAAAGACTTAGAAAGCAAAGACTTGCACAGCTTTCTTCAACAACGCAGGACAAGAAAAATTCAATATACAAACTTCTTGAAGAGGAGTGTACTAAACTTAGTGAAAAGGAACTTGATGAGCTTGCTGAGGGTCATCAGTTTTTTACAGGAATATTTGATAAATTAAAGTATTCTGACAATCTTTCAGCTACTATCAATGAGGTGCTTGGAGACTTGGGAGAGTACTTTGGGGTTAACAGAATTGTAGTAATCGAGTCAGATGAGGAAAGCGGAAGCTGCCACGTGAGATATCAGTGGAATTCACAGGGTGAAATGGCGTATCCGTTTGAACTTCCAAGCCTTGGCAGAGAAGCCCTTGAAAAAAGCCACAAGACATATGACACATATGGGTATTTGGAGTTTAATACCAAATACAACATTATTACTTCAAAAGATAATAAGGATAGTGAATTCGGAAAATTATCACTGGAAGCTTTATTAGGTAACCAGATACTGATTCCGACCCTTTCGGGAGGTAAGTATAACGGAGCTATTGCTTTTGACAGATATGAGACTAAACCATATTCGATAGTGGAAAAACTTTTGTATTCAGATGCGGTTAATACGCTTTCGGCCTACATAAATAAGGTTAATGCGGAGGCGGCAAATGAAGCCAAGAGTGCCTTTTTGTCGACTATGTCCCATGAAATTCGTACACCAATGAACGCAATTGTGGGAATGACTGAAATAGCATTGAGAGATGAAGATATGAGTCCTTCTCTTAGAAAGAATGTTGCAACTGTTCAATCAGCTGCTTTTGGACTTTTAGCTTTAATAAACGACATTTTGGACTTTTCCAAGATTGAGGCCGGAAAGATTGATATAGTGCCTGAAAAGTTCCATGTTCTTTCTTTATTAAACGATGTGTATGAGATAGCTAAGGCGCGCAACAACGGAAAACTTGATATCACGGTCGAAGTCGATGATAACGTGCCATCTGTTTTGTATGGAGACGCTGTAAGGCTTAAGCAGGTAATGCTTAATTTTTGCACTAATGCAATTAAGTATACTGATAGCGGCTTTATGAAGATGAGGCTTTCGGCAGTTAAGGATAGTGAACAGGGGTGTCTGCTTTCTTTTTCCGTAGAGGATTCGGGTATGGGGATAAAGAAAGAAGACTTAGGACGCTTATTTAAGTCGTATGGTCAGGTTGATGTTGAAAACAACCATCATAAGGAAGGTACAGGTCTTGGTCTTGCTATCAGTAAAAAGCTTATTGAATTAATGGACGGAAGTGTTGGTGTAGAAAGTGAGTACCAAAAGGGAAGCAGATTTTTCTTCTTTGTGCCACTTTCCATTGTTGATGCAAGCCCCGCCGGAAGATTTGAAGATTATGAGGCGGGAACAGGTATTCCTGCATCAGGTTTTGTTTCATTTACTGCGCCTGGAACCAGAGTTTTAATCGTTGATGATACCAAGGTTAACCTTGTAGTGGAGGCTTCTCTATTAAGTCCGATGCAGCTTGATATAGATGAAGCTAATTCGGGTGAAGAAGCATTAATGTTAATAAATGAAAATAAATATGACCTCATACTTATGGATTACTATATGCCGGGCATGGATGGCATAGAAACCTCAAGAAGAATAAGGGCACTTGCGGGTAATGTTAACAGAGATATTCCTATCATTGCGCTTACCGCAGATGCTTCTTCAGGAATAAAAGAAAATCTTGTAGGCGCAGGTCTTAATGATTTTATTACTAAGCCACTTGTTATGCCTTCGGTTTATTCAGTGTTAAGAAAGTGGATACCACGAGAGAAAATCATTGAGTAAATTAGGTATTGCCTAATTTTTAATCTTTGTGATATAATCTCTACCCGTGGGTTAACCACATTACAATTTTATTTTTTCTATACTATGGAGGAATTTACAATGAAGAAGATTTTATCTGTTCTTCTCTCAGCTTGCCTTGTTGCATCTCTTTGCGCATGTGGAGCTCAGAACACAGCATCTACAGAAACATCAGCTGAAGCATCTGTAGAAAGCTCAGTAGAAGCTTCAGTAGAAGCTCCTGCTACAGAACCCGCTGCAGATCCTTCTGCTGCAATCAAAGTTGGTATGGTTACAGACGTTGGTGGTATCAACGACCAGTCATTCAACCAGTCAGCTTGGGCAGGTCTTTCAGCTTTAGCTGCTGAAAACGCTGCAGTATCAGTTAACTATCTTGAAAGCAAGACAGATGCTGATTACGCTAACAACATCCAGAC
>JAKSRS010000034.1 GCA_024403515.1 Lachnospiraceae bacterium
GCTGAACACCTCGGACTTCCTGTAATTTCTTACGCTCAGGAAATCAAAGTTGACGGAGATAAGGTTGTTGTTAAGCGTCAGTATGATGACAGATATCACATGGTTGAAGCTAAGATGCCTTGTCTTATCACAGCTCTTGCTGAATTAAACGATCCCAGATATATGACTCCCGGTGGAATCTTCGATGCTTGCAAGGCAGAGATTATCACATGGGGACGCGCTGACTTAAAGGATGTTGATGATTGCAACTTAGGTCTTAAGGGTTCACCCACAAAGATCGCTAAGGCATCAGATAAGGTTCGTAAGGGACAGGGTGAAAAGGTTACTCCTGACTCACCTGAAGATGCAGTTGCATATATCGTTGGCAAGCTTCAAGAGAAGCACGTAATCTAATAAAGGAGGCTGTTTAAGATGAACTTAGAAGAATATAAGGGAGTATACGTGTTTGCTCAGCAGGTTGACAATCAGGTATCCTCTATCGCATTCGAATTACTCGGAAAAGCAAAAGAACTTGCAGCACCTCTTAACACACAGGTTACTGCAGTATTAGTTGGTTCAGATGTTAAGAACCTTTGCGACGAACTCGCTGAGTACGGCGCTGACAGAATCATCGTTGTTGATGATCCTGAATTAAAAGAATACAGAACAGAGCCTTATGCACACGCTCTTTCTTCTGTTATTAATGAATACAAGCCTGAAATCATGCTCGTTGGTGCAACAGCTATCGGACGTGACCTTGGCCCTACAGTTTCAGCTCGTGTAGCTACAGGTCTTACAGCTGACTGTACAGTACTTGAAATTGGTGACTTCCCCTTAGTTGCAATTCCCGGTAAGGAAGATGAACAGAAGCACAACCAGTTACTTATGACTCGTCCTGCATTCGGTGGTAACACAATCGCTACTATCGCTTGTCCTGACAACCGTCCTCAGATGGCTACAGTTCGTCCTGGTGTTATGCAGAAGATCGACCCTATCAAGGGTGCTAAGGCTGAAATCATTGAATTCAATCCCGGATTCACACCTAACAACAAGTATGTAACAATCAAGGAAGTTGTTAAGGCGGTTAACGATGTAGCTGATATCATGGACGCTAAGATCCTTGTATCTGGTGGTCGTGGAGTTGGCTCAGCTGAAAACTTCAAGCTTCTTGAAGACCTTGCAGCAGTACTTGGCGGAACAGTTTCATGTTCACGTGCAGTTGTTGACTCAGGCTGGTTACCTAGAGACCTTCAGGTAGGTCAGACAGGTAAGACAGTTCGTCCTAACGTTTACTTCGCAATCGGTATTTCAGGTGCTATCCAGCACGTAGCCGGTATGGAAGAATCAGGAATCATCATCGCAATCAACAAAGATGAAGATGCTCCTATCTTTGATGTGGCTGATTACGGTATCGTTGGAGATCTCAACAAGATTGTTCCTCAGCTTACAGAAAGCTTAAAGGCAGCAATCGCTAATAAATAATTCGTTATTTGTTATATGATACTATTAAGAGGATTCGTTCAGTAGAACGAGTCCTCTTTTCTTATGTTTGCTAAAAAAGCAAATAAAAACAAGTAAAAGGAGGTAAAAAAGTTCTACTGATGGTAAAATTTACATAATAGTGCTTGTTTTACTAAAATATGGTAAAATATAGTAAAACATTTTCAGGAGGATTGTTACATGGAGAAGACGAAATTATCAGACAAAGCACTTGTCAACAAAAGATCCACTACTCTTTTTACAGTAATCACAGTTGTGTTGGCGGTAGCTTACTTAGTTCAGTTTCTAAAAGGTGAAAAGACCTTAGGGCTGTTTCTTATTTTGCTTGTGCTTGATTTGGTACCAACGATAGCGTGCTGGGTTATAAATAAAAAGACCCCGGAAAACACGATAGTAAAGCATATTATGAGCTATGGTTATGGACTGTTTTATCTTGTCAGCTGTTTTACCAGTACAGAACTTACAGTTTATGTATATGCAATACCGATGCTTATCATAGTTCCGCTTTTCAGTGATAACAAATACTCTAAAAAAGTAGCTGTTGCTTGCGGGGGTATTTCAGTAGTTCACGCAATCTGGTTCTGTGCAGGAACAGGTTTCGAGACTACAGCTGTAGCAGCTATGGAAATTGAAATTGCAGTTATGCTTATGGTTACAATCTTTGGCATAGTGACAAACAAGACAATAACTGAGATTGCGGATAGAAAGGTTGACCAAATAAACGAGGCAAGCGCTAAGACCGAAGAACTGTTAAATTCCATTATGGACATTTCCGGAAAGCTCGCTGAAGATGTTAACCTTGTATCTGAAAAAATGAAAGACCTTGAAGAATCAAGTTCTGAAACCTACAATGCGATGATGGAAGTTCAGTCAGGAACCGGTGAATCGGCGGAATCTATCCAGAATCAGCTCCTTAAGACCGAAGAAATTCAGACACAGATTAATATGGTTACAGATGTTGCTAAAAACATTGGTGAAGATGTGGTTCAGACAGTTGATGCCTGCCACGAAGGCCGCGACAATATCGCCGAACTTTTAAATAAGGCTCAGGCATCTGAAGAAGCAGGTATCAGAGCAGTTAAAGAAGTAGAGCAGCTTAAAGATGCTACAAATAAGATGCAGTCAATTGTTGAACTGATCCAAAGCGTTGCTTCGCAGACAAGCCTTCTTGCACTTAACGCTTCAATTGAAGCAGCAAGAGCCGGAGAAGCAGGAAGAGGATTTTCCGTAGTAGCTACAGAAATTTCAAACCTTGCAAACCAGACACAGTCAGCAACAGGAAACATCAGCGAACTTATTACAGATATCGCTTCGGAGATAACTGAAGTAGTTGCAACAATCGATTCATTGGTAGATAACAACAGAGCCCAGAACGAATCAGCTAATGTAACAAACGGAAGTTTCGAAAAGATTATTGAAAACATCCGAAGCATCCGCTCAAACTCCAACGAACTTACAGGCGTTGTTGGAAAACTTGCAGGAGCTAACCAGGAAATCGTTGAAAGCATCCAGACAATTTCAGCAATTACCGAAGAGGTTTCAGCTCACTCAAGCAGCACCTGCGAAACTTCACAGAAGAATCAGGAGATTGTTACTGATGTAATATCTATTGTTTCGGAAATGAGCAATAACGCAACTGAACTTAGCAATATGAATATTTAGGCAAAAGAAGGTAGATTGACGATTTGATTATTACAATCGAGTCGTCAATCTATTTTTTTGTAGACTTAATCAAACATAAGTGTTAAACTTTTAACGGTGAAATTTTGAGGCAGTGCCTCTAAACATATTAGGAGGAAACACAATGAGTAAGACATTTGATGCAATCATCAGTAAGGTAAAAGATGTACCTATGAAAACTGTGTCAGTTGCATGTGCACATGATAAGCCTGTACTTGAGGCAGTAAAGGCAGCCAAAGAACAGGGCATCGCAAACGCTATTTTAGTTGGAGATGCTGATAAAATGAAGGATATTGCTGCAGAAATCGGTATGGACCTTTCTGCATTTGAAGTTATTGATATTAAAGATGACGTTGAAGCAGCAACAAAGGCTGTATCAATCGTTCACGACGGTAAGGCTGATATGTATATGAAGGGTCTCCTTCCTACAGGAACATTCTTAAAGAGCGTTCTTAACAAGGAAGTTGGACTTAGAACAGGAAAGCCTTTATCACACGTATGTGTATTTGAAATTCCCGGAATCGACAGACTTTTATTCTTTACAGACGTTGCATTCATTCCTTATCCTACACTTGAAGATAAAAAGTGCATGATCGACTACACTGTAGAAGTTGCTAACGCTTGTGGCGTTGAAATGCCCAAGGTAGCCTGCCTTGCAGCAGTTGAAACTGTAAATGAAAAGATGCCTGTTTGTGTTGAATCTGACGCACTTTCTAAGATGAACGACGCTGGCGAAATCGCTAACTGCATCGTTGACGGACCTCTTTCTCTTGATATCGCTTTATACAAAGAAGCAGCAGAAGAAAAGAAGGCGCTTGACAGAAAGGTTGCAGGAGATGCAGACATCCTTGTATTCCCTGACATTCACGCAGGTAACATCGCTTACAAGGCAATTGTACACATGGTTCCTTGCAAGAACGGTAACATCCTTACAGGTACAAAGTCACCCGTAATCTTAACTTCACGTTCTGACTCTATGGAAGTTAAGCTCAATTCAATTGCGCTTGCGTCTGTTGTAGCAGAAAGAATGAATAACAGATAATATAAAAGTTATATTACTGACTATTTAAAGAACTTAATTAGATGGAAATATAAAGAAAGATAAGGAGATAAAACATGTCATACTTTAGCTTGATTATTAATCCCGGTTCTACTTCAACTAAGATTGGTGTATTTGAAGATGAAACACTTCTTTTTGAAGAAACACTTCGTCACTCAACTGAAGAAATCGCTCAGTATGCTACAATCGTAGACCAGAAGGATTTTCGTAAGAACATCATTCTTAACTTATTAAAAGAAAAAAACTTCGACATCAACAAATTAGACGTTTGCGTTGGCCGTGGTGGTATGTTAAAGCCCATCCCCGGTGGTACATATGCTGTAACAGATGAATTATTAAATGATTTAAAGATTGGTAAACAGGGACAGCATGCTTCTAACCTTGGTGGTATTCTTGCAAGAGAAATTGCAGATTCAATCGGCAAGCCCTCTTACATCGTTGACCCCGTTGTAGTAGATGAATTACTTCCTACATCACGCTACTCAGGTGTTCCTGAATTACCTCGTACATCTGTATTCCATGCTTTAAACCAGAAGGCAGTAGCTAAGCGTTATGCCAAGGAAATTGGCAAGAAGTATGAAGATCTTAACCTTGTTGTAGTTCACATGGGTGGTGGTGTTTCAGTAGGACCTCACAAAAACGGTAAGGTAGTAGATATCTTTAACGCCCTTGACGGTGATGGTGCATTCTCACCTGAAAGAGCAGGTTCAGTACCCGTAGGTGCACTTGTAAAGATGTGCTTCTCAGGACAGTATACTGAAAAAGAAGTTTACAAGAAGTTAGTTGGTAACGGTGGTTTTAACGCTTACCTTGGAACAAACGATATGCGTGACGTTGAAAAGATGGTAAACGAAGGCAATGAAAAGGCCGCTGAAATTCGTGAAGCATTTATTCAGCAGATGGCTAAGAACATCGGTGCTATGGCTACAGTATTAGAAGGCAAGGTTGATCAGATCATCGTAACAGGTGGTATTGCTTATGATAAGGCTGTAGTAGCAGGATTAAAGGCAAGATGTGAATGGATTGCACCTTTTACAGTATATCCCGGAGAAGATGAACTTCTTGCTCTTGCACAGGGTGGACTCAGAGTATTAACAGGCGAAGAAAAGGCCAAAGAATACTAAGATTAAAGCACTAAGCAGATAATGAAATGAAAAATAAATCCGACGCATAAAAAGTTAATTTTGTGTGTCGGATTTTTCTTTTTATTTACATATTTTTAACAATCCTAAGTCCCCTTTCATATTGCCCATAAAGGGCATTATATGATAAAATATTCTGAAGTTTTATGAGAAAGGCGAATAACATGAAGGTTATAGATAAAGTTTTCGGAACACATTCAGAAAGAGAAATCAAGAGAATAATGCCTCTTGTTAAAGCTATTGAAGCTTTACGCCCTGATATGATGGCACTTTCTGATAACGAGCTTAGGGATAAAACTAAAGAATTCAAGAAAAGACTTGCAGAAGGGGAAACTCTTGATGACCTTTTAGTAGAAGCGTTTGCAGTAGCCAGAGAAGCTACAAGACGTGTAATTGGAACAGAACATTTCGAAGTGCAGATTATTGGTGGTATTATTCTTCACCAGTGCCGTATTGCTGAAATGAAGACAGGTGAAGGTAAGACTCAGACAGATATCCTTCCCGTATACTTAAATGCCCTTGAAGGTAAGGGTGTACACGTCGTTACAGTTAACGAATACCTTGCCAAGCGAGATGCTGACTGGATGGGCCAGGTACACAGATTCTTAGGCCTTAGCGTTGGTGTTTCATTAAACGCAATGACATCTGAAGAAAAGCGTGAGCAGTACGCTTGTGATATTACATACGTAACAAACAACGAACTTGGTTTTGATTATCTTCGTGATAACATGGCTATCTACGAAAAAGACCTTGTTTTAAGAGACTTAAACTATGCAATCATCGACGAAGTCGACTCAATCCTCATCGATGAAGCGCGTACTCCTCTTATCATTTCGGGTAGAGGAACCAAATCAACAAGTATTTATGCTATGGCCAATATCCTCGCAAAGCAGCTTCACCGTGGTGAAGATATGGAAGATATGTCCAAGCTTGATATTATTATGGGTGAAGTTAAGGAAGAAACCGGTGACTTCATCGTAAATGAAAAGGATAAGGTTATTACACTTACCCAGCATGGTGTTGAAGAAACTGAAAGATTCTTCCATGTCGATAACCTTGCAGATCCTGAAAACGTAGACATTCAGCATAGTGTTATTACAGCTCTTAAGGCTAATAACCTTATGTTTAAGGATAAAGATTATATCGTTAAAGACGGTGAAATCGTAATCATCGATGAATTCACCGGTCGTATCATGCCTGGTAGAAGATATTCAGACGGTTTGCATCAGGCTATTGAAGCTAAGGAAAATGTTACAATTCGTCGTGAAAGCAAGACTCTTGCAACAATTACCTTCCAGAACTTCTTCAATAAGTACAAGAAGAAAGCCGGAATGACAGGTACAGCTTTAACAGAAGAAAAAGAATTTAGAGATATCTATGGAATGGACGTTGTTGTAGTTCCTACAAACAAGCCCATTGCCCGTATCGATATGGATGATGCAGTTTACATTACACGTCAGGAAAAGATTGACGCTATCGTAAACGATATTATTGAAACTCATGCGACAGGACAGCCTATCCTTGTAGGTACAATTACAATCGACGCTTCCGAAGAATTAAGCCGTATCCTTAAGAAAAAGGGTATACAGCATACAGTACTTAATGCTAAGTTCCACGAAATGGAAGCTGAAATCGTTGCTGATGCAGGTAGAGTTGGTTCAGTAACAATCGCTACTAACATGGCAGGTCGTGGTACTGATATTAAGCTTGACGATCAGGCCAAGGCAGCAGGCGGTCTTAAGGTTATCGGTACAGAAAGACATGAATCACGTCGAATTGATAACCAGTTAAGAGGACGTTCAGGTCGTCAGGGAGACCCCGGTGTTTCCAAGTTCTACGTATCATTAGAAGATGATCTTATGAGACTCTTTGGTACAGAAAAGACCAAGCAGATTTTCCAGAACATGGGTATTGAAAAGGGCCAGGAAATCACTCATCCCATGGTTTCGGGAGCAATTGAAAAGGCTCAGAAGAAGATTGAATCACGTAACTTTGAAACTCGTAAACACCTTTTAGAGTACGATGAAGTTATGAATGAACAGCGTGAAATTATCTACGCTGAACGTAGACGAGTTCTTGCAGGTGAAAGCATGCGAGACGTAATCTACAAGATGATTACAGATATAGTTGAAGGCGTTGTTAATCAGGTAATTGGTGAAGACCAGAAGAAGGACGAGTGGAACTATGCAGAGCTCAACCAGCTTTTACTTCCAATCATTCCCCTTGAACCTGTAACAGCAGACCGCGTAAAGGCTAACCGTAAAAACGAACTTGAGCAGCAACTTAAGGAAGAAGCAGTTAAACTTTACGAAGCCAAGGAAGCAGAATTTACGGAAACAGAAATTATCCGTGAAATTGAACGTATCGTTTTACTTAAGGCAATTGACTCCAAGTGGATGAATCATATCGACGATATGGTACAGCTTAGAGACGGTATCAGCCTTGTAGCCTATGCACAGAAAGATCCCGTTCAGGAATATAAGGCTCAGGCTTACGATATGTTCCAGGAAATGACAGAAAATATCAAAGAGCATACCATTACAATGGTAACTCGTGTTCATATCGGAAACAGCATGGAACGTGAGCAGACAGCGAACGTTACAGGAACCAATAAGGATGATTCACTTACAAAGGCTCCCGTAAAGCACGTTGAAGCCAAGATTTATCCTAACGATCCCTGTCCTTGTGGTTCAGGAAAGAAATACAAGGTTTGCTGTGGACGCAAATAGAAAGTGAACTTTATTTGAAGATACTTTCAAGAAATAAAGGTGGTAATTTAAAGTGGTAATTCTTGAAAACTTAAAAAATGAATTAATGGGCTTACAGGAGCCACTTAAAGAGCTTGGAGCATCTCTTCATCTTGATGTTAAAGAGCGTAGAATCGAAGAACTACAGATGGAAATGGAAGCTCCCGGATTTTGGGACAACCCCGAAAAGTCCAATAACCTTATGAAGGAATTAAGAGGTTTGCAGGGACTTACCGATACATATAATGGATTAGTAAATCAGTTTGATGACATACTTACCCTTATTGAAATGGGTGAAGAAGAAACCGACCCGGGATATCCCGACGAGGTTAAGGCCGAGTATGATGACTTCATGGCCAAGTTTGAAGAACTTAGAATTTCTAACCTTTTAACAGGTGAATATGATAAGTGCAATGCAATCTTAAGACTCAATGCAGGTGCCGGCGGTACCGAATCCTGTGACTGGGCGAGCATGCTTTATCGTATGTACACAAAATGGGCCGAAAGAAAGGGATTTCAGATTGAAGTGCTCGACTTTCTTGACGGCGACGAAGCTGGTATCAAGTCAGTTACCTTCCAGGTTAACGGACTTAACGCATATGGATATTTACAGGGCGAGAAGGGTGTACACAGATTAGTAAGAATTTCACCCTTTAACGCACAGGGAAAAAGACAGACATCCTTTGTATCTTTGGATGTTATGCCTGATATTGAAGAAGATCTTGATATCGATATTCCTGAAGAAGATATTCGAATTGACGTATTCCGTTCATCAGGTGCAGGTGGACAGAAGGTTAATAAGACCTCTTCAGCTATTCGAATCACACACTTCCCTACAGGCATTGTAGTGCAGTGCCAGAATGAACGAAGCCAGTACCAGAATAAAGACAAGGCAATGCAGATGTTAAAGGCCAAGCTTTATTTGATTCAGAAGGAAGCTAACGCCGAAAAACTTTCAGATATCCGTGGTGAAGTTAAGGATATTGCCTGGGGCTCACAGATTCGTTCATATTTCCTTCAGCCCTATACAATGGTTAAGGATACAAGAACCAACGCTGAAAACGCCAACGCAGGAGCTGTGTTGGATGGTGATATTGATTTATACATTAACGAATACCTTAAGTGGAAGAACCACAGAAACGCTGAAGAAGCGAATTAGGTGAAAAGATGGATCCTTTTATTTACGAACAGAACCGTGCAAGAATGGCAAGGACAGGAATGGCATTTGGAGTTGCTTCATTAATAAGCGCTTTCGTTTTCTTTTCCATTCCATACATGGCAATCGGTTTTGGAGCATTTGGAGTATTACTTAGTGTGCTTGCAAAAGGCCACCTTCCTAAAATGGGGAGAGAAGGGAAGATAGGCATTACAACAGGACTTATAGGAATAGGTATCTGTATCGCGGTACTTGCAAGTGTCACTTCAGCACTAAAAACAAATCCTGATTATCGGAAGAACGTGACCGAGTTAATGGATATGTTCTACGGTGAAGAATTTGAAAATGAGTATGGTATTTCGCTTGACGAAGCATTGGATGAAGTATTAGGAAAGTAAGCTAAGGCTTAAGGAGGCAAGTATGATTGGTGGAATAACCGGTCCTTTGTCAACAACTTTAAATACGATCCCAACTATGCGTGAGGATGCAGTTCCTGTTCAGGCAATTAAGGAGGCTGATAACAAGCCGACCGTTGTCCAAAATTCCGGAGAAACGACTAACAAACATGCAGGAAGAAAGTCATCACCCGCAGAATGTGAGACCTGTAAGCACAGAAAGTACAAAGATGGCTCCAACGAAATGGTGTCATTTAAGTCGGCTGCTCACATATCTCCTTCAAGTGCAGGAGCTCAGGTCAGGGCCCACGAGCAGGAGCATGTGGACAATGCTTACAAGAAAGCATCCATGAATAATGGAAAAGTAGTAAGTGCCGTTGTAAGTCTTCACACAGATATCTGCCCCGAATGTGGTAAAAGCTACGTAAGCGGTGGAACAACAGCAACCAAGATAAAGTATTATGGCGATAATAACGGTTATCATAAGGCCCAGGATGTGGCTAATGCAACCGTATTTAACGGAAATAATATCAATACAACAGTGTAGGTCAATTTATGAACGAAAACCCAAAAGTAAATTTGAAAGAAGCAATGAGATACGCTAAAGGTCAGCTTATCGGAAGATACGGTATGGCTATGTGGATTGCGACGCTTCCCATTCTTGTAGAGACACTAATTACAACATTTACCACCAATACGGCAACATCAGGTGTGTTGATAATAAGTGTCTTAATTTCTATAGTAGTGAATCTTTTAATAGGAGTTCTTATATTTGGTCAGTCCAAGGTCTTTTTGCATATTGCAAGAGGAGACAAGAGCCACAATATGTCAGATGTTGTGACAGGACTTAAAGAGAATGTAGATAAGGCTATACTCGCCCAGCTTCCCTTTACACTCGTTTCAGTAATCTGCATTATCCCATCGATAATGTATAACCTTGGATTTTTAAAGATTCCGGATAATAAGCTTTCGGTCTTTGAACTGATAATTAACCTTGTGCAGATAGTGCTCGTTTTTCTTGCCAAAACCTTCTTTGGAATGAACTTTTACATACTTTCAGATCATCCTGAATATGACATCGCAACAGTATATAAAGAGTCAATCACGATGCTTTCAGGAAACAGGCTTAGGTATGTTCTTTTATATATCATAAACATTCCGCTTATGATAGTAAGCTGTATGGCCTGCTTTATCGGTGTATTCTGGTTCATGGCCTATATCGATACAGTATTTGCAAACTTTTACCTTCTTTTGAAAGGTGAAAAGCCCTGGTCGATTGAAGATGAGTTTAAAATCAACTACGACAACATTAATAACGATGAAAATAATAGCTTCTAGGAGAGTAGCATGGATATAATTTTAAAACTTAAAGACGAACTTAAAGTTGAAAAGTGGCAGGTTGAGGCAGCAGTTAAGCTAATCGATGAAGGTAATACAATCCCTTTCATCGCCCGTTACCGAAAGGAACTTACAGGTTCTTTAAACGATGAAGTTCTTAGAAATCTTCACGAAAGACTTCTTTACCTTAGAAACCTTGAGGAAAAGAAGGCGTCAGTGCTTGAAAGCATTGAAAGTCAGGGAATGCTCACTGACGAACTTAAAAATAAAATCATCGCCGCCGAGACAATGGTAGTTGTAGAAGACTTATACAGACCCTACAGACCTAAGCGTAAGACAAGAGCATCAGTAGCCAAAGAAAAAGGTCTCGAGCCTTTGGCAAACTTTATTCTTGAAATGAATGCAACTTCATCCGTTATTGAAGAAGCAGCTAAATATATTGATGAGTCCAAGGAAGTTAAGAATGCAGAAGAAGCTTTAGCCGGTGCCAAAGATATCATCGCTGAAAGTGTATCTGACAGCGCAGATTACAGACTTTACATTCGTAATGCAACAGTGGAAGAAGGCGTACTTGTTTCTTCTGCCAAGGATGAAAAGGCTGAAAGCGTATATGAAATGTACTACGCTTACGAAGAACCCATCAAAAAGGTAGCAGGACACAGAACACTTGCGATCAACCGTGGTGAAGCTGAAAAGGTATTAACCGTAAAGATTAATGCCCCTGAAGATCGTATTTATCTTTACCTTGAAACACAGGTAATTACTAAGGATAACGAGTTTACAACACCTATCCTTAAAGAAGTCGTTAAAGATGCATATGACAGACTCATTGCCCCTGCAATCGAGCGTGAAATCCGTAACGATTTGACTGAAAAGGCCGAAGACGGAGCTATTGCAGTATTTGGTAAAAACCTTGAGCAGCTTCTTATGCAGCCTCCAATTGCAGGAAAGGTTGTACTTGGCTGGGACCCTGCTTTTCGTACAGGATGTAAGCTTGCAGTAGTAGATGCAACTGGAAAGGTTCTTGATACCAAGGTTATCTACCCTACAGCACCCCAGAACAAGGTAGAGGAAGCCAAGGCCGAATTAAAGAAAATTATAAAGAAATACAACGTATCACTTATTTCAGTAGGTAACGGTACCGCATCAAGAGAATCTGAGCAGGTAATCGTTGAACTTATTAAAGAACTTGATACACCCGTACAGTACGTAATCGTTAATGAAGCAGGTGCTTCAGTATATTCTGCAAGTAAACTTGCAACCGAAGAATTCCCTAACTTTGATGTAGGACAGCGTAGTGCCGCATCAATCGCAAGAAGACTTCAGGATCCTTTGGCTGAACTTGTAAAGATTGACCCTAAGTCCATCGGCGTTGGTCAGTATCAGCATGATATGGATCAAAAGAAACTTTCCACAGCTCTTTCAGGTGTTGTAGAAGACAGCGTAAACAAGGTTGGTGTAGACTTAAATACAGCATCAGCACCCTTACTTGAGTATATTTCAGGTGTAAGCAAGGTAATTGCTAAAAACATCGTAGATTATAGAGAAGCAAACGGAAGATTCGTAAACAGAAACCAGCTTCTTAAGGTTCCCAAACTCGGACCCAAAGCATTTGAGCAGTGCGCAGGTTTCATGAGAATCGTTGGTGGAGACAACCCTCTTGATGCAACATCTGTTCATCCCGAATCTTATGAAGCTGCATTAAAACTTCTTGATAAGCTTTCACTTACAATGGACGATGTACTTGAAATTCAGAAGAAGGCAGCATCAGAAAAGCCTCTGGTTTCCAAGGTACCCGCCAAAAAGCCTGAAAAGAAGCGTGCGCCCAAACCTATGGTAGTAAATACAAACACAGCGATGGGTAAAGCACTTGCAGCAGCACTTGGAAATACAAGCATTGAGGCTGAAAACGTAAAAGAGACCAAAGCCGAAACTACTACAGCGACAGCAACGGTGGCAGGAAGCCTTGAAAAGAGAGTAACAGATAAGAAGAAAATGGCCGAAGAACTTGGAATCGGTGAAATCACTCTTACTGATATCTTAAAGGAACTTGAAAAGCCCGCACGTGACCCTCGTGAAGATATGCCCAAGCCTATATTAAGAAGCGATGTTTTGGACATGAAGGACTTAAAGCCCGGAATGATCTTAAAAGGAACAGTACGTAACGTAATCGACTTTGGTGTATTCGTGGATATCGGTGTTCACCAGGATGGACTTGTTCACATTTCCAAGATTACAGATAAGTTCATAAAGCATCCTCTTGAAGCTGTTAGCGTTGGCGATATCGTAGACGTTAAGGTAATTGAAGTAGATGTAAACAAAAAACGTATTGCTCTTTCAATGCGTCTTGACGAAAAAGAAAGTAAGTAGTATAGTTTCAAAATGAATAGAGGTAGTTCTCAGGGTTGGGTGCAATTCCCTACTGGCGGTGATTTGCTTGGCAATTAGTCCGCGAACCTTTAATTAGGCCGAATCGGTGAAACTCCGGTACCAACAGTAAAGTCTGGATGAAAGAGATGCTACATAGTGCAGTTATAATGCTTTGTATATTCGGGTAGTCCCTAGGAATATATGATGTTATTAATGTGTATGTAGATATTGAATCCCGAGATTTATTTCTCGGGATTTTTTTACTTTATGGTAAACATCAATATCGAGTACTTCCTTTATTACAGAATATATTCTAAGGAGATTGAAAACATGAACGGATTATTCCAAAGCTTAAAGGAAAACCTTGTATTTTTCCTTGAATTCTTACTTATCGTTGCAGCAATCTTTGCAGTAGCGTATGTAGTAGAGAAAATTATCAGAAAGAAAAACCAGGATACAAGCCGCGTTCTTTCGACAAGAATGGTAGTTGTAATTGGTATGTTCTCAGCAATAGCAGCAGTACTTATGCTTCTTGAGATTCCGCTTCCTTTTGCACCTTCATTCTATAAGTTGGACTTTTCAGAGCTTCCCGCACTCATCGGAGCCTTCGCATTTGGCCCCGTAGCCGGAGTTATGATTGAGTTTGTAAAGATTCTTCTTAAACTTTTAATCAAAGGAACATCAACAGCCTTTGTTGGAGAACTTGCAAACTTCGTAGTAGGATGCAGCTTCATCATTCCTGCTGAACTTATTTACCTTGTAAAGAAAAGCCGCAAGAATGCAATTATTGGATGCGTAGTCGGAACTTTGGTACTTACTTTGGTTGGTACATCCTTTAACGCCGTATACTTACTTCCTAAATTTGCTGAAATGTTCGGTATGCCCATGGACGTGCTTATCGGAATGGGAACCAAGCTTAACCCCAACATCACAAACATCTTTACATTCGTACTCTTTGCAGTAGCACCCCTTAACTTGATCAAGGGATTTAGTGATTCGCTTATTACTCTTTTAATCTACAAGAGATTAAGCCCAATCATTAAAAATACCAAGAAATAATAATTAATAGAAAGCAAAAGAAAATGAGCGTTACACTACCTTTAACACTTTCAGGTGAGGTTACCATAGGAAATGGCCTTGGAAGAACTATTTCGGTTCCCACAGCCAACATTTCAATAAATGAAAATATAGATGGACTGGCCTACGGAGTCTACTATTCGACTACCCTTGTAGACGGAGTAAGTTATAAAAGCATCTCAAATATCGGCACCAAGCCTACAGTAAAAGAAGATGTTAATGTTAACGCCGAGACCTTCATATTTGATTTTGAAGGTGATTTGTATGGTAGAGAAATCAAGGTGACACTTTTAAAGTTTCGCCGCCCTGAAGAGAAGTTTTCTTCCTTTGAAGAACTTACTTCGGTTATTAAAGAAGACATTAAAGCCGGAATGGCATTTAGCTTAAATTAAAATCCTATAATAATTTTACAAGACTACGACGGGTCGTATTCTCCACCGCCTACAGGAGAGTATGGCTCGTCGTAGTTTTTTATTTAGCGTAGCTAAGTCGGCATAACAGGCGTGGTCGTTGTAGTTTTTTATAAAGCTATGCTAAGTCGGCATAACAGGAATATTCGGGTACAGTTCTTTTGCAAATAAGCCTTATAAAATATTTTAACGGAGTATCTTGCTTATATTCGTAATTCAGAGTAATATTTTAGTAACTATGTGATATACGGAGAAACTATGCCATGCTGCATGAAAGCTTTAGTCCGCAGGAGACTTATGATATAGGATTTGAGATAGGTAAAAACGCTAAACCCGGTGATGTGTTTACATTAGTAGGTGATTTGGGCGTGGGTAAAACTGTCCTTACTCAGGGCGTGGCAGCAGGCCTTGGCATTGACGAACCCGTTAATAGTCCGACCTTTACTATTATGCAGATTTACGACGAAGGAAGACTTCCATTCTATCACTTTGATGTCTATAGAATCGGAGATGTTTCCGAGATGGACGAGATAGGTTATGAAGACTACTTCTATGGTGACGGAGTCTGCTTTGTTGAGTGGGCCAACCTCATTGAGGAAATCATCCCTGATGATGCAGTGAATATTACAATCAGTAAAGACCTTGAAAAGGGCTTTGACTACAGAAGAATAGAGATAGAAAGACGATAAATATATGAAACTTATGGCAATTGACAGTTCAGGCCTTACAGCCTCTGTCGCTATACTTGAAGACAATAAGATGGTAGCTGATTATTCAGTTAACTATAAAAAGACACATTCTCAGACACTTGTTCCCATGCTTGATGAGATTACTAAAATGACTGAGACAGATCTTAAAACAATAGATGCAATCGCTATATCTAAAGGCCCCGGTTCTTTTACAGGCCTTAGAATCGGTTCATCAACAGCTAAGGGCCTTGGACTTGCATTAAATATTCCTATAGTAGAAGTGGCAACAACAGATGCCCTTGCTTATAACCTTTATGGAACTGAAAGAATCGTCTGTCCCATTATGGATGCAAGACGTGAGCAGGTTTATACAGGTCTTTATGAATTTGTAAAATGTGGTCAGAGCCTTGAAATGAACACTTTGCTTGAAAGCGTAGCTATAGGCGTTGAAGACATAATGAACCAAATCAACGAACTTGGTAAGCCGGTAGTATTTTTAGGTGATGCAGTTTCGGTTTATAAGGATAAACTTGAAGAACTCGTTAAAGTAGACTATATTCTGGCACCTGCGCATATGTCCCACCAAAGAGCAGCCTCGGTTGCAGCTATTGGTGCAAGGAAACTTGCAAATGGCCAGAGCATTCCTGCCAGCGAGCACGTGCCTGAGTATTTAAGACTTTCACAGGCTGAACGCGAAAGAAACGAGGCAATGAATGGAAAATAGGCCTGACCTTATAACAGGTGTCCAAATCAGGGTTCGCCCCCTTGAAGATAAGGACTTAGACAGGGTGTGTCAGATGGAAGAAGCTTCTTTTTCCATGCCCTGGAAAAGAGAAGATTTTAAAGAACTTATAGAAAGTGAGGCCTCCTCGTATCTTGTTCTTCTTTTAGATGATTATGTAATAGGAACCGCAGGATATACAGACCAGGTTGGCGAGGGATATGTAAATAACGTTGTTATCGATGAAGCCTATAGAGGAAAGGGCTATTCCAAAATTCTCATGCAGGCAGTAATTGATGATGCACTAAGTCACGATATTTTGGACCTCACACTTGAAGTACGAGTTAGTAATGAACCGGCCGTAAGACTTTATGAAAGCCTCGGCTTTGAAAGCGCCGGAATTAGAAAACGTTTCTACGAGCACCCCGTTGAGGACGCTTATGTTATGTGGAGACGTGGATAAAGGATAAAGAATGTTAGAAGTTGCACTTTTAGGAACCGGCGGTATGATGCCACTGCCAAACAGATGGCTTACATCGCTACTTGCCCGCTACAACGGGAGCAGTATTTTAATAGATTGCGGTGAAGGAACTCAGGTGGCCTTAAGAGAAACAGGCTGGAGCCCTAAGCCCATAGATGTTATGTGCTTTACGCACTTTCATGCAGACCACATCAGTGGACTTCCCGGCATGCTTCTTACCATGGGAAATGCCGAAAGAACGGAGCCTGTAACACTAATAGGTCCCAAAGGACTTGTAAGAGTAGTGACGGCACTTAGAAACATAGCGCCGGAACTTCCATTTGAAATTAAGATGATAGAGATTGAGGGAAATGCCCAGACATTTTCTTTTGACGGATATAGAATAGAAGCCTTTAGGGTTAACCACAACGTGACTTGCTATGGCTATAACATCGTAGTTGACAGAAATGCCAAGTTTGACCCACAAAGGGCCAAAGCACAGAACATTCCTCTGGAACTTTGGAACCCGCTTCAAAAGGGCAACACGGTTACTCTTGATGGCGTGACATATACACCTGACATGGTTCTTGGAGAGGCGAGAAAAGGGCTTAAAGTAACCTACTGTACCGACTCTCGACCAACTGAGTCAATAGTGGAAAACGCCACCAATGCAGACCTTTTTATCTGCGAAGGAATGTACGGCGAGCCCGACAAGATAGAAAAGGCCAAGGAGCACAAGCACATGACCTTCTATGAGGCAGCCAACATGGCCAAGAAGGCAGGGGCAAGAGAACTTTGGCTTACTCATTATTCGCCCTCAACAAACAGGCCCGAGGAGTTCAAAAAGCAGGTAAGAGCCATCTTTGAAAACACAGTCATAAGCCGCGATGGCCAGACCGTGGATTTAATGTTTGAAGATTAATCAAAGATTTATGCCACGACGGCCGGACTGTAGATTAGATGTTTGAAAATTTAACAGTAAAGGAAAAAGAAATGAAGCGAATCAACAGCTTTAAGAATGTAATTATCGTTGCAATTCTGGCGGTTATGCTCGTTGGTTACTTTTTCCATCTTTCCAACAAAACACAGGGAAAGGAGGAAGACGTAGTCAAGGCATCCGTAGTACAGGACGTACTTTCAAGAAACCTTAAGACTAACTATCCTTCATCGCCCAAGGAAGTAATTAAGTACTTCAGCGAAATTACCCAGTGTTTTTACAATGAAGAGTATTCTGAAACCGAACTGGTTTCACTGGCCGATAAAATGCTTGGTCTTTATGATGATGAACTTGTAGCCGAGAAAGACCATGCAACATATTTGCTTGATTTAAAGTCAGATATTGATTTTTACAAAGAAAACGGATATAAGATATCCAGCTTCGCACCATCTGCAAGTACAGATGTAGAAAAGTTTTCCCAGGATGGTTATGAGTGGGCACGTATCTGGTGTTTGTACACAATACGTTCCGGGAAACAGATTAAAACTATTCAGGAAGTATTTATTTTGCGACAGGATGAGAAGAATCACTGGCGCATATATGGTTGGAGACCCGTAGAGAATGAGTGATGTATTAATTCTTGCCATCGAAAGCTCATGTGATGAGACGGCGGCAGCAGTAGTAAAGAACGGACGAGAAGTATTGTCCAATGTTATCTCTTCACAGATAGACCTTCATACACTTTATGGAGGCGTAGTACCTGAGATAGCTTCAAGAAAGCACACTGAGCAGATCAATCAGGTAATCGAAGAAGCGCTCAAAGAAGCAAATGTTACATTAAACGATATAACAGCAATAGCGGTAACCTATGGCCCCGGATTAGTTGGGGCTTTACTTGTGGGTGTTTCCGCAGCCAAGGCAATTTCTTTTGCAAGAAAGATACCGTTAGTTGGCGTTCACCACATTGAAGGCCACATAAGCGCGAACTTTATTGAGAACAAGGAACTTGAGCCACCATTTGTGTGCCTTGTTGTTTCAGGTGGACATTCGCACCTTGTTAAAGTAATGGATTACGGAAAGTACGAGATACTTGGACGAACCAGAGACGATGCAGCAGGAGAAGCCTTTGATAAGGTTGCCCGCGCGATAGGCCTGGGCTATCCCGGAGGTCCTAAAATTGACAGGGTGTCCAAAGAAGGTAATCCGGATGCGATAAAATTCCCTCGAGCTAAGGTTGAGGGCTCAGTTTATGACTTTAGTTTCAGCGGCCTTAAATCCGCAGTTTTAAACTATTTGAATTCCTGCGAAATGAAGGGCGAGACAATCGTCCAGGCGGACGTTGCAGCATCCTTCCAAAAGGCGGTAGTAGATGTGCTTGTTGAGCATTCAATGCAGGCGGTTTCTGAAGCCGGCATGAAGAAGTTTGCAATCGCGGGAGGCGTTGCATCCAATAGTGCTCTTAGAGCCGCACTCAGCAAAGCATGTGAAGAAAACGGAATTGAATTTTTCCATCCGTCACCCATTCTTTGCACGGATAATGCAGCGATGATAGGTTGCGCAGGTTATTATGAGTACCTTGCAGGCAATATAAGTAACTACGATTTAAATGCCGTACCGGCATTAAAACTTGGGGAAAGATAGACATTTAAACTTTGGATATATAGAGGTTGGTTTCTTGAGGAGGTACAGAATGAAGAACAGGAAAAGATTATTAGTAACATTAAGTAAACTGGTTTTGTCAGCACTCATCGCAATGCTGTTTATTTGTGGATCTAATGCCACAAATAAGGCATATGCTGCTTCGATTGTTGGGCTGGATGGGCCTAGCGGCAGTGAAGATGAGTACACATGGACAATAGCAAGCGGTCGCTTAAAGATTACACCATCTGCTGATTCTACAGGCATACTGGAGGTTGAATTCGCTTCGTCGCAGGAGTATCCTTTCAATACTATAGAAATCGCAGCAGGCTTTACAGAAATCAAGATGCTAAAATGGGTTGGAAATGGTACAGTGCCCATCACAAATGTAGTCTTGCCTGAAGGACTAACGAAAATCGGCGATGAAGTTTTTATGCAGTGGGTTAATCTGTATTTTCCCTCCTTGCCATCAACTCTTGAGGAAATTGGTGTAAATGCCTTTTGCGAATGTAAACGCATAATGGGTTCGATAAATCTGAAGAACGTCAAAGTAATCAAAGATAAAGCTTTTTATATGTGCAAGAAGCTGACTTCAGTAGAAGCCCAAAAAGTAACTAGTATAGGAGATGAAGCTTTTCGCGATTGTACTGAATTGGCAAGAATTGATAATGCGCGTGCTTTAACTACTGTAGGCAAAAGCGCTTTTATGGGATGTAATAATCTTTCCTCTTTTAGTGTGGGAGGAAGATTTTCTGATATCAAGGCAAGTGCATTTGATGGATGTACAAAGTTAGGTTCAATTGATACGAGTGAAGTAGAAACCTTCGGTAATCGAGCGCTCGCGGGAACATCTATCAGTAAAGTGGACTTAAAAAAGGCTAAAACTATAGGCGATGGTGTTTTCTGCGGTTGTCAGGGCTTGGAGTATGCTATTTTTGATTCAATGACCCCAAGAGTAACCAGCATAGGAGCAGAAGCATTTGCAGATTGTTCCAAGTTAAAGTGGTCTACAGAAGGTTCAGATAAGACTGATCTTGGACTGGTTATTCCAGGTACAGTTACGTCTATTGGAAATGAATGCTTTAGAGGATGCTCCTTGCTTAGCAAGGTCACTATAAGTGAAGGTACAGTAAACATTGGCGAACATATTTTTTCAGGCTGTAATTCTTTGACCAATGTTATAATTCCCAAGACAGCTACAGGAATAAACGAAGATGCATTGTTCAATTTTAGTCCTGAAGGAACTGCAGCGAATGTCAACATTTCTTATGACATAGCAGCGAAACTTAATCTGGATAGAATAAGTTCGAATGTAATATTCGCCTTTCCTGATGACGAGGTATGCCCTCACGTTAAAGCGGTTGGCCTCTACCCTCGCATTAAGCAAGCTGCAACTTGCACTGAGGACGGAATCGGTATATATATTTGTAAGCTTTGCAAGCAGGATCTAGATGAAAACGATGCTTCAAACCAGTATAGAATATCAAGCAAAGGCCATGTTCCTTTCAAAGATGAAAGATATATAAAGACTTCCGCAACCTGCACAAGTCCCGCAGTTTATTACCATAACTGTGGAAACTGTGATTGCAAATTAGATACTACATATACAAGTGGAAAACCTGCCCCTCATACATATTCTAAAAAGAAGATTCAGCCGGCAACAATAATGGCTGCAGGTAAGGAATATCAGGTCTGCACAAAGTGCAAAGCTGAAAAAGTAAATAGAGTTATTTCTCAGGCTTTCATTAATTGCGACGATTCAGTAGTTTACACAGGCAAAGCAGCTACTCCCGTTAAGATTATTTATGCTAATGGAAGGCCAATTAACAGATCTAATTACAAAATAACCTATAAGAATAACAAGGCTGTAGGAAAAGCAACCGCAACCATAAACTTTAAGGGCGATTACGCCAATATAAATAATAAGCCCGTAACACTTTCTTTTTACATCGTTCCTAAGGACAAGGTGCCCGCTTATTTAAATGGTTTTAAAGTAACACCCGGAAAGAAGGAAATAAAGGTTGCCTGGAAAGCGATAAAGAAAAACGTTACCGGTTATCAGGTGCAGTACGCATTGGACAAAAAGTTCACTCAAAGCGTAAAGACAATCACAATTAAGAAGTCTTCAACCGCTTCAACAACAATCAAAAAGCTAAAGCCCAATACAAGTTACTACGTGAGAGTCCGCGCCTTCAACAAGGTTGGCAAGGTTTATGCTTACTCACCCAAGTGGACCACATTAGGAAAAGCTTATAAAGTTAAATAATTATTTGAGGTAGGCTAATGAAACATATAGCTATAGTTCTTGCTGCTGGAAGTGGCAAAAGAATGGGAAGCGACTGCCCTAAGCAGTTTATAGAGATTGATGGAAAACCCATCCTTTACTACTGTCTTAAGACCTTTGATGAAAGTTTCATGGATGAAATAATAGTAGTTACACGTGAAAGCGATATAGAGTATGTGTCCAAAGAGATAGTAAAGAAATATTCTATAAATAAAGTAACCGAAGTAATAGCTGGTGGAAGCGAGCGATACGATTCAGTATACAACGGGCTTTGCCATATAGAGGATTCTGATTCTTTGGTTTATATCCATGACGGGGCAAGAGCATTTGTTTCAGACGAAGTACTTAATAGAACTAAAGAAGCCTTAAAAGAACACAAAGCCTGCGTGGTATGTGTTCCTTCTAAAGATACAATCAAAGTATCCGACGCGGATTTAAACGTGTCGGATACTCCTGATAGAGCAACACTGTGGTGCGCCCAGACCCCCCAGGCCTTTAGTTACGACGTTATTATGTCGGCTTTTACTAAGATGTATAAAGAAAGCGATGGCACTAAGGGAGTAACGGATGACGCCTCAGTTGTTGAGAAGTTTTCCGACGTAAAGGTGAAAATTGTAGAGGGTGAATACACAAATATCAAAATCACTACACCCGAGGATTTGGCGCTTGGGAAAATGATATTAGGACTAAATTGATTATTTTTTCAGACAATTCGTGAAATAATCAAAAAAGAGCGATATTTGGACACATAAAAAAATAAGAACGTGGAAAAAGCCCGTAATAATGGCATTTTATGTGGATAACAAAATTTTTTACGAAAAAGTTCAAATTTAGTGTTGACACATAATAGCAGTGGTGCTAATATAATCCTTGCGCTGCGGAAGCGACGCAAACATATAAAAGATAATAAATGGAGAGGTATCGAAGTGGTCATAACGAGGCGGTCTTGAAAACCGTTTGTCCG
>JAKSRS010000035.1 GCA_024403515.1 Lachnospiraceae bacterium
CTTCATGGGCAGCTCCCAAGCCTGCTGATGAAGGATACAGACTTGCTTACTCAGTAGACGCTGATGGAAATTCAATTTACACAGCTGATATGACAGATGAGCAGAAGTCTGAAGCAGCTCTTGCTGCAGCAGTTTCTTTCTTAAAGAAAGCTGGTTACACATTTGATGAAGCTACAGGTACATTCACAGCAGCTCCCGAAGGTGCTAGAATGACTTATGAAGTAATTATCCCTGCTGATGGTGTTGGTGATCACCCTGCATATGGTATCTTAACAGCAGCTAAGGAAGCTCTTGCTTCTGTTGGTATCACACTTGAAATCAACGACCCCTCAGATTCAAACATTCTTTGGGATAAGCTTGATGCAGACACAGCTGATATGTGGTGTGCTGCATGGGGTGCTACAGTTGACCCTGATATGTATCAGGTATATCACTCAAGCAACTACAACCAGAACACAAAATCAAATCACTATGCTATTACATCTGACGAACTTGATGAGCTTATCGTAGCAGGACGTTCAAGTATCGATCAGTCATTCCGTAAAGCAACATATAAGCAGTGCCTTGACATCATTCTTGACTGGGCTGTAGAAGTTCCTACATACCAGAGACAGAACGCATTCATTTTCAGCTCAGAGCGTGTAAATCTTGATTCACTTACTCCTGATATTACAACATACTGGAGCTGGTTAAGAGAAATCGAAAAAGTTGAAATGAAATAAGTTCACTTATTGATAGTTTTGATGGGCAAAAGGGCCTGTATTCATTACAGGCCCTTTTTACTACTAAAAGGGTTTGGTAATTTTTATGGCAAAATTTATTGCAAGAAGACTTGGGTTGAGTCTTGTTATTTTTTTCTTTGTAACATTTATAATTTACGTCCTTGAATATTCTTTACCTACAAGCTATGTTGAAAAAACAGCTATGGAATTGGCTTCAAGACCCGGTAGCCAGAAGAGTGCTGAACAGTGGATTCAGGAACTTAATGCACAGTATGGTATGGATAAAGGTATAGTTCAGGGTTATTTTGTATGGTTTGGAAATTCAGCTAAAGGTAACTTTGGCGATTCTTGGTCACAGACTATGCCCGTAACACAGCTTTTCCAGAAATGTATCTGGTACAGCTTTGTCATGGGATTAATCGCATTTATTTTGGAAATAATAATAGCTATTCCGTTAGGTGTACTTGCTGCGAGAAAGCAGTACAGTATGACAGACTATACGGTAACAGTTGTTTCTCTTATAGGTATTTCTATGCCCACATTCTTTATGGCAACAATCTTTAAGCTTATTTTCTCAGTAAAGCTTGGATGGTTTGACTTAATCGGTATGCAGGGTAGAAATTACGCAATTCTTGATAGAACAGGACAGCTTCTTGACTTGGCTAACCATCTTGTTTTACCTATTTTGACTTTAACAGTTGTAAGTATTGGTAGCCTTATGCGTTATACACGTACTAACATGCTTGAAGTATTAAATGCAGACTATGTTCGTACAGCTCGTGCTAAGGGTCTTCCTGAAAACAAAGTTATTAGTCATCATGCTTTTAGAAACACTCTTATTCCTCTTGTAACAATTCTTGGTGGATCACTTCCCGGACTTTTCTCAGGTGCGTTGATCACAGAGACATTGTTCGGTATCAGAGGTATCGGATACTATTCTTATAATGCGATGGTAGGAGGAGATATCCCTTTTACAATGTTCTACCTTGCATTTATAGCTATCCTTACACTTCTTGGAAACCTTATTTCAGATATTCTCTACGCTGTGGTTGATCCCCGCGTACGTGTAAATTAAGGGGGTGTATCATGAGCAAAAATTTCAATGAAGTTTTAAAGCAGCGTGAGCTCAACGAGAAGAAGGAAGAAAAGGTAATGTCTTTGGACTCTACAGAGCGTATCAAAGTTCTTAGTCCCGGACAGCTCGTATTTAAGCGTTTCATTAACAATAAGCTTGCTATCGTAGGTTCTGTAATCCTTATTGTTATGTTCCTTTTCTCATTTATATGCCCGCTTATTTATCCTTACAGCCAGACACAGATTTTCTACAAGTACGATGATTCAATCATTGACTATGCTCAGGCTGTTGAAAGAACAGATTATGTAATTACATATGCCGAAGGCGCTGAGGAACTTAGCTACAAGGTTAAGAACTACCTCACACTTAATATCAATTCATTAAAGAGCAGTGGTGAAAAAGAAATGCTCATTAATGGTGCTGATGGAAACAATTACAGACTTGAAGCAAATGAAGACCATGTTTATACACTTTACAAAAATGACATGGAAAAGGTTGCTTCTATAAGTTCTGCCGTAAAATATGGCGAATACAAGATGCTTGGAAAAGAGCTTACATTAGAAGCCGGCGTAGAAGAAGTAGCAGGCTTTGACGCAGCTCTTGAAAAAGCTATCAAGGCAAAAGAAAAAGAGTTTAGTGCAGGTGGAAAGTCATTCTCACTTGTTCAGAACAAAAAGGTTTATACAATTATGCTTGCCGGAGAAGGTATCTCTTATGAAGGCAAGAAACTTTCAACTGAATTCGAAGACGCTTTTAATGCTAATGCCGAAGGTGGTTCTTTTGAATTTGCAGGTGATACATACAGAGTTGCCAAAGAAGGCGAAGATTCTGTTGCATATAAACTTGGTAATGAAACAAAGGTTGCTTTACTTACAAACTATGTCATCGACGCAGTTGTATCCGGAACAACTTTATCAAATGAATTCCAGAATGCAGCAATTGAAGCTTTAATTGGAAACAAGACATTTTCAGCAGATGGAAAGAACTTTACCGTTAAGAATGAAAACGGAGAACTTTCTATTTACGATGATGATAATTCAGAAATGCCTTATAGCATTATCTCTACTCACGTAATCAGAAGATACAACGGTGAAGATACAATTGATATTGCTCTTAAGGAAAAAATCAGAGAAGTAGTTGCTAAGATGGATGAAGAAGGTGAATTAACTTCAACATTCGAGTGGGAACTTGCTCAGGTAAACTCAGAAGGTGAATATACATATGATGCTGACGGAAATCTTATCAAGCAGCCTCGTACATTCACTGTAAAGAACAAAAATGGTTCATATGTGCTTAGTGTTGCTCAGGTAGTTTACCTTATCGATACATTTGCAAAGCCCACTGCTCAGCACTGGGTTGGTACTGACGGCGATGGTATGGATGTACTTGCACGTATGATGTACGGTGGTCGAGTTTCACTTATTTTCTCTTTCATCGTTATTTTTATTGAAACATTTTTAGGTATCATTTTAGGTGGTGTTGCCGGTTACTTTGGTGGCTGGGTAGATAACCTTATCATGCGTATGGTTGACGTTTTCTACTGCATCCCTTCAATGCCTATTTTGATTATCCTTGGTTCACTTTTCGATGCATTAAAGCTTAAGCCTTATATTCGTGTGGGCTGGCTTATGATCGTACTTGGTGTACTTGGTTGGGCTGGCGTAGCCAGAATGGTTCGTGGTCAGATTCTTTCTTTAAGAGAGCAGGAATTCATGGTTGCAACCGAAGCAGTTGGCTTAAGAACAAAGAGAAGAATCTTTAAGCATCTTATTCCTAACGTTATGCCTCAGCTTATCGTTACAGCTACATCAGGACTTGGTGGAATTATCATTACTGAGTCAACACTTTCATACCTTGGACTTGGTGTTAAGCACCCTCTTGCAACATGGGGTACTATGATCAGTTCAGTATCTTCAGCTGAAGCGATGAAAGCATATACTTACATTTGGATTCCTGTCGGCTTGCTCATCTGTCTTACAGTAGTAGCATTTAACTTCGTAGGCGATGGTCTTCGTGATGCATTCGATCCTAAAATGAAGAGATAGGAGAGTTTCAGATGGCAAAGAAAAATACTTATATTTCAAATAAAGAAACTGCCAAGATTACAAGACGTAACAGACAGATTACAAGAAGACTTGAGAAACAGAGACGTGCCTCAAAGGTTGACGAATCAGTTTACAAGACACAGATGAAGGATTCTAATAACGTTGTTGAATTTGATAACGTTTGTACATACTTCTTTACTGATATCGGTGTAGTAAGAGCGGTAGATGGTATTTCCTATAACATTCCAAAGCGCTCTACTGTTGGTATCGTTGGTGAATCAGGTTGTGGAAAGTCTGTAACTAGTCTTTCACTTATGCAGTTATTACAAAGACCCAGCGGTCAGACCGTTGGCGGTGAAATTCGTCTTAACTTAGGAGACGAAAATGATTCAGCTATTAACATTGTTAAAGCTCCTGTAAGCGTTATGCAGCATCTTCGCGGAAATCGTATGTCAATGATTTTCCAGGAGCCCATGACAAGTCTTAATCCTATCTTCCGTATTGGTGATCAGGTTAACGAAGTAATTGAACTTCATAACCCTGAAATGAGCAAGGAAGATGTTAAAGCAAGAACACTTGAAATGCTTGAACTTGTTGGTATTGCCAACAAAGAAGGTGTTTACTCAATGTACCCTCATGAGCTTTCAGGTGGTATGCGTCAGCGTGTTATGATTGCTATTGCACTTGCATGTAATCCTGCGCTTATTATTGCTGACGAACCTACAACCGCTTTGGATGTTACAATTCAGGCACAGATTCTTGACCTTTTAAAGGGATTAAAGGATAAGATTAACAGTTCAATTATGCTTATTACACATGACCTTGGTGTAGTAGCAAACATGGCTGACTATGTTGTAGTTATGTATGCCGGACGTGTTGTTGAAAAAGGTACAGCAAAGGAAATTTTTGAAAATCCCTGCCATCCTTACACAATCGGTCTTATGAAATCTAAGCCCGTTGTAGGTAAGAAGGTAGATGAACTTTACAATATTCCCGGTTCTGTTCCTAACCCCATCAACATGCCTGATTACTGCTACTTTAGAGATCGTTGTGAATACACTTGCGAAAAGTGTATGAAGAAAGAAGGAGAGTTCGGTAACTATCCTCCTGAAATCAAGATTTCTGATACACACTTTGTATCCTGCTATCGTTTCTTTGATGAAGGCGAGAAAATGGGATATCCACAGACTGTAAACGTGGAGGAACTGTAATATGGCAAACGATGATGTTTTAAAGAATGTTAACGAGGATGATATCCTCGTAGTTAGAGACTTAAAGAAGTACTTCCCCATCGGAAAGAACTTCTTTGGAAAGCCTTCAGGATATGTTAAGGCTGTTGACGGTGTTTCTTTTGCTATTAAAAGAGGAACAACAATGGGCCTTGTTGGTGAATCAGGATGTGGTAAGTCAACAACAGGTCGTACCATTTTAAGATTACAGGACAAGACTTCCGGAGATGTACTTTTCAACGGAAAAGAAGTCTTTGATTTAACAAAGGACGAACTTAGAAAGGCTCGTACTGATATCCAGATTATTTTCCAGGATCCTTTCTCAAGTCTTTCACCCAGATTACCTGTTGGTGAAATCATCGGTGAAGGTGTTAGAGAACATGGTATTGTTTCTAACGATGAATTTGATGATTATATTACAAGAATCATGAAGGCTTGTGGTCTTCAGGAATATCACAAGGATAGATATCCTCACGAGTTCTCAGGCGGACAGCGTCAGCGTATCTGTATCGCAAGAGCGCTTGCTCTTAATCCTGAGTTTATCGTTTGTGATGAGCCTGTATCTGCTTTGGACGTTTCAATTCAGGCACAGATTATCAACCTTTTAAAGGATCTTCAGAAAGAATTTAACCTAACATACCTTTTCATCTCACATGACCTTTCAGTAGTAGAGCACATTTCTGATACTGTTGGTGTTATGTACCTTGGAAATATGGTTGAGTACTCTGATACAGAAGAACTCTTCTCAAATCCTTTACATCCTTATACAAAGGCATTATTTTCAGCGATTCCCGTTCCTGATCCTAATGTTAAGATTAACAGAATTATTCTTGAAGGAAGTATTCCTTCACCTGCTAATCCTCCTTCAGGATGTAAGTTCCATACAAGATGTTCAGAGTGTATGGGAATGTGTTCAAAGGTTGCTCCTGAATACAGAGAGATTAAGGAAGGCCACTTTGTAGCCTGCCACTTATACAATACTGACGAGATGAATGCAAAGATTAATGCAGAAATCGAAAAGATGGATAAGGAAGCTGAGACAGAAGCACAGAAGGCTGATAAGTAAGCATGGGTAAAAAACAAAAGTTTGAAGATGATGGAAGAACAATTGCAAATATGAATGTTGAGGGAATGCCCTGGTACAATCCCGCAATTGACAACACTCCCGGTGGTCTTAGGGAACTTAGAAAAGCTTCCAAAGAGCAGCATAGAGATGAGATGACAAAAGCGCAGACTTTTGCCATGATTCGTGGAGTGGTAGGTGCCGCACTACTTGTGGGCCTGGTATTTGTTGTTGCCTTCGGTTTATTCATTTTATTATGCTTGAAATTATGGGTGTAGCGAAAGCTACACCCATTTTGCGCTCTCGGCAGGAAACCATGCGACACCGGAGGTGGCATATGGTTTCACCCGAGAGCGCACGAATAAATCCAAAAGTCGCGAAACCCCATCGCCAGCGGTAATTTACGGAAAAAAGCAAGAAAAGTAGAGGTTTTTCCGTAAAATGAACCCAACAAGCCTATCGAAACCCCATCGCCAGCGGTAAATTACGGAATAAAGCAAGAAGAATGCAGGGTATTCCGTAAAATGAACCCAACAAGCATATCAGGTCTTTATCGCCAACGGTAATTTACGGAACAAAGCAAGAAAAGTAGAGGTTTTTCCGTAAAATGAACCCAACAAGCCTATCGAAACCCCATCGCCAGCGGTAAATTACGGAATAAAGCAAGAAGAATGCAGGGTATTCCGTAAAATGAACCCAACAAGCATATCAGGTCTTTATCGCCAACGGTAATTTACGGAATAAAGCAAGAAAAATGATTGGCATTCCGTAAAACCAATCCAACAAGCTAAAACCAACCCAACAAGCTTAAGAGTAACCAACAAGCTTCAATTAGTAAGTTACAAAAGTCAGGCTTCAGGGGCAGATAATAGAGAAAAATACAAGAATATGATTTTTCGATACATTTAAAATTTCTATATTTGTGTGAATATATCATGGATAAGAATTTATGAGAGTAGAGAGAATAATGAATAAGACAAAAGTTAGAAGAATAGAAATGTCGTTTTTTGGCGTTATTATTTGCGCAATCAGTGTAGGAATTTTTAAGATTGCAGCATTAGGAGTTGACCCTTTTCAGTCACTCATGGCAGGACTTGATAAATTGATACCGATTTCCTTTGGAACACTTTACGTGATTGTAAATGTTATTTTGCTTGCTTTCGCTTTCTTTGCAGACAAGCACTACATAGGAATTGCAACATTTATCAACCTTTTCTTACTTGGATATATTACTCAGTTTACTTATGAGATGCTTCAGAAGGTCATTGTTAACCCTTCGATGGTTGTTAGGATCATTTGTCTTCTTGTAGGTATTGTTATTATTTGCTTTGGTTCAGCATTCTATATGACAGCCGACCTTGGTGTTTCTACATACGATGCTGTAGCCCTTGTAATTGTAAACACATGGAAAAAGGGAAAGTTTCAGTACGTACGAATCATGACTGACCTTGTTTGTGTTGTGCTTGGCGTAGTTATTTTCCTCGCTGGCGGCGGAGAGGTGAAGGCAATTCCTACTATTGTTGGTGTTGGAACAATCATCACAGCCTTTTTCATGGGACCTTTGATTGAGTTCTTTAATAAGAAGTTCGCAAGACCTTTTCTTGCTGCTTCTAAGGCAAAAGAAAGTGAAAGCGAAACTTCTTCAGAGAACAAGTAGAGTCTATTTTATAGCTTACAAAACATGTTAATATCTCAACCTTCAAAAGCAACGCATTCAGATTTTTTATCTGATGCGTTGTTTTTTTTGCTTGAATAGGGCTTTTTGAACGGCTTTTGCTGTCACTAGCACATCTGCTTTCCATGTGTTTTCAATAATATTTGTACGCAATCAGAATTTGAAAAAGAAACAAATTGTGATAAAATAAAATAGATTATGACCTTTAGTAAACAGGTGACAAATGGGAAAAGATTTGAAGATTGATGGACAACTGAATTTCCTTGAAATGATGGGGGCTTTCACCGATGATAGCGGTGCAACCGTTTCTGTCACTAAGCCAAGAACTGAGATAAAGGGGCGTAAAAGCAAGGGCTCATCTATCGAGGTTTCTGAAGGAGGCAAGATAGAGGATGAAAACAGACAATTGTCTTTTTCACTGGACATAATGGACGCAGATGGTTCGTTGTCCAGTCCTGTCGAAAGTGGAATAATCGTCAAAGAACTTGAAAAGATTGAGATAACAGAGAAAAACTCTGACAATCAGACATATTTTGAAATAAAAGAACCTAGAATAATCGAGGCAAAGAGAAAAAACACTACGGAGCCTTCGCCAGCCGAGAAATCTGTGGCGCCAAAACCAGAATCGGCAATTGTCGAGAAGCCAGTGGAATCCAAACCTGAACCGACGCCAGTCGAGGAGCCTGCGGCGGTAGCACCAAAAGAGCAGCCGATACCTTTGAAAGAACCCGTGGCACCAAAACCAGAATCGGCAACCGTTGAGAAACCGGTGGAATCCAAACCTGAACCGACGCCAGTCGAGGAGCCTAAGGCGGTAGCACAAAAAGAGCAACCGACACCTGCTAAGAAACCCGTGGCACCAAAACCAGAGTCGGCAACTGTTGAGAAGCTAGTGGAATCAAAACCTGTACCGACATCTGTCGAAGAACCCAAACCAATTCAAAAGCCGAAGAAACCCGTGGCACCTGCTAAAGTGGCGAAATCCGGTGGAAGGGTTGAACTGTTTGAAAGGTGTAGCGAATGCTGGTGCTCAGACTGTAAACACAATTCAAGAAATGAAGGAAAGCCGCGAGAAATGTGCGGAACCATGATGCCTTGCCCTGCCTGTGAAACTTGCATAGAAGAAGGGCATGCTGAGATTTGCGAGATTGGTTCTTACAAGGAAGGCTGTAGGACAAGAGCCATAGAAGAAGGCATATTTGTCGAGGAAGAAAGCATTTAAAATAGTAGTAGAGAGTTGAAAGTAGGATGAAAATTATAGTAATTGGATGTGGAAATGTTGGTTCCACAATTGTTAAGCATTTAAGTATGGAAGGTCACGATGTTACTGTCGTGGATTCTAATGAACAGATAGTTAAGGACGCTACATCTGCACTCGATGTAATGGGAATAGTTGGTAACGGATCAACACTCGGTGTACTTAAGGAAGCCGATGTTGTTAATGCTGATTTGGTTATTGCAGCAATGAACTCAGACGAAAGAAATCTTCTCGCCTGTCTTATTGCCCGTAAAGCCGGAAAGTGCAAAACAATCGCGCGTGTGCGTACTCCTGAATATCGTAAAGAAATCGGATACATCAAAGAAGAATTAGGTCTTTCAATGATATTTAATCCTGAATTTCAGGCGTCTGTCGAAATTGCAAGACTTATTAAGTTCCCTTCAGCAATCGAAATTGATTCTTTTGCCAAAGGAAGAGTTGACCTTATGAAATTTGAGGTTAAAGATGAGTGTCCTCTAGTTAATATGAGTCTTAAGGACATGCATAAAAACCTTAAATCTGAAGTTCTTATCTGCGTTGTGGAACGTGGTGAGCAGACAATTATCCCTAACGGTGATTTTGTAATCAATAAAGGTGACAAGGTATACTTTGTAGCACCTGCCAAGAAAACTGCACAGTTTTTCAGGACAATCGGTATGCTTGAAGAGAGAGCAAGAAATGTAATGATTGTTGGTGGTGGACAGATCACAGAATACCTTGCAAGCTCACTTATTTCTTCAGGTTGCGCTGTAAAGATTTTTGAAAAAGATCCTAAGCGAGCCAGCGAACTTGCTGAAATTTTGCCTGAAGCAATTGTCATAAATGCTGATGGTGGAGATAAAGACATTATTAGTGAAGAAGGTATTGATAAGACTCAGGCCTTTGTAGCGCTTACAAATCGTGATGAAGAAAACGTCATGATGTCCATTTACGCGAAGAAGGTTAACAGTAAGGCCAAGCTAATTACCAAGGTTCACCGTTCAACTTATGATGACATTATTAGTGACTTAAATCTTGGAAGTATTATTAACCCCAAGCTTATTACTGGTCAGAATGTTGCTCAGTTTGTAAGAGCCTTACAGAATTCTGTTGGAAGCAACATTGAAACTTTATATAAGTTAAATGAAGGTCGCGCTGAAGCACTTGAATTTATCGTAAGAGAAAAGTCAGGACTTGTTGATGTGCCTTTGATGGACTTAAAACTTAAGCCCAATGTACTTATTGCCTGCATCGTTCACAACGGTGTGGTTGAGACTCCTAAAGGAACCAGCCAGATTGCGGTTGGCGATACTGTAATTGTTGTTACAACAACTACAGGCTTTAGCGATATCAAGGATATTTTAAGATAAGTATTTGAGGTAATTATTACTATGAATAAATCAATTATTGGATTTTTACTATTCAGGGTTTTGCAGTTTGAAGGTTTCTTTCTTTTGCTTCCCTGCATAGTTGCACTTATATATAAAGACCCTACGGGCCTGAGTTTTCTTATAACAGGTGTGGCGGCTATAATCATAGGGTCCATAGGTTCGATGTTTACACCTAAAAGCAAGGTCTTCTATGCAAGAGAAGGTTTTGTGACAGTTGCTCTTTCATGGATTTTACTTAGTCTTGTTGGAGCTGTTCCTTTTGTACTTTCGGGAGAAATTCCAAGTTATATTGATGCTGTTTTTGAGATTGCTTCCGGTTTTACAACAACCGGTGCAAGTATTTTGACAGACGTTGAGGCTCTATCAATGTCGGCCCAGTTCTTCAGATGTTTTTCTAACTGGATTGGCGGAATGGGTGTACTGGTCTTCATTATGGCGGTTGTTCCCCTTTCGGGAAGCTACAATCTTCACCTTATGAGAGCTGAAAGTACCGGAGCTGAAGTTGGAAAGCTGGTTCCAAGAATTAAGGATACAGCCAAGATTTTATATTCAATTTACTTGGGAATCACAGTTGCGCTTGTTATTTCATATCTTCTTGCCGGAATGCGTTTGTATGATGCACTTATCATTTCGTTTTCGACTATGGGAACCGGTGGTTTTGCCAACTTAAACGCCAGCGTAGGTGGATATTCTTACACAGTTCAGACAATTGCTACTGTATTCATGTTCCTTTGCGGTATTAATTTTACAGCTTATTTTTATCTTCTCAAAAGAAAGCCTAAGGACTTTTTTAAGAATGAAGAAATCAGATACTACTTCTTTATTACACTTATTTCGGCCTGCCTTATAACTTATCAGTTAAAGGATGCATATCCGACAATAAGAGAAGCTTTTCACCACTCACTTTTCCAGGTTGTTTCAATTATGACAACAACCGGATTTGCAACTGCGGACTTTGACAAGTGGCCAATGTTTTCTAAAGGAATTTTATTATTCCTCATGGTAGTCGGCGGCTGCGCAGGTTCAACAGCAGGCGGTATTAAGGTTTCAAGACTGATGCTTTCCATTAGAAGCCTTCGTAAGGAAGTAGGGCAGATGATTCACCCTAGAAGTGTTCGTAAGGTAAGAGTAAATGACCACGCGGTAGGCGATGACGTTGTTCGAAGCGTCGGCGCTTTTATCACTGCATATGTTGCACTCATTATCATTTCAACACTTATTGTATGCATAGACGGATTTGATTTCACATCATCCTTTGCTTCGGTTATGGCAACAGTAAACAACGTAGGTCCCGGTTTTGGAATGGTTGGGCCGACAGGAAATTACAGCCAGTTTTCGGCTCTTTCCAAGGCGGTTCTTTCCTTCGACATGCTGGCCGGACGACTTGAAATCTTCCCTATGCTTGTACTTTTTAACATTCATACCTGGAAAAAGAACTAGCATAGACTCTGTGGAAGGTAGTTTTTGTGAAAAAATATTATTTTTCTTTGCTTACAATTTGCATACTGGCTATCGCAAATCTTGTGGCGGCCTGGACAGTTACGGGTTATTCGGATTTCTATGTTGAAAAGATTTTTCCAGCCTTTTTAAAAACCTATGGGGCACTTACGGGAAAACTTTCTTTTTCCATAGGGGAAATCCTGTTATACGCCTTTGTGGTTTATGTGATACTTAGCCTGTTACTGTATCTGGTAAGGCTGATTTTTAAACTTTGTAAAAAGAAAGTGCTAAGCAATGCCGTAAAGGTTAATACAAGAGTTCTTTGCTTTTTAATAACTCTAGTGGTTGTACTTCAGATTAATAACTGCTTTGTTATGTATCATACAAGTCGTCTTTTGGATGATTGTGCCATGAATGAGTACCAGCCGACCCGTGAGGATTTGATTGCACTTCAAAGGGCGTTAGCGGAAAGCGCAAACGATTTGTATCTTACCTTTGAAAGAGATGAAAAAGGTGAAATCATAAATGTCGGTGATCAGGCCGATAAAGCAGTTATGGCAATGAAGAATCTTTCAAAGCTTAGCGAAGAAAAAGCAATTGAAGAAGGTCCTAATGCGGACTTTTACAAAAAACTTGGAAGGCTTTGTGGAAATTACAGCAGGCCAAAGCCTTTTAAAAGTTCCAAGTTTTTTAGTCAGCAGGGAATACTTGGGTATTACTTCCCGTTTTCTCTTGAGGCTAACTACAATCAGATGATGTATATAGTTAACTATCCATCAACTTTCTGTCATGAACTTTCGCATTTAAAGGGGTTCATAAGAGAGGATGAGGCTAACTTTGTTTCCTATCTTGCCTGTATGAATTCAGAGGATGATTTTATGCGCTATAGTGCAATGCTGAGCCTTCTTTCGTATATGTACGAGAAGATGGATGAAGATCCTTCTTTAAAGGCTGAGTACGCAGGAATATATCCACGAGTTTACAAGGATATGGCTTTTCTTACCAAGGAAGCCTGGGAGAAGGTTGAAGAAAGTGCAATCATAAGCACTGAAACGGTTAATAAAGCCTCGCAGGAATTTTTGGAGGCAAATCTTACACTAAACGGTGTAGAAGAGGGTATCATTTCCTATAACGGAGTGGTTGAACTGGCCCTTAAGTTTTATTTTGGAGAAAGATAGAATATGGTTAAAGAGGATATAAGACTTAGAAAGTTAATTTTACATATATTGGATTCGGCAGCAGGACAGCCAATGTTATCGGATGAGTGCCTTGAATACGGGTCAGAACTCAGTGACTTTATTAAAGAGCACATAGGAAACATCTTTAGCGGCGATGATAGTAAAAGATGTGAGTTCCACAAGCAGGAATCCGAGGTTTATCACATACTTGAAGCTTATGATGACGACAATTTTGTAGATATCAGTAAGAATCTGGCATCATATTTATACGAGATTATGAATGCCAACATTGATATTCCCGCTGCGGATTTATTTGTCGTAAGATTTACAAGTGATTCGCTTGAATATCTCGGAATTTTAAAGATGAACTATAAACCCATGTATACCCATCGTTCGGTTCCCGGCGAGGAAGGAATGAAAAATGAGGTATACAGGTACAAAGAAATTCTTCCGCAGGGAAGTCAGAAACTTGCAGAGGCAGCCATTATAAGACTTACAGACCTTGCTATCTGGCTTGTTGAGAAGAAGGCTGAAATCAACGGTAAGAAAGAAGATTACTTTTCAGAGTACTATTTAAAGTGCTCATGGAAGTTATCCAATAAAAAGAAGCTTGCCTTAGTATCCAAGGCAATCGAGAGTGTAAATAATGATGCTTTTGAAGAAATGAATCGTTATGAACACCAGATGAAAGCTAAGCAGCAGATTAATGAACAGCTTGAAAAGAATGGTGGTTTTCAGGTTGAGGAGATAGGGGATATTGTTTTCCAGGAAAGACCGGATCTTAGAACCGCTTTCCAGGACAAAATGGAAAAGTACAACCTTGTAAAAGAGGAGGTACTTCCACAGAGTGAAAGCACAACTAAAAAGTATCAGAAGCAGTGTTTGGTGACTGATACCGGTATCGAGATTAAGATACCCATGTCTCAGTATGAAAGCGAAGGAAATGTTGAATTTGTCAATAATCCTGATGGAACAATTTCGCTTCACATTAGAAACATAGGAAATATTAGTGCTAAATTCTAAGATTATTTTTATTAGATAAGAGGGTGGATGAAATGGAAAAGAATACCGCAGGATATGTTAAATCGTTTGGAAATGATTCTTTTGAAAAAAGACCTTTTTGCAAGGAAGATGCGCTTATATTAAGCCAGATTTCGTATTTGAAGTTTGACACGCTTATGCCTGTTACAAGTGAGGAAGTTATATCCTTAAAAGAACTTAAGGAATCTGCCGGCTACGAAAACCTGTATGCCGATTTCAGATATGAAAAAGATAACAGACATCTGCTTGAAACAATGCTTGAAAGCGTGAGATTTTCAGACATTAAGGTCTGCTTTTACATAAACAGAATAGAAGGTGACGCTGAAATGCAGTTTGCAGCTATAACCTTTCTTTTGCCCGGAGCACTTCCTTTTATAGCATTTAGAGGAACTGACGAGACGATAGTCGGCTGGCAGGAAGATTTTAACATGTTTACCGACAAGCCTATCGCAGGACAGAAGTTAAGCTCCAAATATATCAATGATGTTGCATCGAAAATATCCGGAGACTTCAATGTAGGTGGGCATTCAAAGGGCGGAAACCTTGCAATGTACTCGGCAATGAACTGCTCACCGGTCGTTAAAGACAGGATAAACACTATCTACAGCTTTGACGGTCCCGGTTTCAGACCTGAAGTCTTAAAAGAATACGGCTACGATGAAATAAAGGATAGAATTGTTTCGGTTATTCCCAAGTCATCTCTAGTAGGTATGCTTCTTGCAAGCGATGAAAACAGTATAGTAGTTGAATCGAGGGCCTTTGGCGTGCTGCAGCATAATCCCTACACCTGGATTATTGAAGGTGGTTACATGGTTGAAACCAAGCTTACCAAGCAGCACAGAATGTGGATTAACAGCCTTAACGAGTGGGTTTTATCACTTGATAAGGAAGAACTTGGAGATTTAATCAAGGTCATTCAGGAAGCACTTGGGGGTTCGGGAGCTGAGACAACAATTGAGTTTTCAAGCGAATCGCTTAAATACCTTTCAAATGTTGTAAAAAACAGCAAGGAACTTGATGAAGAAACCAAGCAGCTGGTACAGAAGTCCATAAAGGGATTTTTGGACATAGCCTATAGTAAGGTTAAAAATAAAATTACCCGCGAGGTAAAGAAAATTACAGGAAAATAAGCAATGCTGTTTAATTCATTATCATTTTTGATATTTTTTCCTATTTGCATAGCAGTGTATTATTCACTACCTAAGAAAGCCAGAGCATACTGGCTTCTTTTGTGTAGCGCTTTTTTCTATTTGAAATGGAACGTTGTCTACGGTTCGCTTCTTGGCCTTTCAATCGTAAGTGCATATACCTGTGCAATTTTAATAGACAGGCAAAAGAAAAAGCTTCACAGACAATTAACTTTAACAGCGGCCCTAATAGTTAACTTTGGCATGCTTTTTGTCTTTAAATATTTCGATTTCTTTATTGATACGATAAATAAGGTTATTAAAGCCCCGTCGGGTGGAGGTTTTTCTTTATTAAACCTTCTTTTGCCTGTAGGAATATCTTTCTACATCTTCCAGGCTGTAGGGTACGTTATAGATGTCTATAGAGGCGAAAAACCTGAGAAAAATTTTGTGAAATTCGCTCTTTTTGTTTCTTTCTTTCCCCAGCTTGTTGCAGGCCCCATCGAAAGATCCGGTAATTTACTCAAGCAAATAGGAAGTCTTGATGAGAAGTCTTTGTTTAATAAGGATGACTTTATCGAAGGCGTACTCATAATGATTTACGGTTTCTTTATGAAACTTATGATTGCTGACAGGGCTTCAATCCTTGTAAGTACAGTCTTTGATCCTGAAAAGTATTCGACATTTTCGGGCTTTGAAGTAATCCTTGCCGCAGTCTTATTTTCAGTCCAGATTTACTGCGATTTTGCGGGATACACATACATTGCAATAGGTGCTGCAAGGGTAATGGGCTTTAAGCTTTGCGACAACTTCAACACACCTTATCTTGCTGAAAATATCAAGGATTTCTGGGACAGATGGCATATTTCTTTGTCGACCTGGTTTAGAGATTATCTTTACTTTCCGCTTGGCGGCTCAAGAAAGGGCCCAAGAAGGCGTTTTATTAATATTTTTATTGTCTTTTTGGTAAGCGGACTGTGGCATGGTGCTTCCTGGCATTTTGTTGTGTGGGGCATTATGCATGGTATTTTTAGAATTCTTCATGAAATTCTTGCACCGAAACTTGAGAAAGTATATGTAAAGACCGGTTATAACTATAAAAGTTTTTCGCACAGACTTTTAAAGATTATATGTAACTTTATACTGGTCACACTTGCATGGACCTTCTTTAGAGCTCAAAGCATCGGTCAGGCGGTTGCATTAATAAAGCAGATGCTTACAGGTCTTGGCTTGTGGCAGTTATCTGATGGCTCACTCTATAATTTGGGGCTCGATGTTAAAGAGATGAATGTTTTATTAATAAGCATCGCAGTTATGTCTGTGGTGGACTTATTAAAGTATAAGGGTAAAAACCTTACAAAGGCATTTTTAAGACAGAATACCTGGTTTAAGTTTGTATTTTTCTATCTTGCAATCGTGATTATAGCGATTTTTGGTGTGTATGGTGCCAAGTATGATGCATCAACTTTTATTTACTTCCAGTTTTAAACAAGATACTTAGGTGAAACAGTGAAAAAGGTTAAAGTTATTATTCTTTTTATTATTTTTAATATTTTGCTGGCTTCGACTTTCCTTTATTTAAACTACGTTTTCAGAAACAAGGAATATGAAGGGGCGCAGGATTTATTTAGTGCCTATGAAAGCCCAAATCCTGATATCGTCTTTATCGGAAACAGCCATCAGTTTTGCAGCATTAATCCCGACCTTTTATATGATGAGTACAAGGTCGATTCCTTTATGCTTGCAACTTCAGCGCAAACGGTTCCAATGTCATATTATGCGGCAATGGAAGCTATTGAACTAAAAAAGCCTAAAACGATAGTTTTTGAGGCTTCTTATGTAGCAAACGATTTTAGAACGCTTGATGGAATGGACCATTGTTTTTTTGACGGATTTCCAAGATGCAAGGCAAGAAAGCTGGCCCTGGAAGATTTAGTAAGTAAGGATGAAAGAATCTATTATCTTTTTCCTTTTGGAATGTTCCATTCACGCTGGAAGGATCTTGAAAAGAGCGATTTTGAAGGGTTTCCGCTTTCCAAGCGAGGCGGCTTTGTAACTGATGAGGTCTTTTCAAACTGGGGAATCCCCGTGATACCTAAAGATCAGGTCCAGCAAATGCCAAAGGAGATGGAAAAGTATCTTCTTAATCTTATTGATTTATGCGACAGAGACGGCGTTGAACTCATCATTTATATTGCGCCTTTTAACGGTCTTTACTTTGATGACGGAAGTTATTATGACCTGGTTGAAAGACAGCGCATTTTCAACTCCTTATATGATATTTGTCAAAAGAAAAATGTTAAGTTCTATAACCTTTTCTATGAGATTGACAATATCGGACTTGATGATGAGACTGACTGGATGGACTCACAGCATTTTAACAAGAATGGTCAGGCGAAGTTTACCAGATACATGGCTGATAAAGGCTATCTTGGAGAACTCGTGAAATAAGATAATTACACGTTTTTTTCTTAGTAGAACAAAAAACGCAATATAAACAGCAATACAAGAATTGATTTGAATTATAAGCATACTATAATTAGTCGTGGAAATATAATCTGTCTGCCTATGCAGAGGATTCGGAGGTATTATGAACGCAGTATTAGATAAAATCAGTAAAATAGGAATCGTTCCTGTTGTTGTTTTGGACGATGCTAAAGACGCTGAACCATTAGCTAAGGCTTTGTGTGAAGGCGGACTTCCCTGCGCAGAGGTTACTTTTAGAACTGCAGCAGCCAGAGAATCTATTGAAAGAATGACTAAGGCATTTCCTGAAATGCTTGTTGGTGCAGGAACTGTGCTTACAACAGCTCAGGTTGATGAAGCTGTAAATGCAGGAGCCAAGTTTATCGTAGCTCCCGGTCTTAATCCTACAGTTGTTAATTATTGCCTTTCTAAAAATATACCCGTTGTTCCCGGTGTTAATAATCCCAGCAATATTGAAACTGCTCTTGAACTTGGACTTGATGTCGTTAAGTTCTTCCCTGCTGAGCAAAGCGGTGGCCTTGCAATGATTAAGGCAATGGCTGCTCCTTACGTAAATGTGAAGTTTATGCCAACAGGTGGAATCAACGCCAAGAACATTTGCGATTATCTTTCTTTTGACAAAATTATTGCCTGTGGTGGTTCATGGATGGTTAAAAAGGACCTTGTTGCTGCAGGAAAGTACGATGAAATTCGTGAACTTACAGAAGAAGCTGTAAGAACCATGCTTGGATTTAATCTTCGTCATGTTGGCATCAACTGCAATGATGAAGATGAAGCTGTCGGTGTAGCCGGAAGATTTGATAACCTCTTTGGCTTTGCTAAGAAGGTTGGAAATTCTTCAGTTTTCGCAGGCACAGAGGTTGAAGCAATGAAAACTGTTGGAAGAGGAAGCAAGGGTCATATTGCTATCGGAACTAACAGTGTTGAACGTGCCAAGAACTATCTTGAAACAGTTAAGGGGGCTAAGTTTATCGAAGATTCTGCTGTTTACAAGAATGGAAAACTTACTGCAATTTACTTTGAAGAAGAAATTGGCGGTTTTGCTGTACACCTTGTTTTAAAATAGGCTTAGATAAAGATCATTTGATTAAGGAGAAAATAAATGGCTAAAGTTGTTACTATGGGTGAAATCATGTTAAGACTTTCAACCCCTAACTTTGAAAAGTTCATTCAGGCTGATGAATTTGATATTAATTACGGCGGTGGTGAAGCTAATGTGGCTGTTTCACTTGCAAACTACGGACACGATGCTGAATTTGTTACAGCTGTACCCGACAATGAAATCGGAGAGTGCGCTGTCGCTGCTTTAAGAAAATATAATGTGGCTACCAAAAATATCGCAAGATGCGGTGAAAGACTTGGTATCTACTATCTTGAGAGCGGAAGTTCCGTTCGCCCTTCAAAGGTCGTATACGACAGAGCTCATTCTTCAATCTCTACAGCAACTGCTCAGGATTTTGACTTTGACGCTATTTTTGAAGGTGCTGACTGGTTCCACTTTACAGGCATAACACCTGCTTTATCAGACAGTGCAGCAAAGCTTACAGAGGACGCTTTGATTGCAGCTAAAAAGCACGGCGTAAAGGTTTCTGTTGACCTTAACTTCAGAAAGAAACTCTGGTCATCACAGAAGGCTCAGTCTGTTATGAAAAACCTTATGAAATATGTAGATGTCTGCATCGGTAATGAAGAAGATGCTGAACTTGTTCTTGGATATAAGCCCGGTAAAACAGATGTTACAAGTGGTGAACTTGAACTTGAAGGTTACAAGTCAATTTTCGAGCAGATGATTGCAGATTATAACTTTGAATACTGTGTATCATCATTACGTGAAAGCCATTCAGCTTCTGATAACGGCTGGTCAGCATGCATTTACAAGCGCGATAACAAGGAATTTTATCATTCCAAATCATATAACCTTCATCCTATTGTTGACCGTGTTGGCGGTGGTGATTCTTTTGCCGGTGGAGTTATCTGTGGTCTTTTAGACGGTAAGGATTTTAAGGCTGCACTTGAATTTGGTGTAGCTGCATCAGCTTTAAAGCACACAATTCCCGGTGACTTTAACTGTGCATCACGTAAAGAAGTTGAAACACTTGCAGGTGGAGATGCTTCAGGACGTGTTCAAAGATAGGAAAAACCATAAGTGGCTTTTAGTTAGTCCGCGATATAGTTTTTAATCAGATATTGAGATTAAGAGGCAATGTACTGTAATCAGCGCATTGCTTCTTTTGTTAAAAAAAGAACAGTATTCCGCTTTGTTTTAGCGTGATATAGCCTTAATCTTAGTGCATATGTTACATTGACATTAAAGGTCAAAAATGATAAAATTCGAACAAATGTTTGAAAGAAGAAATCGAGTAGTATGTGGATTGTTTTAGTACTAATTTATGGCATTCTTAAGGGCCTTAGAGATATATCCAAGAAGAAAGCCTTGGAGAAAAACGGAGTTATTGAGGTTTTATTTGTATATACTTTAATCGCTTTTATACTTGTTCTTCCGGAGGCAAGATCCGCCGGTGGTGTAGCGACTAAGGATATGCTATTAACTGCCTTTAAATCTTTTATAATCTTTGTTGCATTTATCTGCAGCTTCTACGCAATTGAAAAAATGCCAATAAGCCTTTATGGAATTGTTGATCTTTCAAGAATGATTTTTTCCATGCTTCTTGGTATGATTGTACTAGGTGAAACTTTGGGAGTTTTCCAGTGGACCGGTATGGCCCTTGTTATGCTCGGACTCCTTCTTTTGAAATATAAGCCTGCTTTTTTAAAGAAAAAAGAAAGCGTAAGTAAAGATATAGCACCTAAAAGTAAGGATTCACTAGCTGCCTATATTCTGGTTCTTGCCTTTATATCAACCTTTCTAAATGCTGTTTCGGGTACACTTGACAAGATCTTAATGAGAACAATGACAAGTGGACAGCTTCAGTTCTGGTATATGCTCTATATGCTTATTTACTATGCAATATATGTTATCATTACCAGAACTAAGATTAATTGGAAAACAGTTTTGAAAAATTACCATATCTGGGCTATTGCGATTATGTTCATCATTGCTGACAGATGTCTTTTCATTGCAAACGGGGACCCCAATTCAGCGGTTACAGTGATGACAATCTTAAAGCAGGTATGCGTAATTGTGACAATTATAGGTGGTAGAATATTCTTTAAGGAAAAGGATATTGCATACCGCATATTCTGTGCTGTTATTGTCAGTGCAGGTATTGTTTTATCGGTTTTACATTAATTGGGAATTGGAGAGTTACATGAGTATTTACGATAAGCTTAATGAACAACAAAAGGATGCGGTTTTTACTGTTAACGGACCTTTGCTTATTCTTGCAGGTGCGGGATCCGGAAAGACAAGCGTTCTTACTCATAGAATTGCATATTTAATTGATGAGGCCGGTGTTAATCCTTACAACATCTTAGCTATTACATTTACAAATAAGGCAGCAGGGGAGATGCGTGAACGTGTCGACAGAATTGTTGGCTACGGTTCCGAGCAGATATTTGTATCCACCTTCCACTCAATGTGCGTTAGAATTCTTCGTCGCTACGCTGAGTCTATCGGCTATGACAGAAACTTTGCAATATATGATACAGATGATCAGAAGACACTTATGAA
>JAKSRS010000036.1 GCA_024403515.1 Lachnospiraceae bacterium
CAGCACGAGTAACCTCGAAGAGGCAGCACGAAGTGCTGGTTTTTCTCGCCGAGGTTCTTTCGAGGCGAGCTAATGAAGAGGCAGCGCGAGTAACCTCGAAGAGGCAGCACGAAGTGCTGGTTTTTCTCGCCGAGGTCCGATCAAGGCGAGCGTGAGTTTTTAATTTGTTTGAAATAATACTGATATACAATGCATACGAATAGTATTCTATACAAAAGTTTTTATATGCGAGAGGAATATTTTATGAAAAAAATAACTTCTTTTTTCTTATGTTTATTAATTTGCTTTGGATTAGTTGCGTGTGGAAACAAGAAGGGTTCTGATACAGCTAAAGAATCGTCTGTTTCAGAAGCAATTGATACAAAAACAGATGAAACAAGCTCTGTAAGTAAAGAAGATGCTGCTTTATCAGAAACTTCTTTTAATTCAGAAAATGAAGAAACGAAGGAGGAGGCGAGCGAAGCAGATTCTTTTGACAAGACTGAAGAGGAAAATGCTTCTGCAGATAATGTCCCTTATGATTTTTCAATTACATGGTTTGATGATTGCGCGTTTTTTAGATTGAAAGAAGGAGTTATGCCAAGTAAAGAATTCGATGAATTGGAGATAACTGTAGCTAATCCTGAAGTCGATTATGATTTGCCACTAACGATTACAGTTTATTGGGGCGATAATTATGGAGAAAGTTATAGCTGGGTAACTTATTTTGATTATGTTGCCAGAACAGCTGGATCTGATGATGCTTTTGCGTGTGAAGGTTTGAATGATACTAGGGATTTCCTTGTTAAGGATGGATGGTATACTTGCAAGATAGACTGTGCACGTTTTTATATTGATGATTACTTTATTAATCCGGATGATCCATATATTTGTTTCAATACAGGTGTTAAGGACCTGATTGGTGTTACTAGTGATGGAATTGAACTTACTGGAATTCAGGAAGTCATATCTGATAAAAGTTTGATTTCTTCGTATGAAGATATGTTAAAACTCGAATCAGAGATACCCTTTTTATCAGAGGAGGCTTTTAATACCATACTATTTAAGGATTATTGGAAATGTGCAATAAAAATGAAGATACCCAATCTCTATGTTTATGATTTCGGAGAGTGGCCTTTAGGTGGAGATAGTCAGTCATTTCTTGTTACGGGATACCATAAAACGGAAGCTGAATTTTATCTGGTAGTATCCGAACAAGGAGACACTTGGTCTCAGATAGTTTTTGAAAATGATACAGATATGCTAAACAGAGATCCTTATCTTTGTGGATATACTGCTAGTAAAGCAGATAACCATGTTTCCAGCTGGGAGTATTTCAATTCATATGACTATAAGATGAAGTGGTTTGTAAACCATAATGCAAGAGATGACTGGGATATTATTATTGATGGAAAGACGGTTATTTATCCTTCGAATACAGGTGATGCTCTTGGCTTGCTTGGAATTGTAGGACTTACAACAGCTGATGGCTCAGATATAATTTATTCTTTAGCTGGTCTTGAAAGTGGAGAGTATACTTGGGATGTTAATTGTACTGTGGAGTATGAAGACTTTAAATTTCTTGAAGAAGGCACAGCCAAGCATTCAAGAGAGAAGACAAATGACTGTGAGACAACGCAGGCTCTTGTAATTATGAAATAAACATTTATCTTCTATAAAAAATAATCACTTTAACAGTTTAAATTAGTATTGCATAAAAATGCATAATGTGTTATAGTCCTTCTTGGACAAAGGCGTCTCAAATGGAATGGTGGATACCATTCTATTTTGAGATGCATTTTTTTATAGTTTAGGAGGAAAATAATATGTCATACGTTGATGAAGTCTACGATCGTGTAGTAGCACAGAACCCTGCTCAGCCTGAATTTCATCAGGCAGTTAAAGAAGTACTTGAATCACTTCGTGTAGTTATCGAAGCTAACGAAGAAGAGTACAGAAAAGATGCTTTATTAGAGCGTCTTACAACACCTGAAAGACAGATCCTTTTCAGAGTACCCTGGGTTGATGATAAGGGACAGGTTCAGGTTAACAATGCAATGAGAATCCAGTTCAATTCAGCAATTGGACCTTACAAGGGTGGTTTAAGACTTCATCCTTCAGTAAATCTTGGTATTATCAAGTTCCTTGGTTTCGAACAGATCTTCAAGAACTCACTTACAGGCCTTCCTATCGGTGGTGGTAAGGGTGGTTCTGATTTCGATCCTAAGGGCAAATCAGATAGAGAAGTTATGGCATTCTGCCAGAGCTTCATGACAGAACTTCACAAGTACATTGGAGCAGATACAGACGTTCCTGCCGGTGATATCGGTACAGGTGCTCGTGAAATCGGTTTCATGTATGGTCAGTACAAGAGACTTACAGGTCTTTACGAAGGCGTTTTAACAGGTAAGGGTCTTTCATACGGTGGATCACTTGCAAGAACAGAAGCTACAGGATATGGTCTTCTTTACATGACTAAGGAAATGCTTAAGTGCAATGGCGTTGATATCGCTGGTAAGACTTGTGCAGTTTCAGGTTCAGGTAACGTTGCTATCTACGCTTGCCAGAAGGCAATCCAGATGGGTGCAAAGCCTGTAACTGTTTCTGACTCAACAGGTTGGATTTATGATCCCGAAGGTATCGATGTTGCTTTACTTCAGGAAGTTAAGGAAGTTAAGAGAGCACGTCTTACAGAATATGCTGCAGCTCGTCCCTCAGCTGTTTACCATGATAAGGCTAAAGAAGGAACAAATCAGTGGGAAGTTATGGTTGACATTGCTCTTCCTTGCGCAACACAGAACGAACTTAACCTTGAAGATGCTAAGAAGCTTGTAGCTAACGGCGTTATCGCTGTTTGTGAAGGTGCTAACATGCCTTCAACTCCTGATGCAGTTGAATACCTTCAGGCTAACAAAGTTTACTTTGTACCCGGTAAGGCTGCTAACGCAGGCGGTGTTGCTACATCAGCACTTGAAATGAGCCAGAACTCTGAAAGACTTTCATGGACATTTGAAGAAGTTGATTCTAAGCTTGAAAACATCATGGTTAACATCTTCCACAACCTTGATGATGCAGCTAAGAAGTATGGTAAGGATGGCGACTACGTAGCTGGTGCTAACATCGCTGGTTTCCTTAAGGTAGCTGACGCTATGAAGGCTCAGGGTATCTGCTAATTAAAGCTTTTACTCGGGATTCAATTTAAGAAAATATTGCTCAAATATATGGCTTATTTTAAAAGTTAATTAAGATGTTTTGATATTGTTTATTGAAGCTCTTTTTAGTAGTATATTAATTGAACATTACAAACGGGACGCTGATGTTTACCTGCGCTTGCAGGTCAATGTTCGCGTCCCTTTATTTTTGGAAAGGATGAATGTATGTTGAACAAACAGGATATTTTTCAGATGATAGAAGACGAAGATATTGAGTTTATCCGTCTTCAGTTTACAGATGTGTGGGGAAATTTAAAGAATATTGCGGTAACACCGGGACAGATGGACCGTGTTATGGACAACAAGTTTTCCGTAGCAGGAGAAGCTTTGTATGACGGAGTAATCGAATATTCAGATGAAATATATCTCAAGCCTGATTTGGATACATTCGTCATTCTTCCCTGGAGACCTCAGCAGGGCAAGGTTGGTAAGATGATTTGTGATGTCTGCTTTGAGGACGGAACAGAATGTGACTTAAGCCCCAGAACAGTATTAAAGAAAGTTGTTGATGAGGCCAAGAAAGAAGGCTATACATTTACAATTAGCCCGGAATGTGAATTTTTCCTTTTTCATACAGATGATAATGGAGCTCCTACTACAGTTTCTCATGAAAAAGCAGGTTATCTCGATGTCGGTCCTTCCGACTTTGGTGAAAATGCAAGACGAGATATGGTATTAACTCTTGAAGATATGGGCTTTGAAATTGAATCTTCTCATCATGAGAAGGCACCCGGACAGCATGAAATTGATTTTACTCCCAGACCTACACTTGAGGCAGCCGATTCTATCGTAACTTTCAAATTTGCAGTAAGATCAATTGCCAAAAGATTCGGTTTATATGCGACCTTTATGCCTAAGCCGGTGTCAGATGTTGCAGGCTCCGGAATGCATCTTAATATTTCGATGTTTAAAGATGGAAAAAATCTTTTCGAAGGTAAAGACAAAGATTCAATGTCTGACGATGCCAAGGCTTTTATTGGCGGTATACTTGCTCATGGCGAAGGCTTATGTGCAGTAAATAATCCAATCGTAAATTCATATAAAAGATTTGCAGCAGGTTTTGATTCACCTCTTAAGATCGACTGGTCTTGCAAAGGTGAGCGTTGTTTTGTAAAATGTTGCAATAGGTTTGGGCAAAAGAACGTGGAATTAAGATTCCCTGATTCTTCAGCAAACCCCTATCTTTCAATTGCCACATGTATTGCAGCCGGCATGGACGGAATAAAAAATAAGATGGACATCCCCATGATGGATGATCCTGATGGAAAGAACCTTCCCGGAAACCTTAGTGAAGCAGTTTCATATATGCTTGATGATAAGGTTGTTTGCAATGTTTTAGGTGATGAATTAGTTGAAGCTTATGCGACTACAAAAATGGGTGAGTGGAAAGACTATATGACTCAGGTCTCTGACTGGGAAATTGGTCGTTACTTAAGCAAAATGTAGGAGGAACTTCAATGGGCAGTGTATTAATATCGATGCCCAAATATGATGATGCTAAGCGTCTTTCAGAGCTGTTAAGCAATCATGGTCTGCCAATGGATATTGAGGTATGCCAGACAGGTGCAGAAGTTCTTCGAGTTTCAAACGATAGAGATTTTGGTGTGGTTATCAGCACACAAAATCTAAAAGACATGGGATATCATGAACTTTCACAGTATCTGCCTAAGTATTTTGGTATGATTATTCTTACCAAGGATATGGCACTTGATATTTATTCTGAAAACGTGGTAAAACTATTAATGCCATTTAAAACGCGCGAACTGATATCGACAATCGATATGATGACCTATCAGTTTGCAAGATTGGTAAAGAAAAAGAAGGCTCCTCCAAAGAGAAGTCCTGAAGAACAAAGGCTTATAGATGAAGCTAAGGGACTTTTAATGAACCGAAACGGTATGACGGAGCAGGAAGCTTTCAGATATATCCAGAAAAGTAGTATGGATACAGGCAGAAGTATGGTAGAATCAGCTCAGATGATTCTTTTGCTAAACGAATGACGTTAAAGCTTAGTCTGGGCAATGGATAAAGGCAGAAGGTTTCTTTTGCAACAAATAGAGAACGGAGATTTTTTATGTGTGGAATCGTAGGGTACAGCGGAAGTAAGCAGGCAGCGCCTATTCTTCTTGATGGCTTATCTAAACTTGAATACAGAGGATATGATTCTTCTGGTGTTGCTGTTTGGAAGGGCGGAGAGGACATTGAAGTAGTTAAGGCCAAGGGACGTTTGGATGTACTTTCCAAGAAAATAAACGGTGGTGAATCACTTTTAGGAACATGTGGTATCGGACATACAAGATGGGCAACTCATGGTGAACCCAGTGAAAATAACGCTCATCCTCATATCAGTGATAATCACGAAGTTGTAGCCGTTCACAATGGCATCATCGAAAACTACGCTGAAATCAAGCTTAAGCTCACTAAGAAGGGCTATAATTTCTATTCTCAAACCGACACAGAGTGTGTTGTTAAGCTTATTGATTACTATTACAAGAAATATAACATTGGACCTATCGATGCGATTGCAAAGACTATGGTTCGTGTAAGAGGTTCTTATGCTCTTGCTGTTATGTTTAAAGATTATCCCGGAGAAATCTGGGTTGCTCGTAAGGATAGCCCCCTCATTATCGGAAGAGGTCAGGGTGAATCATACGCAGCCAGCGATGTTCCTGCTATTTTAAAGCATACAAGAGAAGTATATTACATTGGTAACCTTGAGATGGCTTGCCTTAGAGGTGAAGAAATTCATTTCTACAACCTCGATGGTGAAGAAATTGAAAAGGAACTTACTGAGATTTCATGGGATGCTGAAGCCGCTGAAAAGGGCGGATTCGAGCACTTTATGATTAAAGAAATTCATGAGCAGCCCAAGGCTGTTTCAGACACCTTTAGCGCATATGTTAAGGGCGATACTATTGATCTTTCGTCTGTAGGACTTAATGAAGAAAGATTAAAATCATTTAGAAATATTTTAATTGTCGGATGTGGTTCGGCATATCATGCAGGTGTTGTGGGTCAGTACGTTTTTGAAAAACTTACCAGACTTCCTGTAAGAGTTGAACTTGCTTCGGAATTCAGATATAGAAATCCTATCATTCACGAGGATGATTTAGTTGTATCCATTAGCCAGTCCGGAGAAACTGCTGATACACTTGCAGCAATCAGACAGGCCAAGGAGTGCGGTGCCTTTACACTTGGTATTGTTAACGTTGTTGGAAGCAGCATTGCCAGAGAATCTGACGGTGTAATGTACACAATGGCTGGCCCTGAAATTGCCGTTGCGACAACAAAGGCGTATTCAGCTCAGCTTATCGCAGTTGATTTGCTTGCACTTTCTTTTGCCCAGCAGTTAGGAAAACTTACTGCTGATGAAGTTGCTGCATACTTAAAGGAAATGAGAACTCTTCCTGACAAAATTGAAAGAGTACTTGAGGATAAAGAACGTATTCAGTGGTTTACATCTAAGTTTTCTAACCTTCAGGATGCCTTTTATATTGGTCGTGGTATTGACTACGCGGTATCACTTGAAGGAAGCCTTAAGATGAAGGAAATCAGCTATGTTCACAGCGAAGCTTATGCTGCCGGAGAACTTAAGCATGGTACAATCAGTCTTATCGAAGACGGTACTTTGGTAATCGGACTTATGACTCAGACTGAAATTCTTGAAAAGACTCTTTCAAATCTTGTTGAGGTTAAGAGCCGTGGCGCTTATCTTATGGGCGTCACAAATTATGGAAATTATGCCATTGAAGACCAGGTTGATTTCACTGCTTACATTCCTAAGACAGATGATATTTTCTCGGCAAGCTTGGCTATTATTCCTTTGCAGTTGATGGGTTATTATATGTCTGTGGCTAAGGGCGCAGATGTTGATAAGCCTCGTAATCTTGCAAAGAGTGTTACAGTAGAGTAAAAATTCCAGACCCCACTGCCTATAGGTAGTGGGGTTGTGGTGTAAATAAAGGAAGGTTGTTCATTTTATGAAAGAAGAATTGATTCTTGTTATCGACTTTGGTGGACAGTACAATCAGTTAGTTGCAAGAAGAGTTCGTGAATGTAATGTATACTGCGAAATCTATTCTTACAAAACAGATATTGAAAAAATCAAAGCAATGAATCCTAAGGGTATCATCTTAACCGGTGGTCCTAACTCTTGCTATGAAGATGGCGCTCCCACTTATAGTAGAGAACTTTTTGAATTAGGTGTTCCGGTACTTGGACTTTGCTATGGTGCACAGCTTATGCAGCATGTACTTGGCGGAAAGGTAGAAAGAGCTACAGTTCGTGAGTACGGTAAGACAGAAGTTTTTGTTAACGCTGATACAGCATTGATGGCCGGAGTTGGTCAGGCTTCTTCAGATATTCCTATGCCTGAAATCTCGATGGAAGGCCATAAGGACAATAAGAATCATACCACTTGCTGGATGAGCCACTTTGATTACATTTCAAAGCTTGCACCCGGATTTATTTCAGTTGCTCACACAGCTGACTGTCCGGTAGCTGCAGCAATGAATAAAGAAGAAAACTTATACGGAATTCAGTTCCATCCCGAAGTATTACATACACCCGAAGGAACCAAGATGTTATTTAACTTTGTAAGAAACATCTGTGGTTGTGCCGGAACTTGGAGAATGGATTCTTTTGTTGAAAATACAGTTAAAGAAATCCGTGAAAAGGTTGGAGACGGCAAGGTATTACTTGCACTTTCCGGTGGTGTTGACTCTTCAGTTTTAGCAGCTTTACTTGCTAAGGCTATTGGTAAGCAGCTTACCTGCGTATTTGTAGATCACGGTCTTCTTCGTAAAAACGAAGGGGATGAAGTAGAAGCTATTTTTGGACCTAAGGGTTCTTTTGACATCAATTTTATCCGTGTAAATGCTCAGGAAAGATACTATGCTAAACTTGCAGGAGTAGAAGAACCTGAACGCAAGCGCAAGATAATCGGCGAAGAGTTTATCCGCGTATTTGAAGAAGAGGCCAAGAAGATTGGTTCAGTGGACTTTTTAGCGCAGGGTACAATTTATCCCGATGTAGTAGAGTCAGGACTTGGCGGAGAATCTGCTGTAATCAAGTCTCACCACAACGTTGGTGGACTTCCTGATTTTGTGGATTTTAAGGACATCGTTGAGCCCCTTAGAAATCTTTTCAAAGATGAAGTTCGTCAGGCTGGTTTGGAACTTGGCCTTCCTGAATTTTTAGTATATCGTCAGCCTTTCCCCGGCCCGGGTCTTGGAATTAGAATCATTGGCGAAGTAACCGGTGAAAAGGTTAAGATTGTTCAGGATGCCGATTACATTTATCGTGAAGAAGTAGACAAGGCACTAAAGGCTTACAAAGAAGAACATGGAGTTGATGCTCCCTGGATGCCCAACCAGTATTTTGCGGCCTTATCTAACATGCGTTCTGTAGGCGTAATGGGTGATGAACGTACTTACGACTATGCAGTTGTTGTTCGTGCCGTTAGAACCATCGACTTTATGACAGCTGAAAGTGCAGAGATTCCTTTCTCAGTTCTTCAGACAGTAATGAGCCGAATCATCAACGAAGTGCGTGGAGTAAACCGCGTATTCTATGATTTGACTTCAAAACCTCCGGGCACAATTGAGATGGAATAGTACCTGTTGTCACGAGGTAATCAAAAATATCCTCTACGGGGCAATGAAACTCATCCCCAAAATTAAATAGAGATAATAAGGAATGACCTTAGAGATCGGGAAGAACTCGATTTTTGGGGTCATTTTTTTATTCTCAAAGACACGGAAAAGCCTTGAAAATAAAGGAATCTTAAGTTTGGTAACAAAAACAATCGAATAAAATCCCGAAAAGAAATGCTCCACTCGATTATTTGGGAGAGATTTTTGGGAGAATGAGTTTGATTACCCTAGAAAGGATGAGTTTGATTACTCGACGATATAGTGGTTTTGGGAAATGTAAGATTTGGGAAAATGCATAGTTGGTGATATTCCTTGATTTTATAGGATTTATGGCGTTTGTAACGATTATAAAGTTTCCCAAAAACAAATATTTATTCCTTTTTGGGAAGTAAATCGTTTTTGGGAATCGTTTTTGGGGCATAGCTTTTGATTCTAAAAATTGAGGAGGCGTTGAAATGCGAAAACAAGATTACAAAGGTCGATGTGAGAAACGACAATTATCAAAGTGCGAGGGGGTATTCAAATCCTATGATGCCTTACAAACTAAGTATGCACTCATGCTAGAGGATAACGAGGAAGTAATAGAAATAAAAGATAATGTTCCTCTCGATGGGTTAGAGGAAGGTAAGTATATGTCGGATTTTGTTTGTACCAAAGCTGAGCTTGTCATTCAACTCGGAGATGCCGAGTTGAATGACAAGTCATTGGAGATGAAGAAGCAGATGCTTCCGATCTTCGAAGATCAGCTGAAGCATCTTCAGGAACTTGTCCAAGACTTTAGAATTGTATCAGCGGTCGTTCACCTGGATGAGCATTCACCACACGCCCATGTAATCGGACTTCCGATAGGCCGGGGATATAAGCGCGGTATGTAGAAGCAGGCGGCAAAAACGAGAGTATTTACGCAGGAGACTCTTACCGAGCTTCAAGACAAAATGCATAAGTACGCTGAGCAGGAAATGAATGAACACCCGGAAATCTTTGAAGGCGAGGGCCTTAAGGAAATTGAGGAAGGCAGAAACAGTGACTGGTCAAAAGAGTTCTTTGTAAGAAAGAAGGCCGAAGCTCTGGACTCATTGAATGAACAATATGCAGAAACGACAAACGCCGTTGAAGCGAATGAAACAGTTTTGGAGGAACTGAATAAGCAGACCGAGGAAACAATTCAGACGATGGTTGAAACGGAAGCTCAGAAGGAATTCATGAGGTACGCATTCCTAAAAGAACCCAAAACGCCAATAGGAAAATTTGTTGCCGGAGCATGGCGGAAGTTTAAGGAATGGTGGGATATACACAAAAGGAAGGCGGTTGGAGAAAAGACCAGGGAAAGCGTCTTGGGCAGACTGTCTGAGTTAAAGAAAGAGACTGCTGAACGGCCAAGGAATCAGGTGACACCTAAGAAGCACAGAGGGCCGGAACTAGATTAAAACATTCCCTTGATGAACAGTGACGGGGCGTGCCACGCTCCTGTTATATTTCACCCAAACAGAAAATGATATTTAAAGCTTGTAAAGCGCATAAGGGAATGATTATCGCATGGTGCATAAGATTACATGAGTATTGACGAGTGCTTCCTTTTGTGATACGCTGATTTAGTATGATAACACGTTAAATAAACACTATAAAAAGGAGGTATATCAAGATGACAAAGAGACTTAAAAGAATCCTTGAAAGAAGCTTTATGGCTAAGGGTGATGGCTGGAAAGCTATTATGTAAGTTTTACAAGTTTAGTTAGTAAGCAATAAACATGTAGTGTTATTTATAACACTACATGTTTATTATTGGGGTATAATTATGAAACAGTTCGCATTGACCAAAGATATTCTTCTAAGAAAAGAAAGCTTTGGCGGTTTGGTAATAAACCGAAAGACGTTTATGCATAAAGAAATTAGTCAAACAGAGTATGAGTTTTTAAATAATTTGGGAAAGTGTGCAGGCTACCTTAAACCAGCTATTTTATTGGCACAGAACACTACAGGTAAAAAAGTAAAATATCACAAATTTTTGAGAGATGACATCATAGAGGAGAAAACTACAGATGAAGAATGCTGCATATCTATCGTGAATGCATTAACTTCCCCGCTTGAAATAGCATTATACCCAACACTTAGATGTAATATGTCTTGTAAATTTTGTTTTGTAAAGAATGTAAACAAAAAAGACAACGTAGAATTACCTCTATCATGTTGGACAGATGTGATTAACCAAGCGAAGGATATGGGAGTGTTCAGTATTTCAATTCTAGGAGGAGAACCTACGCTATATCCAGATATTATCTCATTATTGGAGTGCGCAAATGAAAGTGGGATGAATATCACCATTACATCAAATGGAATGAACGTTCCACAAGAAGTACTTGATGCAATTGTAAGATTTGACAATGTAGTTCCTGTTTTTTCACTTCAGAGCATGAGCGAATTAAATCAGACATTGATGGGCGGTGATTATCACAGAACTATTGAAACGATAGAATATTTAATGGAGAAAAAGAAGAAAGTTAGAGTCAATAGTGTTTATACTAATCAGACACTCGAGGATTTTTATGGAATAATTGATTATTGTATTCTACATAAAGTTGACCGATATTCTGTCGGTTTGTATATGGATATCAACAAATCAAATAAGAATATAAAAAACCATACCTTCGAAGAGGCAAGAAAACTGGATGAAGAGTTAAAACATTATGTATCTAGTAGACATGCGGAAAGTGATTTTATGGTGTCTATAGAAGGTTGTATGCTATATACTGGATATCCAGAATATGAGCATGATATTAGAAGGCTGACTCAATATGAAAAAATATACTATGGATGTAGAGCAGGACGAACTAAATTAGAGATATATGCTAATGGAGATGTATTTCCTTGTATATGTTTTGAAAACTCTATACAACCAGTTTCCAATATTGTGAATAATAGCCTAGAGGAAATATGGAAAAATGACGAATATATGAAAATTTTACGAAAAGGATTGCCAATGAATATGGAGTGTGAGAAATGTGGCTATAGTATTATATGTAATGCTGGATGTCCGGCTGTGAGGCAACAGATACACAAATCTTTTGAATGTGAGGAAAAAGATCCAAGATGTGCGTTGCACTCCGAGGTGACAGAATGAAAAAAAACAGAATGGTATTCGGCATATATAGTGTGTTAAAAAAGTCACTTCCAATTTGGTTTGTTTTTTTGCTTTTTTTACTAAGTAAAGGATTAAATTACACAGAAGCAGTTTTGTTAGATTCTTTCTCAGCATTTACAGCAATTGCTTTTGAGATTCCTTCAGGCATTCTTGCCGATAAAATGAGTAGAAAAAAACTGATTATTTTAGGTGAAGTAGCAATAATCGCTAATTATGTATTTTTGTTGTTCTCGCATTCCTATATGTGCTTTATAATTGGAGCATTAATCTGCGGAATTGGTCAGGCATGCTTATCCGGAACTGGGGAGGCAATGATATATGACGAAATTAATGATGATGTCATATATAAGAGTTATATGGGACAAATCAATAAATATGGCTATTTTGTTATTGCAATCGTTACGTTCAGCTCAAGTTGGCTATTTGAATTAAATCCAAATTTACCAATGATTATTTCTTTGGTATTTGAGACAATATCTGTGTTGATTTTAGGAATTTTCTTTGAAGAAAAAAGAGATAATAGAGACAATGAATTTAAAGGATTTAAAGAGGAACTTGCGACTCAGATTACAATTATAAAGAAATATGCTACAAAAAGTAGAATTTTGTTTATCACTGGCTTAAGTCTTATAATGTTAGAGATAATATCAAATCTTAACTATACTACACAGGCTTATTTGCCGTCACTTGGACTAGAAGTAAGATATTTAGGATTGGTTTTAGTGCTTTTTAATATCATCTCTGCTTTTGGAGCAAAAGTTACTGAGAAGATTAAGTTAAATGAAGTGGCCTGTTTTTTGATTTATGTTGTTTTATTGTTGCTGGTCTCTTTACCATATATATGGATTGTGCTAGCGGCGTTATGTGTTTCAAGATATATAAACGGTTTTATTTGGACTGTTATTAGTGCTGAAACAAATAAACAGATTGAATCTACAGAGAGAGCAACGGCACTTTCTTTTGTCAATTTGATTACAGATTTATTGCCAATGTTGATTGATCCGGTGATAGCTATGTCTTATGACAAATGTGGATTTCCGATTACCTACAGAATGTTGGCATTTTCCTTATTGACAATTACAATAATTGCGTTATGTATGAGATATAGGAAGAATAGCTAACCGTTAAATTATTTCTAGATTAAATTATGAAAGGTTTTGCTAATGGAATTGAACAGTGTAAGCGTATCCTTTGCCTTAAAGGTAAAAGGCAAGTCGATAGGTGAAATTGAGTTTTCTTTGGTAGCTGTAGGATAAATTAAGGCACTATGATAACACTCCCGTGATAACAATTTGATAACATTAGCTGATACAGTCCGTGTGATATGGACAGCTGAAATCAAATGGAATCAAATCGTAACAGAAAACCCTAACAAAAATGTTTAAGATAAGGATTAAGTTAGGGAGTTCGAGTAGACTACTATTCCTTCTAGCCCTTGTAAATAGGGCATTTCAGAATCGCGTGGTCGCAAAATGGTCGCAAATTTTATTGCCGTTTTATTGTCACGTGAAAAAAGAATAAGTGAAAAAGTACAAAAGCCACTTGCTCAACAAAGAGCCAGTGGCTTATTCTTTAATCTTCGTCGTCTTCATCTTCACGCCCGTATAGGATATAAAGAGAATCTTCGATAGGAATGTTAAATTGTCTTAAATCGTCCTGATATTCAAGTTGGTAATCAGGATCATCAAAGTGGCCAGTTTTTACCTGCTCATGCATTTTTTTTACGGTTCCCATTATTGCAGGAGCCATAGCTGAACTTAGGATATTATAATCATCGTAGCTAATATTGTCATAGCTGTTAGTCTGTATTTCTAAATCTTGACCTAAGTCTTTGAGATAATCAATAGCAGCGACAAAGCGAGCATAAGCTTTATGTGAAGCAGGCTCAAGTTCTATGAGTAATTGATGAGGTATTTTTATGCATGAGCAAATTTGTCCAAATCCAGAAAACAATGTGTTTTCACTTATAACATAATCAATTTTAAGGAACTTACACCACAAGAGGAAGAGTATATTCAAATTTACGGTTCTCTAGATGAAATTGAAGATGTTCACCAAAATATTCTGTTAGCTGATATGCAAAAGAGACTGAATGCAGATTTGGATAGAATCGGTATTGATACTTCAAAGAATGATTCTATAAAAATAGATTATAAAAAGGATGTAACAGTTACTCAGCAGTGTAAAGATGGGCGATGACATTTGTAAGATAAGAATTAAGAAAGACAAATTATGATAAATCATATGTTTATGAAACTAATGTAGCTAAGAATGTTTGTATGAATACTAGAATAGCAATGTTTGGCTGAGTAATGTGGCATTCTTAGAAAATAAACGATGTGAGATAGGAGCTCTGAAATGGGGCTCCTATTTTGTGTAGAGCTATTTTTAAACAAGGAATATGCATTCTTAAGTAGACACAGAATATTGCTAAACGAAGGTAAAATTGATTGCAAAATATTTTTTGTGCAAAAATGTTGCATGAAAAATATTTTGCGATATAATATTATTACATAGGACTCATCAGGAGGTAAATATAATGATTATAGATATAAGAGCAAAAAATTGTTTCGTATTTGAAGAGGAAATAAGCTTTTCTATGAAAGCGGATATGAGAAATAAGAAGTTTGCATCTAATGTTCATAGAGAAAATAATTTCAATGTGCTTAAGACAGTTGGAGTTTATGGCCCTAATAATGTTGGAAAGACATGTCTTGTTAAATGCATTAGAGCAATAAAGAATGTTTTATTAGATAAGAAGAGCGGATTGGTTCCTAATATTTTTTCAGATGATGAGGTGTGCCAATTAGGTGTAACGTTTTTGTTGAGTGGAAGAAAGTTTTTATATGATTTTGGTTATAATGCAGAAACTAATGAGTATGTTTACGAATCTTTTTCAGAAATGTTAAAAGATCAATATGGGAATGAGAAAGAAGTGAATTGGTTAAAGCGAGATGCAATAAATGAAGTATATTATTGCATTGACGAAGAGGTTCAGAACATGATGCCTATCATTTCTAAAAATAATCTGCTTTGTTATCTAGTAGATATAAGCAAGTTCGAATGCTTGAAAGAGATGAAAGATATATTAGTTGGCTTTGCGGAAAAAATTGACATTATTAATATGAATAACATCCCAATGAAGCATACAATCGAACTAATGAAAAATAGAAATAATTTACAAGAGAAGATTGTGAACTTTATTAAAAATGCTGATTTATATATGGATGATTTTGAATATGTTGATGCAGATAAGATTCAATTTAAGTCAGGTGACGAGGAAGAAAAACCTGAAGAAAAAGCATTAGACATTCCTGAAAATATTATGGATCAAATTAGATTGGTTTCAACATATAAGGGCATTCATGTACCTAGTATGCTGTTTGATTCTACAGGCACTAAGAAGATTGCTGCTATAGCAAGCTATGTGATTGAGGCATTAGAAGAAGGTAGATTCCTAGTTGTAGATGAACTGGATAGCAGTATTCACTTCAAATTGACAAGAGCCATCGTTGCATTGTTCAATAATGAACTTAATACAAGTGCGCAGATGATATTTACAGTTCATGATATTAATCTGATGGATTGTAAGAGAATGTTTAGAAAAGAGCAAATTTGGTTTGTGCACAAAGATGAGGAAGGTGTGTATGTGTATTCACTTGCTGACTTTACCGCACAAGAAGGAGTACGAGATACAACAGATGTTATGGAAAAATATAGGAAGGGTGCACTTGGCGCACTTCCTGATCCGGAATTGATTAAATCACTCTTAAGCATCAAAGGGAATACGAAGGGAGTGATTGCCGATGCAGAATAAGCTTCCTAAGTTATTTGATAAACATAAGATATGTGTTATTTGTGAAGGAAACGAAGAATATCAATATCTTGAACGATTGAAAGCGCTGAAGGTATGGGATGCACAATATGAAATTGTTTCCGAAAATGCAGGTGGAAATGGAAATATTCCAGCACGATATCAGGATAGCTATCAGAATAGTTCTTATGAATTAGTATTGGTATTTTGCGATACTGAGAAAAAACCGTATGAACAATACGAAGATATTAAGCGTAAAATTAATGAATTTCATGGAGTAGATACCGCTGCAGATCAGGTAATAATGTTTGGCAATCCATGCACAATGCAGATTATCACAAAGCATTGGACGGAGACATTAATTAAATCACCGGCCAAACCAGTAAATGCACCTTTGATAGAGGAGTTTACTGGGGTTAAGAACTATAAAGGTAGAGCGGACCAGATAGAAGTGGTGATGGAGTACGTTACAGTAGAAAACTACGCAGATATGTGTGAACGAGTGAATGGGTTGGAAACAAGGGATACTGTTGTAGGAAGTAGCAATTTTGGAAGGTTTATGGAATTATTCGGGCGTGATGATGCGGGATGGATTGATGAAATCAACTGCATGCTTGAATAGTGCAAACATGTTAATGGATTCAATAGTATTGTAAGAAAAATTATTGGAGGTTTTTATGAGCGTACAAAGTGAATTTATAAATTTTTATAACAGGATTAAGTTAGACTACAATGTCAATTCTGAATTGGCCTCTAAGAGAGATATATTGGTTGATATTTTAAGGGATAGTAAAAAGCTACCTGGATTTGAAGTACTTAATCAAGGTAGCTATAGTATGTACATTGGTACAGAGCCGCTAGAGGGAAAAGAGTATGATATAGATGTAGGTTTGCGTTTTAATGTAGCCAAGAGTTCCTATGAACCTATGGAACTGAAGAAAATTATCCAAGAGATATTAGATAATCATACTGATTATGGTGCGGTCATAAAAAAACCATGCGTTACAGTTACATATAAAAAAGATGGAGAAGCGGCATATCATGTGGATTTGGTTTGCTATGTATATGAAAATAAGGATGATCATGATAGTCAAATGTATTTAGCTAGAGGTAAAGAAAGTGTTCCTGATGAGATATGTTGGGAAAAGTCTGATCCTAAAGGTTTAATAGATTATATAAATAATGCTGTAGATGAAGAAGAGCGTCAGCAATATCGTAGAGTAATACGTTATTTAAAAAGATGGAAGAATCTTAAATTTGACAGTAACGGCCATGCCGAACCTGCAAGTATAGGAATAACTCTAATTGTAGCAGATTATTTTGAGGCATTTTCAAATGATGATGAATTGGATGATTTGAACGCAATTTTATCAATTGCTAATAAAATAAAGAGTCTTTTTGTGTATGTAGGGACAAATGATAAAAGTAGACTTTTATATAGAATTAAGTATCCAATGCCATCTGAATTAAATTTTGAGGCAGATACTGATGCATTTGTGAAAATGAGCGATTCCCAGATGACAGACTTCAAGGATAAAGTTGAAAAATTAGTTGATGATTTAGAAGCTGTTAAATGTGAACCAGATGAAGTTGAACAGTGTAAGAAATTACAAAAAATATTTGGCGCCGATTTTCATGTTCCTGAAGTGAAGAGTGTGTCCAAAAAGCAGAAAAACTGTATTCCTTCATCGAGTGCATCGGGAGTGAGATAATTATATGGAAATTGTTGATGTAAGAAATATTTTGTTAGAAGATAACAGAATTGCTTCTGTTGTTTGCTATAAGGATAGAACTTATATGCAACACTCATATTCTGTGTTTGTATCATGTGAACTGATAGTTTCAGGTCAAAATATTCCGATATATATTGGAATTCCTAATAGATGGACGATGGAACTTGTGGATTTCTATATTGAAGACTACAAAGAATTTCCATATATGCCACATATTGATACAAGAGGAAAAATATGTTTATACGAATTAGAGGGAGTTTTAATTGATGCTGATATAGAAGGTATATTAAAGCAATGCATTCAAAAAGCTATTTCGATTATTTCAGAGGGATTGGAGGGGATTAATAAAAGCGATTTTATTGATGAATTTTCATCATATTGGTGTCAATTTCCTGGCATTAGGTGTGTTAATTGTAATATTCCAGCAACACAAAAAACGCAGTTGATTAAATATGTTGAGAATACTGTGAAGAGAGGGAAAAAAGAGAAATATGCCTCATATATAGAAAGAAGTAAAAGAACGCATATTTTTGCAGCATGTAATTCGAAGGCATTTGATCTTTGGAGTATAAGTGGAAGTCAAAGAAATGGTGCGTATATATATATAAATCCAATGAAATATATATATCCGCCAGATGCACGCAGAGAGTTAGATGTAGCATATATTAATGAATTGTTATTATGTGTGCCTAAGGAAGATGCTGATTCAGTACTTTCGAAAATGAAAAGTACAAAATTGTTGATTTTTTGTATTGTACAACCTAGTGGTATAGAAAACTATATGGGTGTTTTTCTTAAGAATGTTAACATACAAGTGGAAGGTGATTGTTATCAGATTAGAAAGACTGACTCGACAGAAATATGTCCATTATCCATTCATAGAATTGACAAAAAATATCTTATGAAGAGAGTTGATAGTGACAGGAATACATTTTCGGAGTTTAAATGGTTGGTAGTAGGCTGCGGCTCTATAGGTGGTTATTTAGTAAATGAACTTATTAATGCGGGTGCAGATAGAATTACACTTGTAGATAGTGATAAACTGCAGAATGAAAATATATATAGACATTTACTTGGGATAGAATATGTGGGGCAATATAAGGCGGAGGCTTTAGCTCAGTACTTTGGGAGAAATATGCCAGAAGTAAAAATAACACCATATGACGAAGATATATGCAATTTACTAGAGGAAGAGAGTATACAGTTGAATGAGTTTGATATCATTATTTCTGCAACAGGTAATCATAATGTTAATCGTTGGATAAATGCGAAGGTTCAGCAGATGAAATATGGTAATCCAGTTATTTATGTATGGAACGAACCTCTTGACTTAGGGTGTCATGTTGCTGTTATTACTTCAGAGAATAAAGGTTGCTATGAGTGTTTTTTTGATAGGAATTCAGAAAACGAAGAATTATTTGATAAAGTTGCATATTGTGCACCAGGACAAAACATTACAAAAAACATTACGGGGTGTGGAAATGCGTTTGTTCCGTATGCATCAACGGTTTCATTAAAGTCTACTGCATTATGCATGGATACATTGTCAGAAGTTGTAGATGGAAGACGTAAAAAAAATGTTATTGTATCTATGAAAGGTGCCGGCTACTACTTTACAAAAACAGGGTATAAGGTTTCGGAAAGATATACAAATCAAAAGGATGTAGTTATGGTACAGGAAGGTAAGTTGTTTGCAAATGAAAATTGCGAAGTGTGTGGTTAATATATGGTGATATTAGGAAAGGAACGGACAATAAAAATATGTGGTGGTGTAATGTCTACATTATATAAATATAGACAAATTGACCGAACAAGTAGTGAAAGTGGTGGTGTTCTGATTGGTAGAGAGAATTTGATTAATGAAAATTTGATTATCGAATATTTGACAGAACCTATGACAAATGACAAGAGAACTCGAACAAGTTTTTTTCGCCAAGACAAAGGTCATATTAAATACTATAACAATTTATATGAAAAATACGATGGTATTTATTTGTATGTTGGTGAATGGCATACACATCCAGAAGATTTCCCCAAGTACTCAATTATAGATTGGGCTAATTGGAGGAAGATATCGAAAACACTGCCGAATAACATCAAACAAATTCATATAATTGTAGGAAATAAAGCACTGAGAGTATGGGAGTTTTCAAGAGAAGGAAATAAAGCAAGAGAAATAGCTACATATGATTGGAGAGACGAGATAGATGGTAAAGAGAATTAGAGACTGGGTGAGACCAATAATACAAGTATTGATATTGGTAATTGCGGTTTTAGTTCCACATCTTATTAACATTGCGGGAATAATAAAGGGTATATTTGGCAATAATCCGTTGGATTTTGATAATGTTAAATATTATTATGCAATGAAAATGGGAAATGGAGTAATTGGTATTATACTTATGCTGTTTTTGTTAATTAAATGTATCAGAAAAAGCAATGAGAATTACTGCTTAAATAAGGGAAATTATTATCATGAACATTTGTATTTGGGATATTTGTTTTGTGCTAAAATTTTGGGTTATAAAGAGTGTAATATTGTAAGAATGCCTATATACATGCAATTTAAGCTCTTAATAAATGATACATTTAATAAGTATTCAGTAGGAACAGAAGATGATTACAATACAGTAGAAGATGATAGTATAGAGATTAGAGGGGTATCTGATTCATACACGAGTAGTGTTAATTTGGTTTTAGCAGATACATATCCAATCTCAAGAGGAATGTTACCTGCGAGTACGAGTAATTTGAGTACGATTTGGATCGTTAGAAATGATTCCAAAAGAATGGTAAGAACTTATAGTAAAAAATTTTGTAATACAGTAAGAGAAATAGTTAGTGGGTTGCCTAATAATGTGGAAACTATCCATTTGTTTTCGACATTAAATCCTAAGCATAGTCTGTGGATAGCAAATAATGTTTTTAAGTTGGCAGGGCGTTGCCAAGTAAAAGCACTAAAAGTTTTTCCACAGTCTTATAAGAATGGCAATTGGAATTTTGCAGAGAAAGGTATTATCATATATGATGAGCGTTAATTATGCATTGCATTATGTTTGCGGGTTTATCCTTATCCAGAGATAAGTTTAAGATAAAAAGAATCTGACTGATTTTATAAAGTATTTGACAAGAGGTATAAGAATGAGAAGTCTCAAATGAGACCTATAGCTAGTGGAGTTTTTATAGCACTACAGGTTTAAATTCATAGCATTAGTAATGTCCTATGATAATTGTAAATATGTCCGTTGGGTACAATTTGGGTACACCAGGTTTTGAACAATACGGACAGGATGAAAAACGTATCAAAAGATACGCAAAGAATGTACCAATTATTTACCATATCACGGTATGAAATAAAAGGGTAAATGAGATGGAGTAGTACCTGGTGGTTTACAAGGACAGTATAAGACAAATTAGATAAATATGAACAAATAAGTGCAGTATGGGATAATTTTTAATTATTCATACTGCACTTTTTATATTGTGATAACAATATAATGATAACAATTTAATAACAGTATTCTTTTTATGAATTGTCAGAATCAGGTAATGAGAGTTTGGTTGCACAAGTAAGAATACGTTTTAATTGAGATTCATTTAGCTCTTTACATGATTCAGCTAGTAAAAAAAGAGATGGATTTTTATCTTTTTCTATAA
>JAKSRS010000037.1 GCA_024403515.1 Lachnospiraceae bacterium
ACGACGTGATCTAATCGCAACTAATAAAGGAAGATAAATGGACAAAAAACGAATCGCAGGCATAGCAGTGCTTCTGGCGTCTTTGGCGGTTTTCTTTCTTTTGACAAATCTGACATATGGAAGTAATAAACTAAACAGTCTAGTGGCTTCAGATGGCGAGTTTGAGAACCTGCAAATGGGCCGCGCAGATGTGGATTTTGAGGAACTTTCGCTAAAGTTTAACGGAAATGCCTGCTTTAAGGAGGCCGAGTCCGATAACTTTTTCTATTCGATGATAGGTAATAGTGAGGCTTCCTATAATCCGACAATCAAGGCTTTTTCCAGGCAAAAAGGTCTTAGGGTAGCCTTCAATAAGGCTTTGTCAAAAGAAAGCATACAGGAAAGCGCACCGCTTGAAATGCTTGTATACAACGACAAATATTTTCATAAGTACCATCTTTATACGACAACCCTTCCTATCATGAATATCGACTGTAATAAGGAGATTTCTGAAGAAGACTGTAAGATGAAAATGTCGCTTTGGGATAATACTGAAGGCTCATCTGCAAGATTTATTGCATCCGATGGACTTGTAAGATTTCGTGGAGCGTCAACGCTTCATTATCCCAAAAAGGGGCTTAAGCTTTCTTTAACTGAAAGATCTTTAGGCGATAATAAACGATGCAATAACGTATCGCTTCTTGGCATGCGTCAGGACGACGACTGGATACTGTACGCAGCATATAATGACCAGGAAAAGGTTAGAAACGTTTTTTCGCATAATCTATGGGAGTATAGTCTTGCTAAAGATAACAGCCTCGGGGTTGATGCGGGAATGGAATACAAGTACCTTGAACTTTTCGTAAATGGAAAGTATGAAGGTCTATATGCTCTTGGCAGTCCCTTAGATGAACTTCAGTTTAAACTTTCGGGTGATTGCTCCAAGGAAGCCTTATATAAGAGTGTTTACTGGGCATCTTTAAACGGTATTTTGATGCCTGAAGGCGGGGTTACAGGATTTGAGACCAAGTCGCCTTCTTTGTCCGAAAGATTAAACAGTACCGTTTACAGGGATGGAACCTACATCGACCAGTCAAACTGGGATCTGTTTCTTGACTATGCTTATAACCTTGAAAGAAACCGAAATGATTCGGGGAAACTTTTAGAAGGAATTGATATCGATAATGCCATAGATATTTATCTTTTCTTTGCCCTCATTCAGGGTATGGATACGACTATGGGTTATCAGGCCAAAAACTACTATTTTAGTGTAAAAAAAGACCCCAAAACGGGTAATTTAAAAGCTCTTTATGCTCCATGGGATATGGATATTTCGTGGGGCAACTACTGGGTTGGTGATATAGCTTATAACTTCACTCTTCCCTATAGGGTTGGTGTTGAAGAAAATTTCATCTTCGAGCAGGGTTATCTTAACCAGATTATCGTAAATAATGATAGCGACATTGTTGAAAAGCTGGTTGAAAAGTACAAAGAGCTCAGGAAGGGTCCCTGGTCAGAAGAAAGCATAGTTAACATGCTTAAAGAATACGAAGAAGATATATACTCTTCGGGTGCTTTTATTCGCGATATGAAAAGATGGCCCGATGGAAATTATAATGATCCTTCAGAAGGTCTGAGTCAGTTTAAAAAGTATGTAAGAAGAAGACTTAATGAAACAGATGGCTACATATCACGTCTTGATAAGAAAAAGGACCAGTCTGTTTTTGTAAGAAGAAGTGCTCAGTATAAGGACTTTGAAAATAAGAACTTTTTTATTGCCATAAATAATCCCAAGGTGCTTTCAGATAAAGAGTATCTGGAACTTTTCAGTTACATGGGAATAGATAGTAAGTACCTTAAAAGTGATGCAAAATACCTTCTTTTTAATGGTTATGATGGTAATTTAGAAGTTCTTACCAAAGAAAGAGAAGAAGGCTTTGAGTATGATTCGACAATAGGTCATATAAGCTTTAAACGCATTGAGGGTGGTAGCTACTTTTCTGATGAAGACTTTTCTGTCTTTGTGGACGATAAGTTTTGCTACGATACCATTAAAACTTATGAGCCGGATATCCGTTTTTACTTTATAGATGAAGATAAGGCTCAGACAATGGACCTTACTAAAGACTATAAGCTTGATCTTATTATCAGCACATTTTCGGATTTAAAGCTTTATTTAAAGGCAGCAGATGTTCTTGGCTATGAACTTAAGATTGAGTATGCGGATGCCGGATTTTTACAGGATTTAGCACTTAAAGAACTCATTGATAAAATGGGTGATCGCGTTTCAATGTCTGAAAACAAAAATGCTGCAAACGGCCTTTATATAACCACCAAAGATCCTGTTTTGGATAGGTTAATGGACACGGTATATTATGTATATGTTTTGGAAGTCTTGGACTCCAAAGTTGAGTGCCGTGTAACAAATTGTATTAGAGATAATTAATTGATATAATAAATTATATGTTACTTTAAGGAGGGATTTATTATGGCAACACCCCATATTAATGCAGAAGTTGGCGATTTTGGAAAGACAGTCTTAATGCCCGGAGATCCTCTTCGTTCCAGATTTATCGCTGAAACTTATCTTGAGGATGCTAAACTTGTAAACAATGTAAGAGGAGTTCAGGGTTATACCGGTACCTATAAGGGAGTTAAGGTTTCCGTTATGGCAAGCGGTATGGGTATTCCTTCAATCGGAATTTACTCACATGAACTTTTCAATTTCTTTGGCGTAGAAAATATCATAAGAGTTGGTTCAACAGGAGCCATTTCACCCGATGTAAAGATTCGTGATATCGTAATCGCTCAGGGTGCATGTACAAACTCTGAATATCAGTCACAGTTTTTAATTCCCGGACACTTTGCTCCTATCGCTGACTACAAACTTTTAAGTGAAGCAGTTAAGGCAAGTGAAAATCTTGGTGCAAGATACCACGTTGGTAACGCTCTTTCTTCTGATGTATTTTATAATGCAGACCCTACTTTCAATGATAAGTGGGCAAGAATGGGTGTCCTTTGTGTAGAAATGGAAGCTGCAGCTTTATACATGAACGCAGCTTACGCAGGTAAGAGAGCACTTGGAATCTTCACAGTTTCTGATAGCTTAGTAACCGGTGAAGCTACTACAGCAGAAGAACGCCAGAACTCTTTCACACAGATGATGGAAGTTGCACTTGAAGTTGCAGTTGCAATGGAAAAGTAGAAGATTAAGATATATAGCTGTCGCAAAGCCCGAATAAAGCCGAAGCGAAGCGACAGAAGCTTAGTGATTTTCAGATATCATTAATAACTTAAAGCCGACCTTAGTTTACTAAAGGCCGGCTTTTTCATGCGTAAATTTATTTATAAATCAAATCCGAAGTATCTTACGGCATTGTAGTAAGAAATATCTTTAACTACCTTGCCTAAAATGTCGTAATCTTCAGGGAATTCTCCGTTTTCAACGAGGGTTCCTATGAAGTTACAAAGAATACGTCTGAAGTATTCGTGTCTTGTGTATGAAAGGAAGCTTCTTGAGTCAGTAAGCATTCCGACGAAACCTGCGAGGTTTCCAAGGTTTGCAAGCGATGTAAGCTGATCAATCATACCTGTCTTGTTGTCGTTAAACCACCATGCACTTCCGTGCTGAATCTTTCCAACAGCTGAACTATCTTGGAAGCATCCCATAATAGTATCGATTGCCTGATTGTCGTTAGGATTTAAGCTGTAAAGGATGGTCTTTGGAAGTTCATCGGTTTCAGCAAGAGCATTCAAAAAGTCTGCAAGCTCATTGGAAGGTGTGTAATTACTGATGGCATCAAAGCCTGTGTCAGCACCAATCTTTTTATACATAGCCGTGTTGTTGTCTCGCTTGCAACCGTAGTGAAGCTGCATTACGAAGTTGCGCTTGCTACACTCACGTCCCATGGCAAGCATAAATGCTGTCTTGTACTGAGCTTCTTCCAAAGCGCTTACGCACTGGCCGGCCATTCTTTTATTAAATATAGCTTCAATCTCTTCCATGGAAGCAGGAGCGTACATTGCGTAGTCAAGACCGTGGTCTGAAACGCTGCAGCCCATTGTCTGGAAGAAATCAAGACGAATGCTAAGTGCTTTAAGCACATCCTCAAATGATTTAATCTCAAGGCCTGAAACTTCAGAAAGTTTCTTGATGTAGTCAGTAAAATCAGGCTTATTTATATTCATTGCCCTGTCAGGACGCCATGCAGGAAGTACCTGTACGTCAAAAGAAGGGTCATCCTTAATCATCTTGTGATACTCAAGTGAATCAACCGGGTCGTCTGTTGTGCAGATAAGAGTAACCCCTGACATTAAAATGAGGTTTCTTGCACTCATCTCGGGTTTTCTAAGCATTTCGTTGCAACGATTCCAAACTTCGTCGGCAGTCTTTTCATTTAAAGCACCGTGGTAGTTAAAGTATCTCTGAAGTTCAAGATGGCTCCAGTGATACAAAGGATTTCCGATAGCACTTCCAAGTACTCTGGCCCAGGCTTTGAACTTTTCGTAGTCGGAAGCATCTCCTGTAATGTATTTTTCTTCAACTCCGCAGGAACGCATGAAGCGCCACTTGTAATGGTCGCCACCAAGCCATACCTGAGTAATATTGTCAAAAGAACGATCCTCAGCGATTTCCCTGGGATTGATGTGACAGTGATAGTCGAGAATGGGTGTATACTCGGCATACATGTGAAATAACTTAACAGCGGTAGGATTTGATAGTAAAAAATCCTGATCCATGAACTTTTTCATTGATATTCTCCTCAAAAAAACTAATTCTTCTACAATATTATAAACATTGATATTAATGAAGTTCAATTGCTTATCTTGTGAAGTTTTGTAAAACGATTTACAAACTTCATTGACTTTGAAAAAACGGGATAGTATCATTGATTTGTAAGTCGTTTTTATAGGAAAAACGCTCGAAAAAGAGGCCTTTATATTGCACTTTGTGCTATGTGAAAGTGAAGGCTTTTAGCTTGGCAGGGAAAGAAAAAATATACGCAGGTATACAAAGATCATATGCGGGATTCGCTCGCGAATCCTGAACTAATTACGGAGAGTGGAAAATGAGAAGATTAAATAAAGAAATCGTATCTAAGCCCCAAAGACCTGTTAAGGTCCTTCAGTACGGTGAGGGAAACTTTTTAAGAGCTTTTGTTGATTATATGTTTGATATATGTAACGAAGAGGGTTCTTTTGACGGAAGCATAGTAATGGTAAAGCCAACAAACCGTGGCGGGGTTGAAAAATACAAGGCACAGGACAACCTTTATAACGTATCACTTCGCGGCCTTGTGGATGGAAAGGCTACTGTCACAAACCGCGTAATCACATCGATTCATGATACCATTTCTCCATATGAAGACTATGAAGGCTATGTTTCGTATGCCCATGAAGCTAAGCTTGAATATATTGTTTCTAATACAACCGAGGCGGGAATTGTCTGGGATGAAGCCGATAAGTGGGACATCAATCCTTCGATAACATTTCCGGGAAAACTTACAAAGTTTTTATACGAAAGATTTACCTTCTTTAATGGGAATAAAGATAAAGGACTTATCATTCTTCCTGTTGAATTAATTGATGATAACGGTAAGGTTTTACTTGAATGTGTCAACAAATACATCGACCTTTGGGGACTTTCTTTGGACTTTAAGACCTGGGTCAATGAGTCCTGTGAGTTTTGTTCCACACTTGTCGACAGAATCGTATCAGGCTTTCCTAAAGGTGAGGAAGAAAAGCTTTATGAAGAACTTGGATACGAGGATGAACTTTTTACAGTCGGCGAGCCCTTTGCCCTATGGGTAATTGAAAGCAAGCTTGATTTAAAGGAAAGACTTCCCTTTACAAGAGCCGGGCTTCCCGTTGTCTACACAGACGATTTAAAGCCCTACAAAAAGCGCAAGGTCCGCATCTTAAACGGCGCCCACACATCTTTTGTGCTGGCTTCATATCTTGCCGGAAACGACATCGTCCTTGAGTCAATGAAGGACAAACTTATATATGATTTTATGAAGGATACACTTTATAAGGAAGTTATCCCGACACTTACTCTCGATAAGAAAGACTTGGAAGATTTCGCCGAGGCAGTAATAGAGCGCTTTGAAAACCCTTTTGTTAAGCACGCTTTATTATCAATTTCCCTTAATTCTGTTTCAAAATGGAAGGCAAGATGTATGCCTAGTCTTCTTGACTATATCAGTCAAAAGAACGAGCTTCCTCTACACCTTACATTCTCGCTAGCCGCACTAATGGCTTTTTACTCTTCAACAGAACTTAAGGAAAATGCCCTTGTAGGAAAGCGAGGAAACGAAGAATATCCTATTAAAGATGATCTTTCTGTGCTTGAATTTTTCAAGGAATATTCTACTAAAGACACCAAAGAATTTGTCCACGCCTTCTTATCCAATGAAGAGTTCTGGGGACAGGATTTATCGACTCTTTTGGATATCGAAGAGAGGGTTTGTGCATACCTTGAAAAGATACGCCTTCTTGGAATGAGGGAAACACTTACCAAAGAATTTGCTCACTAAATGAGTAGTTTTGCACTATATGCGCTGCCTAATGTCCGCCACTATAAAGTGCGTGGTTAACTAACCGGTGAGATGGAGACTTAAATGGAAAAGTACATTAGAATCAATAAAATTGATAATGTTATTGTAGCCCTTGAAGATATTAATCCCGGGGACTGTGTTCTTATAGATGATAAGACCATTGTTGCCAAAGACCTCATTCCTGCAGGTCACAAAATGGCAGTTACAAGCCTTAGTAAAGGCGCTAAGGTTATTAAATACGGTCAGCCGATTGGCGCTGTTAAAGAAGATACAGCTGAAGGTTCACATATTCATATTCATAACCTTGTAACTCTTCTTTCAGAGTCCAAAGAATACTCCTATGAGCCCCTTCCTTTGGAGTCCAAAGAAAACTCTTATGGGCCCATGATTGGCGGTTTGAGTTCTTCTATAAGTAAAAAGCGTGACACCTTTATGGGATATGAAAGGGCGGATGGAAGAGTAGGCATAAGGAATGAAATCTGGATCATCTCAACAGTCGGATGTGTTGCAAAGGTTGCCGAAAAGATCGCTTCCATGGCCAATCGCCACCTTCACGATGGAATTGATGAAGTGGTCGCACTGACACATCCCTATGGCTGCTCTCAGATGGGCGAGGACCAGGAAAATACAAGAAAAGTTCTTGCTAATCTTATAAAGCACCCCAACGCCGGCGGAGTCTTAGTCTTGGGACTTGGCTGTGAAAACAGTAATATCGAAGTTTTAAAGCCTTACCTTGGAGATTATGATAAAGAAAGGATTCGCTTTCTTGTGGCTCAGGAATGCGAAGATGAGATACTAAAGGGTGTAGATATCGTAGATGAACTTATGATGCTTGCGTCTTCAGATGTAAGAAAACCTGTAAGCCTTAGTAAACTTGTGGTTGGCTTAAAGTGCGGTGGTTCGGACGGTTTTTCAGGTATTACCGCCAATCCCTGCGTAGGCGTATTTTCAGACCTTCTTATTAATAATGGAGGAACAACGATATTAACCGAAGTTCCCGAAATGTTTGGCGCAGAAACGCTGCTTATGAACCGCTGCGAGAATAAGGAAATATTTGATAAGACCGTTAATCTTATTAACGACTTTAAGGATTACTTTACAAGCCACGGTCAGACCGTTTATGAAAACCCCTCACCCGGAAACAAGAAGGGCGGAATATCCACTCTTGAAGACAAGTCACTAGGCTGTACTCAAAAGTCCGGCTCGACCCCTGTTAAGGGCGTTTTAAAGTATGCAGAGCCGGTAAGTCATGAGGGCTTAAATCTTCTTAGTGCGCCCGGAAATGACCTTGTTGCCGCGACTGCCTTGGCAGCGAGCGGGGCGCAGATTGTATTATTTACAACAGGACGCGGAACTCCCTTTTCCTGCCCGGTTCCTACCGTCAAGATTTCAAGCAATTCCACTCTTTTTGAGGGCAAAAGAAACTGGATCGACTTTAATGCCGGAGAGGTCGTTGAAGGCAGTAATGTAGAAGCTGTAGGAGGCCAACTATTTGACTTTGTTATGGAAGTAGCAGAGGGCAAAAAGGTCAAATCTGAGCTTGCAGGATTCCACGATATGGCCATTTTCAAGCAGGGAGTAACCTTATAAAAAGTAAGGCCAAAGTTCGATTAAAATACTTAGATTAAAATATCTTTTTGTTGTTGACACTTAGATAGCAGTGTGATATTATACCATTTGTGCCGAGCAATCGGTATGGAATGTGCGTGTAGCTCAGCTGGATAGAGCGTCTGGCTACGGACCAGAAGGTCGAGAGTTCGAATCTTTTCACGCACGCTTAAAAAACGAGAAATCATCTGATTTCTCGTTTTTATATTTCATGAGATAATTGGCCTTTATAAGACAATAATAAAAGGGACATGCCACGGGCATGTCCCTTTCTTATATCGTATTTACTGAAGCAGTGATAAAACACTTTGATTACTCTGGTTAGCCTGACTCATCATGGCAACACCTGCCTGACCTAATATGTTAAGCATTGAGTAGTCAACCATTTCTTTGGCCATATCAGTATCACGCATACGTGATTCCGCTGCAGTTGTATTTTCAACAACGTTATCAAGATTCTTAATTGTATGCTCCAAGCGGTTTTGGATAGCACCGTAGTAACTTCTAATGCCACTTACTACTGAAAGGGCATTTTTAACATTCTCTATCGATGCACTCGCTTCGTCAAAGGTTGAAACTCCTGAATTCTCAAGACCAAGAGTTTTGGTTCCTATGGAGTATAAATTTACGCCTATAAGCTGTCCCTTTTCGGAACCAACCTGAAGATAAATTGTGTTGGCAGGAATGAGTTCAGGTGAGGTGCTTGCATCTGAAGGAAGACTTCCAAGTGACTGAGAGCCAAGTGAAAGTCCGTAAAGAGAAGAACCGGCACCGGATCCTGTTGCTATAGATAATTCTCTGGCAAAAGAAACCGCATCGGCTGAACCGCTGTTTATTGCAGCTTCGATTTCAGCAGCTGTCTTTCCTGTTGCAGCCTTCATTGCATCCGAAAAGCTCTTGCCGGCTTTTAAGCCGCTAAAGATTGCGTCAAGGCCTGCAGACATATTATCAAGGTCACGTCCGCCTGCTAAATATGATGCATAAGCAGTTGCAAGATAACCATGGCCGTAAGGTCTTCCGGCTACGGTGTATTTCTTTAAGTATGCTTCAATCTCAGTGTCTTTGGAAGTATCACCTGAAGTTAATCCACTGGTGAGATGTGAAAGATCCCATACCCATCCGCTTGAAAAGCCACCACCTGACATCTGGGCCGAACCCTCGGCAAACCAGTCAGGAATCTCTGTGGCCATTGCCTTGGAAAGGTTATACTGCATGGCAGTATGGGTAAGTTCGTGAGCCAGGGTAGCTTTTAATAAATCATTTCTGTCGCCGCCTACGAGGGCGTTTTTGTCGGTAAAGTCTGCGGTATCGACTCTTACCAAAAATGATGTTTTAACAGGTGAATAATCAGATGTATAAAAACTATAGGCAGCATATGCCAAAGTTCCGTTACCACCATCAATATATGATAAATCAAGCTTTATCGATAAGTCCTCAGCACCTTTGAGGCTTGGATAGGCATTAATGATATCATTTAAGGTTGATGGAATTAAACTTGCCAGATATTTGGCAGTCTCGGTGGCATTAGAAGCTGCTGAAACTTCACCTACCGAATAAACATCGGTGTTCATTGTTACAGTGGAAGTTCCATCAGTATTTATTTTAATATCAAAACTGGCCTGAAACGGAGAACTTCCGTCGGACGGGAAGAGCTGAATCCCGTTGAATGTTGTAGTGTCGGCTACACGGTTGATTTCTTTTTTTAGTGCCTGAAATTCAGAGTTGATGTAGCTGCGATCTTCACCTGTCATTGTATCGTTAGCAGCTTTTACACTCAGTTCGTTCATTCTGTGAATCATATCATGAACTTCATTAAGACCACCTTCAGCGGTCTGCACCATTGATATACCGTCTGTAGCATTTTTAGAAGCCTGTGAAAGACCTCTGATCTGTCTTCTCATTTTCTCGGATACAGCAAGAGCAGCTGCATCATCTGCAGCCCTGTTAACTTTATAACCGGATGAGAGTTTTTCTGCCGATTTGGCAGTTCGATTTCCTACTATGTTGTATTGCCTCTGGGCATTCATAGCAGTAATGTTGTGAGCAAGTACCATATATTCCCCCTATACAGTGCTTAAAAAACATCGCCTACGTATGTATCTATCGGCATTAAAGCCTTGACGCATTAGGTTTTTTAAGTGAAAATGAATCAAGATTTGCTATAATATAATTGAATTGGTTAAAGTATAAAATATTAAGCTGATCAGGTGGAGTATATGAAAAGAAAACTTAAGATAAGAAAGCTTTTTGAATGGCTTATAAGGGATGAAATAAGCGTAAAGAAACGCTTTATTAATGTTACTCTTGCTTCAGTAATTATGGTACTGATACCATGTATCATCTTTACATGGTTTTTCTATAAAAATACATTTTCGCTTTTGCTTCCAATTGCAGGAATTTTAGTAGTTGCTTCAGGGCTTTGGATAGCAAACAACACTCAGAAATTCCAAAACTGGGCCATAGTCATTACTTTTATTATAAGCGTAATAATCCTTCCTGTTTGTTACATGTGGGATGGCGGTAAAGATTCAAGTGATGATTTGTGGTTTATGGCAGGACTTATCCTTACATTCATTCTGCTTGAAGGAAAGATTATGTGGATAATGGCAGGGCTTGATTCCCTTGCTATCATCGCCAGCATTGTCCTGGAACGCACCCACCCTGAACTTATAAATCATCTTAGTGATGAAAATGAACAAAGCCTTGAAATTGTTATATCGATGATTATGATTGGTATTGTTCTTGGGACAATCTTTTCCTTCCAGTCGTATCTGTACGAGAAGCAGGCACGGGTACTTATGGAAAAAGAAAATCACCTAAAGGAAGCCTTAGACGCCCTTGAAAAGGCCAATAAAGCCAAAAGCGACTTCCTTGCAAGTATGTCACACGAGATTCGTACACCTATAAATGCCGTGCTTGGCATGAATGAGATGATTTTAAGAGAATCCACTGAAAATTCAACCTTAGAGTATGCGGCTAATGTCGACAATGCAGCAAATGCTTTACTATATATCGTAAATGATATTCTTGATTTTACTAAGATTGATTCAGGAAAGATGGATATAGTATCTCTTGATTATGAAATGGCTTCTTTACTTAAGGACTGCTATAACATGGTTGCCAGAAAAGCCAAAGAAAAGAATCTTGAGTTTACAATTTTAAATAATCCAAGCATTCCCTCCGTCTTAAAGGGTGATGAGATAAGAGTTCGACAGGTGGTAACCAATATTTTGACTAATGCAGTCAAGTATACTCACGCAGGTTCCGTTACAATGAAGGTAGATTATGAGATGACAGGTGAGGATAGTATGAACCTTTTAATCTCAGTAATTGATACCGGTATCGGTATTAAGGATGAAAACAAAGAATATCTGTTTGAAAAGTTCGAAAGGTATGAAAGCATTGAAAATCATGAGATAGAAGGTACCGGTCTGGGTCTTGCCATTACTAAAAACCTCCTTGAACTCATGGGCGGTAGTATTTCTTTTGAAAGTAAGTATGGACTAGGCTCAACCTTCAGTGTATCAATTCCTCAGATGGTTGTTGATGCAACATTTGCAGGCAACCTTTCTGATAAACTTGAATTAATTGAAATATCCAAAGAAAAATACTGTGAGTCATTCAAGGCGCCTAAAGCCAGAATTCTTGCAGTTGATGATGTTAAGATAAATAACGACGTAATCATAAGCTTACTTAAACAGACAGAGATTAAGATTGATTGTGCTTATAGTGGAAGAGAGTGCCTAAACTGCCTTAGAAACAATACTTATGACTTGATTTTAATGGACCATATGATGCCTGAAATGGACGGTATAGAGACATTAAAGCGTATAAGAAATCTCACCGACTCGCCTAATAAAGACATTCCGGTTATTATCCTTACCGCAAACGCCTTAATAGGTGCCAAGGAAGAATATCTTAGAATCGGTTTTAATGACTATCTGTCCAAACCTGTTGAAAGCTCACAGTTAGAGCAGATGCTTGCTAAGTATCTGCCTAGTAGACTGGTGCAGTCAACGGTTGTGGTAAAGGAACTGACACTTGAAGAAAAACTTCCTTTTTTAAATGTTAAGTACGGTGTTCACTGCTGTGCAGGCGATGAAAGCCTGTATATCAAAGCATTAACGGAATACGTTGATAAGGAAAACCGGGTTGAGGCATTAGATAACAGCTTTTTTAATAAAAACTGGAAAGAATACCTTATGCTGGTGCATTCAATAAAGAACCTTTCTCTTTTGGTCGGGGATAAGGATTTATCCGAAGAAGCCAAGGGCTTGGAATACGCAATAAAGGACGATAGAACTTATATTGTTGAAAAGAACCATGAGATCTTTTTTGAACACTATAAGACTTTGATTGAGAATATAAAGGAAGCGATTAAGTAACTTTTTTAAAGTCTTTCTTTTGCCTTCATAATAATAGATGTGAAATGGAGCTGTTTATGGATAATGATAATATACCCAGGAAAATGTGTCGAAAGTGCCTGCTCAAAGAGATGATGGAAAGCGGCGACTTTTATAAAACCCTTAAGGCCAATATAGATGCCATAGCACAGCAAGACAGGGCATCTGAGGCACTTTACGAGGAAAGACTTTCGGTTTGTAAAGGGTGTGACTATCTGGCAGATGGGCTGTGCAGAGCCTGTGGCTGCTATGTGGAGTATCGAGGTGCCAAAAAAGACGAGGTTTGTCCTTATAAGAAGTGGTAGGGATGTTTAACTATAGCCTTTATATGTGGTGGTTTATGCCTGATGTTACTTTAGGTGGTGTGATAATTTACAGATTAAAAAAGGGAGCATGAAATGTCTTTCATGCTCCCTATATTTGTGCTTTTAATTAGCCCATTACAACCTTAACATCAACGTCTGTCTTTCCTTCGATAACGGGGATGATGCAACCTGCAACTTCCTTGCCGTCTACGATGAGGCTCTTAACACCCTTTTCAACATCTGAAGGGTTTGTTACATCGATGTGGTATGTTACGCCACGGAACTTTCTTGTGATCTTGAAATCGCCAAATCCGTGAGGTACACAAGGATCAACCTGAAGTCCCTTATGTGTAGGATATACACCAAGGATATACTGTGAAATATTGCAGAATGTCCATGATGCAGTACCTGTAAGCCATGAGTTCTTGCCTTCACCGGGGATGTAAGCGTCGTTTCCGGCTACCATCTGGCAGTATACGTAGGGCTCTGTCTTGTGGATTTCGGAAATCTCTTCTGTGTAAGCAGGGCAAGTCTTCTGGTAAATTTCGAATGCTCTGTCACCACGACCAATTACTGTTTCAGCAATTGAAACCCAGGGGTTATTGTGGCAGAAGATACCGGCGTTTTCTTTGTATCCCGGAGGATATGAAGAAATCTCACCAAGTTCAAGGTGGTAAACTGTGTAAGCGGGCTGAAGAATCATTACACCGTATTCGCAATCAAGGTGCTTCTTAACTGAATCAAGGGCCTTCTGTGCAAGACCTTCCTTAACACCGATTCCTGCAAGTGAACAGAAACCGTTAGATTCGATATAAATCTTACCTTCTTCACATTCCTTGGAACCAATCTTGTTGCTGTAAGCATCGTATGCACGAACGAACCATTCGCCATCCCAGCCATCCTTTAATACAGCATCGTACATAATCTGTACTTCTTTACGGGCACGATCAGCTTCGGCCTGATCACCAAGTAATTCAGCGAGCTGAGCATATTCTTCACCATATTTTACAAACATACCTGCGATGAATACAGATTCAGCAACAGGGCCTTCTGAAGGTCCGAAGCACTGGAATGATTCACCGGGATGCTCTGAAAAGCAGTTAAGGTTCAAGCAATCGTTCCAGTCGGCACGACCGATAAGAGGAAGATTGTGAGGTCCTTTATTATTTACTGTAAAGTCAAATGATCTCTTTAAGTGCTCCATAAGTGTTGTAGCAACGCTCATGTCGTTATCGTAAGGAACCATTTCCTTGAGGATTGAAACATCACCTGTTTCACGAACATAAGCTGAAGCACCTGCAATAAGCCATAAAGGATCATCGTTAAATCCTGAACCGATATCTGAGTTTCCTCTCTTTGTAAGAGGCTGATACTGGTGGTAAGCCGAACCATTTTCAAACTGTGTTGATGCGATATCGATGATTCTTTCACGAGCACGTTCAGGGATAAGGTGAACGAAACCGAAAAGATCCTGGTTAGAATCTCTAAAGCCCATTCCACGGCCGATACCTGATTCATAGTATGAAGCAGAACGTGACATGTTGAAAGTAACCATACACTGATACTGGTTCCAGATATTAACCATACGGTTAACCTTATCGTTGTTTGATTCAACTGTGTAGATTGATAATAAGTTGGTCCAGTAATCGTTAAGTTTAGCAAAAGCAGCTTCAACATCAGCGTCTGACTGATATTTAGCTAACATTTCATTGGCGGGTTTCTTGTTTACAACACCCTTTGACTCCCATTTGTCGTTATCAGGGTTTTCACAGTAACCTAAAACGAATACAAATGACTTGGTTTCACCGGGAGCAAGTGTAACGTTGATCTGGTGAACACCAACAGGTGACCAGCCGTGTGCTTCTGAATTTGTGCACTGACCATTAGTTACAACTTCGGGATCGTGGTTGTCGTGGTATGCTCCAAGGAAAGCATCTCTTGAAGTATCAAAACCATCAATCTTAGAGTTTACAGAGTAGATAGCGTAGTGGTTACGTCTTTCTCTGTATTCTGTCTTGTGATAGATTGTTGAACCGATAATTTCAACTTCACCTGTAGAGAAGTTACGCTGGAAGTTCTTCATATCATCATCGGCGTTCCATAAGCACCATTCTACATATGAGAATAATTTAATCTCTTTAACTGAGTCTGTTGTATTTGTAAGCTTAATCTGGTTGATTTCACATGAATCATCAGTAGGAACAAAAGCAAGAACTGATGCCTTAACACCATTCTTCATGGAATTCCATTTTGTATAACCGATACCGTGGCGGCATTCATATGAATCAAGTTCTGTCTTAGTAGGCTGCCAACCGGGATTCCAGATTGTATCGCCATCTTTAATGTAGAAATACTTACCGTTTGTATCAACGGGTACGTTGTTATAACGGAAACGAGTAATTCTTAATAATTTAGCATCCTTAAAGAATGAGTAACCACCTGCTGTGTTGGAAACAAGTGAAAAGAAATCGTTTGTTCCAAGGTAGTTAATCCAAGGAAGTGGTGTCTTGGGGGTTGTGATGACATATTCTTTATTTGCGTCATCAAAAAATCCGAACTTCATAAACTCTCCTATCTCAGGCTCTCAGTGCCCGTTTCTTTATATAGTTTTGGTGGTATTTTGATTTTATGAAAACGTTTAAGTAAAATACCATAAAAAAATACCCTGTGACGCAATTATATATAAAAAAGTATACAAAATCAATAGAAAATTGGGATTGAAAATCCTTTTAAAGTCGTTTATACTAGAAGTACGAAATCGATTAAGCGGAAAACAGTGTTTTTTTTATTAGGTGGGAGTTTTTTATAAATGGTTTCTATGAAGGATATTGCAGCTGCATGTAATGTATCGGTTGCAACGGTGAGTAAAGCATTAAACGATCAGTCGGATATTGGGGACAAGACTAGGGAACTTATTAAAGCGACAGCCAAGGAAATGGGGTACTTTCCTAATTCACAGGCAAGAGCACTTAGAACTAACCGTTCTTATAATATAGGTGTATTGTTTGTAGATAAAGGCCAGAGCGGTCTTACACATGACTATTTTTCAGAAGTTCTCGATAGTTTTAAGATTGCTGTAGAGGAGCAGGGTTACGATATGACCTTCATTAACTGCAGTAAAACAGCACAGTCGAGACTCTCATATTTAGAGCACAGCAAGTATCGTGGCTTCGATGGTATCGTTATTGCCTGTATCGACTTCAACGATCCTGAAGTAATCGAGCTTGTTAATTCAGACATTCCGCTTGTTACAATCGACTATTTGTTTAATAACAAGTCTTCAGTTACTTCAAACAATTTCTCGGGGATGCAGGAACTGGCATCTTATGTTGTTTCTATGGGGCATAAGAAGATTGCGTACATTTGTGGGGATGATACGTCGGTTACCCGAAACAGACTTGCAGCTTTTTATCAGGTACTTGAAAACAATAATATTGAAATACCTGATGAGTATGTTATCCAGGCTAACTACCGTGATATTAGAGCAGCTGAAGAGATGACAGACAAGCTTCTTGCGATGCCGGAGCGTCCTACGTGTATTTTTTACAGTGATGACTATTCATCGCTTGGTGGTCTTAATTCTATTTTCCACCATAATCTTAAAATTCCGGATGACATTTCTATTTGCGGATACGATGGAAATGGAATGGCATCACAGTTAGAGCCTAAGCTTACAACACTTCGCCAGGATACCGGCCGAATTGGAAGAGTCGCGGCTGAGAAACTTATTAGCTTAATTGAGAAACCTAAGACAACCTTAGTTGAACAGATAACAATTGATGGTTTTCTTGAAAAAGGTAAGACAGTTAAGAAGATTTAATAGTGGGTTTAAATAAGTCTATAGCGCTTATTTTTCATAGTGTTTCCTTTTATAGAAAAAAGACCGTTGAAAAACGGTCTTTTTTCATGAGGGGAGTATAATACCTTTTGGTATATAAAAGAGGTGGAGTTCTCTTTTATGATTCTATATTATTATCGAATAATTAAAAAGTCAACAGGAAATTGGTACTTTAGTACTAATTTTTTTCATTTGTTGACACAGGTATTAGGGTAACTTATTATTTCATTATGAGAAAATATGAATTGATTGCTCCCTGTCATTTTGGGCTTGAGAGCGTACTAAAAAGAGAAATAACAGATCTTGGTTACGATGTGTCTTTAGTTGAAGACGGACGTGTTACCTTTATAGGTGATGAAGAGGCCGTAGCCAGGGCCAATATTGGACTAAGAACAGCTGAACGTGTTCTTATTAAAATAGGTTCATTTAAGGCTGTTACCTACGATGAATTATTTGAAGGAACCAAGGCTTTACCATGGGAAGACTTTATCCCTGTTGATGGAAGATTCAACGTTGTTAAGGCTTCAAGCATTAAAAGTGCCTTATTCAGCCCTTCGGATATTCAGTCAATTATGAAAAAAGCCATGGTAGAAAGGCTTAAATCAGTCTATAACATTTCATGGTTTAATGAAGATGGAAATGACTTTCCTATAAGAGTAACAATAATGAAGGATATTGTTACCGTAGGTCTTGATACTTCAGGTGTAAGCCTTCATAAAAGAGGCTATCGTAAGCTTACCGCTAAGGCTCCTATTGCTGAAAATCTTGCAGCCGCGCTTATTATGCTTACCCCCTGGAGAGGCGACAGAATATTAGTTGATCCCTTCTGCGGAAGTGGAACGTTTCCTATTGAAGCGGCTTTAATGGCTGCTAATATAGCACCGGGACTTAACAGAGATTTCATTGCAATGGACTGGAATCATGTAGTTTCAAATAATGTCTGGAAAGATGCTTTTGATGAAGCAAGAGATGAAGTGGATATGTCCGTAAAGACAGACATTCAGGGCTACGACATCGATAAGGACATGGTAGATATAGCAAGAGCCAATGCCAAACTTGCAGGCGTTGATTCGATGATACATTTTCAGGCCCGAGAAGTGGCCAATTTAAGCCATCCTGGTAAGTACGGATTTATTATTACCAATCCGCCTTACGGTGAAAGACTTGAAGACAAGAAATCGGTACAGGGAATTTACAGAACCTTAGGGGAAAGGTTTAGTAGTCTTGATGACTGGTCAATGTTTATGATTACTTCCTATGAAAATGCTCAGGAAGACATTAAACGTAAGGCTGACAAGAATCGTAAAATATACAACGGAATGCTAAAAACATACTTCTATTCCTTTATGGGAAAGAAGCCATCCAAAAAATAAGGAATAATGGAAACAGTAGAACAGGTTTATTTGGATAGAATTAAATTAATGAGGATTACCGCTGCTCTCTTTGTCACATTGTGTGCCGCACTAATGGCACTTATGATTACCTACTGCAATAAAAAGGTTGTAGTAATCAGTAACTATGAAGAAGAAATTTCTTCAAGTGAAGTAGCAGCGAAGACTAAAAATAACGTTACCTGGAAGATAAAAACTTCCGCTTCTAAGGGAAGTAACATTCATATTCCGGTTGAAAGCACTGATATCGAGTATGACATGGACTATGTAAATAAGATATTTACAGTAAAGATTCCTGATGATAAAGGAAAGTTTTATATGGAAAACGTTCCGTATGGTGACTTTGAGGATGTAAAAGATGTGACCGGCCGCTTTGACGGTGAGTACGTAACTTACACAATGCCCATGAACAGGCCCCTAGAGCCCAAGTTAGAACTTACCGGTGAAGAGGCAGTTTTTTCTTTTGCCTCAATAAGTCATGAAAAGCCCATAGTGCTTCTTGACCCGGGCCATGGCGGAAATGCTATCGGTAATAAGGCCGGTGGCCTTTTGGAAAAAGAAGTTGTACTAAAGATAGCAAGAAAAGTCGAAGAGCTTTCTAAGGATAAGGACTTTAAGGTAATACTTACAAGAAATATCGATAGAAAGGTTGGCATGGGAGAGTGTATTTCCATAGTTAATATAGTTAAGGCCGACTACTACATTTCTCTTCATCTTGATGTCGATGTGGAAGATTCCAAGACTTTTGGTATGAGAGCATCATACAATGCTGATTATTACCGTGATGGATTTGAAAATGTCGACTTTGCGGATAAACTTTTAAGAAGTGTTGTGTCATCTACTGCAAATAAGGCGGTAGAACTTTTTGAAGCAGGAGAAGAGGAACTGGTGTTAAAGGTATTAAAGATTCCTGCAGCGACCTTATATCTTGGATATATTTCAAACACATCCGAAGCAGGGCTTTTGTCAGAGGACGCTTATATTGAAAAGATTGCAAGGGGAATTGTTGATGCACTTTCAGAGTGTGAGTAGGTCCTTATACGGTATGGCTTAATCGACATGCTGCATTCGGGTTAAAATAAAATACTATTTATAGGAAGAAAAGGTTAAATATGCGTATAGTATTCGCGACAGGAAACAAAGACAAAATGTTCGAGATCCGAGAGATTATGTCGGATGTTTGTAAGGATAGTGAAATCATTTCCATGAAAGAGGCAGGAATTGATGCTGATATTGAGGAAAATGGCACTACCTTTGAAGAAAATGCACTTATAAAGGCATCCGAGGTTTTTAAGCTTCTTAGAAATACTGAATATGCCGATGCAATCGTTTTAAGTGACGATTCGGGAATAGAAGTAGACTGTTTAAATAAAGAACCCGGAATTTATTCAGCAAGATACATGGGTAAGGATACTTCCTATGATATAAAGAACGCAGATCTTATAAGTCGTGTTAATGAAACAGGTGATAAGGACAGAACAGCAAGATTTGTCTGTACTGTTGCTGCCTGCTACCCTGACGGAACAAGCCAGGTTGTAAGAGGTACAATTGAAGGTGCTATAGCATTTGAACCTAAGGGAAAGAACGGATTTGGTTTTGATCCCATTTTCTTTGTCCCTGAACTTGGAGTAACAACTGCTGAACTTGAACCATCTAAGAAGCATGAAATCAGCCATAGAGGCCGAGCACTTAGAATGATTAAGGAAGAGATCTTAAAACATGAGAATTCTTGTAATTAGCGATACACACCGCAACAATGAACCTGTTTTAAGGGTTCTTGATGAAGTGGGCATGCCTGACATGGTGGTTCACTGCGGTGATATTATGGGAAGCGAGTACTTCTTCGAGCGTGTATTTGACTGTCCGATTGTAATGGTTACGGGTAATAATGACTTTCTTGGTTCACTAAAGGCCAATGAAGAGTTTGATTTATGTGGTCATCATTTCTGGGTAAATCATGGTCACAAATACGGTGTCTACTATGATCGTAAAGACCTTATGAAAGCCGCTCATGACAGGGGAGCAGATGTGGTGTTTTACGGGCATACACATGTGCCTTTAATAGAGTATGATGATGAACTTAAAGTCTATGCAATAAACCCCGGTTCAGTGGGATATCCTAGGCAAGATAACCATAAACCATCATACTTAATTGTGGAAATTGATCAAAACAACGAATTGCACTTTTCCATAAATTTTCTTTGAAAAATGATTGACAACGTATGACCGCTGTTATATAATTTCACTTGCGTTGTGACACAGCGGTTCCGTTTACGGGGTGTGGCTCAGCTTGGCTAGAGCACCTGGTTTGGGACCAGGGGGTCGCAGGTTCGAATCCTGTCACCCCGACTAAACAATACATGCGGGTGTAGTTCAATGGTAGAACACCAGCCTTCCAAGCTGGATACGTGGGTTCGATTCCCATCACCCGCTTTGCTGAAAAGCAGCGAAAGTTTATAGTTTCGTTATTTATGTGTCCGTAGCTCAGCTGGATAGAGCAACGGCCTTCTAAGCCGTGGGTCGG
>JAKSRS010000038.1 GCA_024403515.1 Lachnospiraceae bacterium
AATACTGATGAACTTGTAAGATGTATTTTCCAGTATCTTCCTTTTGGGCAGCCTTTTTATGATGAGGATACAGTTACGGACCAGCCCGTAAGACAGATTGCGGCTGAAATGATTAGAGAAAAGGCTTTGCATGCATTAAATGAAGAAATTCCGCACGGTATTGCTGTTATGATTGAAAAGATGGATTTTGAAAAGCCTACTGTGGAAATTCAGGCTACCATTGTTTGCGAAAGAGAATCTCATAAGGGTATCATAATTGGTAAAGGTGGTTCGATGCTTAAAAAGATTGGTACCAATGCCAGATATGAAATTGAAAAGATGCTTGAAAGGCAGGTTAATCTTAAACTATTTGTTAAAGTAAAGAAGGAATGGCGTGATTCGGAATATCTTCTCAAAAACTTCGGATATAACGCTGATGACTTTAAACTTGGTAAATAATTAGTCTAAAGGCAGATTAGCTATAGATTTTAGTTTTATTTAGGGGTTAACGATGCAGGAGTTTTTGAAGGTAACCGGTATGGTTATAAAAACTTTTCCGCAAGGAGAGTATGACAGAAGAATAACGATACTTACTAAAGACCAGGGTAAGATTACTGCATTTGTTAAAGGTGCAAGAAGACAGGGAAGCAGATTTTGTGCTTCAAGTGATTTGTTTGTTTTTGGTGATTTTGATCTTTATGTAGGCAAGGATTCATATACTGTTCAAAACTGCGAAATTCATAATTACTTCGAGTTTACGAGAACTGATATGGAAGCAGCCTATTATGGTATGTACTTTTTGGAATTGGCCGATTACTACAGTGCTGAAGGCAATGAAGAGGCATTGCTTCTTTTGTTGTTATACAGGGCAATGCAGGGGCTTAAAACTCCCAATATTCCAAACAGAGTAGTTAGAACGGTTTTCGAACTTAAATTATTTATCATCGAAGGTGAGTTTATTCCAATCGATAGAATTGGCTTGTTTTCAGATGAAATCTATAAAATAATCGATTTTTACATGAACTGTACAATAGAAAAACTCTACGGCCTTTCGCTTGGTGATGAGATTATTGATAATCTTGAAAAAATAGCCATTTACCAAAGAAAGCATTTGGTTGATAAAAAACTAAACAGTTTAGATATGCTTGAAATGATGATCTGATTAATGGTTCGCAAAAACATTGTCGGGTTATTTTTCTTTTGCATTTTTAATGAAGTTTTAATCTAATTTTTATTGTTATTATTGTCTATGAGTGATAACATCAACATTGTCTGAAGGATATAACTTCAGTCGGGGACGACACCCATAACAAAAAACAGTAATTAAATATATTAAGTTCAATCGGGGAGGACACCCATGGAAAAAAACGTAATTGTACTTAACGAATTGGGACAACAAGTTAGTCTGACGTACCCTAAACGGGCCAAAGGACTAGTTAAAAGCGGTCGTGCTGAGTATATCAACGACTGTGCAATTCGTTTGTTGAATGCTCTTGAACCGACCGTATTAGATATTGAGAATATGGAGGATACTTCAATGAGTAATGTTATTTGTTTTAATAGTAGAGATTTTCAGTTTGACAAGACTTGTCAGGGAAAGAACGTAGGTTCAAGAATGTTTATTACCGATTCTTTTGGTAATAACGTAGAAGTTTTTGAAATCGGTGACAATGCCGGTTCATGGACACAGATTGCTTGTGAAAAGACACTTGAAAAGTATACTGATTATGTGTTCAGATTTGCAATGACAAGAAAAACATATTCAATGGATGATGGTGTTTCACAGTTTATAATCGTTCCTGAAAAAGAATCATTATCAGGTGATGAAAACTGGGATAACCGTTATGTTTATAATCTTGCAAGAAATGAGTACAAGCCTTTAATCAACAAAAATGTTGATGGAAAAAATGTAAAGGTTTTTGAGATTCCTTTTAACACCGAAGATTGTGATAAGGTTAGATTCGTATTCGTTGAACAGTATGCAGTTACAAGAATTTTTGAGGCAGCTGATAACGAAGCTTACGAAAAATATCCTGAAGCAGACAGATCATTCTTTGAAGAGACAAAGTCTCAGATTGAAAACTGGATCCCTAAGGATATCAACGTTTCACAGACACTTTCAGATGCTGCTGAGTCATTAAAGAAAGCTGTTGACAAGATTTCTACTACAGTAGTCAGCCAGGCTAAGGCTTTTACGGAAAACCATATTAAGTCAGAAGGTAATACCCGTAAGGGTGAAAACATTAATGCATCTTCACTTCAGAGCGAACTTGCATTAATGGAAGATAATTCAAGCATAGGATTTTATGGTTGCAATATCAATCAGGATTCGGATACCTTTGACTGTGGTAATACTTCAGATTCTATTTTAATCAAGGCGAATGGTTGTAATGTATGTGGACAGGCTTTCGCAGGTTTTGTAACAAAACTTGGCGATGGTAGTGTTTTGGAATGCAATGGTTCTAATGTAAGCGGTTATTATGGAAATGTTATTCATCATGGTGGTCCCGTTGATGGAACCAAAGTTGTTTTAAACGGTAGTAACATTTCAGAAAGTTCACTTGCCAGATTGTTTAGCGTTCTTGGTGACGGATGTACTGTTGATTTAAACGGGTCTGTTGTTGAAGAAGAATACGGAGATTTCTGGTATGGTAACCCTTCATCCGGACTTATTATTAATGCTAAAGAATCTGTTATCCCTGAAAAAGTGTTAAATAAAATCAATGCCAAATTTGATGATGGTTGTGTAATAAACAAATAATTTTTAATCGCTTTTTAGGCTCTTATCTTAGGATAAGAGCCTTTTTTGTTTTAATTAAGTGATAATGGAAATGTAGTAAATTTCCTAATGTAAATTGACATAATATGACTATGTTGTGAAGGAAGAATATATGGAACTCATTAGAGGATATTTTGACAGATATAAGGCTAACCATATAAAGGTGCGTGAACTTAGTGCGGGTATTATGAATACTTCATCAAAACCTGAGTGGTTGAAAGATTTTCAGGATTCTTTAAACAAAACTCAGGCTCTTTATGATGAAAACCGTGCGATTATTGAAAGCTTATTTGAAATATGTGATTCGCTTAATGAAGATAGTGCCAATACTCTTTATGAAGAACTCATGAAGATGTATTTTGGTGACTATGATGATGCGGAATTTCTTTTTACATTCGGAAATAAACTTATTGATTACTATATACCGCTAAATGATGAAATAAAGCTTATTGATTTGTACTGCTTATGTACAAATTATATGATTTATATTGATTCTCCAAATGATGAGTTTGATATGTCATATGCCCAAAAAGGAATGTCTTATATAGACAGATATTTGGAACTTCCTGCTGAATCAAGATATCGAATTCATATAATGAATTACACATATCTTATAAGATATACAGATTATGGCGTTGTGTCTTTAGGCGAAGCTTTAACTCATCTTGAAAAGTACCTTGCTTTTTTTGACAGAGAGGAAATTAAGGAAGCTGATAAAGATAATGAGAAGATTCGTAATGTAATAGAATTTACAAAGAATGCCATGTCTATTGGTATTTTGAAAATTAACAAGGTTGACGAAGATACACGTACAAGATTTTATAACTATGTTCGCGACTACAACGAAAAATATTTTTCAAATATTGAAAGTGTGTATGCTTTGTCTGCAAGAGAATATAGCTGCTATTTGTATAAATGTTATGTTGAAAAGACACTTTCTTTTGACGAGGCTTTTAATAACTTCTTAGAGTATGTAAAGTTCAAATATCAGATTTTGGAAAGTAAAGCGACAATCGAATATAATGACATTATAACCTGCGCTAATTCTGTTGCAATACTTAAACTTTTATGCGAGATTAACACCAATCCTAATAATGCTGCTGCCGCTGTTTCTTTTTTAACAAGATTTGTAGAAGGTCGCTGGATAAGAGGCGACTTTGATAATTTTGAAACGATTAATGAAATGCTTGCACAAAGTTGTATCATCATTCTTTCAAGTGATGTTCCTGGTATTGATAAGAATACTGCTTTAAAGCAGCTTGTCGTTCAAAGAAATCTCTTAAATTATATAAAAGCCGAACTTGTCGGCCAGATATCAATTGCACTTTATAGAGCATTAAGCATTCGAAAAAAAGACTTTTTCGATAGTGTAAAGTCTGTTCCAAAGTATCAGTGGAGAGAATATCTTTACTATGCTTCACTGTTTCACGATATTGGAAATAATGATAACACGGAAAATCATAAGATTTTTAACCGACCTGTTTTCAATGAAAAAGAAGAAGGTCATTTGAGACATATCGTTTCTGGTCGTGAAATTATTAAAAACAGCCCTGAAATGGTCAGATATGACGACATTATAAATGGTCATCATATGTTTTATGATATGTCAAATGGTGTGTCGGATAACTTTGACCGAAATAAGAGTGAATACAAGCCCTTTGTGGACATTATCGCAATTTCGGCATATATAGAAGAAAAGACTAATCCTTACTGGGATTTTCAGCATAAGTCAACATCATTTGAGCGCCTCATAAGCTTACTTAAGTCTGAAAAAGACAGACGTTTCAATGGAGAAATTGTTGATGTTATTTTAACTTCGTCTACTCTTCAAAATTCCTTGAAAAAGATTGTTACGGTAGACAGAGATTCCGTTTTTTACGATTTGTGTCATAACTGGGAGAAGATTCAGTTATCCGAAGACGAAGAGTCTATCCTTGCACAAGTCGATAAGAAAATTTTAGACTTTAGAGTTTCTATAGACGAGGATATGTTTGCTCCTTATCTAAAGAAAGTGACAAACATTGCTTATAATAGCAAAAATGAAAAAAATCGAGGCATAGCGATGTTCTATCTTATGAGGTATTACTTCATGAGAGGAGATTATACAAAGGCTTTTGCACTTGAATCTGATACCAATCGATTACTTAAAGAGAATGGTTTAAATGAAGATTTAGTAAAGAACTATCTTAACAGCGCCAATGTAGAAGTAATCAGAGAAAACCCTGAAGCTGCACTTTCAAAATTTTTGTCTGCTTTGGAAGTTGCTAGAGTTACACCTGAATGTGTTGCAGAAGAAAATGTTGCACTGGCTGCAATTGCAACTGTCTATACCAAATGCGGTAATTACCTTAAGGCCAAAGAATACTTCAATCTCGTTGACATTGATACTATCGACGACTATGAAAAAATGAAGCATTATTGCGCAAATGCTTTTTGCAGCATGAAACTTGATGAAAGAAAGCAGGTTGAGGATGAACATAAAAATCTTCTCAATTTAATAAAGCAAAATGAGATATTTGGAGAATTTTCCTTATATGCATATCTGGCATATTTTGAAAAGTATCTGAATAATGAAAAAGAACTCGATAAATATCTTTCTCTTATCAAGGCTGAAGTTGTTACTGAAGAAATATTCAAGTATTCGGCTGATGAAGTAATGATTTATCTTGATTTACTTGAAGAACTTGGTGACTTTGAAGAATTAAATAAGCAGCTTGACTATTACATTAAGCTATGCGAAGGAAAAACTGAGTTTGCACAGGTATGTGTAGCGATGATTTCCAAAAGAATGCATGTGTTCTCATTGGAAACCAAGAATGAAGAGATGCTTTCTTTTGAAAAAAAGCTCATGTATGAACTGGGGCTTTCAAATCAGGAACGAGCTTTTCGTATGGAGGAAATGGAAAAGACCTTCATGGAGAATATTAAACTTCAGTCTGAGCATACAATATTCTTAAATGAAAAGTCAGCACTTGAACAGACTGTTCAAAGAGCCAAGAATGAAAGCGCACAAAAGTCACAGTTTTTATCATCCATGTCTCACGAAATCAGAACGCCTATAAATGCTATTTTGGGACTTAATGAAATGATTTTACGCGAATGTGAAGATGATGAAATCCTTCAGTATGCAACTGACATTAATAATGCCGGAAAGCAGTTACTTGGTATTGTTAACGACGTACTTGACTATTCCAAGATTGAAGCAGGAAAGATGGAAATCATTCCTCAAAAGTATTATCTTGGCGAACTTGTTAATGATATTAAGAATATGATCGAGCCAAAACTGAATGAAAAGGATCTTTCATATATTGTAAAATGTAATCCTGAAATTCCGAATGTTTTATTTGGAGATGATTTAAGAATAAAACAAATTTTATTAAACCTTCTTTCAAATGCCTATAAGTATACGAACACAGGATACGTTCAGTTTACAATTGATTACAGTAAGATTGATGATAAGACTATTAAGATTACTTTTGAAGTTAAAGACAGCGGCATTGGCTTGAAGAAAGAGCAGATAGCCAAGCTGTCCAATCCATTTGAGCGCTTTGAAGATGAGAATACAAGAGGCGTTGAAGGAACCGGCCTTGGTATGTCGATTGTTACAAGGCTTTTGGAACAAATGGACGCTAAACTCGATGTAAAGAGTAAGTATGGAGAGGGCTCTACGTTTTCTTTTGAAATCATCCAGGGCGTAGTTGAATGGGGAATTCTTGGCGAACTTGATGATGTTAAGCGTAAGGTTCTTAGCAGGAACGTTGAAAATAAGAAAAAGAGCACCTCTGTTGTAGCTCCTGATGCCAAACTTTTAGTTGTAGATGATAATCTTGTTAATTTAAAGGTTATTCAGGCTTTACTAAAGAGAAATAAAGTTCAGGTAACTGCTGCATCATCAGGAAAAGAATGTCTCGAATTATGTGAAAAGAATGGATATCACATTATATTTTTGGACCATATGATGCCTCAGATGGATGGTCTGGAGACTATATCAAGGCTAAAGAAAATGGGTGGAATAAACAAGGATACTCCGGTTATTGCACTTACAGCCAACGTTACCGAAAGTGGAGATGAGTTTTATGGAAAGGCAGGTTTTGATGATCTTCTTACAAAACCTGTTGATATCGAAAAACTTGAGTATGTTTTGAGAAAGTATCTTCCGTCTTACTTATTACAATAATAATTATATATGCAATAAAGATGTCTGAAAGGTATGTGTTTTGCATACTTTCGGGCATCTTTTTTTTGCTCTGAAAAAACTTATTTATTTTATAATATTATATTGACAATATATATTATACAACGTATAGTATTATACAGATACAAGAAAGGAGAACAGAAATGACATATCAGTTAACAGCCCCCTTACTGGATGCATGTGTTTTAGGTATTGTTAATGCTGAAGATGCTTATGGATATACACTTACACAAAAGGCGCAGCAGGTAGTAGATATATCTGAGTCAACTTTGTACCCGGTACTTAGGAGACTTCAGAAGGACGGATACCTTACAACATATGATGTTCCTTATCAGGGACGAAATAGAAGATACTATTCAATTACTGACGAGGGACGAAAGATGCTTTCTTTTTATCAGGGAGAATGGGTTATTTACAAAGGAAAGATTGATTCTTTATTAGGAAGCGAGGGTATTAAAGAAAATGAAGAAAATTGATTTTTTAAATGAACTTGAAAAAAGACTTAAAGTTTTACCTGCTGACGATAGAAGCGATGCTCTTTATTATTTTAATGAATACCTTGAAGATATGGGTTTGACAGATAATGACGATGTATCAAGCGTATTTGAAAGTCCTAAAGATGTTGCAGGAAAGATTATAGAAGAATGCAGGATAAAGCATATAGCAGAACATCCTGTAAATAAAAGTGTTAAGAATAACGCAACAATTATCTGGCTTTCTATCTTAGGTATTTTATCTCTTCCTATTTCAGTGCCTGCAGTTGCAGTAATCTTTGTTATTGCGCTTTGCTTATTGATTTTTGTGGGTGCAATTATATTATCATTGGCTGTTTGTGGTATCGCGATGGGATTTACCGGCTTTGTCTGCCTTTTGGTTTCATTTTTTACCGGTTCCTTTGGACAGTCATTAGTTCTTTTTGGAACAGGTTTAATGCTAATTGCTTTTGCAATTTTAATTATTATCGGTCTTATATCATTAATAAGATTGTTGGGTTTTGTTTTTAGTAAAATTTTTGGTAAAAAGAGGGTTAAATAATGAATAAGTTTTCTAAAATAATTGTTATTGTAGCTTTGGGTTTGGCAGTAATTGGCTGTGGCTTATTTTTTACAGGTAAGGCTTTAGGTGGCAGTACCAGATTTAATATCGGTTTTGATAATGCAAGTAAGCCTGTAATGATAACTACAGAGGATATTGTAGAAGGTAGTATTGATCTTGATGCTTTTGATTCAATTGATATAAGAGTTTCATCTATTGATTTCAAACTTTGTAAGGGAGATAGTTATAAACTTACTTACAGATGTAGTGACAGCCTAATTCCGGAAGTTAAGGTAGAAAATAAAAGACTTACCTTAAAGCAGCCCAAAGCAAATGTTAATTTTAGTTTTGAATTTGGTGTAGACTATGACTTTAAATATGTATTATATGTCCCTGCTGATAAGATTGATACTTTAATTGATGCTTCATCTTCTTACATTACAGTTGAAGATGTTGATATCTTTGGTAGAATTCAAACATCATCAGGTGATGTACAAATTAATAATTCAAATGGTAAAGATATTTCCGTAAAGACATCATCAGGTGAAATCTTTTTTAAAAATGCTTCTTTTGATTCGGTAACATTCAACAGTTCATCGGGAGATATGAATCTTAATGATATAGCATGTAGAAAGATGACTTTATATACATCATCCGGTGAAGTATCAATAAATGATACAAATGTTGAAGAAGTTGAGATTACAACAAGTTCAGGTGATATAAATACATTCCTTAAAGGAAGCAAAGTAACCAAATTCCAAACATCTTCAGGTGAAGTAAAGTCTTCTTTTGAAGGAAGTGTTAATGATTATTCCATTAATGTAAAAACATCATCCGGTGTCATTAAAGCAGGTGATGTTAAGACTGAAAAAGAATTATCTTTAAATGCAGGAGTTCAAAATGTTATTGATTGTGTGACAACAAGCGGTGATGTGGAACTTTCTTTTGCAAAATAGTTAAATTATACAGGCGGAAAAAGAAAGTTATTCTTTTTCCGTCTTTTTTATTGAAAAACATTCAGTTTCTGTCTATAATTAATCGGAACAATTTTGAGAAAAATCTACAAGGAGATTTACTATGGAAAAGTCAATGGAAAAAATCGTTGCTCTTGCCAAGACTAGAGGATTTGTTTATCCCGGTTCTGAAATCTATGGAGGTTTAGCCAATACATGGGATTATGGTAACCTTGGCGTTGAGCTTAAGAATAACGTTAAAAGAGCTTGGTGGCAGAAGTTTGTACAGGAAAATCCTTATAATGTAGGCGTTGACTGTGCTATTCTTATGAACCCTCAGACATGGGTTGCATCAGGTCATCTTGGCGGTTTTGCTGATCCATTGATGGACTGCAAGGAATGTCATGAAAGATTCCGTGCAGATAAGATCATTGAAGATTATGCGGCTGAAAAGGGTATTACTTTACCTAAGCCTATAGATGCATTTTCACAGGAAGAAATGAAGGCATTTATTGAAGATAATAATATTCCCTGTCCTTCATGTGGAAAGCACAACTTTACTGACATCAGACAGTTTAACCTTATGTTTAAAACATTCCAGGGTGTAACTGAAGATGCTAAGAATACTGTTTATTTAAGACCTGAAACAGCCCAGGGTATTTTCGTAAACTTTAAGAATGTTCAGAGAACATCAAGAAAGAAAGTTCCTTTTGGTATTGGACAGATTGGTAAATCATTTAGAAATGAAATTACTCCCGGTAACTTCACATTCAGAACACGTGAATTTGAACAGATGGAACTTGAATTCTTCTGCAAGCCCGGAACAGACCTTGAATGGTTCCAGTACTGGAGAGGTTTCTGCCGTGACTGGTTACTTTCACTTGGTATTAAAGAAGATGAAATGAGACTTCGTGATCACGATCCTGAAGAGCTTTGCTTCTATTCAAAGGGTACAACTGATATTGAATTTAAGTTTCCTTTTGGCTGGGGTGAACTTTGGGGTATTGCTGACAGAACAGATTATGACCTTACTCAGCACCAGAATGTTTCAGGTGAAGATATGTCATACTTTGATGATGAGTTAAACGAAAAGTATGTTCCTTACGTTGTTGAACCTTCACTTGGTGCTGACCGTGTTGTTCTTGCTTTCCTTTGCGCAGCATATGATGAAGAAAACCTTGGTACAGAAGAAGCTCCTGATATGAGAACTGTTATGAGATTCCATCCTGCACTTGCTCCTGTAAAGATTGGTGTTTTACCTCTTTCCAAGAAGCTTAATGAAGGTGCTGAAAAGGTATTTATGCAGCTTTCTAAGAAGTATAACTGTGAATTCGATGACCGTGGAAACATTGGTAAGAGATATAGACGACAGGATGAAATTGGTACACCTTTCTGTATTACATATGACTTTGAATCTGAAACAGATAACATGGTTACTGTTCGTTTCCGTGATTCAATGGAACAGGAAAGAGTAGCAATTGCTGATCTTGACAAATTCTTTGAGGATAAATTTACTTTTTAATATTGGGAGTTTGGAATGAGAAAGATTACTTCAAAAGAGTTAAGAAAAGAATGGATTAATTTCTATGTAGAAAGAGGTCATGTAGACTGTGGAGCAGTTTCATTGGTATCTGACGGATCAACAGGTGCTATGTTTAATGTTGCCGGAATGCAGCCTATTATGCCTTATTTGCTAGGTAAGAAGCATCCTTTAGGAACAAGACTTTGCAACGTTCAGGGATGTGTTCGTACCAACGATATTGATAGCATCGGTGATAAGAGCCACCTTTCATTTTTTGAAATGATGGGTTCTTGGTCATTAGGTGATTATTTTAAGAAGGAAAGATGCCAGTGGAGTTATGAACTTTTAACTCAGGTGTTCCTGTTTGATAGAGATCACTTAGCTGCAACAGTTTTTGAAGGCGATGAGAATGCTCCTCGTGATGAAGAAGGCGCTAAGTTTAGAATTGAATCAGGATTTAAGCCTGAAAATGTATTCTTCCTTCCTGCAGAAGATAACTGGTGGGGACTTGAATATGGTCCTTGTGGTCCTGACTCTGAAATGTTCTTTGTTTCAGATAAGCCTGCCTGCGGCCCTAACTGTCGTCCCGGATGCAGTTGCGGAAAGTATACTGAAGTTGGTAATGACGTATTTATGCAGTACGACAAACAGCAGGATGGTACATTACTTCCTTTGGCCAAGAAGAATGTTGATACAGGATGGGGTCTTGAAAGAAATCTCGCTTTTCTAAATGGTGTTGATGATGTTTATAAGACAGACCTTTTTGCTATGGTTATTTCTTATATTGAAAAGGCTTCAAACCTTAAATATGGTGATGACGAAAAGACTACAAAGTCTATGAGAATCATTGCTGACCATTTACGTACCGGTGTGATGCTCATTGGTGACGAAGCTAAGCTTCTTCCTTCAAATGGAGGTGCAGGTTATGTTTTAAGACGTTTATTAAGACGCGCGGTAAGACATGGACGTGCGCTTACACTTAACAAGGAAGATTTACTTAACGTAGCTGCTATTTATATTGATGAAGTATACGATGACAGCTATCCTTTACTTGTAAAGAACCGTGCATTTATTCTTGATGAATTAAAGAAAGAAATTGTACGTTTTGAAACAACCCTTGAAAATGGTATGAAGGAATATAAAAAGATTGCGGACGATGTTAAGAAGTCATCAGCTAATCAGATTGATGGTAAGTCAGCGTTCTATTTATATGATACATTTGGATTCCCTATCGAACTTACAATTGAAATGGCTGACGAAGACGGCCTTTCAGTTGATGAAAAGGGATTTGCTGTTTCAATGGAAGAGCAGAAGAAAAAGGCTCGCGAGAATTCTAATTTCTCACAGAAAGCTGTTGATGCCGATCTCTTTGCTGAACTTGATGCTAAAGTTACAAGTGAGTTCATAGGATATGATTGTCTTGAATCTGAAGATACTATCCTTGCAATGGCTAACAGTGAAGCAATGGTTGATTCGTTAAATGTTGGTGATGAAGGTACTATTATTGTAGGTAAGACTCCTTTCTATGCTACAATGGGTGGTCAGAAAGGCGACAAGGGTACTATTACTGTTGGAACTGCAGTGTTTGAAGTTGAAGAAACAATTAAACTTCCGGAAGGTCGAATCGGTCACGTTGGATCTGTTGTTTCAGGTACTATTAAAAAAGGCGATAAGGTTAAACTTAGCGTTGATGTAATAAACCACAGTGCAACATGTAAAAACCATTCTGTAACACACCTTCTTCAGGCTGCATTACAGGATGTTTTAGGTGATCATGTTGAACAGCAGGGTTCTAATCAGGATAGTGCTCGTACACGTTTTGACTTTTCACATGGACAGGCTGTAACTAAGGATGAACTTAATAAGGTTGAAGCAATTGTAAATGAAAAGATTGCTCAGAATCTTGAAGTAGTTACTCAGGTAATGTCTATTGAAGAAGCTAAAAAGAGCGGTGCTATGGCTCTCTTTGGTGAAAAGTATGGCGATACTGTAAGAGTAGTATCAATGGGAGACTTCTCCAAAGAACTTTGCGGTGGTACTCATGTTAAATCTACAGGTGAAATTGCTAACTTTAAGATTTTATCTGAAAGTGGTGTTGCTGCCGGTGTTAGAAGAATTGAAGCTATTACTGGTGAAAATGTAATTGCTTATTATAAGAATATTGAAGCATCATTAAATGAAGCTGCAGCTGTAGTTAAGGCTCAGCCTTCTGAACTTGTTAAAAAGCTTTCTACTATGATGGCTGAAATTAAAACTTTGAATTCAGAATTAGAGTCATTAAAGGCTAAGGCTGCTAAAGATGCTCTTGGTGATGTAATGAATAATGTAACAGAAGTTAAATCTGTTAAGTTCCTTGCAACTTCAGTTCCCGGTGTAGATATGAACGGCTTAAGAGATCTTGCTGATTCACTTTGTGATAAACTTGGTGGTGGCGTTGTTGTTCTTGCTTCAGATTGTGATGGCAAGGTTAACTTAATTGCAAAGGCTTCAGATGATGCTATGGCAAAGGGTGCTCATGCAGGTAACCTTATCAAAGCTATTGCAGGTTTAGTTGGCGGTGGCGGCGGTGGTCGTCCTAATATGGCTCAGGCCGGCGGTAAAGACGCTTCCGGTATTGATAAAGCTCTTGAAACTGCTAAGTCAACTCTTGAAAGCCAGTTATAGTAAGAATTATTAGTTTTTTCTTCAAAAAACAGTGATTTTTCTGTTGACGAATGAAAAAATATAGTTATAATTGTTGTTGTGTGTATTTCACGAAATAACCTACCAGTCATGAACTAGAGGACTGAAGGGAGGGTAGAATTAGATGTCAAACGTTATTGTAAAAGAAAACGAATCATTAGATAGCGCATTACGTCGTTTCAAGAGAAGCTGTGCTAAGGCCGGCATCCAGCAGGAAATTCGTAAGCGTGAGCACTATGAAAAGCCCAGCGTAAAGCGTAAGAAAAAGTCTGAGGCTGCTAGAAAGCGTAAATATAACTAATAGTTGATATAAGTCCCCGAAGTATTTCGGGGACTTTTTCATTGAATGATGATATAATCTTTTTATGGATATTTTAACTCTTGTTATTTTCATCTTAATATTTATTGTGATTCTTCTGATTGGCGTTATGATTTATGACGGCAATCGTTTTGTTGTAGAAAATTATGAGATTAAAGATGAAAGAGTTTTAAATGAAACCAAATTCGTTTTTTTGACTGATTTACACAATAAACAATATGGCACTGGAAATGTACGCTTAATAGATGAGGTTAAAAAACTAAAGCCCGACATGATACTGATTGGTGGGGATTTATATATCGCCAAACCGGGTAAGTCTACCGATGTAGCTTCAGATTTAATATCCAAATTAAAAGAAATTGCTCCTGTCTGTTATGGAATGGGAAATCATGAATACAGATCTTCCATATATACGGAAAACTATGGAAGCATGTACGAAGACTATGCCAATAAACTGGCAACTTTGGGTGTTAAGATTTTAAATAATGAGTTTACTGATTTTAATGAATTTAGAATATATGGGCTTTCAATTGACAGGGCTTATTACAAAAGATTTGTAAATATCTATATGGATGAGTCATACATTCCTTCTATTATTAAAAAGCCCGAAAATGACAAGATAAATATCTTTCTTGCACATAACCCTGATTACTTTGAAAATTATGTTAAAGCTGGTGCCAAACTTTCTTTAAGTGGTCATGTACATGGAGGAGTTGCAAGACTTCCATTTGTTGGTGGCCTTTTCTCTCCTAAAATCACATTGTTTCCTATATATGATGGGGGAGAATATAAAATTAACGATTCTTCCATGATAGTTTCAAGAGGCCTTGGGGTACATACGATTCCTTTTAGATTATTCAATCCTGCAGAGATTTCCGTAATTACATTTAAGAAGTAGTTATATATGAATGTACTGTTGATTTTCTTATCTTATTTGAGAGTATTTCTTTTGCATATTTATTGCATCTTTTAACAAAAAACTATAAAATAAACTGGTTGAATTATTATTAGGGGTGAGTTATGCCGCTTTCAGTTAAACTAGAAGTTTTTGAAGGGCCTTTGGACCTTTTACTTCATTTAATAGAAAAGAATAAAGTCGATATTTATGATATCCCGATTGTAGAGATTACTAATCAGTATCTTGATTATATTAAGCAGATGGAATCAAGAGACATGAACATAATGAGTGAGTTTCTTGTCATGGCTGCTACACTTGTTGATATTAAATGCCGCATGCTTCTTCCTAAAGAAGTTGATGAAGATGGCGTTGAAGAAGATCCAAGAGCTGAGCTTGTCCAGAAACTTTTGGAATATAAGATGTACAAGTACATGGCTTTTGAATTAAAAGACATGCAGATGGATGCAGGATTTACTCTTGCCAAAAAAGAAACCCTTCCTGACGATGTTAAAAATTTCAGAGAGCCAATAAATTACGAAGAACTTATTGGTGATATGAATCTTTCCAGACTTCACGAGATATTCAGTGAAATGATGAAAAGAGAAGAAAGCAAGATTGACCCGATTCGTAATAACTTCGGTAATATCCAAAAAGAAGAAGTCGACAGTGAAGCTAAGCTTGCTTATATCGAAACATTTATAAGAACCAATAAACGATTTTCTTTCAGAAACCTGCTTGAAAAACAGCACAATAAGCAGGAAATTATTGTATCATTCCTCGTTATTTTGGAACTTATGAAGATGGGAAGAATTACAATAGAGCAGGATAATCTGTTTGATGATATTATGATTATTTCCAACGAGATTTAGGAGTTTTTATGGAAAAAAAAGAAATGCTTGCTACAATTGAGGCTATATTATTTGCCATGGGTGATTCTGTTGAATTATCCAAATTGTCAGCTGTACTTGAAATAGAAGATGATAAAACCGAAGAACTTTTAACTGAACTTATGGAAAAGTATAAAAGTGATGAGCATGGTATTGAACTTATAAGACTTGAAGATGCTTATCAGTTTGTTACCAAGGCCAATATGTATGAGGCACTTGTTAAAATCGCCAAAACACCCAAGAAGATGACTTTAACTGATTCAGTAATTGAAACTCTTTCGATTATTGCTTATAAGCAGCCAATTACCAGAATTGAAATTGAAGGTATCAGAGGTGTAAGCTGCGATTTCCAGATCAACAAACTTCTTGAGTATAATCTTATTACCGAACTTGGAAGAAAAGATGCTCCGGGACGTCCTATTTTGTTTGGAACAACTGAAGAATTTTTAAGAAGTTTTGGTGTTGTAAGCTTAAAGGATTTGCCTCAGATGGATCTTCTTCAGATTGAAGAATTTCAAAAGCAGGCAGAGCAGGAAATACAACTTTCACTGCCTATTTAATTTTTATAAAAATGTTCCCAAAAAGAAGCTTTAAAAGGCTTCTTTTTTTTGGCAATTATTGACCATATTTTAGCAAGATTTGAATCAATAATGTATTAAGTATTTCTTTACTTTTTTAATTTGAATATGTTATACTCAACAACGAATGTGGTTAAATAAGAAATCTATAATATATGGAGGTAACCAAATGAGTAATACTTCAAAAGCGGGCATGAGAATTTCTTCCCTGCTCGATGAAAACAGTTTCGTTGAAATTGGCGCATTAGTATCTGCTAGAAGCACTGATTTTAATTTGAAACAGGTCGATGCTCCTTCCGATGGCGTTATCACAGGCTACGGTTTAATCGACGGTAAACTTGTTTATGTGTATAGCCAGGATGCTTCTGTTTTAAACGGAACAGTTGGTGAAATGCATGCAAGAAAGATTGCCAATCTTTATGATATGGCTCTTAAGATGGGTGCTCCCATTGTAGCATTGCTTGATTCTGCAGGACTTCGTCTTCAGGAAGCAACTGATGCTCTTGATGCAATGGCATCTATCTACAACAAACAGGCTATGGCTTCAGGTGTAATTCCTCAGATCGCTGCAGTTTTTGGAAACTGTGGTGGTGGTCTTGCTATTAGCGCTTCTATGGCAGACTTTACATTTGTTGAAGAAAAGAACGGTAAGTTATTTGTTAACACACCTAACGCACTTGAAGGAAACTATACTGAAAAATGCGATACAGCTTCAGCTGAAAATGTATGTGAAGCAGGTGTTGCAACAGCTAAGGGTGATGAAGATTACATCCTTGCAAGCATTCGTGAACTCGTTTCTATTCTTCCTTCAAACAATGACAGCTCAGAAGATTACCTTGAAACAGAAGATGATCTTAACAGAGTATGCGCAGGTATCGAAGGTTGCGTAGGCGATACAGCTATTCTTATTTCTCAGATCGCTGATGACAACAATTTTGTTGAAATCAAGGCTGACTGGGCTCAGGGAATGGTAACAGGATTTATCCGTCTTAACGGAAATACAGTTGGTGTTGTTGCAAACAGAACTGAAATGTATGGCGAAGATGGTAAGATCGCTAAGAAGTTTGATTCAGTTTTATGTCCCGGATGCTGCGAAAAGGCAACTCAGTTTGTTAACTTCTGTGATGCTTTCTCAATCCCTGTACTTACATTTACAAATGTAACAGGATTTAAGGCAACTAAGGAAGCTGAAAAGAAGATGGCTAAGGCTGCTGCTAAACTTACATTTGCATTTGCAAATGCTACAGTAGCTAAGGTTAACGTTATTATTGGTAAGGCATATGGTAGTGCTTATACAGCAATGAACTCTAAGGCAATCGGTTGTGACATCACAATTGCATGGCCTAATGCTGAAATCGGTACTATGGATGCTAAGATGGCTGCTAAGATTATGTATGCCGGCGAAGCTGCTGACGTTGTTGATGCTAAAGCTGCTGAATACGCTGCATTACAGAATAATGTTGTTAGCGCAGCTAAGAGAGGATATGTTGATCAGATCGTTGAGCCTTGCGATACAAGAAAGTATGTTATTGGTGCTTTCGAAATGCTTTTCACAAAGCTTGAAGATCGTCCTGCTAAGAAACACGGCACAATTTAATTTAGAAAGGTGATATACATATGAAAAAATTCTTAACATTTTTATGTGTACTTACCTGTGTTTTAAGTCTTACCGCTTGCGGTGAAACTAAAACATTAACAGACGTTGAATCTCAGAAGGTTGGTGTTTGCCAGTCATATGCTGAATATGCTTTAGAGTTAGCAAGTGCTTACGGTGAAGCTAATACAGTATCTGAACTTACAAGCAACTATAATAAGCAGGAACTTGCTTATTTCTTCCAGAGTATTTTTTATAGCTCATATGGAGCTAATGTTGAAGCAGATCTTGGTGCTTTTGAAGGATTGCTTACAACATACGTACAGTCTGTTGCTTCAATGGGTGGCATTGTTTCAAGCGGTGCTAGTACATATGAAATCAGCAAAGATTTAATTACTATCAATATTCCTTTAGTCGGTAATGAATGTGATGGTAATTTTAAAATCAGTTTTACAAATGATGTTTTCACAAGACTTGTTTCAGCAGAAGTATCAGCTGATACTTCATTTGCTCAGAAGATGAGCGAAGCTGGTTCTAACATGGGTAAGGCCGGATTAAATACTTTACTTGGTATGGGTACTGTATTTATCATGCTTATTCTCATCAGTTTAATTATCAGTTTATTCAAGTTACTTGGAAACATTGGAAAGAAAAAAGCTGTTGAAGCTCCCAAGCCTGCAGCAGTTGAAACTGTTGTTGAGGAAGAAGAACTTTCTGACGACACAGAACTTGTAGCAGTAATTATGGCAGCAATCAGTGCTTATGAAGGCAATGGTTCAACAGATGGATTTGTTGTTAGATCTATAAAGAGAGCAAATAGGAGGTTTTAAAATTATGAAGAACTATACAATTACCGTTAATGGAAACGTATATGATGTTACAGTAGAAGAAGGTGCCGGTGTAGCAACAGCTCCCGTAGCAGCACCTAAGGCAGCTCCCAAGGCTGCTCCCGCAGCTCCTAAGGCTGCAGCTCCTGCAGGCGCAGCAGGCGGAATCAAGGTTGAAGCCGGTGCAGCAGGAAAGGTATTTAAGATTGAAAAGAAGGTTGGCGACGCTGTTAAGAAGGGTGACGCAGTAGTTATTATCGAAGCTATGAAGATGGAAATCCCCGTAGTTGCACCCGCTGATGGTACAGTAGCAAGCATTAACGTAAATGTTGGTGATGCTGTTGACGCAGGCGCATGCCTTGCAACATTAAACTAATTTTTGATGTTTAATTAACTTCCAGGAGGAAATATCATGTCATATATTCTTGATACTTTAAATAACCTGGTACATCAGACAGCATTTTTTAACCTTACCTGGGGTAACTACCTTATGATTGCAGTTGCTTGTTTCTTCCTTTATCTTGCAATTGCCAAGGAATTCGAGCCCCTTTTATTGCTTCCCATCGCATTTGGTATGCTTTTAGTTAATATCTATCCTGATATTATCGCAGCTCCCAAGCCCGATGGAACAGCAGGTGGTTTGTTATATTACTTCTATGTACTGGATGAATATGCAATTCTTCCGTCCCTTATCTTCATGGGCGTTGGTGCCATGACAGACTTCGGACCCCTTATTGCGAACCCTAAGAGCTTCTTGCTTGGTGCAGCTGCTCAGTTCGGTATTTTCGCAGCATATTTCGGAGCTATTGCACTTGGATTCAATGATAAGGCAGCTGCTGCTATTTCTATCATTGGTGGTGCTGATGGCCCTACTTCAATTTTCCTTGCAGGAAAACTTGGACAGACTAACTTATTAGGACCTATCGCAGTTGCGGCATATTCTTATATGTCATTAGTTCCTATTATTCAGCCTCCGATTATGAAGGCTCTTACAACTGAAAAAGAACGTAAGATTAAAATGGCTCAGTTAAGACCTGTATCTAAGCTTGAGAAGATTTTATTCCCTATTATCGTTACTATAGTAGTATGTTTAATTCTTCCTACAACAGCACCCCTTATCGGTATGCTTATGCTTGGTAACCTCTTTAAAGAGTCAGGCGTTGTAAGACAGTTAACTGAAACTGCTTCTAATGCTTTGATGTATATCGTTGTAATCTTACTTGGTACATCTGTTGGTGCTACAACAAGTGCTGAAGCTTTCTTAAATGTATCTACACTTAAGATCGTTGCTTTAGGTCTTATCGCATTTGCATTTGGTACTGCAGCCGGTGTTCTTTTTGGTAAGATTATGTGTATTGCAACTCACGGCAAAGTTAATCCTCTTATTGGATCAGCCGGAGTTTCAGCCGTTCCTATGGCAGCCCGTGTATCACAGAAGGTTGGTGCAGAAGCAGATCCTACAAACTTCCTTCTTATGCATGCAATGGGACCTAACGTAGCAGGTGTTATTGGTACAGCTGTTGCAGCTGGAACATTCATGGCTATTTTTGGTGTATTCTAAGATTAATAAGGAGATAAAACAATGGCAGAAGTTGTAAAGAAACCTATTGGCATAACCGAAACAGTTCTTCGTGACGCTCATCAGTCTTTGATCGCTACAAGAATGCCTACCGAGATTATGCTTCCTATTTTGGATAAAATGGACAAAGTCGGATATCACTCAATCGAGTGCTGGGGTGGCGCTACATTTGACGCTTCTTTAAGATTCTTAAAGGAAGATCCCTGGGAAAGACTTCGCAAGATTCGTGATGGACTTAAGAATACAAAGACACAGATGCTTTTCCGTGGTCAGAACATCTTAGGTTACCGTCCTTATGCTGATGACGTAGTTGATGCTTTCGTTGAAAAGTCAATCGCAAACGGTATTGATGTAATCCGTATTTTTGACTGCCTTAACGATATCAGAAACCTTCAGGCAGCTGTAGATTCAACAAACAAGATTAAAGCTCGTGAAGGACGTGGTGAAGCTCAGATCGCTCTTTCATATACACTTGGTGATGCTTATACTCTTGAGTATTGGGCAGATATGGCTAAGAAGATTGAAGAGATGGGTGCAGATTCTATCTGTATCAAGGATATGGCTGGTCTTCTTGTTCCTTACAAGGCAGCTGAACTTGTTAAGACATTAAAGGAAAGCACAAAGCTTCCTATTCAGTTACATACACACTACACATCTGGTGTTGCTTCAATGACATACCTTAAGGCTGTTGAAGCTGGTGTTGACGTAA